>JBNMKM010000010.1:0-107255 GCA_050874345.1 Roseburia sp. | reverse complement strand
TCTGTCCCGATCCCATGCAGATACATACAGCCGATACGATACCAGAGCGTATCATCCTTTGATTTTTTCTCCAGATTCAGAAAACCTAAAAAAGCAGCACGATAACAATTTTCCGATTTCTCCTGATTTTTCTCTGTTCCGCATCCTGCCGCATAGAGTTTTCCAAGCTCATACGCCGCATAGGGATTTCCCTTGCTGTAAGAACGGAACAGCAGACTATATGCGGTTTCCTCATCCTGCTCTACTCCCTTCCCCTGCAGATAGAGCATGCCAAGGGAATAGAGCGCATACTTATGTTCCTTTGCTGCCGCCTTGGAAAAACACTCCGCTGCCTGTTCCAGATTCTCTTCTGTGCCAAGTCCGTACTGGTACATTTTTCCGATACGGTATTCCAGATAGGTATTCTTTTTCTTCCGCTCTACATACTGCATGGCGTCCAATGCCTTTTTGTACCACACATCTGCCTTTTCTTTGTCTGCCTCACAGCCAATGCCCTGCGCATAAATCTTTCCCATGTCGTGCATGGCATACGCATTTCCCTGCTCTGCCTCTTCCAGCATAATCTCATGGGCTGCCTCCTCATCCGGTTCTGTCTCCATCGTGCCATAGAGATATTCCCTTGCTTCTTTATACCGGTCTGTCCATCTGGCAAAATAAGAAACGGATTCCCCATGCTCTTCTTCCTGCCTGTCTGATTCCTGCTCCTCCATTTCCGTCTGTCCAGGCAGGATATCCGGCATGTCCTCCCCCTGCAATGCGGCAATGCTTTCTGTCTGCTGTTCGGATATCTCTTCCAGCCGTTCCATTCCTGTTTCCGCTTCTTCCAGATACAGATGCCCTTCTCCAAAACGGACTGCCTCACGGATGACCATGTTTTTGATACTCTTTAGCTCCTTCTGCTGTGACAGCGGTATCCTCTCTATTTCCGAATCTTTATAGTAATGCTGTATCTCCTCCCTGCTTTTTAACCATGCCTGATAGCATTCTGCCACACGCTCTTCCTTCGCCAGTTCATCTACAATGTCATTTACGATGGCTTTCACATCTGCTTTCAAGTATCCATACACCTTTTTCCCTCCGGTATTTTTTAACCGTCTGGATAAAAGCTGCATCTGTTCTGCAATCTTGGGATTATGGCAGACTCCCTCCTGCATTTGCTGCAACAAAAAAAGCAGACTTTTTTCTGCCTGCTCTTTTAACTGGTTTCTCTGTTCAGTTGCTTTCTCATAGATGCTTAGAAACTCCTGCCGGAAAATATCATGTGCGTATGCAGAACGCATGGCATCGATTCCCTTTGCCGTCAAGTATCCCTCGGACGGATCGGAAGAATAGACCACCAGATGCACATGGGGATGATGGGATTCATTATGGAATGCCGCATACCATTTCAGGTTCCGGCTGTCTATCTTATAATTTTCACACAGCAACTGCACCCTGCTCCTTAGTAATGCCTGCCACTGTGCAGCACTGTCATAGCCAAGCCGCTCGGCATCCTCCCTCCGCAGGCTGATGACATTCGTCCAGATCACACCGGGATGGTTTGCCACCTCTTCTGCCACACGGGACAGCACCACCGGTTCCCCCTCATTTGAAAACAGACCGTGAGTACCTATGATTTCTACTCCCGGTCTGTTTGCCAGATAATCGATGTAATTTTTCTTTTTCGCTATGATGTCAAGGTTATTTTCCAACGCCTGCGTGATAAACTCCGATGCATTTTCTCTGGTCGGTCTTTGAATATAATCGTGGTACTCATGCATCCGGTTTGCATCGGGAATCTTCGCCAGAATATCTGCAATCAGACTTTTCTGCCGGTCGGTGGCTGGCAGTGAAGATGTCGTGCTGCCTACCTTCTCCACTCCCTCACGGGTGCCGATGTAATTGATGTAATTGGCAAGGTGTGCGGGCGGGGAGTTCTTGAGGTAGTTACAGCGTAGGATAAGTTTAGGCATGGTGTCCTCCTTATTGGTCTGTCCCTAATTCCTTTTTCAGCTTTTCTGCTATTTTTTTGAAATAATCTCTTTCTTCAATAAAATGCATATCACCAACTGCCTGATATATATTCAATATTTCCAGAACACTCTTATAGTCGTTGCCTCCTCTTTTATTTTCAACAAGTGCTTTCACAACAGCATCAAATCTGCTCTTATCCTTTTTATAGGCAGCCAGAAGCATTTCCAAATCATCTATTGTCATGATATAACATTCTGGGTCCTGCTCAAATATTTCCGGCAATGAAGCCATGATCATCTGCGTATTAGTCATACTCTCATACAAAAGAAAAACCTTTATTACAGGTTTCTCCCCTCTATATTCCTGCTCTGAAGCTTTCAACTGCTCATATGCCTCTTTTATATTTCTGTTATAAAATATATCAATCTGCCCAACATCCGGCACCTGCTGTTTTGCTCCCAGTCCTAGTAATCCTGATTTTAACTCAAACAAAAATACCGCTTCATCCACTTCAACATAATAATCTGCACTCTTTTTTCTTTCCTCTGGAATCTTATGCCATGAATTCTTGGGCAGATATAAACCTGCCAGTTCTTCAAAGTAATCCTCAAACATCTCTCCAAAAGCATTTATAAATTTTTGTCCCCAATGATTGTTGTGATAGTAATCCCGAATCAGCCAGTACAATCCATCTGCTATCATCATCTGTACCAAATAGAAACTGACCGCAATCGTTTCTTTTGTCTTTTGCGTAATCACAAATGGTTTGTTGTAAAAAATCTGTTTTCCCAATGATGAGTTTCTCACCTGCTCATAAGTCACAGAATAATAACTTATAACCCGCTCCAGATTTTTCTTTGTCAGAATGCTATTTTCTTTTTCTCTATATAACTCTTCCGGTGCGCTTAATGGATCTGGATGAATAGAACACAGCCACCAGATAATACATTCTACTTCCAACAATTCCTCTGCTGTAAGTCCAAATAATTCGTTTGTAATCACATTGATATCAACTATTTTTTCCCTGTTAATATTAGGTGAACCAATCAGCATATGGTAATTGCGGTTATAGTTCTGATATATCCATGCTGGATTTGCATATTTGAATTGTTCATATGACATTCCCATCAAATATTTGAATATACCAGGCAATCCATTATTTCCAATATATTCACTTCCTGAGTGCTTATTTTCATACCCACGGTACAGGTTGACCACTCTTCCTGCTAATTGTTCTGTCATAATATCATTTCTGTAATCATTGGCATTCGTGATAGAAAGATATGCCATG
The DNA here is from genome assembly GCA_050874345.1 of Roseburia sp. Classification (GTDB taxonomy): domain Bacteria; phylum Bacillota; class Clostridia; order Lachnospirales; family Lachnospiraceae; genus Roseburia. The sequence goes on along the minus strand of JBNMKM010000010.1, from coordinate 104,011 downwards.
TTCGGAATATCCCATGCCGATAACATGACTTTTGCCTGCTTATGTATAAAACCATGCTGAATAATGTTTAAAGGAAATGTAATATTACATACCAGATCTTCCTCTAATTTTTCTACTTGATTTTTATATATTTCGATAGATTTTTCCGCAAAAAAATAGATAAAATCTCTGGTAGCATAGTTCTTAATGAACCCTTCAAAATCTTTCAACTATGTTTCCTCCTCGTAAATTCACAGCTTTTAAGAGTACAGAAAAGACCACTACCGAAGTAATGGTCCTGTATTCCCTTCTGATAATTAATTTTTTTCTAACTCTCTCAACAACTCGTCTGGGAGAATTACTTTTACTCTTGAATGCTTAAAATCAGCCGGATTTCGTGTAACAATATAATCTGCCATGGCCTCAACTGCACATTCTTCCTGCAGACCATCTTCAAAATCTGAAAATGCATTGTTTTCCAATGCAGCTACTATCTTTTTTTCATTCAAGTCAGAAATCTGAAATATCTCACATAAATTTTTCAGAAGAAATCTTCTTTCTTCCTGACTGAAATTTTTTCTAAGAATATAAAACAAGTTTGGTATGCTATGTGCCGCAAGTATTCCTGTGATTTCCCTTGCCGCACATTTTTCCATAATTCTTTTTGCATCATCAGCATAGGGTTCCCGATTGGCAAGTGCATCTATAATAATATTTGTGTCAACCAATATTACCATACTTTTCCTCCCTTGCCTCCTGTAATTCCTTGTCTGCGTCAAAATCTTCCGGTAATCTTCCGCTGAACTTCAGCACATTCTGGAGTGCTTCCATTGCCTGTTTCTTATCTGCAGGTCTGTTGGATGACATTTCCTCAAGATTCTGAAGAATATTAATCACATAAAACATTTTTTCATCTGGAATACGTTCTATCAGCTCAACTGCCCGTTCCTTCATCTGTGTCATCATGCACCACTCCTTCCTTTTCTTTTATCATACTGTAAGTCTTACCGCATTTCAATAAATTATTTCTTAAAAACGATCCCCCTGCTGATATTCATATGCCTCCTCAAACCTCACTGCTCCATTGATCCGTTTCACCTCTTCTGCGCACTTCGCCTGCAGCTTTCCGAGTGCCTGCTCATCCACGCCATGGCTGTATGCGATCACATGGGACAGCTTGGAAGTCTCCACTGCAAGTTTATACATCGCACGAGCCATACGGTTCTCGCTGTCCTTTACCGTTGCATGCATGACGGAGGAGATGGTTGTCAGCATATAGTTCTCTATTTTCTCCGAAGTGAGATATCCGATATAAAACCGCAGTGCCCGATTGACGAATTCGTTTCGTGAACGCACATCTGCCTGTGGTAACAGGGCATCTACCTGCCCCAGCAGTTCTTCTTCAATATAAAATGCTTTTCTTATCTTTTCAGTTCCCATACACTGCCTTTTCATAATTATCTTTGTAAATTTGTGTTATCAGCGGCTCGCTGTCCAGCCTTGCTATTTTTTCATAAATCTGCTCCTTTACATAAAAACAGAGCGCATAGATTTGTTTTCTATACGCTCTGACGCCGGGGTTTTTATTTAGTTGTAATTGTGGTAATGGTTATTTAGCCCAAATTGAAGTGATCGTATTTTATACTGATACATCAATAGAATTACGAACTAACCTATTACCATTTTTTACAAGAGTAGATTCCACTGATTCTCTTGTAACGTTATCAAGAATGCTTGTATCAAACTTTTGTCCCGGCTTCCAATTTGGATTAGCTGATTTCACTGCTGCATACATAGCGGCTCTATACTGTCCTTCATATTGTTCTAAAGTCCATGTACCACTTAAACGTTTATCTTTACTTACACTTAACTGATAATCTTTGAAAATATCTGAACGCTTCGTTGTATCACCATTTGAAATACCGTTTTCCTGAATAAATTCCCTCTTCACATTATCAAACATCTTTTGACGATATTCCTCAGATACACTCGTAAGTTTCTGCCACGATGTACCTTTGCCAGTAACATCCATTCCTGCCACTCCATTTGCATTCAGTAAATCACCATCCGAATCAAATTGTTTCATCAAATTCTTAATAATCGTATCTCTTCCACCGAACGTTTCATATATCACTTTTTCTTCTGGTGACATCATGGATTCATTTTGTATAACGCCTGATAACCAGCCTTTTTCTTTCAAAGCCTTATATTGTTTGCTATTTGTATTGATGCCATTATATGTATTACCTGATCCGCTAATATTCATCGACATATAAAAACCTCCTTGTAATTAAATTCAAAATCCGTTTAGAATTAACTCCATGCTATATAATATATCGTCATAAACCTCAGAAAAATAAACACACCAATCTCTACAAATTGCCATTCTGTAAAATTTGTTTGTCACCCTACACACTATCCAACATCTGCTGGCTTATTCCCGTACTCTGCTCCTCAGTTTGTTTCTGCACAGCCTCTAATATCATGCTCCTGTATGCTTCTTCGTTTTCCGCACTGATCGACATTTCAATTCCGTCCAACATATTTTTGACTCTTAGATTGTCTGCGGCATAATAAAAGGTTTCACCGCTATACTCTCCCGTTTCTCCATGCCTTGGAAATCCTATGTCACAAAATTCCTGCAGTTCTTCCTCTCCCTCCCGGAAATGGAATGATACCGTATCCTGTTCCATATCGATTTCAATTCCAAATGATGCCTGCTCTTTCACTGCAAGTTGAAACATCTGCTCTTTTTTAACCGCAGTAAATAATTCTTTTCCCTCTATCTCTTCCGGGAACAAATAATTGCCTTTCATCTGTTCCAGCATTGGTGCCGCACATAATCCTTTTTGTGGTGACATCGGATCATTCAGCACACCCTTTAAGCTATGCAGAAAATCAGCTACTGCAAAAGGGTAACTGAACCCTCCTGCATGTTCCGAAAAAAAATAGTGTTCCTTCCCGTTTTCATGAACGGTATAAATTGCTTTTGTATTCATTCTGCCTCCCTTTTTTCTCTGTCTTTGCAAAAGGCATAACTTCTGCCGGCCTCTACTGCCTGATTGCGCTGTAACAAAAATAAAAATGGCATAACCTTTCCGAATCTTCCAAAAAAGTTATGCCATGCTTAGAACTGCCCAACGGCTCTGCCGGTGGGTGTCTGACGGGTTAAGCCGCTCTTTTTCGGCATAACCCCTTTAACCTGCACTATTTTCGACCCTGTTTTACAGCCCCTTTTCATCCCCATTTTCGGAGTCTTGGATGCCTCCGCACTCCGGGTTTTCTGTTAATTTCTCCAAATCGGCTCACACAGGGCAGAATATAGCCTAGTCGGTCACTTTATCCAGTTTTGCAGAATAACGGCACACGTTGCCACACGCAGGCTCACACGGCGGTGTCTGTGCCGTTTCCTTTCCATTGTCCTGTCACTTTCTTAAAAAGCGAGGATGGTCATATGCGGCTCCAGTTCCGGCTCCTGCCCTGTAAACTGCTCAATTCCTCCAAATCGTCTGGTATATTCCTCGATCTGATGCTCTGTCAGGGAAATGAAATCACCGTCCGGGCTGTCCCCACAGATAAAAAATGGACCGCAGATGATGTCATCACCATTCCTGCGGTTTGGCTGCATTCCATTTATTTTTCCTTCAGCGTTGATTACTGCCACACATCCATCTCCCAGACCAACGCACTCAATGTCTCCCTCCACCTCTGCCTGACTTTCCTTAAAGTCATTCGCAATCTCTTTCACACAGGGAGGTTTCCCCGGCTCTACTTTCAGAATCTTTATCTTGTCCATGCTTCCTCCGTTCCCTATTCATTCTCCGCAGCACTGCCAGATGCCACACTGTTTTTGCCCTGCTGGCGGTTTGCCTTTTTGATTGCAGGCGGCACATCCCCCCTGCTTTCAATGTACTCACGGACTGCCTGCGGCACATATTTCTCATACATTTTTCCAAGGACTTCCTTCAGCTCTGCATCAAAATCCGCATCCTTTTTTCCCATGTACTGTTTCACAGCATTTAACTTTTCCTCATCATATTTGATCGTAACGACTGCCTGTTTCATCACTTTACCTCCAAATTTAAACTCTCAGTTGAAATCATTTTCAGAAAAACACACCATTAAGAAAGCACCATTCCTGCCTGCTCTTCCTGTCTGTTTTCCTTTATCATGGACAGCTCCTGTGTTTCCTTCACTGCCTGCTCCTGTTCCAAAATGCTGCTTACCGATGGCACAAATGCAAAGTATCTGGCGTAAGATGCCCCTTCGCTTTCCACCAGCACACCTTCCTCCATGCCCTCTCCAGTTACTAAAAGACAGTGCCGCACCCCATCTTTTTCATACATGAAATCCACATTTTCCCTGATAAAATCATGCTTGTGCATCAGATGATTGGTGAAAGATTCATACTCCCCAGCCGGAAGCATGATGACCTTTTCCACACAGAACTCTTTCGCCTCTATCCGCGGCTCTTTTCTGGAAAATACTGCTCTCATAGTTTCTCCCTCCTATAAACTCTCAGTTGAAATCACTTTCAGAAAAACACACTATTGATACAGCACCATTCCTGCCTGCTCTTCCTGCACGCTCGCCGGTATGACAGACAGCCTGTGCGTATCCCTGTCATATCGGTAAATCTCATCGGACAGATAGTCTGCCTCTGGGAACGCCCTGTTTGCTCCATATACCCCATTCCTCAGCCGTTCCATGTCAAGGCCTTCCCGCTCTACCATGAGATACACTTCGTGGATGGATGCCGGAAGGACGATGAGATTTGCGTTCAGTTTTTCTGCTGATTTCTGCAGCGTTGCCTCGTCCATCATGTACACCGCCCCATGGTCCGCGTTGTTGGTAAGGACATAAAAGTCGGCATCTGTCCTCCAGATTCTCTCCGGTTTTTTCTCCATCGCAAGGATATTCTGGTCATAGTGATGCCCATAGGCATCCTCAAAATCCATAAGGACCGGCGGACGCTTTGCAAACATGTTCGCCCATGCATCCTGAAAAAGCTCCCCTTCTTCTATCCCCCAATGCTCCATCTGCTCTCTGGTAACAAGTCCGCAGTCCCTCTGAAACTTTTCATCATGTCCGCTGAGACGGCATACCAGCATGAGGTTTTCCTTCTGCTGATGCACCAGTCCGTCCCATTCCTCTCTGCCTGCCGCATTGCACACTTCCAGAAACAGGCTGTCTTTTATTTTCTCTTCATATCCGTTCACTGATCCTCCTCACATTCCCATGCCCATCGTATTTTCTGCTGTCTCTTCCACGGTTTCCGGCACCGGCTCTCCCGGCTGCTCTTCCTGATTCTGCGTCTCCCTGCTCCGTCTGCCGGATGCCCTCTGCTGTCTTGTGCCTCCCGTTCTCTGGGATTCCTGCTCCTGATTTGCTGTCTCCTGTGGGGTTTCCATCCTGCTCTCCACAAATTTTCTGACCTGTGCTGGAACATTTTTCTCATAAGATTTATCGAGGTGGCTCTTCAACAGCTCCTCCACGGTTTTTCCTCCCTGCTCTGCCAGGAAGAAACTTAATGCCTCCAGCTTCTCCCCGGCAAAGGTGATTTTTACTTCCTTTTCTGCCATATCACTCCTCCTTCATTTCCATTTTTCTGGCGGAAAACAGATGCCTGCGGCATCAGAAAAATTACTGCGGCCTGCCATACAGTACCTGCTTATCGTTATCAAACAGGGGACGGTATACCACCTTCCCCTTGGAATAGGACGCATCCACGACCATGCCGTTTCCGGCATAGATTCCCACATGCGTGATGTTCATGTATCTTCCGTTTGGTTTGTGGCTCCAGAACACAAGGTCCCCCGGCTGCAGGGACTCCTTTGCAACCGTCAGGTTATGCTCCACCATATATCTTCCCTGCTCTGCCGCCGTTCCCGGCAGGGAGATTCCTATCTGTCTGTAGCACCACAGTGTCAGGTAACTGCAGTCGACATAGTTCCCGGTCCCACGGAGTGCCTGCGAGTACGGATGCCCCAGTCTTGATAATGCAAGCTGTACGATATCACTTCCATTCCCGTTAGCCGGCAGGTCATACACATGGATATCCCCTGCCCCGTTCCAGCCGCCCCAGTCGGAAAATTCATCCCCCTCTGTCGGGGCCGCCGTGTCATACTTTGCCACATACCACACATTGACTGCATTGGACTGTTGTTCATAAGTTGCGGTAATTCCATAGTCGGATGCAAGTTTTTGGAAGATTTTTGTCTTATCCCCAATGGCAACTGCCACGGTATATTTTTCCAGCGTGACTGTCCCGTCCTCCTGCTCTGCGTTTTGTGTCCGTTCCTCATAATCCACAAAACAGTCTGCAAATTTTTTATAATCATCCGTCTCAAGCCGTACCCGGTCTGCGCCGAAATACAGAGAATAAAAAACGGATTTGACCAGATACCTGTCGCACAGTTCTCCTTCTGTCATGCCATCGATGTCATCTAATATGGCATCCAGCTCCGCAAAACTTTCCTGCATCTGGCGGACATAAGCCTGATAATCTGCAGGCATTCCGCCCGGTGCCTCCCCTCCATCGAATGCCAGATGCACTGCCGCCCGGTTATGCTCTGTTCCGCCGGAGGCAATGCTGATGTAGCACATGACGGCAAGGATGACCGGAAGACACAGGGCTGCCAGTACGGAGGCAATCCCTGTCCACACTTTTTTATTGGTTCCGGCTGCTATGGCTGCCCTTGCGATCAGAGCGGCAGTTGCTGGCTCCATGGTGCTTCCTCCATTCTCTCTGCTTCCATCTCCTGTTTCATGCGCTCCCTGCTCTTTTCCACACCTGCCATCAGAACATCCTCATCAAATCCCGCCTCCTGATATCCGGTACGGATGGTCGCAAGGTAATGTTCCGAAGGGACTCCCATGGCATACCCCTCCGTCATGGTATATGCCATCATTTTCTCCCGTTTTCCCTCCATCTCCACCTCCAGCATTTCTTTTCCATACAGTCTCGGATATCCCTCATAACGGTCCAGGTTAAACTCATCTCTCGGACTGATCTCCCAGATCAACACCGGCACGCGCTCCCCTTTTTTCGGCTCCACCGTAGCCACCGCCCCGTTCCTGTTTCCGCGGAACAACAGCTCATAGTCCTTGATTTCCCCGGTTCCTACCACCTTTGCATCAGGGCAGCGCAGTGCCATCTGCTCCCGGTTTAAGTTCGAGCCGTATGCAATATATCTTCTTCCTGTCATGTTCATATTCTTTTTTCCTTTCTCTGCGTTTTGTTTTTACATGGTCATGTTCATTCCCTGTGCATCCTCCGGCACCTCTTCTTCCATGCTGTCTGCCTGTTGTGCATGTCCGGTTTCCATTTCTTTCTTTTCTTTTATCGCCCGCAGTCTTTCCTTCTGCCGCACAGCCTGTTCCGGGTCCTTCCATGCAATGCCGCCCTCCAGATTTTCCAGAAGAAACTTCCGCGCCGTCTTAAATTCATCCCCGATCATTCCCAGCCTTAACAGCCAGGTGCGGAACGTATATTTTTCGTTAGTGCTGGCAGTCTTGATGCGGCTGGCACATTTCTGGTTCAATGCCTGCGCAGAAATGGCAAGGCAGAGCTGGATATATGCCTTTATTTTTCCTGCATGGGTGGTGGAGTTAAACAGCCGGAACTCAATCGTTCCTTTCTGGAACACGCTGTGCAGATTCAGACAGTGGTAACGGCTTTCATGGTAATGCCTGTGCCTTCCATCAGCCCCCTTGTACCAGATCCTGCTCACTTCCTCCAGACTCTTTGGCTTCTTCCGGTTCAGTTCCTGCAAAAAGTCCTCTTCCACCTTCTGGCAGTAACGGTGCTCCCTCTCTACATCTACCTGAAGTGCCTTATAGATCAAATCTTCCTTACTGTACATGATGTTGGTGATGTTCCGCAGTGTCCTTGCATCATGAGGTGCCGCATTGATATGCACATGGATGCCCGTATTCTTTCCTGCCACTGCACCTGCATGCCGGAGCTGCCGGATGAGTTCCTGTATGACAGGGATATCCGCGTATTCACAGATGGGGGAAACAAATTCTACCTTGTACTCCTCCCCCGCATAACCGCCGCCTTTTTTCTGTGCCTCAATGCTGGAGTCATACATGACTTTCCATCTGCGGCCTGCCGCATCCCTGACACTGTACTCTTTATAGCTTCCACCGTCATAGCTGGCCGTGGAGGAAAAATAGGCTGCCATGACCTCCGCAGCACGCTGTCTGGTAATACCTGTCATCTCGATCTCAATGCCGAATTTCTGCTCCCTCATGTCCATAGTTTGGCATCCCTCCTTCCTTTTTCCCTGACTTATCGTCCTCCGGCACTTCCGAACAGTTTCTCCTTGTACTCCGGTGCATGTACCATGAGGTTGTATCGTTCATTTCCGCATTTATAAAGGCACACGCCCCTCTGCGGATAGCGGATCAGGTTGTATTCGCTCTGCTCAAGCTGCAGGGTGTCGATATAAAATCTGGAATCGATGTTTCCCGCATTGAACAGGAATACATGGGTTGGGATGGAAAACAGCGGTTTCGTATACTCCCGGATTCCATCGATATTGAAGTCCTCCAGATTCTGGCTGGCAAGGATGACGGCACTGTCCTTTTTACGCACACGTTTCATAAAGTTTCGGATATATTCCACGGCGGTCAGGTTGGTAAGAAACAGATAAAACTCATCAATGCAGGCTGCCGTATGCCCATTGGTCAGAAGTTCATTGGACATGTAGGAAAGCACATTAAACAGCATGGCATCCTTCACATTTTTGCTCGCCTGAAGCAGTCCCTTGACACCAAAAGTCAGGAAGCTGCTGTCCGTGATATTCGTATGTCCGTTAAAAAATTTGGACTCCGCTCCCTTACACATGGAGTGAAGCCCAAGACAGATTTCCTGCAGAAGCTCTGCTGTATACAGTTGTTTCTTCTTCGCGTCGTAATGCTTGTATTCCTCCTCCATCAGATCGTAAAGGTCAGACAGAACCGGGTAATCCTTTGGCGTAAGCCTGCCAAAGTCCGTATCGTCCCTTATGTTCCACTTCTCATAAAGTTTCGCCAACATGATTTCTATCGTGTCAAGCTGGCTGTCCGTAAAATTCTTATAGCTTCGGAAAAAGTCTTTTAAGAAGGAGATATGCTGGCTTAATTTTGAGGAACAGCGGAACGCATAAGGTGCCTCCGTATCCTCCGGGCTGCCGTTTTCATCCCATGTTTTGGGTTCTAACACATTGATGATATACTCCCCACTCATCAGATCCACAAAACAGCCTCCCAGATTTCCGGTCAGGTCAACATATTCATGCTCCGGGTCCAGGCAGATGACTTTCATCCCGGACTCCCGCAGGATGGTCTGTATCAGTTTTAACAGGTAGGATTTTCCCTGCCCGGAGTTTCCAAGGATGAGGATGTTGGCGTTGGTCTTGTCATCCGCCCTCTGGTTGAAATCTACAATGACATTGCTTCCAAATTTATCCCTCCCGATATAAAATCCATTCTTGTCGGTCTTGCCGGAGTAGTTGAACGGGAACAGGTTTGCCACACTTGAAGCCGGAAGCGCACGCTCAAACTGTTCCAGAAAGACATTCCTGCCAGCCGGATGCACACATAAGAACCCCTGCTTCTGGCGCAGCAGCAGCTTATCCACGTTCAATTTGGAGCGGATGAGTTCTGTCAACACTTCGGTCTGCAGCAGCTTTAACTTATCCATGTCCGCTGCGGATAACTCCAGATACACAGCCGTATGAAGTAACGGCTCCCTGTTGCGGTGCATGGTCGCAATGATGTTGGTCACATCCTGCAGGTTGCTCGCTGCCGTGACTGTCTCCTGCAAATTTTCTGTATTTCCCTGTTTCATGCGGTTCTTGTTTGCCGCATTGCTGATGATTTTTTTCTCCTCTGCCGGTGTGACCTGTCTGGTATAGATACGCAGTGTCACGCCGTCCTTTTCCCCAAGGTGGCGCAGGATCGCCTGCTCATCCGTTGCAGTCGGATATTCCCTGAGTGCCCAGACACTGCGGAACGTATTCCCGCAGATATAATGGTCCGTGTAAAACTGGATGACGGACGGCGCGATCATGTCAAGGAAACTCTTAAGCCTCTCTTCCCCCGGTGTCTGTGTCTGTGTTTTTTTCTTTCTGTTGTTATTCATTTAAAATGATCCACCTCTCCCCATCAAATTCTTCAAATTTTTCCGTTGTGACATTCTGTTCAAAGTAAACAGCCAGTATCCTCTTCATGTCCTCCTCATCCGCCCTTTTGGATGTAAATCCCTGTTCCACCAGCATTTTTTCGATACGGTTTAAGTAGGAGAACACTTCATTCTCCTTCTGGTTTCTCAGCCGGATAATCAGTAAGAACTCCCTTGCCGTTGCCATCTGCACCTGCATCCGGTCAAGGTGTCCTGCATCCAGTTCCAGCAGTTTCCGCACAGTCGGGTTGGTTTCTTCCTCCGCGCGGTTCTTTAAATATCTTTTATTGTCCTCAAAGTTTTCACGGGAATTTAAGCACATCATCTCGATTTCCGTGATGCCTTTTAAGACCGTCATAAGTCCGTAGATTCTTGCGGAAAGGCTCTCCTCCGACAATACGGACAGGTTGCTCGGCTGGATCAGAAAATAGACCAGCTCATCCTTCCGGTAGGTGCGGATGCTGTAATCCGACAGTTCCTTTGTCCCCATCAGCTCCCTTGTGGACTGTTCATTCTTCCGTTTCATTTGCGGTATACCTCCATTCGTAATGCTGCTGTTCCACCAAAAAATACGCACATGCATAGCGGATAAATTTTAAGATGGTGGTATCCTCCACCTGTATCGTTAAAAATGCGTATACGCCTGCTATCACCATCGGGAACCACAATTTTGCATAGGCAAATGCAAACACGGATACCAGTACGATGATTCCTGTCACTGCAAGGTCTTTTAACTCCCACAGCCACATGCTCGCTTTCGATTTCAGATTATCCGGGTATATGTACATCCCGTTCTCCCTCCTGTCTTTCTAAAAAATAAGCAATGCCGCAGAGGATATATTCCACACACGGCACTGCCACGCTGTTTCCCAATGCCCGGTACCGGACACTGTCACTTGCTCCCGGAATGTCCGTCCAGTGATCCGGGAACCCCATGAGTCTTTCACACTCAAGCGGTATGAGTTTTCTCACACGTTTCTTTCTGCTTACAATGCATTTACTCTGGCTGACATACTGACTGTTCAGCCCTTTTGCATCCTTGGCACACAATGTTCCAACCACGTCCTGATAAAGCTCCGGCAGGTCATCCGTGTATGCCACACAGTGCCTGTCCTCCGTTGTCAGCGTATAACTGACGCCCTGCTGATAGCCGCAGCCGTTTCCCCCGTTTTTATCCTGACGGTTGATGACATTGCCGGCGATGCAGTAGGGTTCTCCATGGACAGCAAGCGGCGTATTGTTGCCTCCCGTCCCCAGTGCGGAAGTAATGGTCTGCGCCACCTTCACCGGTCCGCTGTAGCGCGTGTCCGGTCCGTGATTGTCAAACAGGATCGGCTGGTTATTGCCTGCCATCCCTGCCGCTGCTGTAATGGTCGGACAGTACCCGATCCCGATTTCTGCATTTGCCTGACTGCCCGCCATGATAATGGGCGGTGTGCTTGAACTGTGTGCCAGAAGGGTACCGATAAGATTGCGGTACACATCCATCCGCTGTCCTCCCTGATCCATCAGACACACGATGTCTGCTCCTGTGCCTGAAGTAAGAGTGCCGCCTCCAAGATCGGCGGCAGCTTTTTTCCTCTGTTCCCTGCTCTCCTGATAATGCCTCCACACGCTTTCGGACTCAAATAATATCTCTCCGGCACTGTGGCCTCCAAAATCTGCGACAAGGAAGATTCTTCGGCGTCTCTGGGGGACTCCCCAAAATTGAGCGTCCAGTACCCTCCAAGCAACAGAGAATTCCTGTCCCAGAATAATCCCGGCAGGAGTCCATGCCCCATCCGGCGGTCCAGGTAAAGATACGGACTCCTCCGATATACCACAGACTTCTTCGAGGACTCTCTTAAAATCTGCTCCTTTTGGTTCTCCGCTTGAGAAGGCTCCCGGCACATTTTCCCAGACCATATACCGAGGTCGAACAGGGACATCTGCTCTCCTTCCACTGCTGTTTTTCCTCCTTTCCTCCTGCCTGCGCATTTCTTTTATGATGCGTACCTGCTCTAAAAAGAGACCGGAACGCATCCCCGCAAGTCCTGCGCGTCTCCCGGCAATGGATAAGTCCTGACATGGTGAACCCCCGGCTATCACATCCACGACAGGGAGGTTTTCCCCATGCAGTTTTGTAATGTCTCCCATGTGTTTCATCTCCGGGAACCGGTACATGGTAACTGCCATGGGAAACTTTTCTATCTCACTCGCCCACACAGGCCGTATGCCATTTCTTTTTGCTGCCAATGGAAATCCCCCGATCCCATCGAACAGACTCCCCAGCTTTTTCTCCATCCTTTCACCGCCTTATGCTGCCACTGCCTTGACAACCGTTTTTGAAATGTTGATGGCTGTCTGCGCTGCATAGACTCCGCTCATCAGGTTTGCCTTTGTGCTGGTGTCCAGTCCGAACTGTCCGGCAATCCTCGGCACCTCTGTGGAGGAAAGCATGACACCCAGGCCAAGCAGAGGGTGGTCCTTGAAGATCATGAGTCCTGCCGTGAGCATGGTGGACTGCAAAAACGCGGTGAGACAGATTCCAATGACCTGCTTACACCACTGGGTAAAACCGTCAATATATCCTCTCGGAACAGAAAACATATAAAGGCTTCCAACTGCGATCTGTATGAGCAGGATGCCTCCCCTTTTCAGATTTCCGAAGAACACTTTTATCACGGCATACCCCATCATCACGGCACAGAATATCTGCAGGATCGGATTCCCCACTCCCGGCATGGCGGCTGACATAAGCACCTGCTGTGCAGTCATCCCGATGCTTTCCGCGTCTGTAATGCCGGATAATGCCGATCCGAAGGAACTCTGCAGCGACACACTTAAGGAGTATAAGTTGACCGGAAGAATGGAAAACAGGCTGACCGCCATAAATCCCTTGACATAGTTTAAGGCAGTATCCTTGATACTGCCCCTTCCTCCCTGATACTCTATGGCACATTCAAAAGCTCCGACCACCAGCCCGACCACAAACAATGCCCAGCCAAGCCAGCCAAAAAAAGTGGTAATTGCATTCACCCACGGCAGGTCAAACAATTCCACCCCCATATTGTTCATCATTGCAAAAAAATCATTGAGAAATCCAACGATCTTCCCGTACAGCCAGTCGATAATCTGGTCTAGTACGGTTTCCGCAACAAAATCAAATATAAACATCTGACACCTTCTTTCTCACCATCCCCTATATGCCAAGGATTTTCCAGATATAGGTCGGTGCTGTCAGCGTGAATACCAGGCACGCAAACAGGATTGCGGGTGCCGCCCATTCAAACTGCCCGTGTTTTCGGTAATCAAAGTATGCCGTACCCAGCTTTGCAAAGAAGAACACGGCAAGTATCAGGTCGATTGCCGGGAACACCACCTTATTGACTACTGTCTTGATCTGGGCGGAGGCATCCTGCCATGTACCCTCGATTGCTCCTGCCACGTCCCCTTTTCCTGACGCATATACCGTAGTTCCAAACATCATCGTAAGTGCAAACACCATCACTGCCATCATCATCCATTTCTTTTTCTTCATCTGATCTTCCTTTCCTTTTTTCTGTTTTTTACTGCATTTTCATTTCACTGGTCTGCTCCGGTTCTTCCAAAAGGTCTGTCATCTCATAAATGACAGGATTCTCCCAGAACTTTAAATCTCCACGGTATCCGAGTTTTAGGTGGCTGAACTCCTCCGCAAGCTTCCTTACGGACTCCGGCGCATTGGGTGGAAGTTCCTGATTCCAGATCACCCATTCCCCGCTCTGGTAGCGCGGGGTAAGTTCTAAAACCACATAATCCTCCGGTACAAACGCCGGGTAACGCTGCAGCCTGCCGCTCGCATCATAATAAGCTGCTCCCTCCTGCATCACCGTGAGCGACATAAGCCGCAGCGTATCTGCAAGGGATTTTGTGAACCATGTTTCCCTGTCACAAAATTTCCGTATCCTTCCATCCCTTAAGATGGATTCCAGATTTTCTTTTCTGGTGTAATGGTAGAGCCGTCCTTCCGGCTTTTGGATTCTCTCATATCCCATCGGTTTCCTACCTCACATTCTGCGGTGCGATATGCCAGTCATCCCACAGGCTTCCAGATATCTGCACAGCGTCTGACAGGTTCACGGAAAGCATTCCATCCGGTGTCCAGCAGTCGAGCAGGTACGTGTATACCCGGTACTCCCCGTCCGGCATCCAGACCGGTGTGAAATGTGTCCTCCGGTAATAAGTGGAATACTCATTATTCTTAAATTCAAAGACTGCGCTGTATCCATTTCTGGTTCTCTCTAAAAGCCGCCAGTAGGTTTCGTAATAAAATTCCGGGAAGTAACTGACTGCTGTCTGCGGTGCTGTTGTTGCGGATGTCTGGCTGCTCGATGCCCTTGCACTCAGGGAAACATTCACACCATACCCACTTTTGGTAACCATGCCGTCCGCGGTCGGTGCCTTCTCATCCGTGACCAAATGCATATCCGCGGTCAGGGATGCCGAATAATGTTTCTCTTCAAATTCCCACCAGCCTTCATCCACATACTCGCCATCATCCTGCCAGTATCCATGGCTCTGTGTGCATCCTGCCTCACAGCTTGCCGAATGGTCCTCTGACTCCCAGTTCCAGTCACTGTGCCATACCCATTTTTCCTTCCACTTGGCTTTCCAGACACTCCATGCCGCCTGTGTCTTTTCTGGATTTACAGGCATCACTGCATTTTCTTTCCGGTAGCTGTCATTTCTGTCATCTGCAACAGGATTTGGCGGTGGATTGTCATCCAGATCCACAATGTTCGCCGTAATGGTTCCCTTGCTCACGGATGCACTGCCTCCGCTGGCGGTCACACTAATCGTGATGTGCTGTTCCGTGGACGGGGTATGCCATTTTACCCACACGAGCTGCTGTCCGTCCTCCGGGTAATACACATTTTCAACCTTGTAGCTTCTTCCCAGGATAGAAAATGTCACAGTGACGGAGTTGTCTGGATCGCTCTGTCCTCCACTAACCGTGACCGCTGTGATCACATCCGTATCCACACGGTATTCATAGTCCGCTTCGATGACTTCCGGTGTGACCACCTCATTAAACCGCACGATGCCAAGTCCTAATGCGCGGATGATATCCTCATCATTCGCTTTCTCTGTCTTAGAGCCGCTCCACGCCGGATACCCTAAATCCGATGTCTCTAGGAACATGGCAAGCGGAAGGTTTTTATGGGACAGGGATGGCATTTTCTTTCGCAACAGGCCGCCCCTTAACTGGTTGTATTTTGCCGCTTCCGTGGCGGTAAACGCAGTCCGGACTCCCTCAAACGTCACATATGCGATTGGCTCTAATAACAGCTTGTACTCTCCGTTTGTCAGAGTCTGGAAATCCATGCCGACATACCCTGCAATGGCTCTGATCACCTGCTCGTCCGTAAAGTACTTTTTAATAGCTGCAAGGTTTGCCCCTCCTCTTGAAGTGCTGATAATCTGTGGCAGGGACTGTGCAGGATTGATGTATTCATACGCACTTGTTTTTACCATCAAAGCCGTTCCATTTTTATACGCTGTCTTAGATACTTTTCCAAACTGCACCACGATGTTATTTGGCTGCTTGTTTGTGAGGTCTATAGATTTGGATGCAACACTTCCGTCACTGGTTCTGACTACTGTTACACGCACACCCTCATCATGGCTGCTCCAAAAATTAGTTCCCGTTCCTGCTCCCATACCTCCACCGCCATTGTCGATGTTCCCTTCCCCGGCTGCATAAACCGATGCCGGCATCGCCATGGCAAGCAAAAGCACAAACAGCAGGATTTTCTGTTTGATATATTTCATGCATTTCTCCTTTAAACACAGTGGGCAGATATGGCACACTGCCCATATCTGCCCACAAAAAAAGCACAACATTTCTGCTGTGCCTTTCCTTTACATTCTGTTTATTTAATCCATGATTCCGATCTTATTGCCATTTTCATACATGTCATCTGCATAGATTCCTTCTCCTCCACCGCCTTCATATGGAACCCAGCCAAATCCTTCCACATACATCATTCCATCTTTTATCTCACCTGTCTTTGGTGTCTGGTTCTCTGCCGGAGCCGGTTCCTCCTGTTTTTCCTCCTCGTAGGACGGCGGTGTATCCGGCTGGTCCGTGGCGGTTCCTTCAGACAGTGCAGGCGGCTCACTCGGCTTTTCCTCTTCTGTTTTCTCCGGGGTTTCCTGAATTTCCTGCTCCCTGTCATTTACGGAAGTTCCTGTCTCCGTCTCGATTACAAGCAGCTCTTCCGTCTCTGCTTCTGTGCTTTCTGCCGGAGCCGGTTCCGGTGTTTCTGTCTCCACAAAAAGTTCTGTCTCCTCCGATTCTCTCTCCACGGCCTGTGCCTCCCTGTCCGGCTCATGGTAGAGCGCCCTGCTGATTCCGAACACAAGCACTGCACATACTGCCAGAAGTCCTGCGACTGCCAGCCACTTTTTTGTCTTATCTTTCATGGCATTCCCTCCTTATGCTTTTTTGATTGATTGATTTTCGTAGTTCACACGCTACCATAGAACGTCTGGAAAGTCTATGGAAATGTAATAAGTCTTACGATATCTGTAACATGTTACTAAAATTTTTCCCGGTAGGCTGCCCTTACCTTCAGTCTGACCGACATATTCGATAAGATTTTTCCTGCGAAACGCACAGGCACTTCCATCGTGACCTCTGCATCCGCATAATAAGTGCCTCCCGGCGATGCCAGTGCCGTGTTGTGGATGTCCACGGAAAGATTTTTAAGCCTGTACTCCAGCTCACCGCTGTTATTATAGCGGACATAACTGTTTCCATCCTCTTCCAGTCCAAGCAGAAAACACATCCTGCCATAGATATCCCCATGGTCCACGGATGCCGTAAATCCCGTATCGTCCGGCTCATATCCTGCGGCATATCCTTCCCTGACACCATGGTAAACTTCATTGTAGTTGTCATTTACCACGGAAACCACGGCAGATTCCATGGCATCCTTAATCCCGGCTGCCGTGATGACAAGGCGCATGTATTCGGAAACTCCAAGGATGATGAGGAGCATGGCTATCGCTGCCGCCACAGCAGCCGGGGCCATGCTTCCCTCCTGCCCTGTCAGAAGTCTTTTGAAGCTCTGATAGCATTTTCTCATTTCCAATACACCTCACTCTTTCCCGATGCCCTCGCCCTTATGGTTACCGGGAACGACCTTAATTTCCCAAAAAGTCCGAGGTCTTTCTGTAACGTCAGTGTTACCGTCACCTCTTCATTCAACTGGATTTTTCCGGTCCCAGACCAGCTTACGGCTGGATGTATCCCTGTTTTTTCCTCCAAGGTTCTCTGCCTTGCGGTTGTCTCACTTCCAACCCTGCCGCTGACCTCTGCCTCCCGCACCAGCTCGTCTGCAAAGTTGTCAAGCTGTATCTTCGTGATAAAAACCGGGAATATCCTGACGCCAAGGGCAATGATAAGCATCACACAGAATACAACGACCGCCGCATCGATATATCCCTCCCCCTTTTTGTCCCTCATAATCTTATAGATCCGCTTCATTTTTTCTCCTTCCTGCACTTTTATCAGAACAGTGTTCCCATGGACTTTATGATCTCATAGCCGATGATGGCAAAATAGGTTGCAAGGAAACACAGGAGCATGGCAAAAGAAAAGACACGGATTTTCGGCGGGATTTTTGCCGCCTTTGCCTTTAACCTCTGCAGTTCTGCCTGCTTAAAGTCGTGTGTGAGCATCTGGAAATACACTGCACCGTCATCTCCTCTTAACACACCGATCAGTCCGCGAACCACATCGGAGAGCTGCGGGGAATTGAGCCTTGCCTCGAAACGGGTGAGTGCTGCCTCATAGCTGCTGGAGCGCATGTCTGCACATACAATGTCCAGTTCCTTCTGGAACATCTCCCCGGCATTTTCCTTATAATGCTCCAGCATGGAAAGTACATCCCTGCTGTTTTTCAGTTCCTGTGTGATGGTGGAAACAAAACGGTACAGTTCCCCCTCGATCTGCTCCCTTTTCTCCCTTACCAGCTCTTCTGCTTTTCTTGTCTCCTTATAGTAAACCATGACTCCCAAAAGCACGAGCAGGATGGCAAGCAGCGGAAATACATGCAGTGCCGGAAGGATTAGGAGAAAAATGCTCCCTGCTTTCAGATAGGCATACGCCATATAGGTTTCCGGTGTCATCTTAAGTCCTGCCGCATTAAGGACATTCTGCATCCTGCTTTTTTTGTAGGCATTCATCCCGATGTATTTTCCTAAGTATGCCGCTCCGTCCATGTAGAACGCATCCAGTGTTTTCTGCAGTTTCTTTTCTTTCTTCCCTGACTGCATCATTGCCCTGCCGGTCCGCAGTGTCGGCAGCTTTAAGATGCCCGACAGCAGAAGGAACAGTCCGCATGCCGTCAGGATGAATACAATTATCAGTACGATTTTCAATTTCTCCCTCCCCCCTTATGTCCGGTATTCAATCGGCTTTGTCAGTTTTATGACGCATGCCGTGGAAACAAATATAATTGCACCGGTAACTGCCAGCATAATCTGTCCGGGGATGGTATGCATGAGCGTATCGTACCAGGACTGGTTCAGAAAATATAACAGCGGGATATTCCCCACTGCTAACACCACCATTGTGATAAATTCCTTTCTGGGTTCAAATACCAGATACTCCAGCTCTGCATTCACGATACGCATGTCCGACAGTTTCGCCACGATCGGTGTCAGTGTTGTCTTTAATGACCTGTCATACAGGCAGGACTTTAAGGCATCCACCCACTCCATGAACACATCATTTTCAATCTTTCCCTTAAGTTCCTCCAAGGCTGCCTCAAGGTCTGGATCTATGAGGCGGATTCTTGACACAAAATCTGCAAACACGGTCTTGACCGGCGGATTTAAATATTCGAGGTTTTCCTCCACCGAAGTAAGGATGTCCTCACTTCGCAGGTATGCTGTTGTAATAATGGACAGTGCCGTTTCCAGTTCCGATGACACATCCTTTTTGAAATGGGATGCGGTCAGCCTGATGTACCAGAACGGCAGGAACAGAAATCCGCACGCCAGCACCGGAATTAAAAAAACATTTCCGATCATGACGGCAATGGCTGCTCCTGCGGCAAACAGCAGGAGGGATGCTGTGCATAAAAGCGGGAACAGCTCCTCCCTGTCCGTTGTTTTCAAGATTGCCTGTACTTCCTCGATTTCCCTTCGGAAATAGGATTTTTTCCTGCGCTTGGTTTCCTCCAGTATCTCCTCACGGATTCCCTTCGGTGCATCTAAAAGCCTGTGGAAAATGTTCCCCGTAAAGTCATTTAGCCGGATGTGGAACAGCAGGAATGCCCCTGTAATGATCCCGATGCAGGCAATGACCTGTAATGTCAGCATGCGTTCTCTCCTCCTTTTTCAATTCTCTCCAGCACATCTTTTGGCATGCCGTTCTCCAAAAATCTCTTTTTGAGGCTCTCGGAAATTCCGCACACCTTCTTATGCGTGCCGTTGATGATAAAGCGGTCACCCTCCATCCGGTTTTCGGTGATCTCATAGCGGTACAGCGGGTTGAACTTCCGCTTTCCGTCTGCCGTGATCTCACACTCCATGATTTCCATGAGTTTTCTCCTGCGGTTCTCAAGCTGCTTGGTGAACACCACGATAGGGAATGCCTCCGTTACAAGGTCCATCAACACTTCATCATCCATGTCATATTTTCTCTTGCACAGTGTCCTCATTCGGCTGTAAGTGGATTCACAACTGTTACTGTGGATCGTGGTAAGCACCGTATGTCCGGTTCTTGCCGATTCCTGTGCCGTGTACGCCTCCGAACTACGCATCTCCCCGACACAGATGATCTCCGGGTTGAAACGCAGTGCCATATCAAGGAGCATGTCCTGATCGATGTTCTGTTTTTCATTTTCGCTGTATCTGGTCAGCGTATGGATGACACTGTTGGTCACTTTTCCATCCTTTTCCCTTACGAGTGCCAGCTCACGGCTGCCGTTTTCGATGGTAAAGATACGCTTTCCATCCGGTATGGTGGTAAGCAGCCAGCCTGCAAGCGTGGTCTTACCGGAACTGGTGGCTCCTGCGACACAGATGCTGATTCCATAGCGCAGACACTCTGCCAGAAAGTCCAGCATTTCCCCCGTTGCGGTGCCGCCATCCACAAAGTTTTCCTTTTTCAGGCTCTGCGGATTGACAATACGGATGGATGCTGCAATCCCCACATCTTCATCCACGAGCGGCGTCTTTAACACGGCGATTCGGATATTCTTGCTCAGATGTCCTAACACCGCAGGGGAGGCATTGTCCAACACCATGCCCGACACATGGAGCATGCGCCTTATGACATTGACCGCATGCTCCGGGGACTCGAAGTGTTCCTCCAGCTTTTCACACCTGCCGTCATTGTACTGTATCTCGATATCCCGCCAGGAATTGATATCGATTTCCTCTATCCCGGTTCCAAAAATGTACTTGGTGAGGAAGGAAAACTCTGCCATTTCCGTGTAAAGGTCATCGATCAACTGTTCCTGTGTTTTTCCCTTTACCGTGATGCGGTAGTCGCAGATATACTTTGTGATGTACCGCTTGACCTGCTGTTTTACTTCCTCGCTCCCGCCTTCTACCATGAGCATGGAATATTTGCTGGAGATATACTCCTGCACCTCTTTTAAGACATCCGAAAACGCCCTTCCCTTTTCCTCCGGGAAAAAGAACAGATTCTGGTTGTTTTTCATACCCCGAATACCTCCCTGCTGATTTTCTCTATTTCCCTGCGGAATGCCCGGCTCTCCTTCAGACCGAGTTCCCCAAGCAGTTCCCCTTCTAAAAACTGTGCTTCCACCTCACTGCTGTGCGGAATCTGGAACGACACACTGCCAAGGATCTGTTCCATGTGGCTGCTCGCCTCCTGCTGTCTGATATTGGACACGGCCTTTAACTGCTTGTCGGCATCCCATTTGTGGTCTGAGAGCAGTGGAAGCTGGGAGGATAGGTAACTGATGGATTTTAAGTCACACCCTGCCAGCCTTAACACCGTATCTGCCTCCATCAGTGCGACTGCAGACAGGATATCCGATGCGATATTGCTGGTGCAGTCAACGATGACATACGGTGCGATCTGTGCTGCAAGCTGGAGCAGTTCTGCCGCCTGCTCTTTTTCATAGGGCGGATAGGTGAACACATTCTCCCCCTTTAACATCCCGACCATGGAAAGATAATCATTCTTCCGGTAGAACATGCAGTTCTTCTTGATGAGGTTTTCCGTCACATGGGATGCGGCAAGAATGCTGCCTAACGACCTTTCCTGTTCAATGTCTGACGGTGCGCATAAGTAGGGCAGCGGCGGCGTGACCATATCCGCAAGGATTAAAATGACATTTCTTTTTTTCTTTGCCAGATGCTCTGCCAGTTTCACAGACACCACCGTCTTACCGGAGGAGGGGCTGCCCCACACGGCAAGCACGCCTCCCTCTTCCGGCATCTCTTCTTCCCTCTCCTGCTCCAGATTTCTCTGGAACAAAGAATTTTTCATGAAATTCAAACACTATTCCTCCATATCCGTATCATTTTTCTCGTCTGCCGGGGTTTCTTCTGCCGTCACTGCATCCGCTTCCCCTCCTGTCCTCGGCACCTCATTTTTTACAACAGATACCTCTTCTTCCTCTGTGGTTTCTTCCAGAAGCTCCTCCAGCACCAGATCCTGTGCTTCAATGAACTGTGCCGCTTTTTTGCTGTCTCCCCTGTATACCAGTGACAGGTGAATTTCTCCCTCCGCTTCCAGCCTTGCCAGCAGTCTGCTCTGCTCCGGTCTGACTAACACCGTGACGGTGGACGGAAGCTCCTTCTCCTCTTCCTGCTCCTGTGTATTGGCATCATAGCCGGACTTTGCCGTCACTGCGATGACCTCCACATATTTTAATTCTGCCGGGATGACTGTCTCGCCGCTGCCCAGGTAATCCGGTGCGATGACCGACACGATATCCCCGCTCTTTAACTTGCCGGAGAGTCCTTCCGCAAAAGAACTGATGGTGATGGAGATTGCCTGTTTCTCCCCGTTTAAGTTGTAAAGGTATTTATTTTCTGCGGCCGGCTCGTCCGCTACTTTTTCTGCTACGATATAATCCCCTGCATAAACATCTGCGGTCAGATATTTCCCTTCCGCCTCCGTGATGCTCCTTAACACATTTTCTGGCAGGTTGTAGCCTCCCACCTCGACTTCCTGCAGCATTCCTTTTTTGATCTCTTCCCCTGCCTTGACTTCCTTTACAAAACGCACGATGGTGGTCTTTTGGGACAGTCCGGCATTGACAAGCGGTGTCACTGCAAAACAGATGAGCAGGGACACTGCAATGCAGAGTACCCCAAGAACAGTACGGTTTTTTAACAGTTTCATGGTTCTCTTCTCCTCCTATCTCGATGTCTCTGTGTATTTTTTCTTTCTTGCTGCCATGACAGTTCCTGCAAGCAGTGCCACAATCCCTGCCAGTAATAATTTCTTTTTCAATTCTTTAACCTCCTATCCAGATACCAATCAGCATTCCTGCAAGAAGAAACGGAACAAGCGGGTATGCCTGTCCCTTCTCCTCTTTTTGTTTCTTTCTGTTCTTTTTCCTGCCCATGCTCCCTGCCGCATGCCACAGCACCAGCAGGCACAATGCAAGGAACAGTCCCGTAAGCGCTTGGCTCGCTCCAAGTACCAGCCAGCATGCCCCCATGAGTTTCACATCCCCTCCGCCGATTCCTCCTATGGTAATCCCTGCGAGGAGCAGCGGAAGTCCTGCAAGAACTCCCAAAAAATTGGGCTGTCCCGGTGGCAGCATGCTGGTAAGTGCCACCAGAACGGCCAGCCAGTCCGGGATGGTCCTTGTCCTCATATCCATGACCGCCGCCAAAGACAGGGCAGAAAAAAAGAAAGCCAGCCTGGTCATGTTACATTCCCATGTTCATGCCGCCTTCTTCCTGTTCCAGCTCCTCTGCCTCCTCCGGTTCCTCGTCCAGATCCGTCTGCTGGTGCATAAAAGTTTCATACGCTTTCTGTACCGTCTGGTCAAATTTTTCCTTGATTCCCCTGTCGGCAAAGAACACCGCATCCCTGTACTGCTCATTTGCTCCTGCCTTTGTTTTCGGCATGGCAACGGTCAGCCCGTAGTCATCTTCCTTGATTCTGACATTTCGGATCGTCATGAAATCCCCGATCTTTACATCGGCAAGGGCAAGGACGCCCTTTTCCGGCTGTGTTTTTGTAATGGCAGCCTCCATCTGCATGTCTGCCCCTGCATTTGCCTGCACTGCGGCATTTTCCTGTACTGCTTCCTGCTGTGTCTGTGTGTTTGCTCTTCTAGGCATCTGTTTTCCTCCATATCATTCTGTTATCTTTCCTGTTTCCCTGTTTTGGACCGGTGTCCCTTATCCTGCATAGTTGAACATGTCCTGAATTCTCTGGGTAAGGGTAGGCATCACCACATCCCCGAAGAGTGCATAAAGACCTGCCAGGAGCAGTGCGCCGAGAACGACTGCGATCAGGATTTTGACCGCCGTATCCACATAGTTCTCACCCTTGGTATCCTTCATTAACATCCCTGCTCTTACGGCAACTGCCTTTACATTCTGTGCTGCTTTTTTCATCATATTTCTCATATCTTTTTCCTCCAATTTTTCTCATGGTCTGCCGGACCGTTTCTGTGCGGTCCGCTCTATGTTCTCTGGTTTTATCCTGTTACATTCCTGCCATCTCCATCGGCTGTCCTTCCGGTGCCTGCATCCCATGATGCTTTGCCACCGTGTCCTGCCCCTGCGAGATTGCCTGCTCATAAGCTCCGATGACTGCTTCATGGAGCTGTTTTCTGCATTCCTGCGTAATAGGGAAACAGATGTCCTTATACTCATTCCCAGTCTTATAGCTTGGCATGGAAACAAACAGTCCATTGCTTCCCTCAATGATCTTGACACCCCGGATTGCAAATGCCCCGTTGATGTTTACGGATGCCGTTCCCTTGATGCTTTCCCCCGGCCGGATGGACTGGATGCGCACATCAAACTGGAGCGGGGAGTTTTCTTTGTTCCCTGCTCCGGATGGTGCCTGCTGTTCTGTGGTTTCTGCCCGGCTCTGGGCAGTTTTTGCCTTTGGCATAATGCTCCTCCTTGTTAAAATCTGATTTCCTCATACCCGGATGGCTCGACATAGAAAAAGCGGCTGGCTTCCCCATCCGCAAACTCGACCACATCCGAAATGGACAATGCATGTCCCTGAAACCCTTCCGGTACTCTCCGTCCGTATTTCTCCCAGACTTCCTCCAGACTATAGTTTTCTATCTCCCCCTCATAGACTCTGACATATTCCTCCCTGCGCGGCCTGTCATACCCTCTCTTTTTCCTCTCTGCCAGACTGATAAACCGCATCATGATCGGACTGTCCTGTCCCAGTTGATAGATTCTAAGCCTCCTCCCTTCCCCGATACTGGCCTCCGCTGTCTCTTTGACACCACCTCCCTCCGACAGCCGGTCATACACGCCCTCCCGGAATACGGGTTCCACCAAAAACTGTTCCTTCACAAACGAAACCAGCTCCTCTTTCTGGAACATGCAGTCGATGACTGCTTTCCCATCCCCCAGATAGCCAGCCGGATTCCCATAATAAAATACGATCCCGTTCTGAACATAAATCCTTTTCATACGCATTACCCACCCATGCTGCGCAGGTAAGGGATCAACTGCCTGTCTAAGAATGCCTTGTCCCCGCAGAATACAAACATCTTGGAGAGTCCGATCAAAAACGGTTCGCCCTCCATGGTGTGCAGGGTGATGATGCTTCCCTCACTGCAGTGCCGGATAAATTCTGCAATGGAGCAGAGATTCCCGTCCACCAGCGTCTGGCTGACCTGCTCGTCCTTGATTTCAAATGCCCTGTACTTATTCCTTAACAATCCGTACCTCCCTCCTGCTGTGCAAATTTCAGAATCCTTGCCGCAAGCGCCACCTGTTTTGCAGGACTCATATGTTTTACCGCTGCATTTACATACGCTTCCACTGCCTGCGGGTCCTGACTCCCCATCTCCACGATATCTACTTTGGATATCACAATCTTTCCACTGCTCACGGACAGCTTTACGATATCCCCGCTCTCAAGTTCTGCCATCTGGCGGAATTCTTTCGGGATCAGGATGCGTCCTTTTTCGTCTAACAGCTTATACACCGGTTTTTTCATCCGTCCCCTCCTCTGTGGTCCGCAAGATGATGTTTACCTTATCTTCCGTGATGCCAAGCTCCCTGCAGATGGCAAGCAGTTCCTCCGGCACTTCCGTCCCCTGCACAAGTTCTGACGGCAGGATGATAATGCGTCCTTCCTGACACACAATGTCAAGGTCTGCGTCCATCGGGATTCCAGCATCCCTTAATAATTCTTCCGGTATCTGGAACGCAATGTTTTCCTCCTTTGCCAGTTCCTCTGCCACATCCTGTCCTGCCCTTGCAAGCAGGAACTCCTTCGCCGTGTTCCTAAGTTCCCCGTCCTCTGCCATATACACAAGTTTCACGGTGTCACCGGTACAGATACCAGCCTGCTCTAACACCACTGCGGGAATCTCAATACACCCGTTTTCCGTCATCTTTCCTTCCATTTCTACTAACTGAAGCATGTTTTCCTCCTTTTTTCTTTTTTTATGTGTCCTGTAGTGCCTCCTCTGTCTCCTTTCCCTTCCACCGGACTGTTTTCTGTTCCCCGTACAGTTCAAACAGGTTCATCTGCATCGGCATGCTTTTTTTCCTTTCCTCCATGTCATAGTTTGCGATCAGCACTTCCGGGAACTCACTTCCGTTGTCATACCTCTGTGCAAGGTTGTTGATCCTTGTCACCGCTTCAATCTGGAAGTCCTGATACAGCTCACGGATATAGGCACAGTCGTTATAGGAAACCATGAACTTTCCCTGTATGCCTTTTAAGGTATCCCTGAGCCTCACATGATCTTCCTTACGGAACACCACCTCATAGTGTCCCTCGGTTTCAAAATACGGCGGATCGCAATAAAAAAAGGCATTCGGTCTGTCATATTGACGGATGAGTGCCTCAAAATCCTTATTCTCGATCACGGTATCCTTCAGCCTGCGGTTTGCCTCCCAGATGATGGTAAAGGTTTTGCGTATGTCAAAAGGCTGGCATCCATAAGAGGTGCATCCGCTCCCATAGCTGTAGCGGATAATCTTATAGAATGCCGCCGCCCTTTTCACATCACCCACTGCGGCACGCTCCATGAGGATGTCACGGATTTCTGCCGCCTCCGGTTCTTTTAAGAAGTGCGTTGCAATCTCTAATTCTTCTGCAAGATATTCACTCTTAAATTCTTCCATGGTCAGAAATTTCCGCAGCGTTGTAAATTCATCTCTGGAGTTGAGCGGCAGGAAGGACAGTTCCCGAAGCAGTGCCATTGGTCTTTCCTTGACACAATAAAAGAGGTTTGCAAGATTTGAATTGAAATCATTGTAAACCTCCATGCATTTATCCGGCGGTTTTCCGAATAAAACCCAGCCGCCACCGCCAAATACTTCTATATAGCGGTCATAGTTTTTCGGCATGCGCAGATAGATCAGGTCGCGCAGTGCTTTCTTGCCGCCAACCCAGCTTATGATGCTGTTCAAAATTTTTTCCTCCTATTTTGGTTCATTCATATGGAAAGCCTCCCCTTCCACCGGCAGTTCATCCACCATCCTGCGGATGTCAGCCACCTCCTCCGGCATCTGTGTAAAATCCACATGGTGGTCCTTTTCCACAAGCGGTGTGTACCAGTAGTCATATGGGATATAATACTCTGCCAGTGCCTGTTTCTGTTTTTCACTCAGGGAGCTGCTCCCCTGCTCCATCATGCCGCCCGGAGTCATGAAAATCGTTCCGAAGTGTTCCCCGGAAGACTCCAGATCAAGCGTGACAAGTGCCAGCGTGCGTATGCCTGAATCCCTTCCGCAGACCACCGCCGGCATCATCACCATCCCATACTCCTCATCCACATACCCTTCCCCGTACACGGTTTCAAATGCCTGATGCATGGCAAGCAGCTTTTGGGCAGCATAGGCGGTATCCCCTCCATTGCATGACACATTCAGCAGATAGAAATCTGTTTCCTTTAATATCTCATTTATTTTCCCTAAAAACTCCCTGCATTTCTTTTCGGACAGGGTTTCCTTCTGCGGAACAACAGAAAAGGCATCCTCTTCCACATTCAGGGCCAGCGTGCTTCCATTTTCCCATTCCACATGTATCTGTCCGATATCATCCACACCAATTACTTTTCCCTCCATGCCGGACGGCATCTGGTGTTCCCCTTCCATCTGCCCCAGCCTGACCACGGTACCCACAGGATATCTCTCCTTCAGCCGTTCTATCTGTTCCCTTCTTAACATTCCTCACCTTCCTCGATTTCTTTTACCAGTTTTCGGATTCGTATTCCATCCTTTATTCCCTGTATATAAAGCTGTTCCTGTTTTATCTGGCTGATGTCTAACATGCATCCAAAAAGTTCTGTCACCATCCTGTACGCTTGCGGGTTTGACAGCTCCAGTTCCTCTCTTAAGTCTGCCAGGAACTTTTTTTCCTTCTTTGAAAGTTCCCTTGCCTCTTCCTGATCCATGATCTGCTGGCGGTATGATTCGATAAGCTCCCCAAAAAACTGCACCATGACTGTATCATCCAATTTCATCTTTATCCTCATTTCTGCGCACGCTTTTTGCGCATGCCGAGTTTGTGTCAAGTGCGCGCAGACACAAATCTCGCGATTGAAAAATTTTATTTTTCAATCTGTTTGCCTCCTTGGTTTCTTTGGGACACACAATACTACATACACCAGCACATATCCAGCAGAATATTATTTTTTTACAGGGTCTGCGTCATGCCGTGGTTCCAGATTCTGTCCAGTTCTTCCTCCGTCATGACGCCCCAGTGTCTTTCCTGTGTCCAGAAACTGACATACAGTTCTCCCTCCTGCGTATAGATTGGTCTTTGTTCAAAACCTTCTCCCCAGCCGTCACTCATCTGTCCGTCCCAGAAATTTTTCAGTTCATAGATTTCATTTTGTGTCAGCGGCTGGCAGATACTGCATTCCAGAACTCCGAACAGTTCTCCCCGGATGTTCTGCACTTTGGGGAATGCACTGATCACTTTTGCAGCCACCTGTCTGTTCCCGTCAAAATAATGCATGAGTCCCCTCGGCTCTTCTTCCACATGCCTTTCTTTGAGGATGGCTTTCTTGATTTCTTCCTCATAATCTGCCAGTTCACTCCGGTACAGCGTTTCCTGCTCCTCTCCATCCTGATACATCATCCCTATCAGCGAATTGTAAAGGCAGAACGTTTCACAGGGTATCCCGTTTTTTTCAAGCAGATCGGCAAACTCTCCCTGATATTCCTGATACTCATGGATTGCCCTCTGCATGCCAACAAAGCCCTCTGGAATAAATCCGCTGTCTGCCATCGCTGCCTGTCTTTTATCACGGGCAATCCCGGCATAATCAATATACGGCAGGAGAAGTTCATCGACTTCAAACATCCCCGCTTCTTTAACCAGAAATTCCCCATACTCTTTATCCGTATGTATCTGCGGATGTATTTCAAATTCATCCAGATGCTTTGCGATGTAAGTGATGTCGGTAAATTCACCTGTTCCCACGAATCCGGCCGCCATTGCAAGCCGGTCCATTTTTGCTTCATCAAAACAGCTGACGGTCTGGCACATCTCATTAAAAAGAGTCAGTTTCCGGATATCCCCCTGCAGAGATATACACATATCTTCCGGGGAAGGAAGGATGCTTTCCGGCAGCCGGATATTTTCTATCCCGTTCACAATGCCTTCGGCAAATGCTGCGATGTTTAATCTTTTCTTTACCTTATCCATGGCACTGATGTCCGTTGGCAGATAAAGGTACTCCTTATCCCCTGCCTCATTTCCAAGAGATAAAACTGCCACGGTTTCATCCGGTCTGTCGATGTATTCTGGAAAGGTTTTTCCGTTATAGACCTCCTCCATGTGGAATCCCTGATCTACCAGTATCCCATGTGGCAGGAACTTACATTTTCCTTCTGAAAAAATCTTCTGTGCATATGCGTTAAAATCCATTCTGCTCTTTTCTTCTTCTGAGATTGCAAGGTGCCGGTCCAGATAAAGCCTCAGCCCGACACGGTTTCCGTCCGTCAAGTCTGTGAGCAGTGACAGTCCCTGCAGGCTGTAAGTCAGGTTAATCAGTTGTTTCATTTCCCGCATGCCTGTCTCACTGCTGTAGACACCCACCACTCTTTTTTCATATTCCGTCATTCCATCCAGCCTTCTGGCAAAGAAATTAAGTTCGTCCATGCTGACGGTCTGGTCTTTCAGGAACCCAAAATAAGACGGTTCATCCCGCACCTCACTGATACAGCATACCGGTACAATATCTTCTATCCCGATACACTTCATGCAATACCGCATCTCCATGTCCGTTACCGGCAGAGTCATATCTACCGTCTGTTCCCCATTTTTTGCTCTAATCTTCATTCCACACCTCCTGTTCTACGATGTCCACCCCATACCTTTCCATCACGAATGCATTGACGATGAGCCTTAGGATTTCATCCGGTATCAGTTCCCTGTCGGTCAGCTCCGACAGCCGGATATGCTTTGTCCCCAGATACACATCCCTGGCTGCATGGAACAGGATATATTGTTCCAGCGTAACGCTGCCAAGCCGGATGCGGTCAAAATAAATCCCCGTATCCAGCACCTGCTTGGAAACTTTCTCCCACAGTTTTTCATCTGCAGACAGAAGAAATACTGCGGCGGCATAATTTGGAAGTCCGCACAGGTTCTTTTTCCGTCTGCCAATCAGCAGGGAAGAAAAATCTTTTCTGTGCCTGCTGTCATAAAAAATCAGTTCCTTTTCTGCGTTTCCAAATACCTCCTGTATCCTTTTCTTTAAGTGTTCCATCTGCATGCGGCTGATGACACAGTCCACGATCTCCGAGTAATTTCCCCTGCTTTTCCACTCTTCCATGTCAAACATCCACCCCTGCCCTCTGGGACGATATCCCGGCGGCTGGCGCATCTGCCGTTCTAATAACTGCAGTCTTGGACTGTTGCAAAAAAATCCCGACATCCGATCTGTCTCCTTCCTTTTTCCATAAAAAAAGACAGCACCCATTTCATTTCTAAAATAAGTACTGCCTTACATGTTCATCTGCATCCCTTTTTCCTGTTCCAGCCTTTCTGACTTGACCTCCTCATAAATTTTTGCGACATCAACACAGCCTGTAACAAAATCATGCCCTGCAAGCTGTGGGTATAACGGAATTTTCTTTTTCGGGACCGTCTGATATGATACAGAAGTATATCCCATCTGCATCAGCTCCTTATATGAGACTGCCCTGCCATCCAGAAAATAGGTTTCCCTCTCTTCCTTCTGCATCTGGCAGAGTGTTTCCAAAATTCCCCCACAGCCGTTTCTGTTCTTGTAGGTACTGATCGCCGCTGCCGAAATCTTAAGCTCCGCTGCCAGTTCTATCAGTGTGCGGTATTCCTTTCCCCGGATCATGCACATCGGGAATCTGGTTATCATCTGCTCTGCCGGGATGCCTGCCTTTTCCTTTATCTCCAGCAGGATGTCCGCGGCTGTTTCAAAATCCACTCCATGGTTCTCCATCATCTCACGGATGCAGACAATCCCGATGTTATTTTCCCTTGCGAATGCCCGTTTGCTTTGATAGGTTTTTCCGCGGCAGGTTATTTCATACTGCGGCTTGTTCATCTGCCTGATCGGTAGAAACAGTGCTTCTTCCATGCTCATGCCATATTTGAGCCGTTCCCAGACCAGCGAATAATCTTTTCCATAAAAGTTCGCTATCTGTGCCAGTCCATGAAATTCCTTTCCGCAGAAAGAAAATGTTTCCTTCTGTATGATTTCTGCGATGGCTTCCTCGGCTGTCTTTCCGTCCTGCAGTCTTTTTGAAATGACGGTGGCACTGGTTCCGTACTCCTTTGCAATATCTGTCAGGCTTTTATATTCCCTGCCCCAGACAGTGTAGGTCTGTGCGTCTTTTACCTTTTTTGCCCTCTCTACCGACTGTTCAATATCTTTCGTCCTGTAATATTTATGTGCCAGCGGAGAGTAAGGCAGGTCCAGGTCATCGCACAGTTCATGCAGTGAAACATATTTTTTCCCTGCATAGTCTATCTCATGTCCTTTTCTGCGCTTCACTTCATCCCCTTCCTTTCGGATAAAAAAATAGCGGTACCCATTTCATTTCTAAAATAAGTACCGCCTTACACATTCATCTGCATCCCCTGCCCTGTTTCTTCTAACGGAATGCTTTTTCTCAGTTCCGACACCTCATCCATAATATCAAAGGCCTCGTCATACGGATGATAATTGATTGCCCCGGATTCATCCACCATGACTGCAAACTCACCGTTTAAGGTAAGCGTTAATGCTCCGCCCTGCACACCTTTTATTTTAAATCCTTTCCTTCTAGCAAGTTCTGCCACCGCAGTGAAAAAAGGTGTCATCCCTTCCGTTGATATCTCTTCCTCCACAGGCTGCCTGTCCTCTGACAATGCACTGCATACAAGTTCCGTGAACTCCTGCTCCTTCATACACATTTCACGGAACCGTCTGCCATACTCTGCAAGGATTTCAAAGTCACGGGAATAACAAAAGAACCCTCCGGCCTCACAATCAAATGTGATTTGCTTCAGATTCTCTTCGCCCTCAAACGCCTTTTCAAACACAGACTGCCATTCATAACCATCTCCATGCGTATAAAATCTGCCATCCATTACAGGCTCTCCTGCCCTGATCGCATACTGATTAAATGCTTCCTGTCCAAAGTCCTTGTACTTCGCACCTAAGAAACTAAGGGGAAGACATAAACTGTAAACACCATTCTCATGGTCCACCAGATAAAATGGCTTGTTTTCTTCATCGAATTTCTTTATCTGCTGCCTGACATCCATAGACCACCATCCTTTCCTCCTGCTTTACCTTCTCATAAATTTTCATTACAGCAATGCAATCTTGTTTCTGGATTTGGTATTTTCTCTCCCTCCTTCTTTTTTCCTGTTTTTCTCCAAATCACTCCAAAAACTACTTTTTACCTCTATGCATCTATAAAAACGGGGAAAAAAATAGGGCAAAAACTGGTCATTTTTTGCTCCAATTTTTGCCCTCAAACCACAACATCTTGTGGTCTAGCATGCCTATTTTTCTTATTTTCCACAATACTGCATCAGAACTACCGACTCAACATGCCCCGTATTCGGGAACATATCCACACAGCAGACCTTCTGTACCTCATACCCTCTCGCCTGCAAAACTTCCAAATCCCTCGCCAGGCTGGTTGGCTTACAGGAGATATAGACCATCTGTGGAACACCGTAGCGGATAATCTTCTCCAGTGCCTTCGGGTGGATACCGTCACGTGGCGGGTCGAGCACAATGTAATCCGGCTTTTCTTCGATATCGTCGATGACCTTTAACACATCTCCGGCAATAAATTCACAGTTATGTAAACCATTTAATGCTGCATTCTCCTTTGCCGCCTCAACTGCCTCTGGGATAATTTCAACACCGATTACCTTTTTGGCAACCGGAGCAAGCATCTGGGCAATCGTGCCGGTGCCGGAATACAAATCAAATACAATTTTTCCGTGTTCCGCAATGTCTGCATCTGTTCCGCTTGGCAGCGCATCTCCAATAAATTCTCTCGCTGTCTGGTAAAGCACCTCCGCACCAAGCGAATTGGTCTGGAAGAAAGAAAACGGCGTGATTTTAAAACGAAGTCCAAGCAGCTCCTCATAAAAATAGTCTTTTCCAAATAAAATATCCGTTCCCTCATTGCAGATAGTGTCTGCCACATTATCATTTCTGGTATGAAGGACTCCGGTGAGCGTTCCCTCATACGTCTCTGCCGTCAGGGCATCCTTCCAGCCAGCAAGCAGAGTCGAGTCTTCTATTTCTGTAGTTGTCACAAGGTCCACAAGAATTTCGCCCGTCTTTACCGCCTTGCGCACCAGAAGATGACGCAGATAACCGGTATGGCGGAGTTTGTGATAATAGCTGATGTTTTCCTTCTGAAAATAAGCAAGTGTTACGCTAAGAACTTTACGAAAATCCGCATCCACAATCTGACATTCCGGCACATCCACAATGTCATAGAAGCTTCCACGTTTGTGCATACCAAGAGCAAGCGGACCGTCCTTCCACGCATCTCCGAAAGAAAATTCCATTTTGTTGCGGTATCCCTTCTGCCTTGGACTTTCCTTCACGCCAAGAAACGGATAATCACGATTTTCCGGTACGATCACCTCATCAATCAGTTTTTTAACCTGCTTTTCCTTTAACGCAAGCTGTTCTTCATAAGGCAGATTCTGATAGGTACAGCCTCCACATTCCCCAAAATGGACACATCCCGGCTCTTGTAACTCCTGTGGTGCCTTTTTAAGCACCTCTAACAGACGTCCTTCACATTTTCCCTTCCGCACCTTATTGACGGACGCCCGCACCTTCTGCCCGGGAATGCTGTTCTTTACGATGACTCTCTCTCCATCTTCCGTTCTTAACACACCTTTATTTGGGAAATCTACCTGTTCAATGATTCCTTCCACAATCTGACCTTTTTTCATACTTCCTCCAACCGCTTCCTTATTTTTCTTTCCTTTGACTTTTCCTATGGCATATAAAACAAAAGTGTGCTTCATATATTTCAATTCTTAATATGTAGCTTGCACAGCTTTTGTTTTGCGCACGAGCGGATAGCGTAGCTATAAATTCGCCTCCGCGAGTTGCGCATCCTGCACAGAGTGCTCTTATGCAATAGGAAAATGAATGTTTTCCTATTGCATAAGAAAGGGCTGCAATCATGCAGCCCTTCCACTACCACTTTATTCCTCTTCTTCGTCGTCTTTCTTCTCTTCCTTGTCGGATGAATCATCGTCTTCTTCGTCATCAAAGAAATCATCTTCGTAGTCATCCTCGAAATCGTCTTCAAAATCCTCGAGATAATCCGGTGTAAAGAAACGGTATACTCCATAAATCGCTGCTGCAACTGCGGCAATGATACCGATAATTGCAAACACCCATACAACTTTGGAAGTTTTCTTTCTCTCTGCTTCTACTTCCGCTTCCTTACGGTTTAATAAATCGTTTAATTTTGACATGTTAATCAGTTCTTCTACCTTATTCATTGTTCTGCGCCTCCTCTTATATACCCACAAAAATGGTGCCTTCTTATTGTATTATTATATCATATGTTTCCCATTTCGCCTATAAAAAATTTATAAATAAATTTTTATATTTTTTTCAATTTGGCAAATCCGGCAAACATCTTTTTCGTTCCTGCCGTATCAAACTCTACCGTGACCTCATAGTCTCTTCCGCCGTCCATTACGGCTTTGACTGTACCGGTTCCAAACTTCACATGGGACACGCGGTCTCCCACACCATAATCAAGTGCTGTTTTTGTCATCATTGCCCCGGTAAAAATCTGATGCTGCATATTCTGCCCGGACGGCTGGTCTCTAAGACTTGTACGTTTGGGCTTCGTTACTGTGCGCTTGGCAAATGAGGACTCCTTTGGCTCCTTTTGACGGATTTGGTTAGACAAAAGTTCTGACGGAATCTCCTTTACAAAACGGGAGACTTTATTGTACTGTGTCTCTCCGCGTACCATACGGGTTCTTGCACAGGTGATTGCAAGTTCTTCTCTGGCTCTTGTAATTCCAACGTAAGCAAGACGCCGTTCCTCCTCAATTGCCTCTGTTGGATTATCGGCGACAATTGACATATAACTTGGGAACAATCCATCCTCCATGCCCGCTAAAAAGACTTTCGGAAATTCAAGACCCTTGGCACTATGTAATGTCATCAGCACAACGTAATCGCTTCCTTCCTCAAGCCCGTCAATGTCAGCCACCAGCGCCACTTCCTCAAGGAATCCACTCAACGTCGGCTGTTCCTCACTCTCCTCATAGGCAACCACCTTGCTGATTAACTCATCGATATTCTCAATTCGTGCTGTCGCTTCGTCCGTGCCTTCTGCCTCTAACTCCCGCACATAGCCAGTCTCTTCAATAATCTCGCGAAGCAGCTCGGATACTCCGATAATTGGCGCTTTGCTGCGCATCGTCTGGATAAAATTCACAAACGGGCGAATCCTTAATGAAGCCTTTCCCAGATTTGGCACTTCCTCCGCCTGTTTTAAGGCGTCATAAAAACTGATTCCACAGACGGATGCCCAATCTGCCACTTTTAGCAATGTCGTTGCACCGATTCCACGCTTCGGCACGTTGATGATACGACGCACTGCCAAATCATCCCTGCCATTGTCAATCGTTTTTAAATATGCGAGAAGGTCTTTAATCTCTTTTCTGGCATAGAAATTAACGCCGCCGACAATTTTATAAGGAATGTTGGATGTAATAAAACGTTCCTCAAACAGACGTGACTGTGCATTCGTGCGGTATAACACTGCATAATCGCCATAATGATATTTGCCGCTTTTTGTGCCGGATAAAATATCCCGTGCCACGTAGTCCGCTTCCTCATATGCGGTGTCAAACTGTTCAAAATCAATCTTTTCGCCCTCTGCATTGTCTGTCCAGAGCGTTTTTTCCTTACGTCCGATGTTGTTGGCAATCACACCGTTTGCGGCATTCAAAATATTTTTCGTAGAACGGTAATTCTGTTCCAGACGAATTGTCACTGCCTCTGGAAAATATTTTTCAAAATTTAAAATATTATAAATATTTGCTCCGCGGAACTTATAAATTGACTGGTCGTCATCTCCTACCACACAGAGATTTTTGTATTTGCGTGCCAGAAGGCTGATAAGCTTAAACTGTGCCGTGTTGGTGTCCTGATACTCATCCACCATAATATAACGGAAACGCTCCTGATAATAGTCAAGCACTTCCGGATCTGTCTCAAACAGTTCCACCGTTTTTACAATCAGGTCATCAAAATCCAGCGCATTATTTTTCCGCAGCGTCTCCTGATACTCTCTGTAAACCTCCGACTGCTTGCGTTTCGCATAATCCCCCGCATTTACAGCGCGCAGTGCAAACTCTTCCGGAGAAATCAGTTCATCCTTTGCAGCAGAAATTGCCGCCAGGAGGCTTTTTTCCTTGTACATCTTTGTGTCAATATTTAACCGCTTGCAGATATCTTTCATCACCGTCTTAGAATCATCGGCATCGTAGATTGTGAAATTTGTGTCAAACCCGATTCTGTCAATGTGTCTGCGCAAAATCCTTACACAGGTGGAATGAAACGTAGAAACCCAGATGCTCTCCGAACCATATCCGACCAGGCTGTCAATTCGTTCCCGCATCTCGCCTGCCGCCTTGTTCGTAAAGGTAATCGCCATAATATGGTAAGGATTCACTCCTTTTTCCTCAATCAGATACGCGGTGCGGTGTGTCAGCACTCTCGTCTTACCACTTCCGGCTCCCGCAAGAATCAGCACCGGTCCTTCTGTGGTAAAAACTCCCTGCTTCTGCTGTTCGTTCAATGTATCATAAATGCTCATAGATTATTCTCCTGACTTTGTTATGGATTTCATTATACCATATCTTCCGTTAGAAAAACAGAACATATTTTCTTGTTTTTTATAAAAAAATGAATAGTTATCTCTTGTCATCTAGTATTCAATACTATATAATGTGATAAGAAATGATAAGTTTCAACAACGATAGTGAGGCAAATCGAATATGGATATCGACACCAAGAAGTTTTTAAGTTCTATTTTAGAAGAGTTAAAAAAAATTGATTATGTAAAACCGGAAGATATTCCCAATATCGACCTGTATATGGACCAGATTACAACCTTTATGGATTCCCAGCTTGCAGCTTCCAAGCGCCATGAGGGAGACAAGATTCTCACCAAGACCATGATTAACAATTATGCCAAGAACGACCTTCTTCCACCGCCGGAGAAGAAAAAATACACCAAGGAGCACGTTCTTGCACTGATTTTTATCTACTATTTTAAAAGTATCTTAAGCATCAACGACATCCAGAGTATTTTAAATCCAATTACGGACAAGTACTTTGGCAAGGACAGCGAATTTAAGCTGGAAGATGTTTACAAGGAAGTGTTCGGTTTAGAGCATGATGAGACCCAGAACCTGATGAAGGATCTCGCAAAGAAGTTTAAGACTTCCCGCAATACCTTTGCAAACGCTCCCGCCGAGGATGCAGATATGTTACGCACCTTCAGCTTTATCTGTATGTTAAGCTATGATGTCTACATCAAAAAAACGCTGATTGAGCGGTTAATTGACCAGATGAATGAGAAAAAAAGCATTTCCGGGAAGGACAATCCCGCATAATTTTATTTTTCCATACAAAAAGGCTACCTCAAAGACAGACAGTTTGATATGTCCTTGAGGCAGCCTTCTCTATTTTCAAATATTCCTGTTTTCTTTATTTTATTCCCGGGTCGGTTCGCCGCCCTGCAATCTGGCAAATACCATATCATAACCGTCATTTCCGTAATTTAAGGAACGATTTACGCGGCTGATGGTTGCAGTCGATGCTCCGGTCTTTTCCGCAATGTCCAGATAGGTCTTCTGGTCTCTTAACATTTTTGCCACTTCAAATCTCTGTGACAGCGACAAAAGCTCATTGACGGTACACACATCTTCAAAAAAAGTGTAACATTCCTCTCTGTTCTGCAGACTTAAAATTGCATCGAAAAGGTTGTCTACCGCTTCTGTCCTAAGTTTTTTGCTCATAGTTTTCTCTCCTTCTTTCATATTTGCATCTAAAGGAATTTTAGCATATTAAAGTTTTAAAGTAAATACTCTTTTTTCTGCCAGCGTTCATTCTTGCATTCAATGCGCACCATTGCTATAATAAAAAAAACATTAGAATTTCATTACTATGGTATGGAGAATACAATTATGAAACGATTTGGACAATTTTGTTTTACTTTTCTGCCGCTTTTGCTGTGTATCGGGCTTCAATATCTTGTCATGGTTTTCGTGATGGGAATTTCCGGTCTCATCCGTTTTACGGCGGCTCCTTCCGGTGAAGGTCTCATGGAAATTTACTCTTCCCTGGTGGATTTGTGGACGAATACAACGTTTAACACCTGGATTATGATTTTTTTCTCGCTGTCCTGCATTGTCGTTTATGGGCTGTGGTACTATATGCGCTACGATGCCGTTTATCTGCCACAGGTAAAAAAGACATTCCACCCGCTTATGTTTGCAGGCATCTTATTGCTGGTTCCGGGGCTTCAATATCTGTCCACCTACATTGTCAGCGGTGTTTCCGCTCTTGTTCCAGCCTGGCTTGAACAATACATGAAGCTGCTTGAAAGTGCCGGCATGACATCTTCCCTTACCGTCAGCATGTTTTTCTATTCTGTGCTCTTAGCACCGATTTCCGAGGAGTTAATCTACCGCGGCGTTACCATGCACCATGCGAAGAAATTCCTTCCGTTCTGGGCAGCAAATATCTTCCAGGCGGTTCTTTTCGGTATCTTCCATATGAACATGATTCAGGGCATCTACGCATTCTGTCTTGGTCTGTTTCTCGGTTATGTATGCGAAAAGGGTGGAAGTCTCTACCACTCCATCCTGTTACATATGCTGTTTAACTTCTGGGGCACCGTATTAAACGAATATTTTACGATTCAGGACAATCTCATTTCCGTCGTTTTCTGGTTCGTCTTTGCGGTTGTCATGACAATCACAGGAACCCTGGTATTCCGCCAGGGCTCCATCCGCCTCAGGCTTCGCCGTTCTCAGACAGAAGCTCCCGAAGCTCCTTTATAAAAATTTCCATTTCCTGCTGTGTTCCGATACTGATACGCAGGTAATTATCAATTCGAGGTTTGTTAAAAAAGCGCACGTAAATGTCGCGCTTTTTTAATTTTTCAAAAATCTCTTTTGCAGGCACTTTCGTATGGCTTGCAAAAATAAAATTGCTCATGGAATCCTCAAAATGAAATCCCAGCTGCAGTAACTCTTTTTTGGTCCACTCTCTTGTCGCAATTACCTTCTGCCTTGTCTCTTCAAAATATGCCTTATCCCGAATTGCCTCAACCCCAAGCGCAAGCGCAGTCTGGTTCATCGTGTAGGAATTGAACGAGTACTTGACATCATTGATATAGCGGATTAACTTCTCATTTCCCATCGCATATCCGATTCTCATTCCCGCCATCGACCTGGACTTGGAAAAAGTCTGCACAACAAGAAGGTTGTCGTAACGCTCAATCAGCGGAAGCGCACTCTTTCCTCCAAAATCAATGTATGCCTCATCCACCACTACAATCACATCCCGGTTGTGGTTTAAAATATCTTCAATCTCCGAGCAGTCCATTAAGACACCTGTAGGTGCATTTGGATTTGGGAAAATCACACCACCATTTTCCCCATAATAATCTTCCTTGCGAATCCGAAACGCTTCATCAAGCGCCTTTGTCTCATAGGGAATTCGAAGCATATCTGCCCATACATCATAAAAAGAATACGTAATATCCGGGAACAGAATCGGAACGCCGGAGTTAAAAAAGGTCAGAAAAATCATCGCAAGCACGTCATCGGAACCGACACCGACAAAAACCTGCTCCTTTTTTAATCCATAATTTTCTGCGATTGCCTCTGTCAGCACCTTACAGGTTGGTTCCGGATAAAGCCGCAGCTTATCCGTCTGAAATTCCCGAAGTGCCTTTTCCACTCCCGGCGCCGGCGGATACGGATTCTCGTTGGTATTCAGCTTTATCATGTGTTCCCTGTCTGGCTGCTCGCCCGGTACATAGGGAACGACTTTCCTCACATATGACTCCCAATTGCCCATAACTTTTCTCCTGTTTTTCTCCTGTTTATTTTGCAGATAATCCATAGACTGCGGCAAGCTTTGCAAATGCCGGCAGTGAATTTTTCACGGTCTCATGTGACACACAGTATGCAAGGCGCACGAATCCGCCACAGCCAAATGCACTGCCCTTTACCATGAGAATGTTATATTTCTTTCCTTCTTCGACGAAGGCTTCTTCATTTTCCACCGGGGATTTTAGCCAGAGATAAAATGCACCCTCCGGCTTGATACAGGTAAATCCAAGCGCATTAAGCCCCTCATAGAGCATTTTCCGGTTTTCATCATAAAATGCGACATCCGTCTTTTCTTCCAGACAGGCCGCCACAGCCTTCTGCTGTAAGGACGGTGCATTGACAAATCCAAGCACACGGTTTGAAATCTCAAGCCCTTTTAACAAAAGCTCCGCATCGGATGCCTCATCCGGTACCACCACGTAGCCGATACGCTCTCCCGGCAGTGACAGCGATTTACTGAATGAATATCCTACAATTGTATTTTTATAATATTTCGTCAGAAAATCTTCTTTATTTCCGTCATAGACAAGCTCACGGTACGGCTCGTCGGAAACCAGATAAATATCATGTCCAAACTCTTTTTCCTTGCGTGTCAGAATCTCTGCAATCTGCTTCATTGTCTCCGGT
The DNA here is from genome assembly GCA_050874345.1 of Roseburia sp. Lineage (GTDB taxonomy): Bacteria > Bacillota > Clostridia > Lachnospirales > Lachnospiraceae > Roseburia. Next base: position 63,419 of record JBNMKM010000010.1, on the reverse strand, counting down.
TTATAAATGACACCTGTAGGATTATTAGGAGTATTGACAATGAGTGCCTTTGTTTTTGCCGTTATCTTCGCCTCAAAGTCTGCCAAATCCGGCTGGAAGGTCTCAAGATTCGGATTTACCGCAACAATGGAAGCATCAAAATTTGCCGCATACTGACGGTACTCGCCAAAAAACGGTGCAAAAACGATGACCTCGTCTCCCGGGTCCAAAATCGTCTTAAAAATGATGTTTAAGCCGCCTGCTGCCCCCACGGTCATCACAAGGTTATGCGCATCAAACTTCGTTCCAAACCGTTTGTTCAGGTTGTCTGCCACTGCCTGGCGCACCTCTTTGTAGCCGACATTTTCCATATATCCGTGCAGCTCCATTGCCGCTTTCGGAGAACTGTCCGCCTCGTCCAACAGTGTCCTGATTGCCTGATTTAGGGCTGCCGGAGCCGGGGTTGCCGGATTGCCGAGTGAGAAATCAAACACCTTGTCTTCCCCGTACTTTTCTTTTAATTCTTTTCCTTCTACAAACATCGCACGGATTGCAGAATTTCCCTGCAGCGCCTTTTCTATTTTCTTTGAAACCATCCTTCTTCTCCTTTACCAAAAACGACTGCCATAAGGCAGCCGTTTCTCCCTTCTGTGTTGTAACAAATTTTACTACATTACCACATAGAAGTAAATATACATTTTCTATCTTTTCTCTGCGTTTACGGCACCCACAAAACGCTCAAATGCCGCTCTGCCTTCTTCGGTGCACTTGTAAACTCCGGCATCCGTTAAAACCTCAGAGAATACCAGACCAATTTCGGTTCGGAGAATCTCCTGTAACCGTTCCCTTGTAACCTCACCGTCAAGGCCGCTTCCTGCCGTAAAACCATACTTTGGAAGAAATTCCTCTACCCAGTCCGCATGTTTTGCCAGCACTTCATCCTCTCTGAGATTTGCACCGTCCAAAAGTGCCTGTTCCAGTGCCGCCATCTCATCTTTAAGACGTGCCGGAAGCACCGCAAGTCCCATTACCTCAATCAGACCAATATTTTCTTTCTTGATGTGATGCAGCTTTGCGTGCGGATGGTAAACGCCGAGCGGATGTTCCTCCGTCGTGATGTTGTTGCGCAGTACGAGGTCAAGCTCGAAATCCTCTCCACGTCTTCTCGCAATCGGCGTAATCGTGTTGTGCGGCTCTCCATCTGTCTCTGCAAATACAAAGGCAGCTTCATCCGTATATCCACGCCATACCTGTAAAATTTTATCTGCAAGTTCAATCAGCCGCTCTTTTTTTGTACTGCGGATACGGATAACGGACATCGGCCATTTAACAATTCCCGCTGTGACATCCTCATATCCTTCAAACGTAATTGTTTTTTCTACCGGAGCCTTTGCCATTGCAAACTCATAATGTCCGCCCTGGAAATGGTCATGGCTTAAGATAGAACCACCTACAATCGGAAGGTCTGCATTAGAGCCGACAAAATAATGTGGAAACTGTTCCACAAAATCAAGCAGTTTCGCAAATGTTGCGCGCTCAATCTTCATCGGCGTATGGTTTGCGTTAAAAATAATGCAGTGCTCGTTGTAGTATACATACGGCGAATACTGGAAAAACCAGTCACTGCCGTTAATCTTCACCGGAATAATGCGGTGATTCTGTCTTGCCGGATGATTGACTCTTCCTGCATAACCCTCATTTTCCTTGCAGAGTAAGCATTTCGGATAACCGCTCTGTTTTGCAAGCTTTGCCGCTGCAATCGCTTTCGGGTCTTTTTCCGGTTTTGACAGGTTAATCGTGATATCAAGTGTTCCAAATTCGGTTTCTGCCGTCCACTTGCGGTCTTTTTTGATACGATATCTACGAATATAGTTCGTATCACGGCTTAACTGATAAAAATAATCGGTTGCCGCCTGTGCACCCTCTTCACGATAAAGTTCCATAAACCGCGCCGTCACCTGGCTTGGAAGCGGGACTAACATTCCCATAATCTTAGTATCAAACAAATCACGGTATGTAATCGTATTTTCCGGAAGAAGTCCCTCCTCTGCTGCATAATCAAGCATTTCCTCAAGGATTCCCTCAAGTGCCTCCTCAGCCGCAGCACGGTCCATCGGTGTGCGCTTCCCATATGCCTCTACGGTTTCATCGGTCAGCTCTTCGAGTTCGAAAAGTTCTAACAGACGATTGATGGTATAGCGTTTGTCCTCCGGTGCGACAAGTCCTGTTACCATTCCATACTCAGTTAATTCCAATATTTTTTCCTGAATCATTTTTCACACTCTCCTGATGCGCTTTCTGCCATTATGCAAGTTTTACCGGACCATCTCCGATTTCTACCACATAAAAATCAGCCGCATATCCAATCTTCTTCTCGTAAGCTGCTCCGACTTCCCGGATAAAGGTATCCACTGCCGCATCTTTTACAATGCTGACGGTACATCCGCCGAATCCGGCTCCGGTCATACGCGCTCCGATGACACCATCGATTTTCCATGCCTCTTCTACTAACGTATCAAGCTCAATACCAGTTACCTCATAATCATCGCGCAGGGAAACATGGGATTCGTTCATCAGCTTTCCAAACAGTGCAACATTATTTTCTTTCAATGCACGGACAGCATGAATCGTTCTCTGGTTCTCATAAACAGCATGCTTTGCACGTTTTTTACATACTTCTTCCTTAATTGCATCCTTGTACTGCTCGAACTGTTCCTCTGTGAGATCTCCGAGTGTCTCAATCTTTACGACCTCTTTCAGCTCTGCCAGTGCACGCTCGCACTCGCTTCGTCTTTCATTGTATTTGGAATCGCCGAGTCCACGCTTCTTGTTGCTGCAGGAAATCACGATTTTTGCATCCGCAAGCTCAATCGGTGCATACTCATACTGTAAGGTTGCAGTATCCAGAAAGATTGCATTTCCCTTCTTGCCCATTGCGATTGCAAACTGATCCATAATACCGCAGTTGACGCCGTTAAACTTATTCTCAGAATACTGACCGATTAATGCCAGATCCTGATTGGTCACGTCAAATCCGAACATATCGCGCAGGATAAATCCGGTCAGCACTTCTACAGATGCAGAAGAGGAAAGTCCGGAACCATTCGGGATATTTCCGAACAATACGATATCCATTCCCTGTGTGACCTTCATTCCCTTCTCGCCAAATGCCCACATCACACCCTTTGGATAGTTCGTCCAGTCAGCTTCCTTCTCCGGCTTTAAGTCCTCAACGGAAGATTCGATGACACCAAGCTGCTCAAAGTTCATGGAATAAAAGCGAAGCTTTTTGTCCTCTCTCTTTCTTGCCACGCCATAGGTACCGATGGTCAGTGCACAGGGGAATACATGACCTCCGTTGTAATCTGTATGCTCCCCAATCATGTTGACGCGTCCCGGTGCAAAATAAACGCCAATCTCACCCTCGCCGCCAAACAGCTCTTTGAATTTTTCTAATACATTTTCCCAAACCATATTCCATTTTCTCCTAAAATGATTATTTTTCTTTGTATGTTGATTTCATTATACTTTGCCGGAATATCTTTTCAATGGGATTCCCCCAAACTGCAACAAAGTTTTCCAATCCTGCAACAAAATTACATAAATGGCTACTCTTCTGCAGCCGGCTGCTGCTCCTCTGCTGGCTGCTGTTCCTCTGCCGGCTGCTGCTCCACTGTTCCGCCTGCCGCGAGGATAGCGTACACTGCCTCGTCATTGACAAGCACATCATAATTGGTCACCAGCGCCTTTGCCGAATCCGGCAACACATCGTATAAATTGCGCGCTGACGCAATCGTGCTCTGGCTCGCTAACGTCACTTCTCCAATGGAATCAATAATGCTGACAACCGCTGCTGCATCCTGTGCCTGAATCTCCGCACTCTCCGTTCCCGGTGTCGTATAAACCAAAACCGCATATCCCTGGTCAATGGTGTTGTAAATCTTTTCTGCCACACCATATGGCAGATTAATACATCCGTGGGAACCGTTCATCTTATAAATATTACCGCCAAACGTTTTTCTCCAGGTTGCATCATGCATTCCGATATTTCCATTAAACGGCATCCAGAACGCAACCGGCGTCTCATAGTCCGCACCCCTTAAGGTCGCATTTGTCGTCGTATACGTCACAGGAAATGCCCCGTTTGGCGTTCCATGCCCATCTGCAATGTTTCCGGAAACAAAATCGCTTTCGACCACGAGCACGCCATCCTTATATACAAAAAGGTGCTGCATCGTAATATTGATTTCCACGTAGGAATTGCCATAATCATTTTCCCCATGACTGTTTGCACGTAAGGAGTACACCGGCTCACGCTCTGTGTTCTCCCCGGCTGCAAGGTCCGAAAGAATCTGCTCCACTTCCCCTGCATTGTCAATCTTCCAGCCATAGGCGCCTCCGGTAATCGTCACCGTCGAGCCATAGGAGGTTTTGAATGTTTTCGGTTGATAAGCAGTATTATAGGCGGAAGCCAGTTCTTTTACAAATGCAAGTACACCTTCCTCATCCACCTGCACTGCTCCGTCTGCATCAAGTGACAGCCACTCATGAATCCGCTCCCCGTCTAACACTTCCTGCTTTTCACCAAAATCATAGGTGATGGTGACGCCTGCATAACGGTTCAGGCTGTCGATGGATGCTAACAGCTTTTCGTCCTCGTCTCCGATTTCCGGTGCAATGTAGCAGTCCTCCTCTTCCAAATCAAGGCTTCCCTGAAGGGTCATAACCGCCGCTTCTACCTTCTGCGAGAGCTTGTTCTCATCAATTTTGGTTCCGTAGTCCGCCGGAATTAAGCTATATCCGGTTCCCGTTACGTAGTCCGAGCATGCCGCATCCACCGGTGTGCGCCCATTTTTCACGCAGGATAAAGCAGACAATTCATTTTCAAGTGCCGTCTCATCATATGCCACCACTTTATCCAACGTCCATTCTGTCTTGCGAAACAGCGTTGCTGCCCATGCAAATCCGTTCTGCTCGCTCTTGAACGCCTCTATCTCGCCGGAAAACACCGGATGGATGTCAATTGCCGTACCGGAAATTGTTTCGTCCGTTCCCTCTCTTCCGGTGATGTTTAACTCATAGGAAGAAATTTCCTGTGAAATCAGTTCCTCCACTTCCCCGACTGTCTTTTTACTGATATCAATTCCATCAATCGAGGTGTGAAAGCCAAAATGGCTCTGAAAATAAATTCCCGTTCCAAGGTAGGCTGCAATAAGGAGAACTAAAATCACACCGATTACAATCCATCCCCATTTCCCGCGTTTTTTGGTTTCTTTTTCTGTTGTATGTTCCACGTTTTTGTTTCCTTTCTTTTTCCTCAATCCTCCCTATTATCATCCGGTTTCCCAGTCTGTGTCAACCATAAAAAAACGTCTGCCAGAAAATTGCACAAAAGCCACTGCTTTCCTTTAATTATTTCTTAAATTTTAGATAATCTTTCTTAAAAAAGAAGTAAGGTCATTGTTTCGCGGATTTCACTGTGCTATAATCGCAGACGAAAGAATTCAAAAGGTTCAAAAGGTGGAGATTATTATGAAAAAAGAATCGACCAGACAGCGCATCTGCGCTTTCATTGAGCGAAACAAACATGGACTGCTGCTTTTATATTTCCTGATTTATCTTCCATGGTTTGGCTACCTTGAGAAGACTGTAACGACACATTTTCATGTGATTCATGTGGGATTAGACGACAAGATTCCATTTTGTGAATATTTTATCATTCCCTATTTTCTCTGGTTTGCCTACATCGCATGGGGACTTGGCTATTTTTATTTCAAAAACAAAGATGAATACTTCAGACTCTGCGCCGTGCTTTTTACCGGCATGACCGTATTTTTAGTAATTTCCACGCTCTATCCAAACGGACATTACCTGCGCCCGACGAGTTTTGAGCGTGACAACATTTTCGTACATCTGGTACAGTGGTTATATGCTACCGATACGGCAACGAACCTGTTTCCAAGTATTCACGTATTTAATTCCATCGCTGTCACTCAGGCAGTATGGCACAGCGAGAACTTCCGCAAAAACTATGTGGTGCGCATCGGCAGCGCCGTTCTTGCAACAAGCATTATCTTATCCACAATGTTTTTAAAACAGCACTCTGTTTTCGACGTGGCAACCGGATTTTTGATGGCAATCTTTTTGATTTCCATTGTATACCGTCCAAACCCTGTCGGTGTTCCGGTACGGCAGCGCAAATACGAGCACAAGCTGAACCGAATTTAGATTTTCAGAAAAATACAGCCTGTGAAAAACAACTTTGTTTTTCGCAGGCTGTATTTTTTAATTTTCTGTCACCACAAGTGAAATATCTGAATCGCCGTCTTCATCGCCTTGTAACGTACCGTCTCTAATTCCTTTGCCGCCTGCTTTAACTCCTTACGGATTGGAATCTGCTGCGGGCAATGTATCTCACACTTGCCACAGGAAATACACTGGGAAGCGCTGCTGGTGTCCTTGCGGAATGCCGTGCACTGCAGGTATTCTTTTCTGCCGCCCTGTTTTCCCTCTGAGTACATTGCATTGTAGCAGCGAAAGGTTCCCGGAATGTCCACGCCACGCGGACAGGGCATGCAATATCCGCATCCGGTGCAGCCGACCTTCACTTTCTTTGCAATTTCTTCTTTTACCTGCTTAATCAAGCGTCTGTCCGAATCTGTCAGACAGCCCACCGGAGATTCGCAGGCCGTCTTTACATTCTGCTCTACCATCTCTAAGGAATTCATTCCGGAAAGCACGCAGGTTACCTCCGGCTGGTCGTAAAGCCACTTGAATGCCAGTTCTGCCGGCGTCCGTTTTTCCTCATCCCGCTCAAACAGTTCCTTTGCGCTCTCCGGCAGAAGATTGACCAGACGTCCGCCCCGAAGCGGCTCCATAATAATGACCGGAAGCCCCTTTTTATTTGCATAGCGCAGTCCCTCCACGCCCGCCTGGGAGTGCTCGTCCATATAGTTATACTGAATCTGACAGAAATCCCAGTCATATGCGTCTACCAGCTTTTGAAACATCTCTGTATTTCCATGATAGGAAAATCCGATATTGCGAATCTCACCGCTTGAAAGTTTTTCTTTTATCCACTGCTCCATTCCAAGTTTTTTTAACCGCTCCCAGGTCGGAATGTCAGTGAGCATGTGCATCAGATAATAGTCAATGTGGTCGGTCTGTAAACGCCGCAGCTCCTCCCGGAACATTTTTTCCACACCGTCAATCGATTTGATGAGATAATGCGGCAGCTTGGTGGCAAGATACACCTTGTCTCTGGTTTTTGTCCGCGCTAAAATTTCTCCCATTGCGACTTCATTTCCCGCATAGACATATGCCGTGTCAAAATAATTGACTCCCGCTTCAATCGCCGCCAATACTTCGCGCTCTGCCTTCTCAAGGTCGACATTTCCGCCTTTTTTGGTAAAACGCATACATCCGTATCCCAATGCAGAAATTTCATTTCCCTTCCGGTCCTTCCGATATTGCATCTCTTCCTCCTATTAGAGTCTCTCTATCTCTTCCATCCAGATATGCACACAGGCATCCGAAGGCATCCGTAAATCTCCTCTCGGTGAAACTGCAACGCTTCCTACCTTCGGTCCGTCCGGCAGGCAGGAACGCTTAAACTGCTGTGCAAAGAACCTTCTGTAAAAGGTTTTCAGCCATTTTAAGATAGTTGCATCGTCGTAGCTTTCGCCAAATGCGAGTTTTGCCAGACGGTAGACTTTCGCTGGAGCAAAGCTCTGGCGCAGCATATAATATAGGAAGAAATCGTGCAGCTCATAAGGTCCCACCAAATCCTCCGTTTTCTGTGAAATCTTTCCGTCCTCCGGCGGTAAAAGCTCCGGTGATACCGGGGTATCGAGCACGTCAAGCAGGACGGCTTTTAGCTTCTCATCCCCACAGGTGTCCGCATAGTAGCGCACCAGATGGCGCACCAATGTCTTTGGCACAGACGCATTGACTGCATACATGGACATATGGTCTCCGTTATAGGTTGCCCAGCCAAGTGCAAGCTCTGAAAGGTCTCCGGTTCCAATTACCATACCACCCGCTTTATTGGCAATATCCATCAAAATCTGTGTCCGCTCTCTCGCCTGTCCGTTCTCATACGTCACATCATGCACCGACGGGTCCTGTCCAATATCGCGGAAATGAATATTGACCGCCTCTTTGATATCCACCTCTAAAAACTCTGCATTCAGGCAGGAAATCAGGTTCACCGCATTGTCATAGGTGCGGTCGGTCGTACCGAAGCCCGGCATCGTCACCGCCTTGATTCCATGGCGGTCAAGCCCAAGCATATCAAAGGCGCGCACCGTCACAAGCAGTGCAAGCGTGGAATCCAGTCCGCCCGATATTCCAACGACTGCGGTCTTGCAGTTTGTGTGCTCCATACGTTTTTTTAATCCCATTGCCTGTATTGACAAAATCTCATCACAACGCTTGCTGCGTTCTGCGAGATTGCCCGGTACAAACGGCATCGGGTCAATGGTTCTCGTAAGGTTTGTCTCCTCTAACTTCAAAGAGAACGGTATTTCCCGATAGCCGTCCCAGCGCATCTCATAGGTTGTCATACGGGTGCGCTCTGCCTCCATACGGTTGACATCAATCTCAGAAAAAATGCTCTCGTTTAAAAAGCGTCCCGCCTCTGCAAGAATCCGTCCATTTTCCGCAATCAGATTGTGTCCCGCATAGACGACATCCTGCGTAGATTCCCCGTCTCCGGCACTGCAATAGATATAGCCGCAGATTAACCGCGCCGACTGTCCACCAACTAACTCTCTTCGGTAAATGTCTTTTCCGGTTGTTTCATCCGATGCTGACAGATTCACAATCAGATTTGCACCATTTAACGCGTGACGGACACTCGGCGGTGCCGGTGTCCAGAGGTCCTCACAGATTTCTGCTGCAATTCGAAGGTTTGGCATCTCCCTACAGCCAAAAATCAGGTTCGTTCCCATCGGAACCGTTGTCCCGTCCGAAAGAGAGACTTCCACTGCTGCCTCCATTCCTCTTGTAAAATGGCGTGCCTCATAAAATTCGTTGTAATTTGGCAGAAATGTCTTTGGCACAAGACCCAATACCTGTCCCCTGTTCACCGCTGCCGCAACATTATAAAGTGCACCGTGATATGCAAACGGAAGTCCTACAAACGCAATACAATCCAGTTCCGCTGTGCATGCTGCAATCGTAAAAAGTGCTTTTTTTGCCTCTGCAAGAAGTTTTTCCTGCCAGAATAAATCCCCACAGGTATAACCGGTGATACAAAGCTCCGGGAGCACAATCACCTTTGCTCCTTTTTCTGCCGCTTCTTTTATCTGTTCACAAATAATTTCCGTGTTGTAGTAAACATCTGCCACCCGAATCTTTGGTGTCAGCGCCGCAACCTTCACAAAACCCTGTTCCACGTCTTCCTCCTACCGGGGTACTTTATCCCCTGCTTTCCTCTATGCCTCACGCATCTTCTTTAATTCATCCACATCGAAATGATATGCCTTATTGCAGAACTGACATTTTACCTCGATGGTCTCGCCATCATTGATAATGTCATCCAAATCCTTTTTGCTCAGTGTTGCAAGTGCTCTTGAAACACGCTCTTTTGAACAGTCACACTGAAATGCTGCCGGAATGCGGTCGGTCACTTCGAGTCCGAATTCTCCCAAAATCCGCTCTAACATCTTCTCCGGCGTATCGCCTTCCTCAAACATTTCTGTCACAGACGGAATCTCTGTAATCTTTTTCTCTAATGCTGAGATTGTCTCCTCCGATGTAAATGGCATAAGCTGGATGATAAATCCACCCGACTGCCGCACGGAGCTGTCTTTATCCACAAGAACACCAAGTCCGACTGCAGACGGTACCTGCTCTGAGGTTGCAAAATAATAGGTCAAATCTTCTGCAATCTCTCCGGTCTGCAATGCAATCTGTCCTACATACGGCTCTTTTAAGCCCATATCCTTGATGACACTTAACACACCAAGTCCAAGTGCACCGCCCACATCAAGCTTTCCCTTTGCATTTAACGGAAGTTCCACCACCGGAACCTTCGGAAATCCCTTTACATTTCCCGCTGCATCTGCCGTCACAGTAAGTCCCTGTGCCGGTCCGCCGCACTGAATCTGAATCGTCAAAAGGTCTTTTTCCCCTTTCATCATCGTTCCCATCATTGCCGCTGCGGATAAAAGGCGTCCAAGTGCTGCGGTAATCACCGGGCTTGTCCCATGGTCCTCCCTTGCGACCTCGACCAGATTCTTAGAAGTAATGGCAAATGCCCGAATCTGTCCCTCTGCTGCGGTTGCTCTTACAATATAATCTTCCATCTTTTTATTTCCTTTCCAAATTGTCTGTTATTTTCCATGTTCCCTTGCAATCACGTAAATGCGCTCACTATCGTTTCGTACCGGCTCCCTTGTAAAGGCATCATACGCCGCTACAAACTCCATTCCAGCGTCCCGTAACAGGCGTTTTACGGTTTCAAGCTCATAGGCTCTCTGAAAATGGGTTTCCTCGTATTTGCGGTACAAATCGCCTTCTTCCCTGATAAACAGCGTCAGGTCATATTCGTTTATCTGTTCTTCCTCATCATAATAGTTGTCCCAGATAAAGCTGCCCTCCGGGCGGTTTTCGCTGATGGTCGTCTCTCCTAAAAGTTCCCGGTATTTGTATACAGTATTCAAATCAAAAATAAAAATGCCGCCCGGGTCGAGGTAATTATTGACGAGCGAAAAAACCGTTCTCATATCCTCCTCACTCATCAGATAATTCATGGAATCGCAGATGCTCACCACTGCGCGCACAGTTCCAAACAGCTCAAATTCCCGCATATCCTGCAGCAGGTAAAGAATCTGACCGGACACTTCTTCGCCCTTGTCATATTCCGCCTCTTTTGCAATCTCAAGCATTTCTTCTGCGTTGTCCACGCCAATCATATCATATCCTGCCGTCCTAAGCAGTCTCGTCATTTTTCCGGTTCCGCACCCCAGATCAAGTACGAGTCCATTCTCTATCCCCTGTTCCTTTAACAGGCTTATCAGATATGTGCTCCACTCCTCATAGGGCACATTGTCCATGAACAAATCGTACACCTGGGCAAAACTACTGTATGCTTCCACGTTCTCTCCGCCTTCCAAAATTTCTTCTATTTATAGTATCAAGTTTTTGATTGGAAATCAAGGAACGCTTGATTATTTTTGCCTAAACTCGTATACTATCCATAAGATTGCTTATTTTTACAGAAGGGATTTTTTTGTTCAATGCCTGAAAACTTTGACCACTATATCTCCAAAAATATCAAATCCTTTTACCGGCGCAGACTGATTGCGCCGATTTTTTACCTGCTATTTTTAGCGATTCTCTGGTACGGTCACTCGCTTTCCGACCTGTTGTTTCCTTATTCTTTAAATACACCGGAGGCAACAGAGATTTCCGTCTCACCGGAGGCTGCTTACCGAAACGGCACGGATTATGTAACCGTTACACTGTCAGATTTAAAATTTACCGGTTACGACCAGTCCATTTTCGGACATACCACCGGTTATTATTATTACACAACAATCAATGGTTCATGTAGTTTTATATTACTGTCACCCTCTACCTGTGACCAGGGACTTCCAAGCATCGACACCGTTACGATTTACGGACGCATCCTGCACGGAGACAGCCAGTTTGACGAGATGTTAGAGAATCTTTCCGACGACCTCGGCTGGACAAGCAATGGCATCCGCAATCACGTTTCCTTATATTATATCAGCGAACCGGGATATAACCGTCTGGGAAATGCGATTCTGTTTGCAGTACTCGGCATCACCGGCGGATACGCGCTCCTGTGCGTCATCGCTTTCTGCGTGTTTGTGTTCTTCCCGGTACTCTCTCCCTGCTGCCAGGACCTTGCGCTTTTCGGAAATCCCAAAAAGCTCTTAGAGCAGGCGGAAGAAGAGCTTGCGACACTGCCACAGCTTGCAACGGAGGATATGTTTATCACAGAACACTTTTTCATCGAGACCTCTGTCTACGGAAATGCAATTGTACCGATTGACGAAATCATCTGGATTTACAAATATTCCACGCTTCACAAGTTCTTCTGGTATCATTTCAGCATCTCCTACACGCTGCACATCAGCGCAAACAGGCACCTCTACATCCAGTGTCCGAAAAATATCAAATCCGATATCGATGGTATTATCGACTATCTGTCGGAGGCCAACCACAATATTCTGGTTGGATTTAATGAGAAGAACCGTTTAAAGGTTCAGGAAATTCAGGGAACACCGATGCATTTTGAAAAATTTATTGAGCTGTTAAAAACAAGAATTTAAAACCAGATCAAAAACACAAAAAGAGCCGTTGCAAAGGCGAAATATACTCACCCTTGCGACAGCTCCTTTTTATCGTTCCTTCTATCTGCAGGAAGTGCTGATGGATTCGATTGCCACCGCACCACCGCGCACCACTTCAATCCGTTTGAATTTGGAGCGAAGCAGTGCAATCAGCTCATTATTTCTCCGCTCTGTCAGCTTACATTCTAACAGTGCACTGTCATTTCCGACATCTGCCACCTGCACATTAAATACCTGTGCAATCTGGAACACCTCGAGTTTTTCTGCTGCGTTAATATCAAGCACCTTTGCAAATAAAATCTCTTTCATGTGAATCGGAACATCGGTCAAATCGATGACCTTGATGACTTCTACCATGCGGTTTAGCTGTTTTTTAATCTGCTCAAATGTAATATCATCGCTGGTAACGCAGATGGTCATACGGGAAACAGTCTCATCCTCCGTTGTTCCAACCGTAAGGCTCTGTAAATTATAGGATTTACCGGAAAAAAGACCGGATACCTTTGCCAAAACACCCACCTGATTTTCTACATATAATGCAATCCATCTGTTTTTCATTGCTGGTCTCCTTTCCATCCTATTTTAAAATCATCTCGCTCATCGGATTTCCGCTTTTGACCATCGGAAGTACAATCTCGTCTGTTGCTATCATAAATTCTATGATTGTAGGTGCATCTTGATAACTCCGCGCTTCTTCAAGTGCTTTTTTGATATCCTCTGCACGCTCCACTCTTATGCCGTGCGCGCCATAGCTTTCTGCCAATGCCACAAAATTTGGTGTATACGGCGGACAGGAAGAATTCGGTCCCTTGCACACAGCCGGACAGCTCTTTCTGCGGCGAAGACAGGTCGCTGCATACCGTTTTCCATAGAAAAGCTGCTGCATCTGCCGCACCATTCCAAGAAAATAGTTGTTGAACAGGCAGATAATGACCGGTGCCTCATTTACAACGGCTGTCGCCATCTCCTGAATGTTCATCTGCAAGCCACCGTCCCCGGAAATACAGACAACTTCACGAGACGGATTTGCAATTTTTGCTCCGATTGCAGCCGGAAGTCCAAAGCCCATTGTTCCAAGTCCGCCCGATGTAATCATCTGGTGATGCTCGTCAAGTTCAAGATACTGAGTTGCCCACATCTGATGCTGTCCTACGTCCGTCACGTAAATGGCATCCGAAAAACTCTCATTAATCTGCTCTAAAATCATCTGCGGTGTCATACCGCGGTCTCTTCGCATTTCAAGCGGATTTTCTTCCTGCCATGCGGCAATCTCCTTCTGCCATTTTTCGGTCTCAAGCGGCTCTGCCCATTCTAAGAGCTTGCTCAATGCCAGTCTCGCATCCGAAACGACCGGAACATCTACAACTACGTTTCTCGAAATAGATGCCGTGTCCACATCAATATGTACAATCTTTGCCTTTGGCGCAAATTCGTTCAAATCTCCGGTAATCCGGTCATTAAAACGGGTTCCGATGGAAAAGAGCACATCGCACTCACTGACCGCCATATTTGCCGCATATCTGCCGTGCATTCCGCTGTTTCCCACATAGAGTGGATGTCTGGTCGGAATCGCACCTTTTCCCATAATCGTGGTAACAACCGGAACATTCATTTTCTCTGCAAACTGTAAAAACAAATCGTTTGCCTTTGCAATATTGATTCCGCCACCCGCTAACAAAAGTGGTTTTTTTGCCCCGCGCAAAAGCTTGTAGGCACGTTTGAGCTGTCCGATATGGACGCTTTCATTTGGCTTGTAACCGCGGATATCCACTTCCTTTGGATATTCCGGGGAACCGGTCTGTGTCTGGATGTCCTTTGGGATATCAATGAGCACCGGTCCCGGTTTTCCGGTGGAAGCAATGTAAAATGCCATTTTAATGATTCGTCCTAATTCTTCCCGGTTGCGGACGGTCACGCTGTACTTCGTGATGCTGCGTGTCATCCCCACAATGTCCACTTCCTGGAACGCATCATTCCCAATCAGAGGAAGCGCCACCTGCCCGGTAAAACAAACCAGTGGTATATTGTCATAATGTGCATCTGCCAATCCGGTTACGACGTTTGTCGCTCCAGGTCCGCTTGTCACCAGGCAGACACCCACTTTTCCGGTAGACTTTGCATATCCTTCTGCTTCGTGAATCAGTCCCTGTTCGTGTCGCGGAAGAACGATGCGGATATCCTCCTGCTTATACAATTCGTCAAACAAATCCGTGACCGTTCCGCCCGGATAGCCGAAAATCGTGTCTACTCCCTCTTCCTGCAACGCTTTCACAAATAACTTTCTGCCTGTAATATCCATATATTCCCTTCCTCCAAATCACCCGATATAGCCCATTGTTTTCAATAAGAATATCCATCCCGTCAGCGTAAATGCCGCTAACAGCGTTGTCATCACAATCACGCTCGCCGTGAGCGTCCCATCATTTTTCATATTTTTTGCCATGATATAACAGCTCGGTGTCGTGGGCGATGCTAACATAATTAAAATTGCAATCATTTTCTCCCCGGTAAATCCCATCCAGGCTGCCACTGGCAGGAAAATAAGCGGCTGAATCACAAGTTTAATCATGGATGCCGCAATGGTCGGTTTTATCTTGGCAAGTGCCTTACGCCCCTCAAAGCCTGCTCCGATGGTAATGAGTGCAAGCGGTGTTGCCATCTGTGCCACATTGTTGATGGTCTTATCTATCACCACTGGAAAATCAATCCGAAGAAGTGCTGCCACAAGTCCGGTTAAAATGCCAAGAATAATCGGATTTTTCGCGATATTGATGCACGCTTCTTTGATTTTCTGTTTTTTATCGACTCCCTCTGACTGCTCCCCTTCAAAGGTCAGCACGATAACGGAAAAAATATTGTAAAGCGGCACTGCTCCTACAATCATCAGTGGTCCCATTGCTGAAGTGCCATATATATTCTGAATAAATGCCAGTCCCATCACTGCTGCGCTGCTACGGAAGGATGCCTGCACAAATGCACCCCGCATCGACTGTTCTTTCAAAAATAACTTTGTCCCGCCCCAGATAAGCCAGAAGCAAACAGTGCTGACAACGGCACAAAACAGCACATATTTTCCGTCAAACACTGCCCGGATATCCACCGACGAAATATCACGAAACAGCATAAATGGCAGCGTCACCTTAAAGTTAAACCGGTTTGCCACCGTCACAAAATTTTCATTTAACATTCCAATCTGCCGCAGGATGTATCCGATGACCATCACAAGAAAAATCGGAAATGTCACATTGACACTATAGATAAAATTTTCCATTTAGTCCTGCACAGCTTTCTTTTCATAACGGTAAAAATAATATTCGAGGTCAAAATAGGTCTGTTCCTCGCTGTCCGCTACAAGTTCCCACTCTTCCTTCTCATCAAGGTTCGGGAAATAGGTATCTGCCTCAAATTCATAATCAATTTTTGTGATATGTGCGACGTCACATTCATCCACCAGCTGCTCGTAAATCGAGCCTCCGCCGATAACGTAAATATCTTCGCTGTTATATTTTTCCAGCTCCCCGTGCAGTTCTTCCAATGAATGTACCACGATTCCACCGCGCACCTTAAAGTTTTTGTCACGGGTCAATATGATGTTGGTACGGTCACGAAGCGGCAGTCCATTTGGAAATTCTGCCAGCGTCTTTCTGCCCATAACGACCACTTTCCCCACTGTCAGTTCCCTGAAAAACTTCTTATCCGCCGGAATACTCACCAAAAGCTGTCCTTTCGATCCAATGCCCCAATTGCTGTCCACTGCTGCAATGAGATTCACGTTCATCCCTTCTTTACACATTTTTTCCTATTATTGTACCTAATTTGCTTCAAAAAGGCAACACCGAAGTGGAATGAAAAACGAGAACCCTTTGAGTCCGACAATCGCTCTACAGAAAAAAAGAGACACACCGAAAGGTGTATCTCTTTTTTTCTGTAGAGCGCGAGACGGGACTCGAACCCGCGACCCCGACCTTGGCAAGGTCGTGCTCCACCAACTGAGCCACTCGCGCTTATGTACTGTATTCTATAAAAGCAATACAGGAATCGAATATGAAGTTTTATGAGAGCGCGAGACGGGACTCGAACCCGCGGCCCCGACCTTGGCAAGGTCGTGCTCCACCAACTGAGCCACTCGCGCTTACGTATCTGTCTGTCAGACACATCTAATATAATACTCACTTTCATCCGTTTTGTCAACACTTTTTTTCAAAAATTTTTATATCCACTTTTTCTGGAATAAATCGAACCTTATCACCCCGTAAAAAACCCGCATCCAAACCGGATGCGGGAAATTTTATTTTCGCTGTTTTATTTTGCCTTAAAGGTTGTTACTTTTGAATTCTCTGCCCAGAACATTGGAATCTTATAAGTGCGTCCCTTCTTTAAGCTTGTATCCTTTAGCTTAATCGTCATCTTCTTAGAGCCCTTTGTCACGGTTGCAGTTGCCTGGTAATACTGGCTTGTCTTTTTATCCATAACATACATGGTAAATGTTGCTGTTTTCCCATCCTTACGCGTTTCTTTTGTTCCATTCCACCAGATGCTGCTATACTGAACGCCAAAGATATCATCTGCTGTCACATTCTTCTTCAAGGTAGCCGTAATTGTCTTTCCTTTTCCTGAAAGCTTCTGAATGGAAAAACTCTTGCCATTTGGTGTTGTAATCGGGCTTCTGGCATCTCCATATGCCACAATTTCCCTGTAAATTCCATATCCTCTTGCCTGTACTGTGCTGTACAAACCAGATTTCCAGGTATTGCCAGATCTGATGGTTCCGATACCAGGCCATGCTTCTTCAGAACCCTGACGAATGTCCTGATAGATATTTAACAGTTTGTAACGGTTCTTTTCGGTAATGCCGTTTCCATATGCCTTTATCAGCTTCTGGGCATTCTTGTCATTCCAGCCCTGTGAATTCCCCTGTGGCTTATATTTGCTGGTACTTTTTACAACTTTAACCTTGAAACTCCGGCTCTCTCCGGAATAGGTAACGGTAATCGTTGCGGTTCCCGTTTTCTTTGCTTCCATCTTGCCGGTCTTCTTATTGATTTTTATGACAGATGTTTTGTTACTTTTGTAAGTGGCACCTTTTAAATAACTAAGGGTTCTTTCTCCACCCGAAGTAAACGCGGACAGATAATCTCCCATATACAGGTCTTTCATACCCTTCTGTATCTCAAGGCTCTCGTTAAACTTAGCGCCGAACTTGTGGACTACCGCCACTCCGCCGCCGCTTAATCCGTAGGCAGAACTCTCTGCTTCCGCTTCTGTTCCAGTCTCTGCTGCAAGTAACTGCGTTTCCGGTTTTCCTACAAACACCGTAGTCAGTACAATTAAAATACTGAGAAGTACTGACAGTCTTCTCTTTCCATAACTCATATGCTTCCTCCTCTGCAATTTGCAGGCCTTTTACCTGCATACCCTTTTATTATAACGCTGTACCACTTACTGTCAAGGAAATCTCCCGAGACATTTTTCTCCTGCTGCTAAGCTTCCGCATTTTTGCAGGAGGCTGCCAGTGCAATTCCCAAAAACACATAGAATACCGGTGTGGTATACAGGGTGCCATCGTTAAAAAAACAACACACCAGATACCCTGCGCACCCTAAGAGACAGCCAAATCCCAGTTTATTTTTTATCGAAAGCAGTTCACAGTGCCGGAAATATGGCACCGTCTGCCGGAAAAACATCACATAAAATACAAGCAGGGAAACAAGTGATGAAAATCCGGTCTGCACCCAGCTCATCAGGTACTCATTATGGGCGCCCTCCACAATACGTGCCGTGTTCTTCGAATAAATCATTTTTCCAACATAATCATTCTGTGGAAATACCTCTGCAAACGTATCCGGTCCGCTTCCCACCAGAAGATAGTGTGGCAGCATCGGCAGAACCCTTGACCAGATATACACACGACCGCTTCCAAGATATTCAAGCCCATGAAAATCAACGTGTGAAATCTCCGTCATCAAATCTTCCTTGCCCCATTCCGTCGCATAATAATAGCAGTCTGGCTGCTTTATAAATACCAGCGTGTAATCATTGAACAAAAAGATAAGCTCTTCCTGCCCATCCCATTCCAGTGCATTGACAAAACATTTTTCGGAAAAAGGTGTCACATAATCCCCATCCGCCGTCTGCGTCAGTGCAATTTCGGCTCCGGTGGCATCAAAGGCTTCCACCGTTTTATTTTCCACCGTAAAACGATACGGCGTTCCATCATAGGTAACCGTTACTCCGGCTTCCGTTGTGACGATGGATTCGAGCCGGTTGTCCTTCTTTTTATCAATCAGCCTTCCCGTATATTTTCCGCTTCCAAGCGCATCTATCAGGAATAAAACCGCCATCACAGCCACGATTCCTACAAGCAGGATTCCAAAGGAGCGCCGCCCCTGCCTATTTTTTTCTGCTCCGCTTCTTATTAAAATAAGTAACAGTAAAATGATAGCGAGCGCCACCAGTGCGGCTCTCGTATAGGTAAACCAGCAGAGCACCAACGCATCCGTCAGATAAACGCCATAGAGCACACGTTCTTTTTTTCCCTGCGCTGTCACAAAAAATACTGCAAACAGTGCCGCAAACATGACCAGAAAAACTGCGGCAAAGTTTGGATTATATAAGGTAAGAAACACGTTATTTCCGGTAAATAAATCTTCCACCGTTCCGCCATATTCCGCGAAGAGTGCATCCGACATCGTCAGGCGCTGCATCCATTCATAGTTGAGCAAATCATGTTTTGCAATCTGGAACCATCCAACTACGCTTATAAGTGCAAACATGACAAGCACTGCCCGCATCACACTGCGATAGTCCCTCTCCTGCTCGAATATCTGATAGGCATAAAAAGCCAGAACTCCATAGCCAACCAGTGTAAATGCGCCCTGCATACCCACGAATCCGCCAAACCACGACGCCTTCGGATTGCCCGAGAACACTGCCGAAAGAATTACAAACCCGCTGTAGACGGCAAACGGCAGAAAGATGCGCATCGGTTTTGTCCGGTCTTTGTAAAGTCCCAGCCGGAAGATTAGAATTATGACCGCAAATGCTGCCACGACAAGGAAAAATCTCTCTCTGTAATAATTGTAAAAGTTCTGCGTCACACTGTTGTCGGAGTGCCACAGATATCCGCCAAAGCCATAGTCATATTCCGCCAGATACACCACAAACGGCAGAACACAAAGTGTCAGTATCACCGGAAGCAGCAAGTCATTAAAATGTTCTGCCTCACTTCTTTTGTTTCCTCTATCCTTTTTCAATCGTTCTCTCCTTCTATTTTGCTCTATAGGGGCACAGTTTTCACACTTTAATGTAACGCAGTATTCCCTATAGAGCCAAAAATGCAGGCGATCCTGTCACGCCTGCATCTGCTCTTTTTCTTTTATTATGCCGCCCCCGTTATGTACTGTCAAGTTCGATTTCCTGTCATATCTCCCCTGTTCCCCTCATACAATCTAATAATCAGTAATTGGAGGCTTCCGGTGAGTGCAAAAACAAAAATAGTCGTCCTTCATATGAAAGAACTCATTTACACCCTCATTTTTGCAGGGCTTGGCATCCTGCTTATCGTCCTGCTGCTCTTCATGTTTCTTCCAAGGAACAAAGACGATACATCCACAGAAACCATGCGATATACCGCGGGTGTCTACACCTCCTCCATCACTTTTCAGGATCATGCCGTAGATGTGCAGGTTATCGTGGACAGCAACCGTATCACCTCGATTGCACTGGTAAATCTCGACGATACCGTCACGACCATGTATCCTCTGATGGAGCCGGCAATGGAGAGCATCCGGACACAGGTATTGGAAAAACAGTCTACCGAAGGGATTACATATCAGACCGACAACCAGTATACCTCGATGGTATTATTACAGGCGATTGACAACGCGCTCTCAAAGGCAGAAAGCGTGGCAAACGAATAGGATTTTTCCATAAACGAAGGGCTGCCCCACAAAGTGGAACAGCCCTAATTTTTATTCCTCTGTATCCAAAGATGTCATATAATCTTCGATTGCAGAAAGATTGGTGTAGATTGTCTTCATCGGCTTATTATTTTCATAGACACGGTATCCAGAAAATCCTGCCCAGCCCACGATGACCACTGCCACTAAAACTCCGACAGCCATCTTTACTCTGCGCAGCATCTTCTCCTTTGCCATTGTCTTTTTACGGTTTGCCTTCTCTTCTTTATAACGATCCACTTTTGCCTGGCTCATGACTCTTGTCTCCTTTTGTCCTTTTTCTTTCCTATGGACATATTCTGTCTGATTACGATTTTATTATTATACCTTACAGGGCACAAAAACGCAATGGGTTTGGTGGAATTCATTTGGGGTGTGACACATAAAATCCGAAATTCTTTCCGGACTTCGGGTGACAAATAGAAATTCAGTTCCATCCTTTCCATATATCTGGCTGATAACCGATTGTTGATTGTTTTCCATTCCTCACTATCGGAGTTTTCATTACCTGTGGATTTTCAAGTACCTTTTCGAGTTTATCTTCATCTGCGATATACTTAATGAGAGCAAGTAAATCCTTGTTCTTTCCATCCCAGTTGACCATATTCTCTAATCCACCATTTACCTGAGCTACGGAATTAAATTCTCCTTTGCTCATGCCTTTTTCTTTCATGTCAATAAACTGATACTTTATGCCACGCTCTTTGAAAAAACGTTCTGCTTTCTTCGTATCATTGCATTTTTTTGTTCCAAATATCTGTATATTCATATCAGTATTCCTTCGCTATTTCCCCTTCTATTCCATACATTTTCCTGAAGGCTTCAAGGTCTGCCGGATTCTTAAGTAACATTACCTCTTCTATCTTACCTGTATGGATGTCTTTAAAACCTGCAACCTGCTCTCCATTGCAGATACTTGCTTTGATTACTGGTTTCTGATGCTCCTTATCATATGTTTTTGTTGTTTTTTCTTTCTTAAACAATCCCACTTTCGTCACCTTCTTTTGCTTCCATCTTCTCTCACTTCCGGTTCTGCATTAAAAACAGGATGCTGATGAACAATACCACCGTTTCTACCACCGGCATCACCATCCATAAGCTGTTTCCGCCAAACAACATCGGAAAAACAAGAATTGCCACACTGCTTAAAATAATATTTCTCAGTAGCGAAATACACAGCGATTTCTTTACATTCAGAATAGACTGTAAATAATATGATGTCAATAAATTAATCCCCATCGGAAGAAATGCCACAAAATACATTCT
Organism: Roseburia sp.; assembly: GCA_050874345.1. Lineage (GTDB taxonomy): Bacteria > Bacillota > Clostridia > Lachnospirales > Lachnospiraceae > Roseburia. The sequence continues at coordinate 41,890 of JBNMKM010000010.1, read as the reverse complement.
CACACCCGTCTGCGCAATGCTTTTCATTTCTTCGTCCAGATTCATGAAAACCGAGCACACTCCATTTGGGAATAAAATTCCACTCATGGAAAAAAGAAGTCCCATAACAAAAATGGTCAGAAATGACATTTTTTTTATTTTCTGAATTCTGTCCCATTTACCGCCGCCATAATTTGTCGCAATAATCGGCTGGATGGACTGCCCTACCCCTGTGAAAAGGGAATTGAACAAAATCACGCAGTTGGAAATCACACTGTATACAGATAACGCGGCTTCCCCGCAGTATTTCAAAATCTGGATGTTAAACAGCAATACGATGAAACCGTTTGCAAATTCATTAAAAAAGCTTGGAATTCCATTTCCAATAATCTGTGCCACACTGGAAGCCACGTGCTTTGGCCGGATAAATTTTAATTTATTTTTCTGGCTGAAAAAATGGGTTATTCCAACCAATACCTGAATCACCATGCCGATAGCAGATGCAAGCGCAGCGCCTCCAATTCCCATCTGCATTGGAAAAACAAATACAATGTCCAGTACAATATTTACGACACCGCCAAGCAGAACTCCCGCCATTGCCCGGTTTGGGTCTTCATCTGCCCGGACAAAAATGGCAATGTAATTGGAAAATACCGCCACCGGAAGAAACATATTAATATTTTTCATATATGCCAATGCATACGGATAAAGAGTGTCATTTGCCCCCATGATTCGAAGCAGCGTCTCAATCCCAAATCCATAAATCATCCACAGCAGTACCGCAATCACCGCCAGTGTTGCAAACGACAGGGTAAAAAAGCGGTTTGCCTTTTGATAATCCCCTGTTCCCCTGTGAACGCTCATCTGCACGGAACCGCCCACACCAAATAAAATCCCCATCGCCATCAGAATACACAAAAGAGGCGTGGTAATACTCAGTGCGGCAAGCGCGTCCGGTCCTACGCCTTTTCCGATAACAATCGCATCTGTCAACGTATAAATCGACATTACCATTGCACTTCCAAGCGATGGAATCAAAAAACGTAAATACAGTTTTTTCAGGTTGTCTTTTAGTAAATCCATTTTTTCCTCCTCAACAAAAAAGGCCAGATAAGACAAATATCTTATCTGGCTCATGATTCTCATGTCCGTCCGGGAATTTCGCGAACTGCGAAACACCTTGCAAGGCACATCTTCTGTGCCGTCCGACGTCTGCTATTATAGCAGAACACTGCCAAATGTCAATATTGGAATTTTTCATTTATATCGTAGAATTACAGCTCCGTATATTCGGCAATATTCCCATGTTCCTGAACTAATTTCATCAAATCGTTCGCACACAGCCATACTGTTGCAGTATTTTCATTAGGATGCACAGCGATTTTCGTTCCTTCAAATTTCGCATCCAGATAAAAATGTACCCGATGCTCTGTGTCATTTAATATTCCAAGTGGTGTAACAGAACCTGGCGTCAGCCCCATAATATTCTTCAGTTCTTCTTCAGAAGCAAACGAAAGTGCCCGCAAACCATGCTGTTTGCGAAATTCCTTCAAATTTACCCGTTTGTCTCCTTTTACTGTAATCAGATAATAATTACTCTTTTTATCATCCCGGACAAACAGATTTTTGGCATCCCATTCTGGATGAGGCAGTTTTATAACATCCAGATCTTTCATGTTAAAAACAGCCCTATGCTCAACAACCTCATACGGAATATTCTGCTCCGTCAGATAACGATACACCTCTGTCTTATTCATGCATTTTTACCTCCACAATCTGAAAGGTTCTGTTAAGCACTTCTCATTTTTTTAATGCTCACCCTAAATATTTTTCAAGACATACCAACTGCACATCTGGAATACCGTTAAATACACATTTAACAATGCCTATTTCTTCATATTCCAGCTTTTGATATAGATTTCTTGCTCTTGTATTTCGCACATTTGTATCCATACGCAGCGCAACACAATTATGCTGTTTTGCATAATTTTCATAAAATGCCACAAACGCCTTGCCATAACCTTTCTTCTTTTGAAATGGGTCAACTACCAGACAATGGAGCACCATGACTTCGTTATCTTTCACACTGTGTTTCCACGCTGCATACTTATATTCATCTACCTGGATTTGATTAATGACTGCTGCCGCTACAATTTTTCCTTCATCCACCATAACAAACAAATCGTCTCTGCTCAAAGCGTCTTCCGCTGTTTTTCTGGTAGGATAAATATTTCGAATCCATCCAATTGTAGTCAATCCTTTTTCTTCTCCATCATGAGTGTTATCATAAATTTTTTCAATGCTATCAATATCCGTTTTCTTTGCTTTCCGTATTTCTATCAATTCAATCCTCCTCTGGTAAATATTACTCCAACACAATTTTCTTTTCCCATGTCATCACATAGTCTTTTTCACCTGTGGCTTCGTCTAAACCTTCACAATGGATTTTAAAACCTTCTCTTTGATAAAACTGCATCGCCCGTGTGTTCTTTTGATACACGTTTAAGCATAATTTTTCTTTCCTGTCTTTTACAAAATCTAACAGAAGTTTCCCTATTCCCTGTGACCGCATTTCGTCAGAAACAAAAATACCTTCGATATATTCATCATTTAACCCTATGAATCCCTGTATTTTTTGACCATTCTCATACACATAGACCTCTGCCTGTGACAACAGTTCTTTCACCAAATCAAAATTATTCTTCCAGTATTGAGCCGGAATAAAAGAATGTGCTTTCAGATTGCCGTCCAGCCATATCTCAGCAACCCTTTCTATATCATTTTTCTGTAATCTGTTAATCATAAATCGTTTTGAATCCTTTAAATTTACTATTCCAAATGGGTTTTATAACAACGATAGTTTCCGATACATGTGAATCCACATTCCATTGCAGCTTCCTCACCTTCTTCATTGCAGAAAAACGTCATTACTTTGCCACCTCTGCTCTTTGCATCAAACAACGCAGCATTTAGCAATTCTTTGAACGTTTCGGAGTGATACTCATTATTATTCAAGTCAATTCCAAAAATTTCAAACCATCCATCCAAGGCATCCATATAATAAATGGCGCCCTGCGGTTTTCCATCCCTCTCCTTGACAAAGATGACCCAGTTATCTAAATCTGCAAATATTCTTTCTGAATTCCAGTAAATGTCGCCCTCTATCTGCTTATGAAGTACTTTAAAACTATCATAGTTTTCTTTGCCAATTCGTATCAAATCGTTACTTTCTGGTATGTTATTACATTTGTCAAGAAAAGCCGTGTTATTGTAGTCACTCTCAATACATTCAAAGTTTTGTCCGGCAAGAAAATTCACCGCCGACTTGTTCTCGGCAGGAAACCCCAAAAACAAATCATACCCTTTAAAACGCTCCCCAACAAATGTCAGAAATTCCGAAAGTGCCTGTTCCATCGCTCTGTTGACATTAAAACCAGTTGTGTCGAGATAATGATCTTCCGGAATCCAATAATAGTGAATGAATCCCTGTACTTCCCCTTCATGCTCAAACAAAAGCATTTCCTCTGTTTCCCGCTCAAATGCCTTTAGAGACCGTTCCACAAACATTTCCTTTGTCTTGATTCCATCACAATAGGTCGGATAGCCGGACTTCGTTAAGTCCGTAGCCAATTCATATGCAAAATCAATATACTTTTCAAATTCATTTTTAGAACACACTCGTAACATTTTTTATCTTTTCTCCTTCTCAGCTCGGTCAATTCCGATTTTCCACTCCCTACTTTTTAAAGAAGTGAAAATCACAGCAATCACCACCGTAACCCAATGTTTTGGTACGCGAAAAGCCTATTTTTTTCAGTCCGCCGTATGTCACGTCGTCAACATCGCAAAACAGACGGCACAAATCCGCACAATCATTTTCTACGCAAGCCGTATGCCAGAGACACTTTTTAATCGTAATAACATCTAATGAAACACTCAGATATGCTCCCGCTTTAAAGAAAGCAAGTTTCTCTGTGCCTCTTGCAGGGTCTGGAACAAACGTAAAACTTTTACAATTCTCATCCCAGACTTTTATGTCGCTTATCTTTACAAACTGTCTGTCAGGATGGAGCGATTTTGAAAGCATATTAACTGGAAATTCCTTTTGAACAGGTGTCTCCGGTGCATTTGCGATTCTTCTTTTTCTCTCGTCGTTATTTTTCAAAAAACGTAATCTGTTATCAAATTCTTCATTTGGTGCGAAGGTCTTGTTTACTTCCGTGACTGTCGTGCCCGTGATTTCCATGTACCGGTCCCCGTCCATGATGTTATAGAGGACTTCTCCATCAATATGGCTGCTTTGAAGTTCTTCTGTCTTTTTTTCATCCTTAATGGCGTTGTCCATGTCGAAGTTCGGGTCGGACATCAGATGGTAATACGTGTTGTCATCCGGGTTGGATGCCTGTTCTGTTTCTGCTGCTTCTGTCTCTTTCGTCTCGGATGTCTTGCTTTCTGTTACCGCAGGTTTTGCCCCAGTGGCAACTTCATTGCTTCCGCATCCTGCAAATGCTGTTGCTGCTAATGCTGCTGTCATCATGACAGTGAGTAGTCTGTTTTTTCTCATGGTATGTTGTACCATCCTTTCCTGGATATTCTTGTTTTCGATGCACCCGTATGTATGCTACCAGGTGCGTATGCCGTTTGCACATGCCCATTCTTTTAATTTCCTGCGTCTTGCATGAATTCCCCCAGACGTTTTGTCCGGGGGATGTTAAAGTCGTTTTGTGCTGCTTTCTTATTCATTGTCTGCGTCAATGCCTAAGTATTCAACTGGCAGAATTGCATAGCCTGCTTCACCGTCCGCTTCTATTTCGCAGAGCATACCATCACAGTCTACGGTTGTAAGTTCCTGAAATTCTGTACCAGGTTCTTCATATCCTGTGTCAAGGTCTTCTGGACTCGTGTAAGCTCTTAAGACTGTTACTGTGTTGTATTCCCAGATTTCAGTCCCGTAATCCTGCTTGGTTGTATCTATGAGCTGGAACTCTTTCTTTGAAAACCCGTTTATGCCATAGTAAGCGAGGTGTTTATAGACTCTTGGCGAGCCATTCTCTACATACATTCCAATAATGGTCTCATAGTCTTCTTTTGGCGTGAAGGTCTTGTTTACTTCTACGACCTTTGCACCTGTAAGTTCCATGTACCGGTCCCCGTCCATGATGTTATAGAGGACTTCTTTATCCTCATTACTACCACGACAGTACAGCTTCCGATATTCCATCTCTTCTTCATCCTTAATGGCGTTGTCCATGTCGAAGTTCGGGTCGGACATCAGATGGTAAAGCGTGTTGTCATCCGGGTCGTATGCCTGTTCTGTTTCTGCTGCTTCTGTCTCTTTCGTCTCGGATGTTTTGCTCTCTGTTGTCTCGGATGTCTTGCTTTCTGTTACCGCAGGTTTTGCCCCAGTGGCGACTTCATTGCTTCCGCATCCTGCGAATGCTGTTGCTGCTAATGCTGCTGTCATCATGACAGTAATAAGTCTGTTTTTTCTCATGGTATGTTGTACCATCCTTTCCTGGATATTCTTGTTTTCGGTGCACCCGTTACCAGGTGCGTACGCCATTTGCGCATACCCATTCTCTTAACTTCTTGCGTCTTGCATGAATTCCCCAGGCGTTTTCGTCCGGGGGATGTTTGGATTGTTTTGTGCTGTTTGCTTATTCCATATCTGAAAGGTCTTCTTCTGAGGAGTCTTCTTCCAAAATGTCATTTGTCAGTATTACAAAGCCCTGTTCACCGTCAACTTCTACTTCGCAGAGCATAGTATTATAGCGTCCACTATCGTCTAATCTGTAAGCTTGTTCAATTGGCATACCATGTTCCGGGTCTTTTGGAATTGTATAGGCTCTTAAGACTGTTACGGTTGCATCGCTTTCAATTCCAATACCTCCATCGCACATGGATGTGTTTATAAGATGAAACATTTTACCTACGGTTCCAATGGCGCCGGGATTCGGGTCTATGCCATAGTAAGCGAGATGTTCATAAAACTCCGTATAGTAACTGTTGAATCCTACAGATATCGTTCTTACTTCATCTCCTGTAAATGTCTTGTTTACTTCAGTGACCGTCGCACCTGTAATTTCCATGTATCTGTCCCCATCTACGATGTTATAGAGGACTTCTTTATCATCAACGTCCCTCAAAACGCGATGAATCTCTTCTGTTGCAGTTTCATCCTTGATGGCGTTGTCCATATCGAAGTTCGGGTCGGACAGCAGGTTGCAGTATGTGTTGTCATCCGGGTTGGATGCCTGTTCTGTTTCTGCTGCTTCTGTCTCTTTCGTCTCGGATGTCTTGCTCTCTGTTGTCTCGGATGTCTTGCTCTCTGTTGTCTCGGATGTCTTGCTTTCTGTTACCGCAGGTTTTGCCCCAGTGGCGACTTCATTGCTTCCGCATCCTGCGAATGCTGTTACTGCTAATGCTGCTGTCATCATGACAGTGAGTAGTCTGTTTTTTCTCATGGTATGTTGTACCATCCTTTCTAAGTATTCTTGTTTTCGGTGCACCCGTTACCAGGTGCGTATGCCATTTGCGCATGCCCATTCTTTTAATTTCTTACGTCTTGCATAGAATCTCATGTATTCCGTATCGGTCATGCCTGCAATGACGGATTTGCTTAAGTGCATGACGTACTCAAGCTCACCCTGTGAACACGGCATATTCATGTAGTTGTCGTTGTGGTTTACAGCCTGTGTCATACGCTGTACTCGTTTTTCATACTCATTTTCCTTCTTTCTTTTGTTTTATGTACAGGATTCTTATCCTTACATTCGTTAGACAACACATTTTTCAAAATAGATTTAAATTTTTATTATTTTTTTTAATTTATTCATCTGCCGGATTTACATCCGTCGGACTGCCGTTGAATGCGTTTTGCAACACATATCCGGTATCCCCTTCAATCGTCACCTCATAAATGGTTACTGTATAACCTCTTGCCTGAATTCCCCAAATATGCTCGGCTGGTATTACAATGCAAGCATTGACATGTACGACTGATCCATTCGGAATTTCAGAATCATTCTTCGGAGAGAGTGTATATTCGTTGCCATCCGAAGGAAACTCTGCTGCACGGGCATTACTTTCCTTATAAAGAATTGTCATAAGTTTGATATACCCTTGGACGGAATTTACTTCCACATCTTCGTCTACTGTCTGTATTTTCTCCCCTGTGAATCTGGCAACATGTTCCAAATCAACATTATTGTAATCGCCGCTGACTCCATAGCTGTCAGGTTCTTCAGGTGAAAACCTTTTTTCATAATCAAAATATGGGTCTTTCCCATCATTTCCCGGAGCCTCCGATGTTTCACTACGCTCTGTTTCTTTCTGTTCCACAATAGTTTGTATGGTCTGCTCTACCACCGTTTCAGGAGTCTGCTCTCCCTGATTAAGAACAGCCGCTGTTGCGATTCCACCACCCACTACTACTGCCGTAACAATTCCGGCTGTAATTTTTCCCACCTTTGTTGCAAAAAATGCTTTTTTTGCAGTTGCATGAACAGTCGTATCCGCCCCGGCTGCTTTGGCGTGAGTTGCCTTTTTCAAAATCTGATTTTCACATTGTTTTAGTGCAGTTTCCACAGAAATCTCTGTTGCAAATACGGTCTGCTCCTTTTGCAGCAATAACAAAAGCAATGTAACCGGTGCAATACTGTAAAGCTTGTATCCTTTCTTTTGCAGTTCCTCTGCTTTCTGCTTAATGTTGTTCCTGCCGTAGCGCAGTCTGGATTTCACCGTAGCCTCAGAACAGCCAAGCTGTTCTGCGATTTCTTTTGTGGTAAGACCTTCTAATTCAAAGGCAATCACGACGAGACGCTGTTCGTCAGACAGAGAATCTATCAGTTCATGCACCAGCTGTCTTGTCTCTTCCCTGGTGTATTCCAATTCAGGAACGTTGTCCCATGAACTTACTGCCCTGTCGAAAATTTCTGTGTCATCTTCATCCTCTCCACTATCTGCCCGCAAATCGAGCGGAGTGTGGTTTCGCTTTTCCAATTCATTCTTGGCAGTGTTTACTACAATTTGCGCCAGCCAGGAATCGAACTTTTCCGGCTCTTTCAGTTTGTCCAGATTTTTCCATGCCCGGATGTATGCATCCTGTAATACATCCTTTGCTGCTTCCTCATTTTTTACATATTTCAATGCCAGATAATATTTATTGTTTTTTGTGGAATTATAAAGGAAATCAAAGCCTGATGAATCCCCATTAAGTGCCCGTTCAACTGCTTGTGTGTATGTCATTTTTCGTATCTCTTTCCACTTATTTTTTTGCACATATTTTTTTCCTTACTTGATACACTATTTTTTCCAGACAGGCACTAAATACTTTTATCGTATAGGAAGCGATAACTGCCATGATAATACTGTATACTATCGCTAAGGATTTTCTCACGCGTACTGTAACAGTCAGTGATTTATCGTCGTCTTTTGGCGTAATTACAAACTTGTTCATACTGTAATACCCCCCTTCCTGCTTACTTTTTCTACTTTATTATAATTGTCTGTATACCCATTTTCCATATCACAAACATGCAATGATATTTGTGTCACATCATGTGTTTTATTTCATTTCATTTTTGTAACACAATCTGTGTTACAATTTGTGTTCTTGTTGCTTTTCGTAAACTTATCAATACTTTTATTTACATATTGCAAACTTTTTAATTGACATGTTTACATAGTATCTATATAATCAAGGTAACCGGAGGTGCTGGTTATGGGAGACAACTTCAATGAGAATTTAAAAAATGCAAGAGAGCGAAAAGGAATGTCACAAAAAGATGTTGCAGAAGAAATTGGTGTTGCAAAATCCACATATTCATTATATGAAAGTGGAAACCGTGAACCAAATGTCAAGACAATAAAGAAAATTGCAGATGCGTTAAATGTATCAGCAGATGACTTACTTGGTTTAAATGATGAACCAGCCACCATTGCTGCACACTTCGATGGTGACGAGTACACAGAAGCCGAGCTGGATAAAATCAAAGAATTTGCCGCTTTTGTAAAGGCAAGTAGAAAATAGTCCGGTTTATTGGACACATAATATGTTATTGTATTGATATATTACAAGGAGGTACACTATGCCATTCCCAAAAGAAACCATTTACACAACCGACTACATCTATTCTCTTCCAGAAGGACAGCGTGCAGAGCTAATTGACGGTGTCATTTATGATATGGCGCCACCAAACAGATTGCATCAGAAAATACAGCAGTCTCTTGCATGGAGCATTGAGACATATATCCGCAAAAATCATGGTTCCTGTGAAGTCTATCCCGCCCCATTTGCCGTTTTTTTGAATAAAGACAATAAAACGTACGTTGAACCGGATATCAGCGTTATTTGTGACAAATCGAAGTTGAATGACCGCGGATGCAACGGTGCACCGGATTTTATTATTGAAATCGTATCACCATCAAGCCGGAAAATGGATTATACTACCAAAAATACTTTATATTCTGATGCTGGAGTCCGTGAATACTGGATTGTTGACCCAGAAAAAGAGCGTACGACTATTTACCGGTACGAAGAAGATGTTGCACCTATGATTCTTCCGTTCCAACAGGATATTACAGTGGGAATTTATGGTGATTTGAGCATCAACATTGCAGAATTACTGAAATAAATAAAAATAGCCTAGAATCAAGGTATTTCAATCGTTTCCCTTGATTTTAGGCTATTTTCTTTTAGTGGAGCTGTGCGCTCAATATCCGAACTCGAGATAGTGAGCGTATTGTTCCCCGAAATGTTGAAAGTCAGCACTATTTTACGACCCTTATCGCCCTCGTCATACACATATACAGAGTTTACGAGTGTGTCGATAATTCTTCGCTGATACTCAACGTCTTCAATATCGCCCTTCTTGAACGAATAGAGCCAATACATGATTCGCTCTTTCGTCAAGAGGGGCTTTTTCATTTCTTCCCGGGCAATCTGCCCTTCGAGGTCTCGGCGTTCCTGTTCCAGCTCCTCAAGCCGCTCTTTTGTTGTCGGCGTGATTATGCCTTGCTCAATCGCAGACATGAGGTTCTTTATTCTCTTATTTGTTTCTTTCAATCGTTCCTGTAAACCAATCAAAACGGAAGTGTCCTGTAATTCCTTCTCAATCAGTTCCATAGCTCGAGTGGAGATCAGTTCGATATTATCATCGGTGAGAACCTGTTGCACCGTAAATTGAACGACCGTCTGCTCGAGCCAATCTTTTTTCTCGACCTTCTTTTTACAATTATGCTTTCGTTTCCTTCCAGCACATTTGTAATAATGGTGTACCTTCCCGGTCTTTGAAGTACCACTCTCACCTATCATCGGTTCGCCGCAGTGACCGCAGAATACTTTCGTAGTCAGTAGATAGTCCTCTGCGGCTTTGTTTTTGGCTCGTGCGAGGTAATTGTGCCGGAAGGTAGCCTGTACTCTATCAAACAAGCTACGGTCGATTATAGGCGGCACAGCGTCCTCTAAGACCACATCATCGTATCGGTACACTCCGATGTATTTATCATTTCGTAGGATTCTACTCAAACTGTTCTTATTAAAAGCGTTCCCTCGGGAAGTTTTGTACCCCTGTTCATTCAACCAATTAACGATCTGCGTCTTTGATTTTCCCTCGGCGTACATTTCAAAGATACTCTGTACAGCTTTTGCACCCACCGGGTCAATCTCATACTGTCTGTCTTCTCCAATCTTATAACCAAGGGTAGGACTACCCATGGCGATTCCATGGAGGGCGTTTTCTTTCAGACCTCTCTTAATGCTCCGGGCAAGGTTCTCACTGTAATATTCGGCGTAACCCTCGAGAACTGATTCGAGGATAATACCTTCCGGGGTGTCCGGCATTGGCTGTTTTGCATAGAAGACCCGGACACCGTTCTTCTTGAGCTTTGCTTTGTATATGGCACTGTCATACCTGTTTCGAGCGAAACGGTCGAGAGTGTACATGATAACAGCGTCAAAGTTTCCCTTCTCGCTGTCTTTTATCAATCTTTGAAAGCTGGGGCGGTTGTCCGTCTTGCCGGATATAGCCCTGTCAATGTATTCGTCCACAATGATGAAATCATTCTTGAGAGCGAACTCTTGACATTCTCTAAGCTGTCCCTCGATAGATTCTTCTCGTTGGTTATGGCTCGAGTAACGAGCATAGATTACCGCTTTGATAGTCTCACCTCCAATATCTTTTTTCTATGTATCAATTCAAATGGAATGAGCTTATCACACTGCCGCAGTTGTTTCCTTATCCCCCTCAAGCTCCTCACGATTCTCATACTCATAAACCATAGACATGAACTCATGCTTTGCTCTCCGAGATAGTCCACGATAGATACGAAGAATATCTTCCTCGTCTTCGTCTGCTGGTGCGGCGGTCTGCGGAATGTCTTCTTCGTCTGCGAAGAAATCCATTATAGAACAACCTAAAATTTTTGCCATTTCCAGCAATTCGGATTCTTTCGGTAAAGACCCCTTATTGATGGCAGTAGCGAAGGAACTTGAGCCTTTTACGGCTTTCACAAGTGCTGTAAGGTTCGTGCCTTTAGCGGCACAAATGCGATTGATGTTTTCTGCGAATGTCATAGCAATTCCTCCTATCCGAAATTTAATTCGTATTTTATGAATTTTCCTCTTGACAATTCGCATAATAAGAATTAGAATAATAACATGAAGTTCGGAAAACACGAATTGACAATAAGAAACCGACCTCTCGAAAAGTGGCATTTTCGAGAAGCGAATGTTATTGGTAGTCTTTATAAGAATAATAACAATAATTCGGCTATTTGTCAAGGTGGATTCGCATTTCAAGAATTATAAAAAGGAGGTAGAGAAGTCGTGGACGTTAAAGAGAGAATGGCTGATTTAGGAATGACACAGGTAGATATGATTTTGGAATTGCAGAAGCGAGGTTATGCAGTCCAACCGCCTATGCTGTCAAGTATTCTTCGAGGTGTTTACACCTACCCGAAAGCCAAAAAGATTCTCGCTGTGTGCGAGGAAATTCTTAAGGAACGTGAGAATGAATGAACCTGTCCGACACACAGGTAAATGACCTCGCAAGACCATTGGTAGGTCTCATAATCAAGTTTTATGAAGACCCGAAGAATGAGGAGGATTTTCAAAGATGGCTACGGAATGTAGAGGAACACAAAAACACAAAAGAATCAATCGCCACAAATTAGCTGTTATCGAAGTTTACATTATCTTCGCAGTGCTGGTGACAATCGGACTGATCGCTGGTTTATTCATTGGTAGACACACCGCCCCGGTCAAAGAGGTAACTCTTACCAAGACCGTTGAAGTCCCGGCGTATGACAGCGACAAGCTCCCAACGCTTGAGGACGTTACCTATTATGATGTACCGCTCTCGTACAGCTTACAGAGATACATCTATGAGGTATGTGCTGACGAAGAAGTTCCTGTATCACTCGTTATTGCAATGATTGATAAGGAAAGTCAATTCAACCCGGAAGCAGTGAGTGACACTGGCGATTACGGTCTCATGCAGATTAACAAAATCAATCACGAGACACTGGAAGAACAATACAGGGCGGCAGATATGCTCGACCCTTATCAGAACGTCTTCTGCGGTGTGAAAGTGATTGGTTCATACATAAAAGCCTATGATGGTGACTACAACAAAGCTCTGATGGCATACAACATGGGCGAGTATGGAGCTAAGAAAGCATGGGAAAGCGGTATTAAATCCACCTCATACAGCGAGAGTATTCTCAACCTTATGTCTGAATATGAACAGGAGGTGACTGAAAATGCCGCAAATGCTGACACTAAGTAACGGCAGACCCGAAACTATCTTATCCCCGAAGGATTTCGAGGATTTGGTTGATAAGCACATGGGAATGGATTGTGCGAATTACTATCAGAAGCAGATTGAACAGCTTTCAGAACGGTACAGCGGAAAAGGTTATGAAAGAGGTTGAGAAATTACCTCTCGAGAAGGAGGAGTAAAAATTGAGCAATGAGCAGTTTATCAAAGAGATTGCCGCATTGATTCAGAAGTACGCTCCGTCCTACGGTATCGAGGTCTGCTCCCCGGCGATTGCACAGGCAATTTTGGAGAGCGGTTACGGTACTTCGGAACTTGCGGTAAACGCTCACAACTACTTCGGTCTGAAATACCGGGAAGGTCGCTGTAAGACCTGTATCGGTATTTATCACATGACAGGTAGTGAGCAGAACGCAGATGGAAGCTACACCAGCTCTGCTATGCAGTGGTGTAAATTCAGCGATATGGAAAACGGAGTTATCGGCTACTTCGATTTCATTAACATATCCAATTACAAGAACCTCAAGGGTGTTACAGACCCTCGACAGTATCTTGAGAATATCAAAGCCGATGGTTACGCTACGTCTCTCAAGTATGTGGATAACCTCATGCGTGTTATCAAGACGTGGGACTTAACCAAGTATGATAAGAAGGAGGAATCTAACATGAGTAACAGTCCTTTAGTGTGTTACACAAATCTCTCCCCGAACCATTCCGGGCAGAGAACACACTCCATTGACCGTATCACACCTCATTGTGTGGTAGGTCAGCTCTCCGCAGAATCTATCTGCGGTTGCTTCACAAGCTCCGCAAGACAGGCAAGTTGCAATTACGGTATCGGCTCTGACGGTCGTATTTCTATGTCTGTTGAGGAGAAAAATCGTTCGTGGTGTTCTTCCAGTCGTGAGAACGATCAGCGAGCAGTCACTATCGAATGTGCGTCTGACAAGACAGCTCCGTATGCGTTCAATGACGCTGTGTATGCTTCTCTTATCAACCTCTGCGTGGATATTTGCAAGCGTAATGGCAAGAGCAAGCTGTTGTGGTTTGGTGACAAGAACAAGACCCTCAATTATGCTCCGAAGTCTGATGAAATGGTACTGACGGTACATAGATGGTTTGCGAATAAGAGTTGCCCGGGAGACTGGCTGTATAATCGTCTCGGTAATCTCGCCGCAGAGGTCACTAAGCGGCTCACAGGCGGCTCTACTTCCACAGGTGGTACAAGTACACCCTCTGACGGAAAAACGCTGTACAGAGTGCAGACAGGGGCTTTCTCTAAGAAGTCTAACGCTGACGCTCTCTCCGCAAAGCTGAAAGCCGCCGGATTCGATAACTTTATCACACAGGTTGGAGGTCTTTACAAAGTACAGGTAGGTGCTTTCTCCAAAAAGGAAAATGCTGAAAATCAGATGGCGAAACTGAAAGCCGCTGGGTATGATGCATTTATCACTACCAATTCCGGCTCTGCTGTTTCCAGCACTCCGGCGAAGAAATCCAATGCAGAAATTGCAAAGGAAATCTTCAACGGTACTTGCTCTGATTCTCGCTGGTCTACATGGGGTAATGGTGCAGACCGTACCGCAAGACTGAAAGCCGCTGGATATGACCCGGGTGCTGTACAGGAAGAAGTGAACAAATTGTTTTAGAAGTAGTAAAAGTAGTTAAAAATCGGTTTTTGCGGTAACTTTTACTTATACGCGCGTATTCTATCAAAAGTTATACGAAAAAAGCTAAGAACAACTACTTTTACTACTTCACCCACCACATTTAAGGAGGAATTTACTATGATTAACTGGAAAGTGCGTATCAAAAATAAGAGCTTTTGGATTGCCCTTATCCCGGCTGTGCTGTTACTGGTACAGGTAATCGCCGCTGTGTTTGGTTACACCCTCGATATGGGAGAACTGGGAGACAAGCTGTTGGCTGTTGTCAACGCCCTGTTCGCAGTCCTTACCATTCTCGGTATCGTGACTGACCCTACGACCGCTGGTATCAGCGATTCCAAACAGGCTCTCGGTTATGACACACCAAAAAAGGACGCAGATTAACCTACGTCCTCAATATGATAAACAAATCCGAAACAGTGTCTCACGAAAAAGAATGAGTTCGGATTTGCACTATTTGGTGGACCTGACGGGAGTCGAACCCGTGTCCAAAAACCAATCCCCTGTCCTTCTACGAGCGTATTCTGTTCTTTGACATTTCCTCTGCCGCACGGGAGCAGACACCCTTACGGTTTCAGTAGCTTCATAATACGCCCACGGGCTCAAAGCTTTGCCCGTGTCGTTTCTCACATAGTCGAAGCCTGGGTCCTAAAGTGTGAGTGCTCTAGGTCAGACTGCTGCCATTAGGCAGCGTATGCTAAATTATCTTCAGCGTTTAATTTTAAGTTTGCCATTTAACGCATTGCATGCGACTCGCTTCTCCAGCTTCATGATCCCTGTCGAAACCATTACAAGCCCAGATATTTACAGATTTCTTACCTTGAAATCCCGCTCTGCCTCCCGGCGCATATCCTTCTTGGCGATATCCTGCCGCTTATCATAGAGCTTTTTGCCTCGCGCCAGTGCGATTTCCACTTTCACAAGACTTCCTTTAAAGTATACTTCCACCGGAACAAGTGTATACCCTTTTTCTTTGATTTTCCCAATCAACTTGCGGATTTCGGATTTGTGCATCAACAGTTTTTTCGGGCGAAGAGGGTCTTTGTTGAAGATGTTCCCCTTCTCATACGGGCTGATGTGCATTCCGTAGATGATGACCTCTTCCTTTTCAATTCGGATAAAAGCCTCCTTGATACTGCACTTTCCCATACGGAGCGATTTCACTTCTGTTCCGTGAAGCTCGATTCCTGTTTCAAAGCACTCATCCAGAAAATAGTCATGATAGGCTTTCTTGTTGTTCGCTATTAACTTTTTCTCTGCCTTTGCCATGTCTATTACCTCCGGTCATTGTATTATACTGTATTTTCACCGATTCCGCAAGTCTCAAAATACGTTTATGCCGGCACATAAAGTGTGCGCCTGTCGCACACTTTCGCGCGCGAGCGGATAGCAAAGCTATAAATTCGTCTCCGCGAGCTGCGCATCCTGTCCGGTAGGACTTTTTGCTCTATAGGAACACAGCTTTCACGCTTTAACGTAACACGGTATTTCCTATAGAGTAAAAAATCGCATCTTACGACACGATTTCCGCCTCTGCCGATACGACAGAAAAATCAATCGTGCGCATCAGCTTATCTGTCCCTGTCACCATGACCTTGACCTTCTGCCCCAGCTTATAACGCATGTTTGTGGTCTCGCCGATAAGCTCATAGGTGCGCTCGTCATAGTGGAAATAGTCATCTACAAGTGTGGTTACGTGTACCAGCCCCTCTACCGTATTCGGCAGCTCCACATAAAAGCCCCACTCTGTCACACTGGAAATAACTCCTTCATAAATATTACCAATCCGCTCCGACATATATTCCACTTTTTTCAGTTTATCGGTCTCACGCTCCGCCTCATCCGCACGGCGCTCCATCTCGCTGAACTGCTTTGCGACCTCCGGCAGAATTTTTTCATAATGTGTGATGCGCTTTTCATTCATCCGACCACGTAAGTTATCCTTGATAATGCGGTGAATCTGCAAATCCGGGTAACGGCGAATCGGCGATGTAAAATGACAATAATAGGAAGTTGCCAGTCCAAAATGCCCGGTTCCCTCCGTCGTATATTTTGCCTGCTTCATGGAACGCAGTGTCAGGCGGCTGATTAGCGCCTCCTCGGGTGTTCCCTCTATCTTCTGTAGTAACTTCTGTAACTCTTTCGGGTGTACCTCATCCTGCCCGATATGAATCGAGTAACCGAAATTATTGATAAACGTTGAAAGCTTTCTGATTTTCTCTGTGTCCGGGTTATCGTGCGTCCGATATACAAACGGAAGCTCCTGCCAGAAATAATCCTGTGCAACCGTCTCATTTGCAATCAGCATGAAATCTTCGATAATCTTGGTTGCCACGTTCCGCTCATACGGTTTGATATCCACCGGCTTGCCATCTGCATCGAGAATAATTTTTGTTTCCGGGAAATCAAAATCAATCGAACCACGTTTCATCCGTTTCTGGCGCAGAATGGCTGCCAGCTCCTGCATCAGTTCAAACATCGGCACCAGTTCTTCGTACTCTTTACATTCTGCCTCGTCATGGTCCTCAAGAATCTTTTTTACACTCGTATAACTCATGCGTCGGTCAACCTTAATCACCGTCTCTGCAATTTTATGGTCAACCACATTTCCCTTTGCATCAATCGTCATGATACAACTTAATGCCAGTCGGTTCTCTCCTGCATTTAACGAGCAGATACCGTTTGACAGCTTATGCGGCAGCATCGGAATGACACGGTCAACCAGATAAACCGAGGTTCCTCTCTTTAACGCTTCCACATCAAGCGCACTTTTTTCCTGCACATAATTCGAAACATCCGCAATATGCACGCCCAGACGATAACGCTCCCCCTCCCTTGTAAGGGTAATGGCATCGTCAAGGTCCTTTGCATCCTCCCCATCGATGGTCACGGTCTGCCAGTCACGGATATCCATGCGTCCTGCCATATCTGCGGTGCTCACCTCATTTGAAACGCGCTCCGCCTGATTTAACACTTTTTCCGGGAACTCCACCGGAAGGTTATAGGCGCGCACAACGGAAAGAATATCCGTTCCCGGGTCATTGATATGTCCGAGAATTTCCACTACTTTTCCTTCCGGTTTCTTTCGCTCACTGCCGTAATCGGTAATCTCGACTACAACCTTATGCCCGGTCACAGCGCCTTTTGAGCGCTCCTGCGGAATAAAAATATCCGTTGCAAACTTTGGATTATCCGGCACGGCAAACCCGAAGGTTTTGCTCTTCTCATAGGTACAGACAATCTGCTCTGCCCCTCTGGCAAGAATCTTTACGACCTTTCCCTCGCGCCGCTTTCCTTTTCCACCGCGCTCTACGCTCTCACCGGTAATGGCAACCTGCACAGTATCGGTATGAAAAGCGCCGTTTACCTGGGATTCCGGGATAAAAATGTCCTCCGTCTCCCCTTCTACTGTCACAAATCCAAACCCTCTCGGATGTGCGGTAAAAACACCGGTCAAAAATTTGCCCTCTGCTTTTTTATATTTTCCCTTTGCCGATACCTCAACCTTTCCCTCCGCCTCGAGTGCATCTAAGACCTGCTGAAGCTCCATACGCTGCTGCTTTGGGATATTTAGTACGATGGCAATTTCTTTTGCCTTCATCGGCACATATAGTTCATCACAGATGAAACCGTAAATCGTGTCCATCCGCTCTTTTAAAAGTTCTTTCTCCATCTCTCCTCCATGTAAAAAAGAGGCTGTCCAAACGACAGCCTCCATGTTTCTTAGAAAATTCCCATATTTAATACTGCAGCGATTACCAGGAACAAGATTACACAAATCTTTGTCCATTTTACCAGCATACCTTCAACGGAACGTCCTTTGTTCTTTCCCCAGTAGGTGTCTGCTGCTCCGGCGATTGCGCCAAGTCCTGCGGATTTTCCTTCCTGCATCAGAATGATTACAGTCAATACAAGGCTGATCAATATGAAAATAACGGTCAAAATTGTCTTTAAAACTGCCACGATGATTTCCTCCCTAAGGTTGTCAACTCATAACTTTTTATATTATAGCATGAAGTCATGGCATTTTCAACCATTTTTTTAAGAAGAAACTCCATCCGTCGGACAATGCTCCTGCGAAGCCGGAAAATAACGGCATCCCATATAGCTGCTTCCGATAAATTCCGCCTGTGCATCGAGTTCTTCCTCAATGCGCAAAAGCTGGTTGTACTTTGCCGTCCGCTCACTGCGGCACGGTGCACCCGTCTTAATCTGTCCGGCATTTACCGCAACGGCAAGGTCCGCGATAAACGCATCCTCTGTTTCGCCGGAACGATGGGAAATCACGGTGCGCATTCCCGCACTTTTTGCCATAAATATCGCATCGAGCGCCTCTGTGACCGTTCCAATCTGATTGACTTTTATCAGCACAGCATTTGCCGTATCAAGCTTGATTCCACATTTAATCCGCTTTGGATTTGTGACAAAAAAGTCGTCGCCGACAAGCTGGATTTTGTCTCCAAGACGCGCTGTAAGCTCCTTCCAGCCCTCCCAATCGTCCTCGTGCAGTCCGTCCTCAATGGACACTAACGGGAATTCTTTGATCAGCGTCTCGTAAAGGGCAATCATTTCCTCTGTGCTCCGCTCCACCTGTTCTCCCGCAAACTTGTAGCTGCCGCTCTTTTCATCATAAAGCTCACTTGCCGCTGCATCCATCGCAAACACAACATCTATGCCAACACGGTAGCCCGCTTTTTCCACCGCACGGGAGAGATAGCGGAACACCTCTTTTGCATCCGCCAAATCCGGCGCAAATCCGCCCTCATCTCCGACAGCTGTAGAAAGTCCTTCTTCATTTAAAATCTGCCGCAAAAAATGATAGACCTCAGTTCCCATTCGAAGTGCTTCGCTGTAGCTCCCCGCTCCCGCCGGAAGAATCATAAATTCCTGAAAATCAAGCGGATTTTTCGCATGCGCGCCTCCGTTTATGACATTCATCATCGGAACCGGCAAAAGCTTTGCCCCCACGCCGCCGATATAGCGGTAAAGCGGCATATCAAGCGCTTTTGCCGCAGTCTTTGCGCAGGCAAGCGATACGCCTAAAATAGCATTTGCACCAAGGCTTCCCTTGTTGTCCGTTCCGTCAAGCTCCACCATAATGCGGTCAAGCATTGCCTGGTTTAACACATTTTGTCCAAGCAATGCCTCGCGGATTTTGGTATTGACGTGCTCTACGACCTTTTTGACACCGAGTCCGAAATAATTATCGTCCCCGTCCCGCAGCTCAATCGCCTCAAACTGCCCGGTACTTGCGCCGGAAGGTACAGACTCCCTTGCACTGATTTTCTTTCCGGTCGTCTCCGTCTCCGCTGTGACCTCAACCTCTACCGTCGGGTTTCCTCTGGAATCCAAAATCTGTCTTGCGTGTACATCTGTAATCGTAATTTTTAATGACATCCGTTTCCCCTTTCACATACGATGATAGTTTCTGCAATCAGTATGTGAAAAAAAGGAAATTTTATTACCGGATTTTATAAAACGGTATCTGCAATCTCTTTCAAAGTCTTCGCAGATGCCTGAAGCTTCTCAAGCTCTTCCTCATTTAACGACACCGGAACAATGTTTTCCACGCCGTCTGCACCGACGACTGCCGGAACGCTGAGCGCAATATCGCTGATTCCAAATTCTCCCTGCATCAGATTGGAAACCGGAAGAATGGATTTTTCATCACGCACTAAGCACTCGCAGATTCTGCGCACCGCCATTGCGACCCCAAAATAAGTGGCGCGCTTCTTTTCGATGATTTCATATGCACTGTTTTTTACCGTTTCGTGAATACGCTCTGCCGCCTCATCGTGATTGTAATGCCCCCGCATCTCGCAGAATTTGTGAATCGGAACACCGGAAACCGTGGCACTGCTCCACACTGCAAGCTCGCTGTCGCCGTGTTCTCCGATGATAAACGCATGAACACTGCGGCTGTCCACTCCAAGGTGCTCGCCTAAGTTGTACTTTAATCTTGCGGTATCCAAAACGGTTCCGGAACCAAGCACACGGTTTCTCGGGAATCCGGAAAGCTTCCATGCGACATACGTAAGAATGTCAACCGGATTGGACACAATCAAAAGGATTCCCTCACAACCGCGCGATGCAATCTCCGGGATAATACTCTTATAAATCGAAACATTTTTGTGTACCAGATCGAGTCTGGTCTCATCCGGCTTCTGATTTGCACCGGCAGTCACAATGATAATTGCCGCATCCACAATGTCATCGTATTCCCCGGCATAAATTTTCATTGGTCTTGCAAACGGCAGTCCGTGGCTGATATCCATCGCTTCGCCCTCTGCACGGTTTTTGTCCGCATCAATTAACACCATCTCGGAAAACAGTCCGCTCTCCATTAAGGCAAATGCTGTGGCTGAACCCACAAATCCACATCCAATTACTGCAACTTTTCTTTGATTTACACTCATATCCGTTCTCCTTTCTGTAAAAGACTTTATAATGTCTGTTCTTAAACTATCTCTCCAAAATCTGACCGTCGGTAGAAATCACGGTCACCTGCCACGGAATAAATTTTCCGCTCGCCTGAAGTGCATTTTTGACTGCCTGCTCTAAGCCACCGCAGCAAGGCACTTCCATCCGCACAATCGTCACACTCTTAATGTCGTTGTTTGCGATAATCTGTGTCAGCTTCTCGGTGTAATCTCCCTCGTCAAGCTTCGGACATCCGATGACCGTCACATGATTGCGGATAAATTTCCGGTGGAAATCACCGTACGCATAAGCAGTACAGTCTGCTGCCACCAAAAGATTGGCACCGTTAAAATAAGGTGCGTTTACCGGAACTAACTTAATCTGCACCGGCCACTGGGAAAGCTCGGATGTTACTGCCACATCACTTACTGCCTCTGCCGCTTCCTTATGTGCCCTGTTAATACTCTTAGACTGGGTTCCCGGACAGCCACACGCAAGCGGATTCGCAGCTTTCGCCTGCTCCTTTAACTGTTTATGCAGTTCTACCGCTTTCTCGTCGTATGCTAATGCTTCTCTCTCTACAAAAGAAATTGCATCAGTCGGGCATGCCGGAAGGCAGTTGCCAAGCCCATCGCAGTAATCATCCCGCATCAGCTTCGCTTTTCCATTTATCATTGCGATTGCGCCCTCATGACAAGCATCTGCGCATTTCCCGCATCCAATACATTTTTCCTCATCAATTTCAATAATCTGTCTTACCATTTTCTTCCTCCTGTTTTCTATTTAAAATCTGTATGCTCTTGACCTGACAATGGTATCATACTATAATGGGCGCAAAGAATCCGTTGTTTTTACAACATTTTTAATTTTTGTACAATTTGGGGAGGGAATTTATGGAACAGGTACAGAATCAATACGATGCCATACTGACACGTTCTGCGGTTTTTGCCGGAATCTCGCCGGAGGAAATTCATTCCATGTTGGGGTGCCTCTCGGCGCGCTACGCACATTTTCGCAAGGGAGATTTCATCCTGCACCACGGTGATTTCATCCAGTCCATCGGCCTCGTGCTCGAGGGAACTGTGCATATTTTAAAGGAAGATTTCTGGGGAAATGTCAATCTTATGGCAGAATGTACGCCGGGAGATATCTTCGGGGAATCCTATGCCATCCGCTCGGATGTTCCGTCCGAAGTCTCCATCCAGGCAGTCGGAAACACCGAAATTCTGTTTTTAAATCTTCATAAGATGCTGACAACCTGCGGTTCCTCCTGTGAATTTCATAACCGGCTGATTCACAACCTCATCGCCGTGCTCTCCGAGAAAAATTTCAGACTCAGTAAAAAATTAGAGCATATGTCCAAGCGTACCACCAGGGAAAAACTGCTCTCCTACCTCTCCGCGGAGGCAATCCGTCAGGGCAGTCTCGAATTTGATATTCCGTTCAACCGCCAGCAGCTTGCAGACTATCTGTCCGTTGACCGCAGTGCGATGTCAAGTGAACTGGGACGTCTGCAGGACGAAGGGTATTTCACCTTCCACAAAAATCATTTTAAAATGCAGGAAGGCACCCACGCTGCTGCATGGGTGCCTACACACGGTTAATCCATCTTGATTCCCTTTGTCTTTAAAAAGTCCACCCAGATTCCATACTGGGAGCCATAAAGATGCAGATTGTCGAACGTAAGATCCGGGTTTAGTCCACCGGATTCATCACAAACAACCTCATTCTCATCAATATAGAAAATTCTCTGTCCGTCCGCAAGCTCGGCAATCCGTTCATTGCGGGCGGTAATTCCTTCATTATTAAAAATCGGATCACTGTCGGACTTGGATTTTGTCACCTTCATAATCGCCTGCACATAGATAATCGCATCCGGCTGCAGTTCCATGAATTTCTCTACGGATTTCTCATACGCTTCCATAAAGGTATCAATCGTGCCGCGTCCCATCTCGTTGATTCCAATCTGGAAGTACACCTTCTTATACTTGTTGACCGACAATGCCTGCTCGAGGGAGACCTTGCTTCCGTTCAAATTACAGAAATTTTCATCCCACATATCGTAGACATTGAGTCCGACTGTGGCATAAAATGTTGCATTTAATCCACTGTAATCCTGTAAACCGACCGTTCTTGAATCTCCGATAAATACGGCATCTTCAAAATAACTTTCGTCCACATCCACAAACGGTTTCGTCTCCGGTTCCTCGGTCTCTTCCACAGACTCTGTTGCGTCCACGGATTCGTCAACACGCTCCGTAGCACCGGCTTCTTCTGTTGCACCAGCTTCCTCTGTTGCACCTGTTTCTTCCGTCTCTGCAATTTCCTCTGTCGCCTGTGACTCTTCCGTCTCTTCGGTCTCTGCCACCAGTTCGCTTCCCGGCTCCGTGCCGCCCTGCTGCTCCTTCCACTTTTCCCAGAAGTCCTTTGATTCTGCGCTCCACGGATAAATTCCATCGTGGATTCCCTGAAAAACCAGAACAAAGTACGGTGTTTTTTTGATATCTATTGTATAATTTTTATAAATGTTGTCCCGTCCAAGGTAGCCAATCACGGAAAGCACTATCCAGCCCAAAAACAGAACAACCGTTATCCTGCATCGCAAGAATCTCTTCACTCTAACTCACCCGTTCTTTCTCACTGCAATTACACACTAAAAATTAAAATACAAAAATGGATTATTCGTGGAGACCGCAAGATAATACAAGCTGAGCGCAAGTATCACCGTCACCCCGATATTTCCAAGCCATTTCTTTTTAAATACCTTGTAAAAGGCAGCCGGAATGGACGTTGCAAAAAATATGGCAATCAAAAACAACGGTCCATAATCCTTTAAGTACCCCACATAATCCATGGAATTTACCGTTCCTGCTGCTTCCGTAAAAAATGGAAACATCCGGCTTAAATAGACGCCGAGCTTCGACACATCTTCGATTGCAAAAGCCACCCAGGTTATCGGTACTACAAATAGCAGATAAATATGTGCGATTCCGTGGTGTTTCTCCAGAAAGCGCAGTAAAAATAATTTTTCAATTCCAAGCAAAAAGAGCAGTGACGCTCCCCAGATAAGGAAATTTGGCTCCGCACCGTGCCACAGTGCAGTCAGTGACCATACCACAAACAGATTAAAAAACGTCCGTGCCGTTCCCTTGCGGTTTCCGCCAAGCGGAATGTATACATATTCACGGAACCATCTTCCGAGCGTGATGTGCCATCTGCGCCAGAATTCCGATACCGAGCGGGACATATAAGGCTGCCTGAAGTTCACCGGAATATCAAAGCCTAACATTTTTCCAAGTCCCATCGCCATCATGGAGTAGCCGGCAAAGTCAAAATAAAGTTCAAATGAATACGCGAATGCACCAAGCCACGCCGCCGGTGTCGAAATACTCTCAAATCCGACTGACTGGAGGTTATTCCACAGTAATCCGATACGGTCTGCCACAATGACCTTCGCGCCAAGTCCGATGATAAGGGTCTTTAATCCATCCTCAAAGTCTTCGAGTGTTACAACCCTGCGGTTTAACTGTGCGCTGACCTCGGAATAATTAATAATCGGTCCTGCAATGAGCTGTGGAAACATCGTAAGATAAGTTCCAAGCTTCACGAAAGACTTTGACGCAGGCACTTTTCCACGGTAAACATCAATGATGTACGCACTGATCTGGAACGTATAAAAGCTGATGCCAAGCGGCAGTTCTTTTGTAAGCCCACTATATTTATAGAAGAATAAAATCCCAAAGTTATAGATTAACGCCAGAATCAGAAGCACTTTCTGCCTGCTGCCTCTCCCGGTCTCCTCCCTCGGATACATCAACCGCGCAAACAGATAGTTGACGATGACGGATAGGAGAAGCAGTACAACATGTTCTGCCTCCCCAAAAGTATAAAATACAATACTTCCTGTAAAAAGTACCAGGTTTCTGCACTTTCGCGGTGCAATGTAATATATCAGTAAAAAAACCGGCAAAAACCGGAATAAAAATTCAAAACTGCTGAATACCATCTTATGGTCCTTTCCAAAACTACATTTCCCCTGTTTCTCTAACAGTATAATCAATCCAACTTTAAAATAGGAATCTATTACGTAGATTTAGCGAAAATTTAGGAATTTTGTCATATTGCCTTAATTCCGAAACACTTTTGTAAAAAATGCTTCTACTTCCCCAATAAAGTAAAGTGAACCGAATGCAACTGTCTTATGCGCCGTATCCCATTTTTTTAAATCAAAACATTCTTCCAGATTCGCGCAGGAATGTGCTGTCACACCCTTCTTTTCAATACAGGCGGCAAGACTGTCCGCCTGGAGTGCCCGCTCGCTCTCCACCGTTACCGTCACAAAATCAACTGCCAGCGGAAGCAGCTCCTCCACCATTTTTTCGTAATCCTTATCCGCCATCACGCCCATGATAAAATGGAATTTTTCCCCCGGAAACAATGTAAGAAGGCTCTCCTTTAACGCAGCAACGCCATTGCTGTTGTGTGCTCCATCGACCATGAGAAACGGCTCTTTCTTTAAAATCTCCATGCGTCCCTGCCACACTGCCTTTTCAATTCCGGCACGGACTGCCGCATGAATATGTTCCGATTCGATTCCTCTTTTACCTAAAAATGTCTCCGCTGCAAGAATCGCTGCCGCTGCATTTTCATACTGGTGCACGCCGAGCATCTTCATGGAAAGATTTTTATAGTTTCCAAAAGAGAAATGCTCTCCCGCTTCATCTGCATGCCTGTCTGTAATCTCAGAAAGGTTCACCCGCCTGTAATCGGTCACACCCGCCTCTTTCGCCACACGGGAAAATACCTCCTGCACCGAAGGCTCCTGGCTTTCGGTGACCAGAATCGTTCCAGGTTTGATAATCCCCGCTTTCTCAGATGCAATCTCAGGCAGCGTATCCCCAAGGATTGCCATATGGTCATAGCCAATTTTTGTTATGACCGATACATCCGGTGTTCCAACTGCATTTGTAGAGTCAAGTCTGCCGCCAAGTCCCGTCTCAAGAATCATCACATCACAATTTTGTTCCTTAAAATAAAGAAGCGCCATTGCTAGGCAGTAGTCAAACATCGTAGGATGCACGCCAAAGTCCATCGCTAAAAGTTTTTCTCCTAACCGCTTTGCGTCTTCCCTTGCAATCATTTCCCCGTTTATGCGGATGCGCTCCCTGAAATCAACCAGATGCGGCGATGTAAACATACCGGTTTTCAGCCCCGCTTCCTGTAAAATTGCACACAAAAAAGCAGAGACTGAACCTTTTCCATTTGTCCCCGCTATATGAATAAAATCAGAAACCTTGCAGGAATCTTTGAGCTTCTCTAACATCCGCTCTGTAATCTCGACCCCCGCAAGGTTTTCAAATCTTCGTTTGTTCTCTATTTCTTCTATGATTTCCTCATAGGTTCTTTCTATCATGTCCTGCACCGTTCTTTCCGTTTTCCAAAAGTGCTCTGCTTCCTGCTACAGTAGCTTATTCTTGCACACGGATTTTCGGTTGTCAAGACTTTGGCGGCAGCTGCTAAAAATTTCAGAATTTCTTAAAAATTACCACAGCGTCCTGTATCTTACACTGCGATAATGACACCACCGTCATTTGCATACATACTGCTGACACCCGCTGTGTTAATCACAATAATCTTCTTGAACTTCGCAAGCTTTTCAATCTTTGCCTTCACCTGCGCTGCACGCTCCGGACAGTTGCAGTGGGAAATTGCAAGAACACGGTTCTCGCAGTCCTTTGTCTTCTCGATGACATCAGAAATCATCTGGTCGAGCGCCTTCTTCATGCCTCTTGCCTGCCCAAGCTGGCAGATAAGTCCTTCCTTAGTGGAACCCATGACCGGCTTAATGTTTAAGGTATTGGCAAGAAATGCCTTTAAGTTTGAAAGTCTGCCGTTTTTGCGCAAGGTCTCAAGTGTCTCAAGGACAAAAAAGGTATTCATGGATGAAATGTAGTTTTCTGTTTTCTCTACTACTTCCTCAAAGCTAAGCCCTGCCTCTTCATATTCCTGAATCTTCATGCCGATAATCGTCTCTCCGATGGAGGCAGATTTGGAGTTAAAGATATGAATCTGTTTTGCAGCTTCCCCCTCATGCTCTTCCTCGTAGATGTTCTTTCCGAGAACGGCACTGTTGTAAGAGCCGCTGAGCTTTCCGGAGAGCGTTACCACATAAACATGCTCTGCCTCTCCCTCATATGCCTTCATGTATTCTTCCGGTGATGGACAGGAGGATTTTGGTCCTTTCAGACTCTCCTTCACTCTGCGGAGAAAATCAAGCTGATTGAAGCTCTCATCATCCCGGATGCGGTAACCATCCACTTCAAGTTCCAACGATACCGTTGTAAAATGTCCATTCTGTTTTAATTCTTCCGGCAGTTCACCGCAGCTGTCAATCACAATCTTATACATATGCAACCCTCCATTATCTATCAAACGATTCTATTTTTTGAAATTATCTGATAAGTTATTTAAAAACTTTTAATATGTTCTTTTTTTCCAGAACAAGTAGTTTTCATTACTACGTGATATTAACATAAAAACCCCTATTTGTATAGGGGTTTTTTCTAAAAAAAGAATGAAATTTTAATAAACAACGGACTATGCCTCAAAAAATGCCTTTGTTAAGTCCTTCAGTGCCTGCTGGTCGGCTGTTCCCATCAATTCCCTTGCAGAGTGCATTGCAAGCAGCGGGATTCCCACATCGACCGTCTTTACCGGAAGCAGCGCAGATGCGATAGAACCTAAGGTTCCGCCACCCGGCATATCGGAACGGTTTACAAATTTCTGGTACGGAATCTTTGCAGCATCACAAATCTGCTGAATGATGGCAATCGCCTCACAGTCTGTCGCATACGACTGGGAACATGCTTCCTTGATGCAAAAGCCCTTTCCAAGCACCGGCTTGTTGGTCACATCCATTTTTCCGGTCTGGTTCGGATGCAGTCCGTGCGCAACATCCACAGACAATAACATTCCGTTATAGATGTCTGCCTCTGCCATCTCATCTCTTCCGATTTCTCTTAAGATGCGGATTAACATATCGTGAAGCAGAATGGAAGCCGCACCCTGTTTGGAGTGACTGCCGATTTCTTCATGGTCAAAGAGCGCAATCATATTGATTCCGTCCTCCCGCTCTGCCTCTGTCACTGCGGAAAGAAGTGCAGAACAGGAAGTTAAATTATCAAGTCGCGGACTTGAAATCAATTCATCATTAATACCTACAAACTGCGGTTCTTCCTTACAGTAAACAGTAAGTTCAAAATCAAGAATATCTTCCTTTGCCACGGAAAGTTCCTTTGCGATGTAGGTTAAGAAATAATCTTTTCCGTCTTCTCCCTCCGGAATCAGACCAAGCAATGGAATCATATCAATCTGTTTATTTAATTCCACACCCTCATTTACCTTACGGTTCATGTGAATGGCAAGATTCGGGATGGTCAAAAGATTCTTCTCGGATACAAAATATTTCATCTGCGGAACAAACGGATTGTCATTGCGCACGGCAACTCTTCCTGCAATTCCAAGCGGACGGTCAAGCCAGGTATTTAAAATAGCTCCGCCGTATACTTCCACGTTCAACTGTGCATAAACATCCGTTTTCATATCTGCGGACGGTTTAATCCGAAGACATGGAAAATCAGTGTGTGCTGCTGCGATACGGATTGCCGGCTTATTGTTGTCCTGCCACTGCATCGGGATGGTAAATGCAAACAATGTGGTATCATGGTGATTTAAGTAATACTTCTTTCCCGGCAAAAGCTGCCAGTCTTTCCCATAATCAAGATTTTCAAATCCGGCTGCCACAAGGCGTTCCTCAGCGGCTGCTACCGCATGAACCGGAGAAACTCCTTTTTTTAATAAATTAAATAAATGCTGTGTTTCTGTCATGTTCCATTCTCCATTCTAAAGCAACCTGTAACATTTGCTTTCCTATCCATATTACTATAAATCGCTGTAGATTTTAAGAGTTATTTTTGATAAAATATGTAAAAAGTCTATTATAATCAGAAACGAGGATGCAGATGACCGCATTAAATCTTCCCGAAATCAAAGAATTTATGAATAAATTGCTGTGCAGCGAAACCTTCGACCACTTTCTTTTAAAGGAAGCTGTCATCAAAACCGCTGTCACCTTTACCATTGACGGAACCATCGACAGCGAGTTTTATTCCAGCGATGAAACAGAAGCCCTTGGTCTTACCGGATTTTCCTGCCTGCCGTTTGGGATGTTACGCACCCAGTGCTTTGACCTGATTAAGGGAAAACGTACCCCTTCCTATTTTAAATTTGTTCTTGAACTTTCTCCAACAAACCTTACGCGCACCTTAGAGCAGATTCACAGCAGCTTTACCGCCGCCGATATTTCCGGTGTCTTTTTAAACCTGAAGTTCCAGAACGATGCGCTGTTGCTCACAACCGGCGTCTCCTACCGGATTTTTTCTCCGGACAAAAGTCTTGAGCACGAATGGGACCGTCTGGTAGAGCGTTTTCTCAAAAATAATGGGATTGTCTATGAAAAACTTTCGTAACTGAATTTTTATTCACAAACCTTCACAAAAAGTTCACACTTTTGCTTTACTTTTTGATATTGATATGGTATTCTTGACCTAGTTGCAGAGATTGCAACCAGTAATATTTTTTGGAGGTACTTTCAATGAAAGGTACAGTTAAATGGTTCAACAACCAGAAGGGATACGGATTCATCTCTGACGAAGCAGGAAACGATGTATTCGTACACTACTCAGGACTCAACATGGAGGGATTCAAGTCTCTTGAGGAAGGTGCTGCAGTAGAGTTTGAAGTTGTAGAGGGAGCAAAAGGACCTCAGGCAACAAACGTAACCGTAGTAAAATAATCCTTTTTAATCAGTAGTTTCTCATGTACCTTTTTCTGAAATAGAATTCGTTTTTTATTTGTTAGAATAAGATATTGAAAACAATGGATTAAGAAAAAGAGCTGTCGCATATTGCAACAGCTCTTTTTCTTTGTGCTCTAACGGGCAAGTGTGCGGCAAGCGCACACTTTATGATTCCTCGGACAATGCAAGCTTCGCTTTCACGATGCGTACAACCGCCTCATTAATCCGATACTCTTCAATCGTTCCGTTATTGACCGCGTCTATCACACCGTTATATGCCTTCTCAAAGTCTTCCGGCATTAAAATCATATCCGCTCCGGCATTCACGGCAAGGACTGCCGCTTCATCCGCTGCATGGTTTGCAGTAATCGCCGTCATATTCATCGCATCCGTGATGACCACTCCCTGATAGCCCATCTGGGTTCGCAGAACATCGGTAATCATAACCTTTGATAAAGACGCCGGTGTGTCATCGCCTGTCACATTCGGTGCTGCAATATGTCCGACCATCAAAAACTCTGCACCGCCGTCAATTGCCCTCTGAAACGGCACAAGCTCAGATGATAATAACTCTTCTAATGATTTGTCCGTCGACACAGCCCCACTGTGGGAGTCTCCGCTCACACCGCCATGTCCCGGGAAATGCTTCACAACACCTTTTACTCCCATGCTCTGTAAGCCCTGCAGCTCTGATAATGCCATAGAAGCTACAAGCTCGCTGTCTGTTCCAAAGGAACGGTTTCCAATCACGGAATCCGATACGGTCAGTACATCTGCCACTGGGGCAAAATCAAGGTTAAATCCAAGGTCTGACAGGTAGGTTCCAATCGTAACACCCGCCTGATAAGCATTCTGCGTGTCCCCTGTCGCACCGATATCGCTCATGTTACCGACATTTGTAAGTCCATATGCCTCGTTGGATGCAATCCGTGTCACACTGCCGCCCTCTTCATCAACACCTAAAAATACCGGAAGAGATATCCGGCTGTCCGCATACTGCTGCATCTTTGCCATCATCGTCTTCGTCTGGTCGATATCCACAAGATTCTGGGAATTATAAATCAGTCCGCCAACCGGATACTTCTGATATGCCTCATTTGTTGCATCCCCTGCGACGGTCACCTGACCATAACCGGTCAATGCCTCCGGCGTAATAAAAAACATCTGCGCCACTTTTTCCTCTAATGTCATCCCGGAAACAATCTGTGCCGCCTGCTCCACAAGCGGATCAACCACCGTCTGTATCTCCGTTGCTTCCGGCTCCTCCGTCTGTGAAATGTTCTCCGTCTCCTGCTGTTCCGTCGCCTGCGTATCCGCCCCCGCAGCTCCGTTTGCCGGCTTCTGACTCCTGCCGGACATCAATCTGCTGATTCCAAATACTGCACCTGCCACAAGCAATGCGACTATCATTGCAAATACCGTCAATATGATGACGGCATCTCTGGTATCCTGCCGCCTTCTTAATCTGCGTTCTTCACGATCCATATAGGGTCATCCTCTCTGTTTTTTCCTCTGCCTACCATTATAGCAAAAAAAGAAGATGACTGCAATCTTGCAATCATCTCTCATTTCTTAAGATTTATCTCTTGTATCAGGCTTCTGCGCCTCTTTGGATGCGGCTCGTAAGGTCTCTTACCTCCGCCATGATTGCAGAGTACATTTCGCACTCAAGCCCCACCGGAGACATATGCGGATGTTCCTGTTTCATACGATATGCCTGTACCAATAGTCCCCGTTTGATTTCCTCCAGTTCCCAAAGCTGTTCCTTGCTCATAGCCCTCTCTCCATCTCTCCGCTTATAATTGTGTATGCTACCATATCTTGATTGCACACCTCGTCTATCATAGCATATCTGGTAGATTTTGGGATAAGAATCTCTTCGGCATTTTCACGAAAAATATGTGCCCGTTTTGAGGTTTTTGTCTATTTACAACGTGGGATTTATCTATTATTTACAATTGCATCAGCATTTCAACCGCTTCTTTTTTTACAATATGGCTTCCCTGCTCTTTAATAAATGCAATCTGTTTCTCGTCCGAGATATGTCCTGCATCGTACTCCATTGCACCAAAAGCAAACGGACGCATCTCATCCTTCTCAAACTTCGTAAAGTCAAGAATCAGATAGTATTCCCCGTCGAGCTTATACAGTGCACTCTTCGGGAATTTGTCCCGAAAACAGACTTTACACATATCTGCCGCATCCACAATTGACGGAAACCGCAGCGCACAGACCATGCGGGCTTTCTTCTCTTCCTCTTCCGATACTCTGTCACTTTCCTGCTCTGCATTCTCCGCTTTTTCTTCCTTCGGCTGGTTTAATCGCTTAAATTCCTCAAGACGCTCCGGTGCAATCTTGCTCATTAAATTGCTGACCGTATCGACAAGGTCTTTTAATCCCATATCGGAATCACCGCCAAATGTAATTGCCATGCTGTGGTCAGGAAGCAGTTCCGCACGCACCATCGGGGAAATGTGCTCCAGATGAATATTCTCCTGCTCCTCCATCGCTTCTAACACGCTCTGAATGAAGCGCTGGGTCGTCTCACTGTCTCCGATAATTTCATCAATATCAAATCCAAGCTGCTCAATCTCGCTCTCACTGAGTGCGCATCGGATTTTATTTTCTCCAATCCGTTTAATTTCCATATGTATTCCTCTTTTTAGTCCAGATCTGCACGCTTGATAATACCGACTCCAATCGGATATGGGCCTGTATGCACCCCAATCGTAGCCCCAATCTGGAACAGATTGATTTCCTTAATTCCAAGTTTTTCCTCTGCAATCGGCTGTAATTTTTCCCGGAAACGGCATGCTTCCTCATAGTCATATCCGTAACCGATGGCAAAGCTGTATTCTCCAGGCTTGATAGAACGCTCTTTGATGTATTCCTCCAACATATCAATGACCTTATTCATGGATTTTTCACGGCTTCTTGCGATTCCGGAGCTGAAAATTTCTCCTTCTTTTAAGGTAATGAGCGGTTTAATCCGCAGGGCACTTGCCGCAAGTCCTGCCAGCCTGCCAATGCGTCCGCCGTGCTTTAAGTAGTCAATACTGCCCACGGTAAAAAAGATGCGTCCGCTCTCCCGGATTGCCAAAAGGCGCCCTACCATCTCATCATATCCATAACCCAAATCCCGCAGTCTGCACGCTTCAAGCACATATAGTCCCTGCAGTACCGTGTTAATCTGGGAATCAATGACCGTAATCTTTGTGTCCGGATAATTTTCCAGCAGCATATCTCTTGCGGTGACGGCTGACTGCATGGAGCCGCTGAATTTTGTCGTAATACAGATGCAGATGATGGCGGTTCCTTCCTTTGCAAGCGGTTCAAACACACGGTAATAATCATCCACTGACGGCATCGAGCTTTTCGGATATACCCCCGGATTCTCTACCATCTGGTCATAGAGATGACGTGGTTCTAACTCTTCCATCTCCTTTAAATACGTTTTGCTGTCAAATGAGACATAAAACGGAACAACAGTTACATTTTTCTGAGCGGTAAGCTCTTTTGGAAGGTCACAGGAACCATCACTGATTATCTGAATTTTATTCATATTAAAATTATACTCCAATTTCTTAATTTCCGAACAGGTATACCCCGCGCTCTGTCACACGAATCTCCGGTATTACCGTAAGTGCCATAAACGAAAGGGTAATAAACGGATCAATGTCCGCTGAAATGCCAAGTTTTCTTGTTTCTTTTAACATGGTTGCCACCTTTGCAGTCACAATGCCGGAGGTCTCTTCGCTCATCAGTCCGCAGATGGTAAGTGGAAGCACATCGATCACTTTTCCACCGGATACGATTGCATATCCTCCCTGCGCCTTCTGCACTGCCTCGATTGCCAGAAGAATATCTTCGTCGTTGTCTCCTGCCACAATCAGGTTATGGGAATCATGTGCCACAGACGTTGCAACCGCTCCGCCCTTCACGCCAAAGCCCTTTAACGGTGCAACACCGATTTCTCCGGTCTTTCCATGACGCTCCACCACACAGATTTTATTATATACACTATCCGGCTTAAAATAACCGTTCTCGGTCGGAACTTCCTCTACGAGATGCGTCGTCACAATCTGATGTGCATTCATCTGGATTACATCTGTCTTTCCATCACAGGCGAGCGCAAGTTTTTCCCGGGTCACGCCCTCGGTATGGACGGTGTGAAGCAGTTCTTCCGGCACCGGAACCGAGTAATCCTTTACATAATCTGCCTTTGTTAAAATTCTGCCGCTCTTCATCACATCGGTCGGATGAACGCCGGTCAGGTCATCCAAAAATACGATGTCTGCACGATAACCGGCTCCGATGGCACCATAATTCTTTAACCCATAAAACTGTGCAGTTTGATAGCTTCCCATCTTATACGCACGTGCCACCGGCACTCCCATGGCAATCGCCTTGCGGATGCAGGTGCTGATATGCCCTTCTTTGCGGATTTCCTCCACATGCTTATCATCCGTGCAGAATGCGCACTGGTCTAAGGAAACCTCTGCCTCTAAGAGCGTGTGAAGCAGTGTCTCGAGATTCTTTGCCCCGCTTCCCTCTCTGATATAAATATGAAGTCCTGCACGCAGTTTATCTAACACTTCCTCCGGTGTGGAACACTCATGGTCATTCTCCACACCTGCCAGACGATACGCCTGCACCTGTTTTCCCTTGATTCCAGGCGCATGACCGTCTATGTGCTTCTTGGAAAATAATTCTAACTTATCCGCCATACGCTTTTCCCCGGAGCAGCACTCTGCAAAACGCATGGTTTCTCCTAATCCAAGCACCCTTGCATTGTCAACGTACTTCATCATATCTGCCGCAAGGAACTGTCCCGCTCCGTTTGTCTCGACATCGGTTGCCGGCACTGCAGATGGAATCATGAAAAATACATTGACTAAAATATCATTTGTCGCACGCAAAAAGTAATCCATTCCTTTGCTGCCGCTGACATTTACAATCTCATGCGGGTCTGCAATGATTGTTGTAGTTCCAGCTTCTGCAAGCACTTTTGCAAGTTCTCCCGGCGCAAGCATACAGGACTCGATGTGCATATGCGCATCAATAAATCCCGGCACAAGATATTTCCCGGTGCAGTCAATTTCTTCTTTTCCCTCATAATGTCCAACGCCGACAATCGTATCACCGCAGATTGCCACATCTGCCTTTAACACCTCTTCGGTAAATACATTGAGCACATTTCCGTTTTTTAATACAAGGTCTGCCTTCTCTGTTCCGTTTGCGCAGGCAAGCCGTCTTTTTCTATCTGTCATTTTTTCCTTCCATTCTGATACCGTAGTGGTATCGCTCCATTATGACTGTGTATGTACGGTAAGCCATGCACAGATATCTTCATATACTTTTTCCTTATCTGTCTCATTTAAAATCTCATGACGGTCTGTCTCATAGAGCTTATAGGTAACATCCTTTATCCCTGCCGCCTGAAATTTGTCATACACCTTTTTGACGCCTTCTCCCAGACCGCCCACCGGGTCATCGGCACCGGACACCAAAAATAACGGCACATCTTTTTGCATATTTCTTATATTTTCCATCTGGTTGTCATAATATACCGTTTCCATCAGTCCATAATAACCGTTAATGGTAAACCGGAAGGTGCATCTCGGATCAGCATAATATTTTTTTACCGCCTCTACATCCTTTGTCAGCCAGCTGTTTGCCGGATTTGCGCCGGTCACATCGAATTTTTTGTAATATTTGTCATAGGAAAGTGACTGCACAAGCTTGCTGCGGTAATGCCAGCCGCGGAATGCCGCCATCACTTTACAGATTGCCATTCCTGTTTTCATAAAGGTATCGGATACGCAGCCGGTTCCCATAATAACTGCACCGCTTAAGCCCTCTCCGTAGCAGCAGAGATATCTTCTAAGCAGATAAGAACCCATGCTGTGTGCCATCATAAAATACGGAAGCCCCGGATATTCCTTCTGCATCAGTGTGCGGAACTGGTGCATATCTTCTACAAGTGTCTTACTCGGTTCCTTTTCATGGAAAAAGCCCCATTCCTCCTGTGAGGTAACGGATGCACCGTGACCGATGTGGTCATAGCCTGCCACGACAAATCCGTGCTCCGCCAAAAACTGTGCAAACGCACGATAACGCGCAATATACTCAATCATACCATGATTTATCTGAAGCACGGCACGAATTTCTCCTTCCGGCACCCACTTAAATCCATGAATGGTTGTTCTTCCGTCTTTTGACTGAAATTGAATCTGTTCTTCTTTTACCATGTCAGTTCCCCTTTCATCTCTGTCATTTCGGACTGCATTTCTTCCTTCCAGTGAAGCATCTGTGTCTGTGCCTGGCGCAGTGCATCTAACCGGTCTAATGCCTCATTCGGAATCAGTTCCTGAATCTGTACCTGCCCTGCCTCATACTCTGCCATTGTCTTCTTGCCGCTCATTGCAGTCTGTGCAGCAAGAACCGCCTGTGCCTTTGCATCCTCCTGCAACTGCGCAAGCCCTTCCCGAAGCGTCTCATTCTGCTCCTGTAACTGCTGTATCAGTTCTTCCATCTGCTGTGCGGCCGCCTCGTATTCTCCTGCAAAAGAACGGATTTCTTCCGCCGCTGTGATAAAATTGCTTCCCGTCTCTCCGAGCCGTCCTGCCTCAATCGCTGCATTTAAAGCAAGCACACTCATCTTTCCGGAAAATTCGTGCATCTGGTCAACACCATTTTTCATCCGATTGCAGATATCATCATCTTGTTCCGGCTCCACAAACGCAGCAAACTGTGTCAGCAGATCATCTGCTTTCTGCTGTACCTTTCTGCCTTCCTCTGCCACCTCTGAAACCTTGTCTGACTGTTCTTTGACCTTGCCCAAAAATACGGTATGGCTGGCACGGAAGGACTCTAACGTATTTTTTCCTGCCAAAAGAGTGCTGTAGATTGCACCCGCTGCAACCTCGCCCTGTTCTGCCACCTGTCCCACAGAAGTCGCCTGTTCCTCTAATTCCTGTAAATGCTTTTCAAAACTTCTCTGGTTTTTATCCGCCTTCTCCTGCGCCGCTCTTAATTCTTCTTCAAGTGCTCTTTCCCGCTTTCCTGTAAACATCTTTTCTCATATCCTTTCTTATCGGATCTTTTATCTGTAATTGCGTATCGTCATCTGAATGGTTTCCGTGCCCTGATATTCATTGATTTCCGGATAATAGACCACCGACAGCCGGATGTTATTCGGACGACCTGCAAACGCCGCCTCTACTTCCTTTTCGCCATATTTCTCTGTCATCGTCTGCCGGAATGCCTCCACATCGCCAAAATAGACCGCAGAAACCCTGCTTCCTGCCGGCGTAGACAGGGTCAGCTTTAACACGTTCTGATTGCGTCCCACAACAAACGCCCGAAGGATTCCAAGGTCTTTGTCTGCAAACAACGGTTTCACATTTGCTTTTCCAAACGGCTCTAACAAATCAAGCTGGCGAATCAGCTCCCTGTCCGGATAATCTACGGGCATCGGAATATCTATCTTTATCTTAGGGATAAAATCCTCTTCTGTCAATCGAGAATATGTATTTAACTGCTCTCTCAGCTTATTTACGTCCTCTTCCTTCATCGAAAGCCCTGCCGCCATCGGATGACCGCCGAATTTTGTCAGAAGTTCGCTGCATTTGCAGAGTTCTTCATACATCGAATATTCCTCGATGGAACGCCCGGAACCCTTAACGCCGTCCTCGCTCTTTGTTAATACAAACGTAGGTTTATGATAGGTTTCACGAATCCGTCCCGCAATGATTCCCGCAAGACTTTCATGTACGGTGGGCAGATAAATCACAAGCACTTTCTCCCCGACCGCTCCTTTTTCCACTTCTTCTTTTGCTGCTTCCACGCCCTCTGCGGTCATATCCTTCCGCTGGATGTTTAATTCTACTAACTCTTCCGCTATCTTGGACGCCTTCGCAAAGTCTTCCTCCAAAAAAAGCTGTAAGGCAATCCGCGCCGTCTCAAGTCTTCCGCTGGCATTGATGCAGGGACCTAACACAAATCCGAAATGGTACGCATTGATTTTTTCCATCTCTAATTTGTTCTTTAAAATTAACGCTTTCATTCCGGGATTTTTGGTATGTTTTATCTGTTTTAATCCCTCTTTGACCAATATACGGTTCTCATCGACTAAATCCATGACGTCTCCAACTGTCGCAAACGCCACATTTTCCAGAAATTCAAAGCTTTCCTCCACCGGAATCCCGCACGCTTCGTATAAAAGCTGTATCACCTTCCACGCAACCGCTGCCCCGCAGAGCTGCTTAAACGGATACTTACACTCTGCCTGATGCGGATTTACAATGGCATCCGCCGCACTGCGGCGGTATTTTTTCTCCCCCGCCTCTTCTGTAAACGGAATCTCGTGATGGTCCGTGACAAGAACGGTCATCCCAAGTTCCTTTGCATGGGCAATCTCCGGGATGGCAGAAATTCCGTTGTCACAGGTGACAATCGTGTCGATGCCGTCCGCCTTCGCCGCATCAATCAGATGCTCATTGATTCCGTAGCCATCCTTCACACGATCCGGTATCTGATAGTCCACCCTTCCCCCACAGCGGGTAATTCCACGGTAAAGGATGTAAGTTGACATCACGCCGTCGATATCGTAATCTCCGATAATGCGGATACTCTGTTTTTGTTCTATTTTGCCACGCAGAATTTCTACCAGCCGTTCTCCATCCAGCAGAAGATGCGGATCGTAAAGCTCCGCCCTGCCGCCGGAAAGATAACGGCGGATTGCCTCCTCGCCCACAACTTCCCTGTTGCGTATCAAACGTGCAATCACCGGGTGAATGTGAAACTGCTGCCCGATGGCATTAAAATCTGCTCCTTTGTTAATTACAAACCACTTTTCCATATCCTGCTATCTGTCTTCCTCATATTCGACATTTAATAAGGTAAGTCCTGCTGCGGGTGCCGTATATCCTGCCAGCTCCCGGTTACGGCTCTCAAGGAGTCCCGGCATCTCCTCCGCCTCTCTCCTGCCGTCTCCGACCTCAATCAGCGTTCCGGTCAGAATCCGCACCATATTCTGCAAAAATCCGTTTCCGGTGTAATAAATGTCAAGCTCCCCCGGCCGCTCCTCAAAACGGATTTCATAAATCGTGCGCACCGTGGATTTTTTCATTTTGCGATTTCCGCAGAATGCCATAAAATCGTGCGTTCCAATCAGATACTGCGCCGCCTGCTCCATCCGTCTTCTATCTAAAGGTTTGCGGTAATCGTAGACATATTTTCTGGAAAACACATCGCCCGCTTCCCCGGTATGAATCCGGTAGAGGTATGTTTTTTTCACTGCCTGATAACGGCTGTGAAACCGCTCCGGCACCTCCTCTACAGTAAGCACTGCAATGTCCTCCGGAAGATAACGGTTGACATAGGCAAAGATTTCTGCCGTACTCTTATTCTCACTGAGATGAAAATTCGCCACCTGCCCTCTGGCATGAACCCCTGCGTCCGTTCTGCCGGAACCAATCAGTTCCACCGGCCCTCCCGCCATCTTCGAAAGAACATCCTGTAGTTTTCCCTGTATCGTCATTGCGGTATCCCCTAAGGTCTGCCAGCCTTTATATCTTGTGCCGTCATACTCGATTACCATCCTGTAGTTCATGGATTCCTCTCATTCTGCCGTCCTGCGGTCTCTTTACCGCTTTGGGCTTATCATGTCTACGGGACATGATACCATATTAACCGCACAATTTCTAGCTTAATTCCGCAATCCTTGTCACTGCCACGTAGATTTCCGATATTTTATACCAGGTCTGGTAATCAATGACGCCCGTCACCGGAAGTCCGAATACGGACTGGAACTTTTCAACTGCTGCCCGCGTCGCAGACCCGTAGATTCCATCCGGTGTCACAGTCGGAATCGCCGGATAGGAACGCGAAATCCGCGCAAGCTGTTCCTGTATCTGGCGCACCTTATCTCCGGTAGAGCCAATCGTTAAGTCCACCCGCGGCCAGGATGCCGGGATTCCGGATACTTCCTCCGCCGTGTTGATAAACATATTGTTTCCGTAGTAGTACCGCAGTATCTCAATCGCACTGTAGTTCTGGTCGCCTAAATATTTGCTTCCCCACTGACTTAACCAATTGGTGCAGGTCACCCGCTGTCCGTCGCAGTACTGTGTCAGAATCGGCTGTCTTACACTCGGTCTCGACAGGTAGTTCTGAAACAGCTCATCCACGATATCCGAGATGCTCTGGAAGACATTTCTTCCATACATGAATTTCTGGTCATAGGCGGTGGAGGATGTAATGGTAAAGTTGTAGCCCTTGTTTCGATACCCCGAGACCACCGGTGGGTCGGGGTGGAAAATGTGTTTTGTTGGTTGTGGCTGTCATTTTATTTTGTTTTCACACTGACCCTCTTGCCAGAAAATGCAATTCCAAATTTCAGGATATTCTTGATACCGTCTTCCTTCATTTCAGAATCATATCGCTTTTCATCCATCTGTGCTAAAGCCTCATCTGCAAATTTCTCAAGTGCATCTGCACTCAAATCCTTCTTCCACTTCAGTTCCATGATAATTCCCGGATATCGGTCCTGTCTTGGAATCATGCTGATGTCATATCTTCCAGCGTCAGATTCTCTGTTGGATTTAATTTTATACTGATTATCCATCAATGCAATTAATCCAAGAACCAGTCCATGATAAAATCCCTCTGCTCCTGCATCGTAAAAGCTGATTGACTTATCCATATACTCTGCAATCGCTTTCTGCAGCTTCTTGTCATCATTTGCATAGAGACTTTCCGCAATTTTGTCTGTGGTTGTCCTTGTAATCGCTCCAATCTGCAATAAATGGGATAATATCTCACTCTTATATACCGCTGCAATTTCCCTGTTTGGAATGGAAACTTCACATAGGTAAGAACCATCCGCTTGTAATTCTTTTTTGGGTGCTTTTAAATATCCAGCCACCAGCAGCAAGCTGTAAATATTCGCCGGTTCCTCTGCGAGTGCTCTGTATACAACATTCTGGTCAATTCTTGCAACAACCGTCTCCCCCTGCAAAAGCGCAAAAAGTTTTTCGGTTATGTCATCCGTTGCAGCCTTTAAAACATCTTCAAGGATTTCATTTTTTCCCGTATTCACCCAGTAAGCCTGCGGTATACATCCCTTTGAAATATAATTAATCACGGACCATGGATTATAGATTTCTTCGCTTCCGAACAAATATCCATCATACCATTCCTTCAGCTCATTTTCCTTGTCCAATACGCCGTAATATTCCAGCATTTTATGAACTTCTGTACCGGTAAAACCAAAGTAATTATCATACTCCTCGTCCATCACAGAATTTACCGTCAGATTATTAAGCCCACTAAAAATACTTTCCTGTGCAATCCTAAGAATACCTGTAAGAAAACCATAAGAAAGATTCCTGTTATCTTTAAAAGCACCTGAGAAGAAGTTTCTCATAAATCCAATTATTTCTTCGTAAAAGTCCTTTGAATACCCCTCCTGAATCGGTGTATCATACTCATCAATGATAATAATCGGTGCCTTTTCATAATGAACCGCTAACATCTTCGATAGTTTTTCCAGCGCGGATGTAAGTTCCACCTCATTAGCTGTTCCAGCAAGGATTTTTGCAAAATATTCTTTTTCGTATCCTGCAAGCCTGTCACTTGCAGCTAACTCCTGATGTCTGCCATACTCTTCCTGTAATAATCCCCGAATCTTATCAATCGTTGCTTCCCATGTATCAAACTTAACATCCTTAAAAGTAAGAAATATTACCGGATATTTTCCCTGATGCGCACGATATTCCTCGCCGCATTTCCAGATAGCCTTATCCATAAAATATTTGCTGGTATCTTCCTCTGATATCTCGAAGAACACCCTGAGCATATCCATGTTTAGTGTTTTTCCAAATCGTCTTGGTCTTGTAAATAAAGATACCAAAGGCTTCTGATCCAGAAATTCTTTTATCAGCAATGTCTTATCAACGTAGTAATATTCTGATTGTGCCCGCACGTAGTCCGAAATTCCAATGGGAAGTGATTTCACTTCTGCGTCTGCCGCCCTCTTTACATATTTTCCAGATGAGACCCGACCATCCTCAGGCTTTTTGGCATCATCCGGAATTTGCCAGGCGCCTTTCACCTTCACTGCGCCTTTAATTCTGCCTTTTTTACACATATCATTCACAGAACGGTCTGAAACTCCCCATTCT
>JBNMKM010000009.1:0-113398 GCA_050874345.1 Roseburia sp. | reverse complement strand
GGCTGGAGCAGCGCTTGCAACTATCATTGGGCAGTTTGTTGCAGGCTGCATGATTATTCAATATCTGTTCCACTGTAAGACAGTGGATTTGAAAAAAGAGCACCTGATTCCGCATGCAGCATATGTCGGCAGGGTTGCGGCGCTTGGAGCTGCACCGTGCAGCAACCAGCTTGCGATGATGATTGTGCAGATTGTGCTCAATAATTCCCTGCGAAAATATGGTGCGGCGTCCGTGTATGGGGAATCAATCCCGCTTGCCTGTTCCGGTATCATTATGAAAGTCAACCAGGTCTTTTTCTCTCTGGTGATTGGAATTTCCCAGGGGTTGCAGCCAATTGTAAGTTTTAATTACGGAGCAAAGAAGTACGACCGTGTGAAGGAAGGCTATCTGTTGGCAAGTGTTTACGGCGGTGTGCTGTCTGTGATTGCTTTTGCCATTTTCCAGCTCTTCCCGCGGCAGATTATATCTGTTTTTGGCAATGGAAACGAGCTTTACTATCAGTTTGCAACTTCATATTTCAGGGTGTTTCTGTTCTTTACATTTTTGAATTTTATGCAGCCGATTACGTCGAACTTTTTTACGGCGACCGGATTTCCGAAAAAGGGAATGTTTTTGTCTCTGACAAGACAGATTATCTTCCTTCTGCCGTTACTTGTGATTCTTCCGCTTTTTATGGGAATCGATGGAATCCTCTATGCCGGACCGGCTGCTGACTTTCTCGCAGGCATTGTGGCAATCGGCATGATGGCGTTTGAACTGCGCAAACCCGTGTACCGGGAGGGAAAGCAGGGGTAGGCGGTCTTGAACGGCGTCAGGTGTTTGTCTATTCTGCACAAAAAAATCGGAATTTCTTGCGTTCTAAGAAAATGCTCTGGTATAATTGGAGCAAAGCATATATTCTTTGGAAACATTCTTTTACAGCGCGCGGGCGACCGTCCCCCATGCCCGTACTTGCATTTCTTAGGCATTATGCCAGTCTGATTCCATATGGAAATCTGTGCTTTTCATAATCATTTACAAAGCATGGGATTTTCCATAGGGCAGATGTTTTTTTCTTATGGAGAATCCACAGATAAGGAGGAACCATGGAAGAAACAACAAAGGCGATAAGAAATTATAAGGACACCGTATTTCGGATGTTGTTCCGTGATAAGAAGCGTCTGTTGGAGCTTTATAATGCAGTCAACCAGACAGCTTATGAGAATCCGGAAGAACTTGAGATTGTGACACTGGACAATGCGGTCTATCTCGGAATGAAGAATGATGTGGCGTTTATTATTGATTTTCATTTGTACTTATATGAACATCAGTCGACGGTCAATTCAAATATGCCACTTCGTTTTTTGTACTATGTTGCACGGGAATACGAGAAAATTGTGCAGCAGGATTTGCTTTACCGCAGCAAAAAAAGATATATTCCAACGCCGCGGTTCTGCGTGTTTTATAATGGGAAAGTGAAGCGACCGGAACGTTGGGTGGAACGTTTGTCTGAGGCATTCGAGACGGAACAAATGGAGCCGTCCTTAGAGTTGAGAGTGGAATTTTTTAACATCAACGCCGGGATGAATGAAAAACTTATGGAACACTGTAAGACGCTTTCAGAGTATACGCAATATGTGAATCTTGTAAGGGAGAACGCAGGAAGGATGTCGCTGCGGCAAGCAGTCGATGCGGCTGTAGATACCTGTATCAGCCAGGGCATTTTATCGGAATTTCTGCGGCAGAACAAGGCGGAGGTAACAGCGATGAGTATTTTTGAATATGATGAAGAGGCAGTTCGCAAGCTGTGGCGCGCAGATGCGATGGAAGAGGGCATGGATATGTATCTCATTCAGATAGTTCTGCGGAAACTTCAGAAGAATAAATCACCAGAACAGATTGCGTCAGAGTTGGATGAGGAACCGGATAAGGTTTTATATATCTGTGAGGCGGCAGATGCCTGTCAGACAGTCACAGATGCAGAGCAGGTGTATCAATATCTTGACAATCTGAGAGAAATCAGGTATCCTAGAACCAACGAACACAGAAGTATTTTTGAAA
Source organism: Roseburia sp. (assembly GCA_050874345.1). Lineage (GTDB taxonomy): Bacteria > Bacillota > Clostridia > Lachnospirales > Lachnospiraceae > Roseburia. Next base: position 111,357 of record JBNMKM010000009.1, on the reverse strand, counting down.
GGTAGGAATAGAGGAGTGCGGATTCGATAGTAGATTCTAATGAAACCGGAATAATGCGTCAGTCAGAGATTATCTGACGGAAACCTCGGATGGAACACGGATAAAGCCGTGAACAAAAGAGGGTTATTTTGTTGCGCTTCCGGTGCCGGATTATACTATCAAAAGAGTCCATAACAAATCTGTTGCAGTACCCATGTGCGGGTGCTGACATATGGAACCCTTAGGCGTTCCTTTAAGATATAGTGGATGATTTAGAAGTCTGTTTCCGGCTGCGGAAGCAGGCTTTTTTGTTGTATCGTATATTGCGATACAACAAAAAAGCCAAACAGATGCGCACCTCGCGGAGAGGAAACTAGCTGCTATGCAGCACCGCTCGGGTGCAATCGTGTACGGCAAGCGCACACGTTATTTTGAATCAAAAGGGGGCAGATATATGTTACAGATTAAGAACTTATCCATTTATCATAGGAAAGATTTACGACCAATTGTGGAAAACTTTTCGTTTTTTTTAAATCCCGGGGATAAGGCAGTGATTATCGGGGAGGAAGGAAACGGAAAGTCGACGTTGTTAAAGCTGATTTACGATGAGAAACTCGTGGCAGACTATGCCGGATATGAAGGGGAGATTCTGCGTGGCGGGCTTCGGATGGGGTATCTTGCGCAGGAACTTACAAGGGTACAGAAGGAAAAGACAGTATATGAATTTTTAACGGAGGTTCCGGCGTTTTACAAAAAAAGTCCGAAGGAACTTGCGGCAGTTGCAGCGGAACTTGGAATCTCGCAGGAAATGTTCTTTTCCGACCAGAGGATGGGGACGCTTTCGGGAGGGGAAAAGGTGAAGGTGCAGCTTGCGGGACTTTTACTGGAAGCGCCGGATGTTTTCCTGCTAGATGAACCTTCAAATGATATTGATATCGAGACGCTCGAATGGCTGGAGCGTTTTATTAACCAGAGCACGGTTCCGGTGCTGTTCGTGTCACATGATGAGACACTGATTGAAAACACGGCAAATGTCGTAATTCATCTCGAGCAGCTTCGCCGGAAGACGGTGGCGCGTCATACGGTAGCGCGGATGCCTTATCGGACGTATGTGTCAGAGCGGGAGCTTGGAATGGAGCGGCAGGAGCAGAGAGCGCGCAAAGAGCGAAGTGAGTATGAAAAGCAGATGGAGAAATACCGCCAGATTGAGCAGCGCGTGGAACATGAGCAGCGTGTCATTACCAGACAGGCACCGGCGGTAGGAGCTGCCCTGAAAAAGAAAATGCACACAGTAAAATCCATGGGAAGACGTTTTGAGCGGGAAAAGGATGCTATGACACAGATGCCAGAGACGGAAGAAGCAATTTTTTCTAAGATGGAGGCACAAAAAAAGATTCCAAACGGAAAACGTGTGCTTGAATATGAACTGGATGCTTTGCATGCGGTGGAGGATGGACCGCTTCTTGCGGAGCACATTTTCTTACGCCTGATGGGGCCGGAGAAAATCTGCATTGTCGGGCGAAACGGAGCGGGGAAAACGACGCTTCTTAAGAAAATGGCAAAGGAACTTTTGGGCAGGGATGACATTTCTGCCGCCTATATGCCGCAGGATTATGAGGAAATGTTTGTAAAACGGGAGAAGGAACTTGGAAAAGTTTTGACGCCGGTGGAATTTCTTGCAAAGACCGGGGACAAGGAAGAGCTTACACGGATTCGGACATACCTGGGGAGCATGAAATATACGGCGGATGAGATGGAGCACAGTATCAACGAGCTGTCCGGCGGGCAGAAGGCAAAGCTTTTGTTTTTGAAAATGAGCATGGACGGTAGCAATGTGCTGATTTTAGATGAGCCGACCCGCAATTTTTCTCCGTTGTCGGGACCTGTGATTCGCAGGATTTTAAAGGAATTTGACGGTGTTATCATCAGTATTTCCCATGACAGAAAATATATTGAGGAAGTTTGTGACACCGTGTACCGGCTGGAAAAAGATGGATTAAAGAAAATCGAGAAACGATGAAAAATATACGTAAGTAAAAAATGCCGCGGCAGTTGTTTTGCCGCGGCATTTTTTATAAAAACTATTTCATTCCGTTGTTCGTGTAGAGCTTCTTGGTAGAGTAACCGGAAACAAGGGAGCTCCAACTGGAACCTCCACAGGTTTTCACATACTTTTTGGTGTATTTTTCAGCCTTTTTAGTGTTCATATATTTGAACACGTTGTAGGAAGCTCTTTTTTTACCATTTTGGTCTTTCAGTCCAAAATACATGCCCTGGTTAGCTTCGGCTTCAGCATCCTCATAGGCGCGGATGATAAAAGCGTCTACCATATCGTTGCAGGCAGCTTTGTTGTAAGCATATGCCAAAGAGGCAGCCTGTTTGGTCGCACTGCTGGAACCGGCTCCATTGAAGCCAATCTCGGAAATAATAATGCGGTGTTCTTTTCCATAAGTGTTTTTCACATAATTGGTCAGAACGTTGAGATTCTTCATCGTCACAAATGGGGAATCTGTGGAATTTGTTACAAGGTCACTCTGACCATGGCTGCTGGAATCGTCCCAGAATGCCGGGTCGAAAATATTTGCTGTATATGGATGGAATGCGACATTCCAGGTAACATTTTTCTGCAGCTTGTTTACCTTCTTCACAAACGTATCGAGGAACGTCTTAGAAGGAATACCACCGGCAACGTTGTTGTGTGTCCACATATCATCGAGACAGATGAAGACACGGGAGCTGCTTCTTACGCTTCGTACCGCAGAATAAAGAGCACGGTAAGAATAAGCATAGGAGGAAATAAAGTCGTCGTTGGACATGGAGCCGCGCCAGTGATAAGCATAGTCCGCATTAACTTCATTTCCGAGGATCCAGTTGGAGACATAACGCTCGTCTGTGCCAAAGGTTTCTGCAAGGAAACAGAAGATGGCTTCCATCTTTTCACGGGCTTTTTTATCCTTGGTATTCCAAGTGTAGTACGGATGCCCGGAAGAGCGTGCTTCTTTTGCAACAAGATTTGGATCTGCATTGTAGGCAGCTTCATCAAGCATAATCTGTACGGTGACATTTATGCCGGCAGCAGTGGCTTGCGCAATATCGCCAGAGCATCCACCGGTGTTGAAGTAATAGGTTTTTCCGTTATATTCGTACGGAGTACTGCCGTTATTAATAACGGTTGAAACCATCAGGTTAAAGAAAACATTATCGCAATCGGTATCTTTTGCCCAGTAAGTGGGACCTTGGATTCCTTTTTTGGTAGCACCAAGGTTATAGGCGCTTGTATAGGCTGCCAGTTTTTCCGGATTGGAAATATTTGCGGATGTTTTGGAAATCTGCTTGTATTTGTCACCCGATTTTATCGCAATGGCATATTTGGCAAGTGCATAACCGCGGTCTTCGTTGGTGTCTAACTGGAAGCTGATTTTTTTTGATTTGTCCGTCTTGGCAACTTTTCTTAAAATCTTGTTTGTATTCGGGTCAATGGTTACCAGGTAGTAATAATTGTCAGAACTCTTTACGCGCTTCTCAATGGTAGCATTTACCTTGATGGTATTTACCGCAGTTGCTTTGCAGGAAGTAATCTTTGCGGAAGTGGAAGTTGCTTTATATTCTTTTTCCCATTTCGCATAGAGTGTGATTTTTCCTGTGCTGCCCTTTTTAATCTGGGTAATTTTGTTTTTAAACTTCTTATCGGTGTACCATCCGCCAAAACCGTAGCCTTTACGGGTCGGATTCTTTAATTTGATGGTTTTTGTTGTAATTGTATACACGGACGGATTGGACTTGTTATTTTTTCCATCATTTAATTTGTAAGTAATCTTGTACTCTTTGGCTTCCCACTTTGCATAGAGCGTCAGCGCATTGTTCTTGTCCCATTTTGCCTTGTCCGGGTCGAGGGAAGCTTTGTTTTTGTAGGTAACATCAGCTTTCTTGCTAAGCGCCCATCCGGTAAATGTATAACCATTGCGCTTAAAGGCATTGGCAGTCAGGTTTGCGGAAGTGCCGGATACGAAGGTCTGTGAATCCATGGTTCCTTCACCGCCGTTGGCATTGAAGGATACCGTATAGAGAACTTCTTCGGTGTCTTCTGTAGAACCTTCGATGGACAAATCATCGTAAAGGTCAAAAATATTGACTTCCATAATGTCTTCGGTGTCTTCAGTCTCCGGAATTTCGGTTTCAGAAGTTTCGGTCTCAGGAATTTCGGTTTCGGAGATTTCGGTTTCAGAAGTTTCGGTCTCGGAGATTTCAGTTTCAGAAGTTTCGGTCTCGGAGATTTCGGTTTCGGAAGTTTCAGTTTCCGGAATTTCAGTCTCGGAGATTTCGGTTTCAGAAGTTTCAGTTTCCGGAACTTCAGTCTCGGAGATTTCAGTTTCAGAAGTTTCGGTCTCAGAGATTTCGGTCTCTGAGATTTCGGTCTCGGAGACTTCTGTGTCTGCATCCGTAGACTCGGTTGTTTCATAGATTTCTGTTGATGGCTGTTCAGCGGTCTCTGCAAAAGCAGATGCGCCAGGGGAGATTAGCATGAACGCTGCCAACAGAAGTGCAATGCACTTTTTTTTCATAACTCAATCCTCCTAATTTTATCATTTGATACGTCGATTATAGCATAGTGCATGGAGGGATGCAAAAGAAATCCGAAAATTCCTTATAATAATAAGAAAATTTCGGATTTCCTTAGGGCTATGTTTTATTCATTTATGCTTCATCCAGGAAGCGGTACCAGCAGCCAAAATGGTTGATGGGTTCCTGATTTTCCGGTGCATCGGGAATCCATTCCGACAGAAATTCAGGAAAGCCGAATATAGTTGCCATCACGCGCTCCTGATTCTGGTAAATGCCCGGAATTCCAAGGAACCAGCGCCCGTTTGGACATTTTGCAAGAACAAGATAACGGTAGTTGAAGAATCCATGCAGCAGAAAACTGTTGTTTCCAAGATACCAGAAGCGGCGTGGCAGCTCGCGCAGATCCTTTAGCTCAATTTTAAGACACTCAACATTCTTTTCTGTAAAGGGGGTGCTTACAGTGCGTCCGGTGGAAAGGCTTTCCCAGACATCTTCGAGCCGGTAGCGCGGGAAAAAATTGTGCATCGGAAGCTCTGTTGCAGAAAGAGTGTCCTGTGCGGGGGACTGCGATGTGGCAGAGGAGTTCTGTGCAGGGGCTTGCGATGCCGCCGAGGAGTTCTGTACAGCAGACGAATTTTGTGGGCTGGAAGCGTTCTGCGAAGAAGCATAATTTCGTGAGCCTGGGGAATCCTGTGTAGAGGTAGAGTTTTGCAACCCGGAAGAATCCTGTGCAGCAGTGGCAGCAGGAACATCCTGTGTGTCAGAGGCGCTCCACTCTTTAAAGTGGGCAGCGTCCACGATAAGCGCTTCCCCTTCTTTCCAGCGGCTTACAAAGAAACGGTTTTCCTCATCGAAAAGCAGCAGTCCATCCATATCGCGGATGCTGTAGCCGGAGTCGGAAATATTTGATGCTGACATTCCAAGACTGCAGTCGCCGGTGCCGTTTAAAAGTTCCATTCTGCCAATCGGGAAGCCTGTGATCATGCCGTTTTCAATGCGAATCAGGCAGACCCGGCAGAGCGTGTGGGAGGGGAAAAGCCCGCGTAAATGGATTTCCAGACGAAAAACATCGCCCCGCAGCTCTATTTTGGCAAATCCCACATTGTTTCCTTTGTGATTGTCCTCATAAGAATATATATATGTAACAAAACGCTTCATTCCTGGCATCGGATACTCCGATTTCTTTCTTACTGCTATCTGTATGCCGAATTTTAAAATTTATGACAGAAAACAGTTGACAGTTTCAAAAATTTCGGTTATATTAATTTCAGTAACAATTACTAATATTGATTTGGAGTGATACAGATGCTTAAGTACAGCAGACAGAGAGAGGCGATTAAGACCTTCCTTGGCGGCAGATATGATCATCCGACGGCGGAGACTGTGTATCTGAATATCAGGGAAGAATTTCCGAATATCAGTCTCGGAACCGTTTACCGGAATCTTTCGCTGCTTGCCGATATCGGTGAGATTCAAAAGCTTTCCACCGGAATCGGACCTGACCGTTTTGACGGCAATCCTGCGCCACATTACCACTTTATCTGTAAGCATTGCGGAAACGTGTTAGACCTGAAAGTGGAAGGGCTCGACCACATCAATATCCTGGCTGCGCAGGGGTTTGATGGCGAGATAGAGGGACACATCACTTATTTTTACGGGAAGTGTCCGGATTGCAAAAAGGCGGTTTTGCCAGAGCAGACAGAAAAGCTGGAAACCTTAAAATAGGGGTTGACAAAAAAGAACGTATCGGATAAAATCAGTAATAGTTACTGATTTAAAACAAAAAGGCACACAATATATTTTAAAAAGAAAAGGAGATAAGATTATGGCAAAGTATGTATGTACAGTATGTGGTTATGTTTACGAGGGAGATGCAGCTCCGGCAGAGTGTCCGGTATGCCACGTAGGCGCTGACAAGTTCAAGAAGGTAGAGGGCGAGCTTAGCCTTGCAGCAGAGCATGAGTATGGAATTTACGCAAAGACCGTAAAGAACAACCCGGAAATCAGCGAAGAAGACAAGAAGTTTATCTTTGACCAGTTAAAAGCAAACTTTGAGGGTGAGTGCTCTGAGGTTGGTATGTATCTTTGCATGGCACGTATCGCACACCGCGAAGGTTATCCGGAAATCGGACTTTACTGGGAGAAGGCTGCTTATGAAGAGGCAGAGCACGCAGCAAAATTTGCTGAGATGTTAGGAGAGGATCTTGAGCCGAACATGAAGGCGACCACCAAGGACAATCTGGCATGGAGAGTGGACTGCGAGTTTGGTGCAACTGCTGGTAAAGTAGACCTTGCAAAATGTGCTAAAAAGAATAACCTCGATGCAATCCATGATACCGTTCATGAAATGGCACGCGATGAGGCTAGACACGGTAAGGCATTAAAGGGATTATTAGACAGATATTTCGGCTAAGAGGAAGTCTGGTTGGATACTGACGAATAGAGAAAGGGTATGGCGGAGAAATCCGGCATACCCTTTTTCATTCATAGGAAACTGCGTCCTATGAATGAAAAACCCTTCCGGGCAGTATGCGCACCTCGCGAAGAAGAGGTTTATGCTTCGCATACCGCTCGGGCGCGGAACAAAAGCTGTGCTATTGATGGAAGTTGAGCGCGGAAGCGTACGAAGCACACTTTTGTTCATTTGCACCCTTTTTGCGCAACACATTCCCACACCCTGTTGCATACTCATGCAGAAAATTGGAAAATTGCACATAATTTCTGGAAATATATTAGAAAATATATGGATTGTAAACAAGAAAATACGGACGTATAATGAATACAAAAACCCTGGAAATGGGAGTTGAGCAACAAAAATGAAAAACCGGAGGGGAAAATACATGGTAAAACTGACAATCAATGCAAATCAGAAATTAAGCAAAATTGAAAAAGAACTGTACGGACAGTTTTCAGAGCATCTTGGAAGATGTATTTATGAGGGAATTTATGTCGGGGAAAATTCAGATATCCCGAATGAAAACGGGATGCGAAAAGACCTTGTAAACGCGTTAAAGGAAATCGGTGTGCCGGTATTGCGCTGGCCGGGTGGCTGTTTCGCGGATGAATACCACTGGAAAGATGGAATCGGGGACAAAAATGACCGGAAGAAGATGATTAACACACACTGGGGCGGAACTGTGGAAGATAACAGTTTCGGAACGCATGAGTATATGGAACTTTGCAGACAGCTTGGATGCAAGACCTATGTCAATGGAAATGTGGGAAGCGGCACGGTGCAGGAAATGTCCGAGTGGGTTGAATATATGACATTTGACGGTGTATCGCCGATGGCAGATCTGCGCAAGAAAAATGGACACGAAAAGCCATGGAAGGTGGATTACTTCGGTGTGGGAAACGAGAGCTGGGGCTGCGGCGGAAACATGCGCCCGCAGTATTACGCGGATGAGTACCGCAGATATCAGACTTACGTGCGCAATTACAATGCAGACAGTAAAATTTTTAAGATTGCCTGTGGACCGAATGCAGATGATTACGACTGGACGAGAGAGGTATTGAAAACCTGTTGTACACCGGGAAAGACAGACGCCTCCCGTTTCATGGATGGTCTTTCCTTACATTATTATACAGTTCCGACCGGAAACTGGGATGACAAGGGAAGCGCGACGGAATTTGATGAGACACTGTTTTATGAGACGTTAAAGAAAACCTATTATATGGAAGAACTCATAAAGCGCCACAGTGCCATCATGGACGAATATGACCCGGAAAAGAAAATCGGACTCATGATTGATGAGTGGGGAACCTGGTATAATGTAGAACCGGGCACCAATCCAGGATTTTTATATCAGCAGAATACGATGCGGGATGCACTGGTTGCAGCAATTAACCTGAACTTATTTAACAAGCACAGTGACCGTGTAAAGATGGCTAACATTGCGCAGGCAGTGAATGTTCTCCAGGCGATGATTCTGACAGAAGGAGAAAAAATACTGCTCACCCCGACCTACTACGTATTCCATCTGTATAAGCAGCATCAGGAAAATATGCTTTTAAACAGCCACTTAGACACCGATATGATTGGAAATCCGGGAAGAGAGATTCCACGTGTCAGTGAATCGTCATCCGTGGATGAGAATGGAAATATCCATATCACACTGGCAAACCTTTCTGCAACCGATGCCTGCACGGTAGAGTGTGAGCTTTATGGAAGAGCGTTAGGCGAAGTGAAGGGAGAACTGCTTGCCGGAAAGATGACGGACAGGAATACTTTTGAGGCTCCGGATGCAGTAAAAGAAACCGCATTGAGCCAGACAGAGGTACGTGATGGAAAGCTTTATGTAGAACTGCCGGCGTGTAGCGTTGCACATCTTGTACTTTAAGGCAGGCAGCAGGAGAACCGGGTGCCTGTACCAAAATCTGACAGGTATAAACGAAGAGATGAGTGGAATAAAATGAAAGATTGAGCAACTTCAAATGCGCAACATTATTGCAAATAATGTTGCGCATTTTGCGTTAAAAATATAAAAATTGTACATTCTTACAGCAAATATATTATATATTATGTGGATTGCCAACAATATGACGAAAAAGTATAATAATATCAGAAACAAAAACAAAGGCTTGTGCAACAAAAAGTTGCGCAAAGAGGAAAGGGAACGTGAATATGAAAAAGAGTGGATGGAGGGGCTTTTGTAAAAAACTTTACAAATATCGAGTATTTTTATTGATGCTCGCACCGGCAGTCATTTATACACTGGTGTTTGCTTATTACCCGATGACCGGAATTGTAATGGCATTTAAAAAATACAATTATGCCGGAGGTATCTGGGGAAGCCCGTGGAACGGAATCGAGAATTTCAAATTCTTCTTCAAATCCGGGCAGGCAGGACTCGTTACAAGAAACACCGTATTGTATAACCTTTTGTTTATTGCGGTAAACACAATTATGCAGATTGCGGTAGCGATTCTTTTGACAGAGATAAGAAATAAACATTACCGCAAAATTACACAGTCGTTAATGTTCTTACCTTATTTTATTTCCTGGGTTATCGTAGGCGTTATGGCATTCAACATTTTCAGCTCCGATTACGGATTCTTAAACCGCATCATCGAAGCATTCGGTGGACAGCCGATTAAGTTCTACACAACACCGCAGGTATGGCCATTCATCCTTTTATTCTTCAATGTATGGAAGGGCATCGGATATGGCTCGGTAATGTATCTCGCCGCAATCATGGGTATTGATACTTCCATTTATGAAGCGGCAAGAATTGACGGAGCAAACGTGTTCCAGAGAATCTTCCAGGTAACGATTCCGATGATTATGCCGACAACGATTATTTTACTGTTATTATCCGTCGGCGGTATCTTCAAAGGAAACTTCGATATGTTCTACAACCTGGTTGGCTCAAACGGATTACTTTACAACTATACGGACGTAATTGATACCTTAACATTCCGTGCATTAATCAGCAGCAATGACTTTGGTATGTCAGCAGCAATCGGTTTATATCAGTCGGTACTCTGCTTCATTACAATTGTAATCGTAAACAAGCTGGTTGGTCTCTATGATAAAGACTACACCTTATTTTAAGGGAGGGATAAAAAGTGGCATCTTCCAAGAATATCAACAAAATCAAAACAGGAAAAGATGTAATCGCACTGAATATCATAGCGTACACCTTCTGCGGACTGATTGCACTTATCTGCCTGGTGCCGTTTATCATGATTATCTCGGGTTCCTTTTCTTCCGAGAGTGCAATCATCCAGAACGGATTCAGCCTGTTACCGCAGGATTTCAGCTTAGAGGCATACAAAACGGTTTTTAAAGACCCGTTAGTCGTATTCAGAGCATATGGAACAACAATCGGACTTACTATCGTCGGAACGGCAGCAGGACTTCTACTCCAGACCATGACAGCCTATGTACTGTCAAGAAAGGATTTTGAGTGGAGAAACAAGTTTTCCTTTTTCTTCTACTTCACAACCCTGTTTTCCGGTGGTCTGGTTCCGTACTATATCTTAATGACACAGACATTAAAATTAAGAGACAGTTACCTGGCACTGCTTCTTCCGTTACTCTTTAGTGTATACAACCTTTTAATTATGAAGAGTTACATCATGGGAATTCCGGATTCATTGATTGAAGCAGCAAAGATTGACGGATGCGGAGAGTTCCGTACCTTATTCCAGATTGTACTGCCGCTTATTAAGCCGGCACTTGCAACAGTAGGTCTTTTCATTGCACTTGCTTACTGGAACGACTGGTACAACGCAATGTTATACATCAAGGATACCAACAAATATCCGTTACAGTATTTCTTATATCAGCAGGTAAATGATATCGAAGCATACAAGAAATTACTTGCAAACAATGCAGCCGGAAGTGCTGCGGTAAGCGCAATCTCATTGCCGACACAGTCATTAAAGATGGCACTTACAATAGTAGTAACAGGACCAATCGTACTGGCATACCCGCTGGTTCAGAAGTATTTCGTCCAGGGTATCACGATTGGAGCAGTTAAGGGTTAAGGTAATATTAACTATATATTTATTAAAGGAGGCTCTTTATGAAAAAGAGAACAAAAAAACTTTTGTCAGTTTTACTGACGACTGCAATGACAGTAGGAATGCTTGCTGGATGTGGTTCCGATAACACATCAGGAAACACCAGCAGCAACAACAGTGGTTCCACAGGAAATGATGCCGCAGCATCTACCGAAGGTGGAAGCGATGCTTCCGGCAGCAGCGATCTTGCAGTGGATACTTCCGAACACGTTGACCTCACCATGTATCTCATTGGTGACAGAACACCGGATTTTGATGAAGTTTATGGGGAAATCAACAAAATCCTGGAAGATAAGTTAAACTGCTCTTTGAACGTTGAGTTCTTATCCTGGGGCGAACATGATACAAAATACTCTCTGTTATTCTCTTCACAGGAAGATTTTGATTTAATCTTTACCGCATCCAGCTGGTGCCACTATGAGCAGACCGTTGCATTAGGCGGATTCGCAGCACTGTCTGAGGACTTTATCAAGACTTATGCACCGGACATCTGGGAAGTTGTACCGGAGATGGCCTGGGAGCAGGCAAAGATTGATGGACAGATTTACATGGTTCCGAACTACGCAAACGAGTTTGGTCAGGACGTTATGGCTGTCCGCGGTGACTTATTAGAGAAATATGGTTTTGATGACATCTCATCCTGGGATGAGTTAATGGACTTCTACAAGGCTTGTGCAGCAGACGGTATGTATGCAAGCCAGGGTGGTCCTTGGTATCAGTATTTCCAGAACGCTGGATATTCCACAACCGGTGGTGCTCCAAAGGGTGGAGAGTTAATTCTTTACAATGCACAGGATCCGACAGACTTAAGCTTCAACTATATCTGTGACTGGGATGGATTCCGTGACTACTGCGTACAGATGAAAGAACTTGCAGACGCAGGTGCATGGTCCAGCGATGTATTAAACTCCAGCGATGAGAGACAGACAGGTCTTTTAACCGGAAGAACAGCCGGCATGATCTGGAACCTTGGAAGCTGCATGACTTATGCAAAACAGGCAAACGAAGAACATCCGGACTGGAATGTAACCATTGTCGACCCGGTTGCTTCACAGCCTAAGAAAGTAAACTCCTACATCAACAACGGTGTAGCAATCAATGCAAACAGCAAGAACAAAGAAAGAGCTATGATGGTATTGAACGAGTTCTATACCAATCCGGAAGTATATGACCTTGCAATGTTAGGTATCGAAGGAAAGCATTGGGAAGCAGTTGGCGATGACCAGTACAAAGTAATCGATGAGAGCGGATACGGTGTATCCAGCAACTGTAACTGGGGATGGAATAACTGCACAATCCAGAGAACCGAGTACATCGAGGACAGAACTGCATTAGACGATACTTATGATGAATTAACAGCAAAATTTGAAGCAAACATCAAACCGGATCACATCTATGATGGATTCAACTTCGATTCCACAAACGTAAGCACACAGTTTGCAGCAGTGGAAGCAGCAATCGATAACTACTACAATCCATTAATCAATGGTCTGGTAGACGATGTAGATGCAACAATTGATGCAATGAAGGCAGCATTAGACAGCGCTGGTATCCAGGATATCATCGATGAGATGAACCGCCAGGGAGCTGAATATGCAGCAAGCAAACAGGCGAACTAAGTAAGGAAAACAGAGGACGGCCGCACGAAAAAAACAGAGAAGAGATTCACTTTGGTGCGGCGCCCTCTGTTTAGTTTAATAATGAGTTGATGATTCGCAGGAAGCTGCGAGTCACCACCTGGTTATTAAAAACAAAGCAGGATGTTTTGAAGGATTAGGAGCCGTAATGACATTAGACGAGATTGCAAACGAATTAGGAGTATCAAAGAGTACTGTTTCCAGAGCACTGTCCGGAAAGGACAGAATCGGAGAAGAGACAAGAAAAAGAATCACAGATTTTGTGAGCCGCAGCCAGATGGAAAGCGCGGAACAAAAGAAAGAACGTCCGGTAACACACAATATCGGCGTTGTTCTGCCTGCGGATGTCTATTATGGTGGAGGTGCCTATTTCCAGAATTGTCTTCTCGGAATCTGTGAAGCGGCATCCTCGTTTGGCTACAACGTCTTAATCACAACAGCAAAGGCGTATGACATTTCGGAATTGCAGTCGTTAGTCGAGAATAACCGGGTGGACGGAGTTATCTTGACCCGAAGCCTTGAGGATGATAAGGCGCTCCAATATCTGACCGACATTCATTTCCCGACGGCAATCACCGGAAGCTGCAAATACGATGAGGTCATCCAGGTAGACACGGATAACGAGGGAGCTGCCGAGAAGATGACATCCCTGCTGATTGGAAAAGGTTTCCGCAAGTTTGCACTGCTTGTGAAAGATATGACAATCAGCGTTGATAAGAAACGTCACGATGGCTTCTGTAAGGCGCTATACAAAAACGGAATTTCAGAGAAAAATCAGATCTTTTATAACGGTTCGGTCAAGATGGAATTTCTCGATTCTATCATCGGGAATATCATTGCGAACAAGGTGGAATGTATTATCTGCGGAGACGATGAAATGTGCACAATGATTATGTCAAAGCTTCAGGCGGAAGGGTATCAGATTCCAAAGGATATCGCAATTGCTTCCTTATATAATAGTCCAAACTTAGACTGCTATTCCCCGGCGGTCACAGCTGTCAATGTCGCTGCAGCACAGATGGGGAATGTAGTTGGAAAACAGTTGTTACAGCATTTAGCTGGAAAAAGCTATGAACCAAAAACAATGGTTGATTATGAGATGGTATTTCGCAAATCGACCAATTAGGGCAAGGGAGAAAACACATGGAATTTCAAAAGGGCATGGATATATCGGGGCTGCCGAAATTAGAGGCTTCCGGTGCAGAGATAAAAGATTTTGACGGGACGGTAAAGGATGCGTTTGATTTGATAAAAGAATACGGCGTGAATTCCGTGAGACTGCGTCTGTGGAATAATCCCGAGAACGTAAAAGAGGCAAACGGTTATTGCGATTATGCGCATACGCTTGCGATGGCAAAGCGGATTAAAGCGCACGGTATGAGCTTTATGCTTGATTTTCATTATTCGGATTTCTGGGCGGACCCGGGACAGCAGAACAAGCCGCTTGCGTGGAAGGATTTAAGCTTTGAGGAACTAAAAGAGGCAGTATTTACCTTTACAAAGGAAACACTTTCCGGTTTGAAGGCAGAGGGCGTTCTGCCAGATGTGGTCCAGATTGGAAATGAAATCCGAAGCGGACTTTTGTTCCCGGACGGAGAGCTTCCTGACTACAAGCAGATGGTGCAGCTCGTAAATGCTGGAATCAGGGGCGCACGAGCTGTCGCAGATGCAGATGAGATGCAGGTGATGATTCACCTTGACCAGGGCGGCAGATATTTTTATCTGAAAGAATGGTTTGAAAAATCTTTTGAAGCGGGACTTGACGATTTTGATTTGATTGGACTGTCCTATTATCCGTTCTGGCATGGAACTTTCAGCGACTTGAAGGAAACACTGACAAAGCTGTTAGCGGATTATCACAAACCAATTATGATTGTAGAAACAGCCCATGCATGGCGCAAGAGCGCACAGGGCTTTATCGATGAGAAGCAGGAAAAGATAGCGGGCGTTCCGGCAACACCGGAGGGACAGCGCAAGGTACTTGATTTGGTTGCCAACATCGTCGCATCACTCCCGGATGAAATGGGACGTGGCATCTACTACTGGGAGCCAATCTGCATCCCCAAAGAGGGAGAGGGCGGCTGGTCCGAAAACATGGGACTGCTTGATACGACAGGCAAAGTCATGGAAGGAATCCATGCATTTGAATTTACCAGAGAAAATTACCGTGGCGGGGAACCGGCAAAAATATACGAGTCGGAGCTCATCCGCACAGTACTTAACGATAAGCCGGTATTGCCGGAAAAACTTTCCGTTCTTTATTATGACGGAACCATCGAAAAGAAGCCGGTAAGCTGGAAGAATGTTCCAGACGGACAGGAACTTGGAACATTTGTCGTTGAAGGAGTGGTAGAGGGCGTTTCCTTCCCGGCGCACTGCACGGTAGAAGTCGTGAAAGAACTGCCGGTAACAGAGAATCTTCTCACCGATGCAAACTGGGACGACGGTCTGACGCAGTGGGAAGTGAAAAAGTCCGAAGAACAGGTGACGGTACAGCTTATGCCGGAATTTATCGACCCGTTCCCGGCACCTCCGGTCAATGGACTTCGCGTCGAATCACCGAAGAACTTTACCTTCTCTGTCACCCAGAAGGTGCATCTTGCAAAAGAGGGATATTATCAGCTTTCTGTGGAGTTCTGTGGAACAGATACCACAAACGTAGACATAAGATTGTTTTTGGAGAGCGAAGAGGGAACAAAGGAGACAACGATTCACCCGACCGAGCACGAGTGGTCACTGTATGAAATAAAAGACGTGTTCTGCAAACCGCAGGATATTACGGTGGGAATCCGCATTTCATCCCCTCCGGTTTACGGAATGATGCGAAGATTTTGTCTGTCAAAGACAGAAACGGAGGAAAAATAGATGTCCGAATCAACGTATGAATACAACCAGAATTATTTAATCAAAGATAAAAAACCGTGGTTTCCGGTAATGGGAGAGATGCACTACAGCAGATATAAAAAAGAACTCTGGGAAGAGTCTTTACGCAAAATAAAAGCGGGAGGCGTTTCAATTGTATCCATGTATGTCATCTGGATTCACCACGAGGAAGAAGAGGGCGTTTTTGATTTCGAGGGATGCCGGGATGTCGGAACTTTCATAAAACTCTGTCAGAAGGTCGGACTGTCCGTATTTATGCGCCTTGGACCATTCGTACACGGCGAGGTGCGTAACGGCGGGTTCCCGGACTGGCTTGTAAAGAGAGAAAAAGAAGGACTTTTGCTCCGGAGCAACAACGAAGAATACATGGGCTATGTGAGAAGATTCTGGACAAAGGTCTATGAGCAGGTCAAGGGTTCCATGGCAGAGGACGGCGGACCGGTTATCGGCGTGCAGATTGAGAACGAATACGGGCACGTTGGCGGACTCCGCGGACCGGAAGGGGAAGCACATATGCGTGCACTCACAGCCCTTGCAAAAGAAATCGGTTTTCGTGTTCCGTTATACACGGCAACAGGCTGGGGCGGCGCCTGCATCGGAGATTTGCTTCCGGTGATGGGCGGCTACTGCGAGGCACCGTGGGATCAGAGAACCTGTGAGATTGAGCCAAATACGAATTTTGTATTCAGCCATACCAGAAATGATTCCCTGATTGCGTGCGACCACCATGTAGAGGACGTCAATACCTACAACGAGGAGGAATTCCCGTTCTTAACGGCAGAGCTTGGCGGTGGACTTCAGGTGACGATGCACAGACGGCCGGTTGCAGAGGGACAGGATGTCGGCGCAATGTCAACCGTGAAGATGGGAAGTGGCGCGGCATTGCTTGGATATTATATGTATCACGGTGGAAGCAATCCGAAGGGCAAACTTTCTACCCTGCAGGAGAGCCGTGCAACCGGATATTTAAACGACCTTCCGGAGATTAACTACGACTTTAATGCACCAATCCGTCAGTACGGAACGGTCGCAGACAGCTATAAGGAAATCAAATTACTGGCTTATTTCTTACAGGATTTTGGCGAGGATATGGCTGCGTTAAAAGCAGAGGTTCCGGCAGTCAGAATTACACCGGGCGATATGCACACGCTGCGCACAACGTGCAGACACGATGAGACACACGGATACGTCTTTTTCAATAACTACCAGAGGCGCATGAAGATGGAAGACCACCCGGGCGTGCAGCTTGAGGGCTGGCTTGGTACATTCGATGAGGAAAATAAGAATCCGAATCGTGAAAAAATTGTATTTCCAGCGTTTGACCTCAAAGAAGGAATGTACGGATTTTTCCCATACAATATGAAGTTAAAGGATGCAACGTTAAAAGCAGCGCTTGCGACACCACTTTGTATTCTGCATACAAAAGAAGACGACACCTTTGTATTCTATGGATGCCAGGAACCGCAGTTTACCTGGGAAGATGAAAAGCGTGTGGATATCCTGCATTTAAGCAGAGAGGAAGCGTTAAACGCATGGAAGGTGACACTTGACCAGGATTACCTCGTGCTCTCCGAAAACTATGTCTGGGCAGAAAATGGAAAGCTCAAAGTTACCGGCGGAAGCGACACCAAAATCGCTGTTTATCCGTCTGTGGAAAACGGAATCGAGAATTTCAAAGAATGTGGAAAATCCGGAAGATTCACGGTTTACGAGAGAGAGATTGAGACAGTGGAGACCACGGCAGACGTACAGGCGATGAAAGAAACACCAGAAAGTTCTGTTTATGAGATAACGGTAAACTATCCGGATTCTCTGAAAAAAGAAGCACGGCAGACGGGACGGGATGTTTTATTATACTTTACCTATCAGGGAAACCGCATGGAAGTATTCTTAGATGGAGAGAAAATTAACGATTATTTTTACACCGGACAGGAAGTGCCGATAAGCCTTGGTTACTTTGAGTTCCCGAAGAAACTTACGGTAGAAATCTTCCCGCTCGGCGAAGGGGATGCAGTATTTTTGGAAAAGAAACCGGAATTTGTGAACGGTGTTGCATGTAAGCTGTCACAGGTTCGCGTAGAAGAGCAGTTCCGATAAACATCAGCACAAAAAGAATAAGATGGAAAAGTGAGACAGGAGTTATGAATCAGGCAGGTTTTATTTACGGCGGGGATTACAACCCGGAGCAGTGGCTTAGTTCACCGGAGATTTTGAAAAAAGATATTGAATACATGAAAGCAGCGCACATCAACGAGGTAACACTCGGCGTGTTCGCGTGGTCGACGCTTGAGCCGCGGGAGGGCGAGTATGAGCTCGACTGGCTCGAGGAGATTATGAATAACCTTTATGCAAACGGAATATCGGTAATCTTGTCCACGCCGTCCGCAGCAAGACCGAAGTGGCTGTCAGACCGCTACCCGGAAGTGCTGCGTGTGAATGCGGACCGGAGTAAAAACCTGTTTGGCGCAAGACACAATCACTGTTACACATCGCCGGTGTACAGAGAAAAGGTAAGTAAGATTGACCGTCTGCTCTCAGAACGGTTCGGAAAGCATCCGGCAGTCATTTTATGGCATATTTCCAACGAACTTGGTGGGGAGTGCCACTGCCCGTTATGCCAGAAGGCATTCCAGGGATGGTTAAAAGACAAATATAAGACAATTGACGCACTCAATGAGGCGTGGGACACCGTATTCTGGAGCCATACCTACCAGAACTTTGAACAGATAGAAAGCCCATCACCGAAGGGCGAGACGGGAGTTCACGGCTTAAATCTGGACTGGAAACGCTTTGTCACCGACCAGACCGCAGATTTTGTTGCAGTCGAAAAGCAGGCAATCCGGGATGGCGGTTCTACGCTTCCGGTCACCATCAATATGATGTACGATTTCCAGGGGCTTAACTACCATAAATTCAAACCGTTAATTGACATTGTCTCCTGGGACAATTATCCGACCTGGCATAAGGAAGCAGTAGATAAAACGGCATTAGACACCGCATTACAGCACGATTTTATGCGGAGTCTGTTCAAAAAACCATTTTTACTGATGGAATCCAGTCCGACTTATACGAACTGGCAGAGCGTCAGCAAGTTAAAACGTCCGGGCGTGTTAAATGCAGCGTCTCTCCAGGCAGTTGCACACGGTTCCGACAGCGTGCAGTATTTCCAGATTCGCCAGAGCCGCGGGGCAACCGAGAAGTTCCACGGAGCGGTCATTGACCACTATGGTGGAATGGACACCCGTGTTTTTAAGGAAGTGACACAGGTGGGAGAAGATTTGATTTCCCTTGCACAGGTGGCAGGAAGCACGACGAAAGCACGGGTTGCCATCCTTCATGACTGCGAGAGCAGATGGGCGATGGAAGATGCCTTTGGACCGCGAAACAAAGGGCTTCACTACATGGATACCGTGAAAAAAATATATGGTGCGCTGCGAAAACTTGGGCTTGACGTTGACATTCTTGACATGGAAGATGCGCTTGACGGCTACGATATGATTTTTGCACCGATGCTTTATATGTTCCGCGCGGACATTGAAGAAAAAATCCGTAACTATGTGACAGCCGGCGGAACGTTTGTCATGACTTACTGGTCAGGCATCGTAAACGACACCGATTTGTGTCACCTCGGCGGAACCCCGCACGCACTGATGGATGTGTTCGGACTCAGAAGCACAGAGTTAGACGCACTTTACGATGGAGACGAAAATGAGGGCGTTAAGACCGCAGAAGAATTTCTGCCGGAGGAAGGATATCGCTGCACGAATTTCTGCGATTTGGTGAAAGCGGACACTGCAAAGGCACTGTTACAGTACGGCACCGATTTTTATGAGGGCTATCCGGCACTTACAAAAAATACGTTTGGAGCAGGAACTGCGTACTATATCTGTGCAGACTTTGAGCAGCGTTTTTATGATGATTTCTGCAAAAAACTGGTAACAGACCTTGGAATTGAACTGCTTTCAGAAGAGATAGCGGAGGGATTGGACGTTACCACCAGAGAGAACGAAGAGTACCGCTATGTCTTTGTTCAAAATTTTGGGGAAAAGGCGGTACCGTTTACACTTTCATCCGCAGATTATCAGGTGTTATCCGGCAATTATGATGGAACAATCGGCAGATACGAGACGGTTGTGTTTGCGGTGAAGAAATAAACAACTACCTTTGTGAAATAATCCGCAGAAGTTGAAGCACTTTTTCACGGTGTGTGTTTAAAAGGTCGAGGTATGACATAACATTTGGATATTGGGAAATCAGGCAGATACTCCGATAATCTTCGAGAATAGCAGCCTCGGATTCGTTTAGGGAATACTCGCTTAAAATTATCTGAAGCTCGCGGTTTTGCTCCTGTATCCAGTTGTTGTAAATCTCTGGGGCTTCTTTGGAGGAAAAGTCGTCTTCATTGATACAACTATTCGTTTCACAGCAGAAATGATTTACGTTTACTTCGGTGCCTGCCATATTAAAATCAATTAAGCCTTTGAAATGCCCGTCTGCAACCAGTAAATTTGAAAAATTAAGGTCTCCCTGAATCACGCATTGCGGGAGCTGGTTGTGGATGGGTTTTATACGGTTTCTGAGCTGTTCGTTAAAGGCAATCAGTTCTTTGGCGAGCGAATCTTCTTTGATGGCGGTTAAATGTTCCACCAGCAAATCTAAATTTTCCTGTTTTTCATCCACATCATTGTCTAACGGAGCAAGGTCAAACAGACTCCACATGGAACGAATTGGAGACAGGTCATAGTCGGAATAAGCAGAAGCAAATTTTCCAATTGATTTTAAAACTTCATTCAACACGACAAGCTGGTCGGATTCGTTTGAAAGCGTGTCGGCGGTTTCAAAATCGAGATAATCAGACAGGTAACAGATATATTCCCGGTAGGGAGTAAGATACCTGCTGTCTTTATTTTGATAGAGTGCCGGAGATAAAATGCCTGATTTCTGGTATCTGTCGCAGAGCCGTGAGATGGATTGAAGCCGCTCTTCATCCATTACGGGATTGTTGATTCGTAACACATATTTCTTGTCGATGATAATATTTAAACGGAAGTCATTTCCATTACTCGAGTCGATTTCGTGATATGTTTCAAAGGTGTCAATGTGATATGTTTGTAATATTGAAGAAATTTCAGTTCTGTTCATAACAACCCTCCCTATTTTTTTAATGATAGCATATTTTTACAGGGGTTGCTATGATTGCCGGGGAACAAAACAGATAAAATTATTTCCAGAGATTGACAGAAACTGGTTTCTGGGTTATAGTGGCTAAAGAGTGCAAAAGCTGCACGAAGGGGTACACCACCGCGGGTGTATTCTTTCGTGCAGCTTTTTTTGCGCACCTGACGGAGAAGAAGTTAATGCTTCGCATACCGTTTGGGCGCTGTACATTTTATGAAAGGAGCAGGGGCTATGGTAAAGGTAAATGGCGAGGTAGTGCAGGACGCAGATGGAATGAGCGTTTCTGAGTTTTTATCGACACACGGCTATCCGGATAAAATGATAGCGGTGGAATGTAACGGAACCATCATTTCCAGAAAAGACTGGGATGAGGTCACCCTGAAAGATGGGGATGCAGTGGAAGTTGTCCGGTTTGTAGGAGGGGGCTGAAATGATAATCTGTTTAAACGGAAAAAAGTATGAGACAAACGCAGCGTGCCTTGAGGAACTGAAAGAGGAATATGCGGCACCGGAAAATCAGACCGTTATCTGGATTGTGGAGGGATTTCAGACGCAGGAGAATCTGCCACTTTCAGAGGGGATGACGGTGCATTGTATTCCCAAAGGCGTATTTCCGCCGGAGGATGAGCTTTTGAGTATGATGTGCGCAAGACATACCCCGCATGTGCATGAAAAAGTCAGACGGGCGAGCGTTGCCATTGCAGGACTTGGCGGGCTTGGCTCAAACATTGCAGTCATGCTGGCAAGAACCGGAGTGGGGCGTTTGCATCTGATCGATTTTGACATCGTGGAGCCGAGCAACTTAAACCGGCAGCAGTATTTTATCCGCCATCTTGGGATGTATAAGACGGAAGCAATGAAGGACTTGCTGTCCCAGATTAACCCTTACATTGAGGTGCGGATTGACACGGTAAAGATAGATGAGTCTAACTGTGCCGGCTTATTTGCAGAGGATGAGATTATTTGTGAGGCATTCGACAAACCGGATGCAAAAGCACTGCTTACGGATGTAATATTAACAGAGTACCCGGAGAAATATCTTATCTGCGGTTCGGGGATGGCAGGGTATGGAACATCCAATGCAATTCGGACGAGAGAAATTACAGACCATTTTTATCTGTGCGGGGATGGTGTGAGTGCCGCTGCCCCCGGAAATGGTCTGATGGCGCCGAGAGTGACCATCTGCGCCGCCCATGAGGCAAATATGGCGCTTCGTTGTATCTTAGGGCTTGGTGCAGACCAGGAAGTATAAAAAAATTGTGTTGCGCAGGGAATGTGCACAGAAAGGCATGGTTATATAATGAGACAGGATGAATGGAAACTTGGAAACCACACGTTTCACTCGAGATTTATTCTCGGTTCCGGAAAATACAATATGAATCTGATCCAGGCGGCTGTGTGTGACGCCGGTGCGGAAATCATTACGCTGGCGCTTCGCCGGGCAAATACCAAAAAAGAAGAAAATATTCTCGACTATATCCCGGAGGGTGTGACGCTCCTTCCGAATACATCCGGTGCAAGAAATGCCGATGAGGCTGTCCGGATTGCAAGAATGGCAAGGGAAATGGGATGCGGGGATTTCGTGAAAGTCGAGATTATGCACGATTCAAAATATCTGCTTCCAGATAACTATGAGACCATCAAGGCGACAGAAATCCTTGCAAAGGAAGGCTTTGTCGTAATGCCATATATGTACCCGGATTTGAATGTCGCAAGAGACCTGGTCAATGCAGGTGCGGCATGCGTGATGCCGTTGGCGTCGCCGATTGGCTCTAATAAAGGGCTTGCAACCAAAGAGTTCCTCCGGATTCTGATTGATGAAATCGATCTTCCGATTATTGTAGACGCCGGAATCGGGCGCCCGTCACAGGCATGTGAGGCGATGGAGATGGGAGCAGCGGCAATCATGGCAAACACCGCTATTGCAACGGCAGGCGACATCCCGGCGATGGCGGGAGCATTCAAAAATGCAATACTTGCCGGACGTGCCGCATACCTTTCAGGACTTGGAAGAGTGTTAGACGGCGGAGCGAGCGCTTCTGACCCGCTGACCGGATTCTTACACGATTAATGGGCGGGAGAGCAGAGATGGCAAACGAAGAATATATTATCAACCGCAGCAATCTGAGTGAGGCGGCACAGGAAAAGAAAAGACGGCTGGAGACAGACCCGTCATTACGGACAGACCATATGGCTTATATGCCCGGCATGGAGCAGATTCAGTCCGACGTCATGGAAAAAGTCATGGCGCATGTAAAAGATTATGAGGAAACGTCCTACACTGCGATGGATGTAGAGCGGGCACTCGCGGACGAGGTCTGCACGATAGAGGATTTCAAAGCGTTTCTTTCTCCGGCGGCAAGACCATACTTAGAGCAGATGGCAGAGCGGGCAAGAAGAGAAAAAAGAAATCATTTCGGGGACTGTGTGTATCTTTTTACGCCGCTTTACATTGCAAATTATTGTGAGAACTACTGCATCTATTGTGGATTTAACTGTTATAACGATATTCATAGAAAAAGATTAACACCGGAAGAAATCGAACATGAAATGAAAATCATTGCCGACTCCGGGATGGAGGAAGTGCTGATGCTGACGGGGGAAAGCCGCAGTATGAGCGATATCCACTATATCGGCGAAGCCTGTAAGGTGGCAAGAAAATATTTCCGGAATGTGGGACTTGAAATCTATCCGGTCAACACGGAGGAGTACCGTTATCTCCATGAATGTGGTGCGGACTATATTACGGTATTTCAGGAAACCTATGATTCTGACAAATATGAGACGCTGCATCTGATGGGACATAAACGTGTGTGGCCGTACCGCTTTGAGGCGCAGGAGCGTGCATTGATGGGCGGCATGCGCGGTGTCGGATTTTCAGCACTGCTGGGGCTTGCTGATTTCAGAAAGGATGCACTTGCCACGGCACTTCATGTTTACTATCTGCAACGAAAATATCCACATGCAGAAATGTCGTTATCCTGTCCGAGACTGCGGCCGATTGTAAATAACGACAAAATTAATCCGAAGGACGTGCACGAGACGGAACTGTTCCAGATTCTCTGTGCATACCGCATTTTCCTGCCATTTGCAGGCATCACGGTTTCCTCGCGGGAAGTGGCACGGTTTCGGGATGGAATTATCAATGTGGCTGCCACCAAAATCTCAGCCGGAGTCAGCACGGGAATCGGTGACCATGAGGAAAAATATACCGGGCAGGAACAGGAGGCGGCAAGCGGCGATGAACAGTTTGAGATTGCCGATAACCGCAGTCTTGATGAGATTTACCATGCCATCAAAAAACAGGGGCTTCAGCCGGTGCTGAATGAGTATATCTATGTATAGCGGGTTACTTGCAGTGACAAACCGGAAGCTTTGTGAGCGGGAATTTTTAGAGCAGATAGAGCGGCTGGCAAAAAGTGATATCGAAGCCATTATTTTGCGGGAAAAAGATTTGGATGAGGCAGCGTATGAGGTATTGGCAGAATCTGTGTTTAAAATCTGCGGGCGTTATAAAAAAACGTGTATACTGCATACATTTACGGATGCAGCAACACGTTTGGGCTGTACGGCAATTCATCTGCCGCTTCCGGTACTGCTTGCACAAAAAGAAAAACTGGCTGGGTTTGAGCAGATTGGAGTTTCGGTTCATTCAGTTGAAGAGGCGAGGCTTGCGGAGACGGCAGGGGCGTCCTATCTGACTGCCGGGCACATTTATGAAACAGACTGTAAGCGTGGGCTTCCCGGAAGAGGACTTTCGTTTTTAAAAGAGGTTTGTGAGAATGTTTCCATTCCGGTGTATGCCATTGGCGGTATCACGCCGGAAAAATTGCCGGAAATTAAAATGGCGGGGGCAGCAGGCGGCTGTATCATGTCGCTTGCGATGAAGCTGTAAAAAAGATTAGTGAAAGATATAAGAAAGCGCGCAGGAAAACGTCTGATGGTTTTTCTGCGCGCTGTTTTGTGACATACATTATTAGGAAATTACTCTTTCTTTGTGTGCTCGCTTACAAGGGAGTCCACTTTGGCAAGCGGTAAATCACCCATATGTAATGCTTTGATACCAAGTACTAAGAATACGATTCCCCGGATAAAATAGATGACATTATTGATAAAGGAAACGATGCTGTTTACAAGGCTAAAGCTGATATAAGCACCGAAAATATTAATAAAGGAAGTAATAATGTCAAATGCGTCCGGAATCAGTCCGATTGCGAAGGTTAAGATATTGAAACACAAAAGGGTTACAACTGCCTTTACAGCAGATTTTCTTAACCACTCGTTCTCCTCTGCCAGCAGGACGTAGCCTGCGATTAACAACAGCGGGATATAGCCGGAAAAGATACCGGTGAAATACATTGCAGCCGCAATCAGTCCTGCGGAAACACCAAGTTTAGTTTTCATTGCTGTTTTCCTCCGTTGGTGCGGCAGCTTCTTCTGCCGGAGTCTCAGTTGCCGGAGCTTCCTCTGTTACAGCGGTTTCTGCAGCCGGAGCTTCCTCTGTTACGGTGGTTTCTGCAGCCGGAGCATCTTCTGCCACGAAAGCTTCCTGCGGAGCAGCCGGTGCCTTACCTGCTACGAAGGTGCCGCACTGTGGACAGGCGTTAGCGCCGGTCGGCAGTTTGGCTCCACAGTTGGCGCAGTAGCTGCTTCCCTCGATGCGCTGGATGTCGCTCTCAAGACTTGCAATTTTATCTTTGGAAGCCTTGATGGCTTCAAAGAGCGGACCGTAAACGTCTTCTGCCACGTTCCAGTTATTCGTGTAGGCGATTTCACCGAGCTTCTGATAGTTTGTCTGGATATTGCTTTTCTCAGAGCTGATCTGAGATTTTAAAGACATGACTTCGGTCATATCCTTTGTTGCTTTTGCAACAGCTTTTCCCTTTTCCTGAATATTTTTTCCAAGATTGTCAAAAAATCCCATATTCCTATCTCCTTTGTTTTTTGATAATTATATTCTAGTATAATGTCCGGTAGATGTAAAGCGGATTATTTCTGCAAAAATCCCGCAAAATCCCCGTAAAATATGGGAAAAACCGCTTGACAAGTGCAGGTTTCGCTTATATAATAATTTAGCGTGCATAGAACTAGCACTATCAGTGCGCTTATATGTATGGCTCATAAAATCAGCAGGAGGTGAAAATAATGCCAACATTTAACCAGTTAGTAAGAAAAGGACGTCAGACATCTGTTAAGAAGTCTACAGCACCAGCTCTTCAGAAGGGTTACAACTCTTTACAGAAGAGACCTACCAATACGTCTTCTCCGCAGAAGCGTGGTGTATGTACAGCTGTTAAGACAGCTACTCCTAAGAAACCTAACTCAGCTCTTAGAAAGATCGCCAGAGTTCGTCTTTCCAACGGAATCGAAGTAACAAGCTACATTCCAGGAGAGGGACACAACTTACAGGAGCACAGCGTTGTTCTGATTCGTGGTGGTCGTGTTAAGGACTTACCAGGTACCAGATACCACATCATCCGTGGTACGCTTGATACTGCAGGAGTTGCTAACAGAAAGCAGGCTCGTTCCAAGTACGGCGCTAAGAGACCGAAACCAGCTAAATAAATAATTTTAGCAAACCAATAGTATCACAAAGGTTTGGTGTTGGGATTATTATCACAATTGATAGATTTCCGCACGAACACTAATTACACATTGTGAGTACCGTTGAATTAATCGAAATGAAGTCCGCCGGTCGGAAAGAGAGACCGGGCAATGCAGGCAGTGCCTGTAAACAGGTTACACCTGTATAGTAAATTATGATTAAGGAGGGAAGAACCGTGCCACGTAAAGGACATACTCAGAAAAGAGATGTATTAGCAGATCCAATGTACAATAACAAAGTGGTTACCAAGCTTATCAATAACATCATGTTAGATGGTAAGAAGGGTGTCGCTCAGAAGATTGTATACGGAGCTTTCAATAGAGTAGAGGAGAAAGCTGAGAAGCCAGCACTCGAGGTATTTGAGGAGGCTATGAACAATATCATGCCACTTCTTGAGGTAAAGGCAAGACGTATCGGTGGAGCAACATACCAGGTGCCGATCGAGGTAAGACCAGATCGTCGTCAGGCATTAGCACTCCGTTGGCTCACCACCTACTCTCGTAACAGAGGCGAGAAGACTATGGAAGAAAGACTCGCTAACGAGATTCTTGATGCAGCAAACAACACTGGTGCATCTGTGAAGAAGAAAGAAGATATGCACAAAATGGCAGAGGCAAACAAAGCTTTCGCACACTACCGTTTCTAATAAGGAAGATAGCGCCGCGAAGCTTCGGCTTTCGCGCACTACCGTTCCCAATTTTTCTTGCATATCGTTTTATTTTTTAAGGAGGAAATACCTTGGCTGAAAGAGAATATCCATTAGAGAGAACCAGAAACATTGGTATTATGGCTCATATCGATGCGGGTAAAACCACATTAACCGAGCGTATTCTTTATTATACCGGTGTTAATTATAAGATTGGTGATACTCATGAAGGTACTGCTACCATGGACTGGATGGAACAGGAGCAGGAAAGAGGTATCACAATTACTTCAGCCGCTACGACCTGCCACTGGACTTTGGAAGAGTTTACAAAGCCGAAGAAGGGTGCTTTAGAGCATCGTATCAATATTATTGATACTCCGGGACACGTTGACTTCACGGTTGAGGTTGAGCGTTCCCTTCGTGTATTAGACGGCGCCGTTGGTGTCTTCTGTGCAAAGGGTGGTGTAGAGCCTCAGTCAGAGAACGTATGGCGTCAGGCTGACACCTACAACGTACCGAGAATGGCATTCATCAATAAGATGGACATCCTGGGTGCAAACTTCTACGGAGCTGTTGATCAGATTCGTAATCGTTTAGGAAAAAATGCAATCATTCTTCAGTTACCAATTGGTAAAGAAGATGATTTCAAGGGAATCATTGATTTGTTCGAGATGAAAGCCTACATCTATAATGATGATAAGGGCGATAACATTACAGTAACGGATGACCTCGGCGACATGGCTGATGAGGCAGAATTATATCGTTCCGAGCTGATTGAGAAGTGCTGTGAGTTAGACGACGATTTAATGATGATGTATCTGGAAGGTGAAGAGCCTTCTGTAGAAGATATGAAGAAGGCTTTGAGAAAAGCTACCTGTGAGTGTACAGCAGTACCTGTTTGCTGTGGTTCCGCTTACAGAAACAAAGGTGTTCAGAAGTTACTGGACGCAATCCTTGAGTATATGCCGGCTCCTACCGACATCCCTGCTATCAAGGGTACCGATCTTGATGGTAACGAAGTAGAGAGACATTCATCTGATGATGAACCGTTCGCTGCTCTTGCATTCAAGATTATGGCTGATCCGTTCGTAGGTAAACTGGCATTCTTCCGTGTGTACTCTGGTACCATGAATGCAGGTTCTTACGTATTGAACGCAACCAAAGATAAGAAGGAACGTGTTGGACGTATTCTTCAGATGCATGCTAACAAACGTCAGGAGTTAGACAAGGTTTACTCCGGAGATATCGCAGCAGCAGTTGGTTTTAAATTCACAACAACTGGTGATACTATCTGTGACGAGCAGCATCCGGTAATCTTAGAGTCCATGGAATTCCCGGAGCCGGTTATCGAGCTTGCTATTGAGCCGAAGACCAAGGCTGGACAGGGTAAGATGGGTGAAGCTCTTGCAAAACTTGCAGAAGAAGACCCGACATTCCGTGCTCATACTGATCAGGAAACTGGTCAGACCATCATCGCTGGTATGGGTGAGCTGCATCTGGAAATCATCGTTGACCGTCTGCTTCGTGAATTCAAGGTAGAGGCAAACGTTGGTGCTCCTCAGGTTGCATACAAAGAGACATTTACCAAACCGGTAGACGTTGAATACAAATATGCAAAACAGTCCGGTGGACGTGGACAGTACGGACACTGTAAAGTTAAATTTGAGCCGATGGATCCGAACGGTGAAGAGACATTCAAGTTTGAGTCTTCCGTAGTCGGTGGTGCAATTCCGAAGGAATACATCCCGGCAGTCGGAGAAGGTATCGAGGAAGCTGCTCAGGCAGGTATCCTTGGTGGATTCCCGGTACTCGGTGTACACGCAAACGTATACGATGGATCTTACCATGAGGTCGACTCTTCTGAAATGGCATTCCACATTGCCGGATCTATGGCATTCAAGGAAGCTATGCAGAAGGCAAACCCTGTATTACTTGAGCCGATTATGAAGGTAGAAGTAACCATGCCGGAAGAGTACATGGGTGATGTAATCGGTGATATCAACTCCCGTCGTGGACGTATCGAGGGTATGGACGATATCGGTGGTGGAAAGCTTGTAAAAGCATATGTTCCGCTTGCTGAGATGTTCGGATACTCTACAGACCTTCGTTCTAAGACTCAGGGACGTGGTAACTACTCTATGTTCTTCGAGAAATATGAGCAGGTTCCGAAGTCCGTACAGGAGAAAGTTCTTGCTGATAAGGCAAAATAAGGTCTGATATTTAAAAAATAGCCGTATTTCCCATAATTTATGGGAAATGCGGTGAGAAATAGCTTGAAAAACCAACGATTATTTTATATAATCAGAGTTAGCCGAGTTGTTTTTTATAAAAGAAACCAGCCCGTAAGAGGCATCATTTTAAGGAGGATATTCAAAATGGCAAAAGCTAAGTTTGAAAGAACAAAACCACATTGTAATATCGGTACCATTGGACACGTTGACCATGGTAAAACAACTTTAACAGCTGCTATCTCTAAAGTATTAGCTGCAAGAGTTGCTGGTAACACCGCTACAGATTTCGAGAACATTGATAAAGCTCCAGAAGAGAGAGAGCGTGGTATTACAATTTCTACCGCTCATATCGAGTATGAGACAGAGAAGAGACATTACGCACACGTTGACTGCCCGGGACATGCTGACTACGTTAAGAACATGATTACTGGTGCAGCTCAGATGGATGGCGCTATCCTTGTAGTAGCAGCTACCGATGGTGTTATGGCTCAGACAAAAGAGCACATCTTATTATCTCGTCAGGTAGGTGTACCTTACATCGTTGTTTTCTTAAACAAATGCGATATGGTAGACGATCCGGAGTTAATCGAGTTAGTAGAGATGGAAGTAACCGAGCAGCTTGAAGAGTATGGTTTCAATGACTGCCCGATTATCAAAGGTTCTGCATTAAAGGCTCTTGAAGATCCGAACGGCGAGTGGGGCGACAAGATCATGGAGTTAATGGATACCGTTGATGAGTATATCCCGGATCCGCAGCGTGATACAGATAAGCCATTCCTTATGCCTGTAGAGGACGTATTCACCATTACCGGTCGTGGTACTGTTGCTACCGGACGTGTTGAGAGAGGAACCTTACACTTAAACGACAACCTTGAGATCCTTGGTGTTAAGGAAGATGTTCAGACAACAGTTGTAACTGGTATCGAGATGTTCCGTAAACAGTTAGACGAGGCTCAGGCTGGTGATAACATCGGTGCATTACTTCGTGGTATCAACCGTGACCAGATCGTTCGTGGTCAGGTTCTTGCTAAACCAGGTACTGTTACCTGCCATCGTAAATTTACCGCTCAGGTATACGTATTAACAAAGGACGAGGGTGGTCGTCATACTCCATTCTTCAACAACTATCGTCCACAGTTCTACTTCAGAACAACAGACGTTACTGGTGTCTGCAACTTACCAGCAGGTACAGAGATGTGTATGCCGGGTGATAACATCGAGATGACTATCGAGTTAATTCATCCAGTAGCTATGGAGCAGGGTCTTACATTCGCTATCCGTGAGGGTGGACGTACTGTAGGTTCAGGCCGTGTTGCTACCGTTATCGAGTAATCATTGATTACAGATAATCATATAAAATTAGTGCTGTAAGACACTGTGTGTCTAAGTGCAAGATACCCCGGAACCGTAAGGTTTCCGGGGTTTTTTTGTATATTCGCCATTTCCCATCTTTACAAATCTTTTTTAACAGAGTATTGTATAATTCCGGATGAAGAAATTTTTTATAAATTTTATGAGGCAATTTTATGTGTGAAAATAAAGAAAAGAAATCCCGCTCCATTGAGATGACGACAGGCTCTCTCTGGAAAAATATACTCCTCTTTAGCCTTCCACTTATGGGTTCACAGGTGTTGGAGGTTCTTTTTAACTTGAGCGATGTTGCTGTTGTTGGACGTTTTGCAGATTACTTGGCACTAGGTGCCGTCGGTTCCACAACTTTGCTGGTTACTCTGTTTACCGGAATCCTCATTGGAATGGGTGCCGGTGTCAATGTCCGCGTAGCTCACGAACTGGGTGCCGGAAATAAGAGAGGCACAGAAGAAACGATTCATACTTCTCTTCTTTTGTGCGCAATCACAGGTCTGCTTGTCTGTGTCATCTGCCTTCTGTTTTCAGAGCGGATGCTGTCCATGATGAACACAAAGCCGGAATTTATTGATCAGGCTATTTTATATATGAAAATCTATTCCCTGGGAATGCCTGCAATGGCCGTATACAATTTCGGCAACGGCGTATTAAGTGCCCGGGGCGATACGAAACGACCGTTGATTTACCTTTCCATCGCAGGTGTGGTCAACGTTCTTCTGAATCTGTTTTTCGTTATCGTCTGTCGTATGGCAGCCGTAGGTGTTGCAACAGCCAGCGCAATTTCTCTGTATGTCTCTGCTTCTCTGGTGATGATTCATCTCCTTAGAAGAACCGATGACTGCAAAGTATCTCTTTGTAAGATCCGCCTGCACCCCAAGGCATGCAAAGCAGTTCTCATGCTTGGGATCCCTACAGGCCTTCAGAACGGAATCTTTGCCATTGCAAACCTGTTTGTGCAGACTGGCGTCAACTCTTTTGACGCAGTGATGGTTTCTGGAAATGCAGCTGCCGCAAATGCTGACTCCCTGATCTATAACGTCATGTTTGCTTTTTATACTGCATGTGCAAGTTTTATCGGCCAGAACTGGGGTGCCCAAAATAAAAAACGAATGTTGAAATCTTATGGAGTCAGTCTTACATATGCCTTCATCTCCGGTGCAATCCTGGGCGGACTACTCCTTGTATTTGGCCCGCAGTTTCTCTCTCTGTTTGCTACGGAACCGGCAGTGATTGATGCCGGTATGCAGAGAATACGTATTATGGGATTCAGCTATGCATTCGGCTGCTTTATGGACGGCAGCATCGCCGCGTCCCGAGGTATCGGAAAAAGTATCCCGCCTACCATCATCGTTATCCTGGGTTCCTGCGTATTCCGTATTATCTGGATTTATACAGTATTTGCACACTTCCAGACAATTGCATCACTGTATCTTCTGTATATCTTCTCATGGGGAATTACAGGACTTGCAGAAACGCTGTTCTTTGCAGTAAGCTTTAAGAAAATTCAGGTTGGAAAATAACCGCGGACAAGACTTTCTGGAGAAGGACTAAACGCCTACCGCTATAGTAAGATGTGTGTTTTGACTGTAACGGTTAGAAATCAGCCGTTTTTATGTGCTGGGATGAGGAAAGGTGTGCGCAGTGTCAAATGGTGCTGAAAATAGAAAATCCAACGAATACACGATATTCGTTGGAAAAATAATAGAGGAGTCATTTAGACTCCTCTAAAAAATATGCCCTTGAGCCTCGTAGGTATTCAAGGTACTTTCACCAATATTATATGCTGAAAAACTTCAAATTAATCAGTGAATTAATATTAATTCAAAAAAAGAAAAATGTCAAGCCGTTTTACAAATTTCGTAATTTTCGCCAATTGGCGGGTAATCCCATAATTCCACGAATTTTCTTCAGAGGTATAGATTTCAGTTGGGAAGATAATTCGTTTAGTATCGTTTCCAATTTTGTGTGATATTCTCTATATTCAGTATCAGATAAAAGTAGCTTAAAAGCAACCATTACGGCGAAATAATTGTTGGTAGCAGTGGTTCTAAAATATTTAAAATATTTGTTATTTGATAAATTAGTAGTAGATAAATACGAATATAATCTTTCATCGTGTGCACAGTGATTTCTGATTGTAGTAAGGAAAGCAAGGCAGTTGCCTAATTCATTTTCTCTAATACCCCATTTAAAGTGTTTTGCAACATCGTCACGTTCTTTTTGGTGCATATTAGTATAAAATTTACTTGTTTCTCCAAAAGAAAGAGAGTTCATAAGAACCCATAAAGGAACATAATTTTTTCCACTTACATAATGAGTAAGCGATGGATCATTATTAATATTTCTAGAAATTGTTTTGTACAAATGACTCAGCAGGCTACAAACACAGTTATACTTTTTAATCCCAGTAGAATCAAAATTTTCTAATTTAAGATAATTTTTATGCCCATAGTTTCGGGAAAAAGAATATGAAATTAGTGATTTCATCTCTTTTTCAATTTTTAAAATATATTCAAGAGTAATAATTCTGAGTTTTCTATCAAATTCGTACAAAGCGTATATTTCGTTAATAGTACTTCCAAAAATATATTTCTCATAGGGTGTTTCCGATTGTAAAAAGGAATCCTTGTATCCGTTAATTAGATTATAATAGCCTACTTTTCGGATAATTTGCTTCGCAAATTTATTGCTTTTTATTGTTAAGCCGCGACTCTTTAGTATGCCTATTTGAGTTCGTGTATCACGAAATACTTTTTCAGACAAATTTTATCTCCAATCTACAGGTATTGATATTATTATAAAGATATTGTAATATAATGTCAATCGTAGGTAAATTAATGTTATTATGAAAAGTATCAAATAGAAAAACAGAACAGGGCTTTCAGAGATTACTCCTTGAAAGCTTTTTTTGTATCATAAACTCCATAATGCAGAACAACAAAGGTTATGTTATACTTAAAAAGTGAACTGTCAACAGTAGATGCGAAAGACGAAAAGGAAAAGCCAATGAACCGTAATCATAATGTTTCAACAGGGAGTCTGATTTTACTCTTTGTGATTATATTTGTCATTGCAAACGTAGTATTTGCCATTGCCATGGCAGTCATGGGTGAAGATGCAGCGATGGTAAAAGAGTTTGCAATGAAAACAGGAATCATGGTATTGATTAATTCTGTGCTTCTGATATTAGTCGATTGCTGTACAGGGATTGAAAAAAAGATATGGGACAGGAAAAATGAGACGGATTGCTTCGCAGGTGAAACCTATCAGCTGTTAAAGTGCAGTCCTCTTTATTTTATGCTGCCGATTGCCACGATTCTTATCGATATTATGATGGTTGTGATGTCGTGGCCGGAATATCAGGAAAATCCACAGGCTTTGATAACAGATCTGATGCAGGATAGGAAGACCGCGCTTGGTTTTTTTGTGTATGTAGTCGTATTTCATATTTACAGTATATACGTGATTTTCCGGTACTGTGGTTATAAGGTGTATTACACGAGAACTAAAATTGTCGTATCAGGCGTTTTTCGGAAAAAGAATATTTTATGGAGTGAAGTAAGGAGCATAGAGCATCACTATGTGACAAAGAAGAAACGCCAGGAACTGGTATTAAAGACCAGAGATGATAAGATTGTACTTCGGTCAGACATATTAAATGATGGCTGGGAAATGTTTTTAAGCTGGACAGAGTCGTTGGCAGACCTGTATCAGATTGGGATAAATGGAGTATATCATTCTCACAATTGACGCATTTATACATCCGGGAAATTTGCAAGGGAATTTGAGGAGGTAATAAAATAGTGTACGAAACAGACAGGCTTATAATGCGACATTTCTTACCGGATGATGTGGAAAAGTGTATGGAAAGCTGGGGCAAAGACACGAATCTGGGAAGATATATAATTGGTTATCCTATGACGGATATTGTCCAAATGAAAAATTTTGTTGAAGGAATGTCCAAGCAAAAAAATGCGTAGGTTCTCGTTGAAAAAGAAAGTAATGATATCGTGGGATATGTTACATTTGACATACCATATGAACCATTGAAAGTGGGGGAAGTGGGATATGTCATTGGTGAAAAATACCAGGGAAATAAATATTCATATGAAGCACTCAAATATCTTTTGCATATATATTTTACAGAATATGGTCTGTACCTGATTGAAGCCAAATACAATGCGAGTAATAAAGCATCGGAGCAAATATTACAGAGATTGGGATTTAAAAAAGAGGCTGTTTTAAGAGGCAGAAGAATGAATTTTCTTACAGGAGAAAGAAATGATATGGTAATATGCAGTATGGATAGAAAAGAAATGCTATTTGAAAAATAAGTTATACGAAGGATGTAATGCCATGGGTGAAAAAAATTTGTCGCACAAAGCAATGAAAATTTGTATGGAGAGTTCGATACAAAATGTTTTGAATATTTTAGAAGAAGATGACGGCAAGTCTTTTGAGGAAAAAAAGAAAGAGGCAATAGCATATTTAGAAACGCAGGAAGATGCTTTGCTTGCAGATAAAGCTCTTAGGGCGGCAGTAAATGACGATACGGGAAAGCATATAAAAGAAAAATTTTGGAAAGAGGGAAACATTATAGGAAACGATGCGCATATACATATCCGTAGTGTTCAGAAAACAGATAGAAATCAGTTTCTCAGATTGCAAAGAGAGACTTGTATCATGAAGTCTATGCTTAAAGAAGAGTCGTATCAAAGAAGAATATGGGATGGACATATTCAGGATAAGTCTATGATGTTTACGATTGAGGTAGATGGGAAATATGCAGGGTATTGTGGCATCCATAATTTGTCATCTGAAAATTGGGAAATTGCGATAGAGTTATTAAAGAGGTTTCGCAAAAAAGGAGTTGGTTATACAGCAATCAGTATGATGTTATCCGAAATCAAGTCCCGTCTTGGAGTAAATGAGTTCAGGGTAAAAATAGACTCCGATAATTATGCGAGCCAACGTTTGTTTGAAAAATTGGGTGCAGTTCCACATGGAATTGCAGAATATATATTACATGAAGAAAAAGATATTGCACGCTGCGAGGAGGAAAATTTAGGGGAAATAGATGATAACTTAGTACAAGTTGCAGCTAAGTTTGGGGTTGAGCCAAGAAAATTGCTCAGCCATGTGTTAGAATATGAACTGAAATGGTAAACTTGAAACAATGGATAAGTATCCTGCGATAAACGCTCGTTGAGCGTGTGCCAACCGTAGGTTGCTTTACGCAGAGTCCATGTATTGGTATCATGAAATTACAAAAAATGATTGGAGGACTGATTTATGGGCTATGATTTAGGTGAAGTGATTTGTCAGTACAGGCAGAGCAAGAAAATGACACAGGATGAATTTGCATCAAGACTTGGAGTGACACCACAAGCGGTAAGTAAGTGGGAAAGAGGCAACGGATTGCCGGATGTTTCACTGATAGAAGGAATCTGTTCCGTATTGGAAATAAGTGCAGATACTTTATTGGGAATCTCCGAAAAGGTGGTTGAAAGCGGCAATCCAATGGAAGATGCAGAAATAAAAACAAATTTGATTGCAGAACCGGTGGTAATCGAGTTTTCTGAGACACTGGTGGAACTGATTTGTGAAGGCTTAAAGACTTCGCTCGTTCAGGAAAGCAGAAAGCGGCTGGCAAGAGAGAACGGACTTCTTCTCCCGATACTTAGATTTAGAGACAACTGTAATCTGGAAAAGAATTCATACCGAATTTTAGTGTATGGCGAAACCGTGTTCCATGGTGTTGTGGAACCGGATGATACTCATTTTTATGAGACAGTCATAACAGACATAGAGGATTATTGCAGAACGAATTATGCAAAAGTAATCAATAAGAGCATTGTAAAGACAATGATTGATAATCTCAAAAATCAATATCCAGGTGTCGCCGATGGCATGATTCCGGAACAGATATCCTATTTAAAAGTAGAAATGAAATTAAAGGAAATTCTCGAATCGGGAGAATCTATCAAGGATTTGATTCATATTATTGAGAATTTAGAAGCGGATGATTACTGCATTAAATGATTCAGAAGATTGGTGAGATTGCGTTCTATTTGGATTTAAAGGCGCGTGGTGCTAAAATTGATGAGATAAACGAAGAATTACTCAAATTTTATTGATGGGGAAATGGAAGGAGAGCACACCGATGTCGCAGATTACAAAGCGGGCACTCGAGCAGTCATTAAAGAATCTGCTGTTGAAAAAGCCGTTGACGAAGATTACCATCAACGATATTACAGAGGATTGCGGGATAAACCGCATGACATTTTATTACCATTTCAAGGACATTTATGATTTGGTGGAATGGTCGTGCCTGGAGGATGCGCGCAAGGCATTGGAAGAAAAGAAAACGTATGATACCTGGCAGCAGGGATTTTTGCAGATATTTGAGGCGGTGCTGGATAATAAGCCCTTTATCATGAATGTGTATAGGTGTGTCCACAGAGAGCAGGTGGAAAAATATTTAAAGCCGCTGGTGGACAATCTGTTGCTTGGCGTGATTAATGAAGAAGCGGAAGGAATCACGGTGCGGGAAGAGGACCGCGAATTTATTGCACAGGTGTACTCGTATATTTTTGTCGGGTTGATGTTGGACTGGATTAAGGACGATATGAAGGAGAACCCGGAAGACATCGTGGAGCGGCTTGCTGTTTTAATAAAAGGTTCCATTCCGAAGGCACTGTCCCGCTTTAAAGTCTGAATTTTTATCAAAAAGAGCTGTTTGATAAGTCTTTTATCAGGCAGTTCTTTCTGTTTATAGTAAACTCTGCGAATCTGGATATAATGAAATCAGAACAGAAATTTGAGACGAGGAGGTTTTCATTATGTACTATTCTGCAGGAACTTACGAATCGTTTGCACATCCGGAAAAACCAAAGGATGTGGATAAAAAATCAGCATACATCATCGGTACAGGACTTGCCGGTTTAACGGCAGCATTTTACCTTGTCCGCGATGGTCAGATGAAAGGGGAACATATTCATCTTCTTGAAAAATTAGAGCTTGCCGGCGGTAGCTGCGATGGCAGGAAGGACGTCACAAAAGGCTTCTTTATGCGTGGCGGACGTGAGATGGACAACCATTTTGAAGTAATGTGGGATATGTTCCGCGATGTACCGTCGTTAGAGACACCGGGCGTTTCCGTGCTGGATGAATATTACTGGCTGAACAAACATGACCCGAACTATTCTCTCTGCCGTGCGACGGTGGAACGCGGGGAGGATGCGCACACAGACAAAAAATTTAATCTGGATAAGGAGTCGGCGCTGGCACTTTCGAGACTTTTTATTACGCCGGAAACAGAGCTGGAAGGCAAAAAGATTTCGGATGTACTTCCGGATTCCTTCTGGGAAACAAATTTCTGGCTGTACTGGCAGACGATGTTTGCATTCCAGCGTTGGTCAAGTGCCCTGGAAATGAAGCGGTATCTGTGCCGTTTTGTCCATCACATTGACGGACTGCCGGATTTCAGCGCACTCCGTTTCACAAAATTAAACCAGTATGAGAGCCTGATTCTGCCACTTGTAAATTATCTGCAATCTCACGGTGTTCAGATTGAGTATGGCATGGATGTAAAAAATGTCATCATTGAGAGGGTCGGTGACAAAAAGATTGCAAAGCAGATTTTGTATGTGAAGGACGGAAAAGAGCAGGCAATTGATTTGATTGAGGATGATCTGGTCTTTATCACAAATGGCTGCTGTACGGATTCTTCCTGCTATGGAGATCAGACACATAAACCGGATTTATCAAAGTTAAAGGACGGATATGGCGAATCCTGGGATATGTGGAAAGCGATTGCGGCGCAGGCAGAGCATGGTGAATTTGGAAATCCAGACGCATTTTGTAGTAACATTGATGCAACAAACTGGATGAGTGCGACGGTTGCAACTTCAAATGAAAAAGTGATTGAGCACATTATGAAAATCTGTAAGCGTGACCCGCGTGCAGGAAAAGTGACGACCGGAGGAATTGTGACGGTCAAGGACAGCACTGACAACTGGTATCTTTCCTGGACGATTAACCGCCAGCCGCAGTTTAAATCTCAGGATAAAAATATGGTTCTCGTCTGGCTGTATTCGCTGAATACGAATCGGGAAGGAAATTATGTGAAAAAGGCGATGCGGGACTGCACCGGCGAGGAGGTCTGCCGCGAGTGGCTTTATCATATCGGAATCCCGGAAAATGAAATTGATGCGCTCGCAAAGGATGCCTGCAACACGACGACCTGCTTCATGCCGTATATCAATGCATTTTTCCAGCCGCGTAAAAATGAGGACCGCCCGCACGTCGTGCCGGATGGCGCAGTGAACTTTGCATTTTTGGGACAGTTTGCGGAAACGCCGCGCGACACTATTTTTACCATCGAGTACTCGATGCGTACCGGTATGGAATCGGTATACACGCTGCTTGATATTGACCGTGGTGTGCCGGAGGTCTGGGGCAGCAAGTACGATGTGAGAGAACTCTTGCGCGCCTGCTATTACGCCATTGACAAGAAACCAATCACAGATGTAAAACTTTCGTTTAAGGAAAAGGAAATGTTAAAAGTTTTGCTGAGAAAGGTTCACGGAACGGACATTGAGCTTCTTCTGCGGGAGAGCGGTCTGATTGAATAAGACAAAAATAGTATCTTATTTGCGCCTGTCAGGGGAAGCTTCTGGCAGGCGTTTTCCGTTCTGGTCAAAATTTTTTTTCAGAGCTGCCTCTACCGGAAGGATGGATAAGATTAAAATGGCGCACTGGGCGAAAACGCAGAGTCCACCGGCAAGTGCTACAAGATTTTCGTTCCCGGTTCTGACGAAAAGCATAATAAGCATGGATACCGGAAGCATCGTCCAGCCGGTTTTCCACCAGAGTCTGCCGCAGTATTGGTGGGCAAAGTCCCATGTTTCCTGATTTTTCCGGGACATTGTCGTCCGGTAGCCGTAGACACTGTTAATTGTCTTTGGAGGATTTTTCTGAAAAACGAATCCGATTAAAATCATAAGAAGCGGCAGTAAAAGACCGCAGATTGTCATAAAAATCCAAAATCCCATAGAAACTTCATCTCCTCATTTTAAATATTTGCGGTTCAGCCGGTTGTGATACCAGATTAAAACCAGCAGACCGCCGAGACACTCGATACCGCCCGCAATCGCGGCGCCATATCCATGGGGACCATCCATAACAAGACCGATGAAAAAGCAGAGCACAAAAGCAGCCGAATATACCATCCACATAATGCCGTGCCTGTGATTGTAGGCTTTTACGTCTGTAAGCTGCTCAGCCTTTGGCGGTTCCTTTCCAGCCCAGAATACGACGGGCTTTTTGCTGTGATACTGAACGACGCCGAAGATAAACAGCGGGAACATACAGATGACGGCGACAACACAGGAAAAAATAGTTTCTACCATATAAAAAGCCTCCTTTACATATACTTTCTAATACAAAGTATAATGCAATACAATAATAAAGTCAATAGCGAAGGGGAACCGTGCATTGTGTGTGCAAAAAAATTGTGGTATGATGGGGGAAACAGACAGGTGAGGGAGGGGAAGACGATGAAATTACTGATTAAGCAGCGTGTATTTTCCTGGACAGATACCTATGATATCTATGACGAGGCGGGAAATGCAAAGTACTTTGTAAAAGCAGAATTTTTGGCACTCGGACACCAGATTCATGTCTATGATAGCGCAAAGCGGGAGGTCGGAATGGTAAAACAGCGTTTATTTACCCTGCTTCCGGCATTTGACATTGAGATAAACGGGATGGATTTTGGCAGCATCCAAAAGCAGTTTTCCCTGTTTAAACCGAAGTATGAGCTTGACTACAATGGATGGCGGTGTGAGGGCGATTTCCTTTCGTGGGACTATGATGTGTATGCAGGATGCAGTGTTGCCGTGCATATCTCCAAGGAACTGTTCCGTTGGGGAGATACGTATGTGATTGACATTGTAAACCCGGAGGACGAAATCATGGCATTGATGCTTGCCATTGCAATTGATGCGGCGAACTGTTCCGATGGAAATTAAGAAGGAGGAAATACCGATGGAGAGCATTTTTCACAGAATCAGCGTAAGAAAATATAAAGAAAATGAAGTAGAACAGGAAAAAATCGAGTTACTGTTACGGGCGGCAATGGCGGCACCTTCTGCCTGCAACCAGCAGCCGTGGGAGTTTTATGTCGTGACGGATAAGAATGTAATCCGTGAACTCTCCGAGGCTTCTCCGTATGCAAAATGCGCAAAGGATGCACCGGTGGTGTTTGTTCCATGTTTCCGGTCGGAGGGAATTGCGCCGGAATATTTTAACATTGATTTGAGTGCGGCAGTGGAAAATCTGCTTTTGGAGGCGGATGCACAGGGACTTGGTGCCGTGTGGATGGGCATTTCACCGGATGAGGGCAGAATGGAAGCAGTCGGGAACGTACTTCATCTGCCGGAACACCTTCATGCGTTTGCGCTTGTTCCGTGCGGATATCCGGCAGAGGAGCGTGCACAGGAAGACCGGTATGACGAGAGCAGAGTTCATTACGTGAGATAAGGAGAGAACACTGATGGAAGATTACAGCATTGCAAATACAACCAAGGAACAGCGGATTGCACTGATTAGACAGTGGATTCCCGATGAAGACGGTATCGACAGCAGAGGAGAGATGGACCTCTGGGAAATCTATGCGGACTACATCAATGGAACGCGTGAAATTTCAGAAATCAATGCGGCGATGTCCGGAACGTATTATACAGAGGAGGATTTGCAGTAATGGAAACCTGGTATTATGAAGTAGTGTCAATTGACGGAGATTATGCAAATCTGCGCAGAACCGATATCCCGTCGGATGATTTGAAGTTAGTGGCAAGGGCACTGCTTCCGGCAGAGATTATGGAAGGCAGCAGGCTCAAATACGAACTGATGCAGTATGAGCTGATGGCGTAGAAACGGAGCAGAACAAAAATGTTTTTTAAAGAAGATAATACTTATAATGATATCAGGGATAAATCCCTGATGCAGTGGCTTGATGAGATGGAGCACCACGAGGATGTTGCGGTGCGAAGCGGCGTCCGGCTTGCGCGGGACTATATCCAGTACTTAAAGGATGAGAATCAGAAGCTTAAAAATGAAAATGAGCTGAAAAACAGCTATCTGAAGAAGATGGCGGGGAAGTAAGCGGGAAGAGGTTCGTGTGAATGTAATGCCAATAGAAGAA
Source organism: Roseburia sp. (assembly GCA_050874345.1). Lineage (GTDB taxonomy): Bacteria > Bacillota > Clostridia > Lachnospirales > Lachnospiraceae > Roseburia. The sequence goes on along the minus strand of JBNMKM010000009.1, from coordinate 69,530 downwards.
ATCATAGAGCGGGTGACAGCGATATGTAAAAAAAATGACGTGAAACATCTGGCATTATTTGGATCGTTTGCAACGGGAACAGCCGCACCCCGGAGCGACATTGATTTTGTCGTGTGGGGATGCAGGGATATTCTGAAACTCGAATTGGATTTGGAGCAGATTGACACCCTGCGGAAGATAGATATCTTTGACTATGACAGTATTGAAAACCCATATTTAAAGGAGGATATTGAAAAGTATGGAAAACCGATTTATTAACCGATATCACTCTTTTTGTGCAATATCTGCCCCTGTTTGAACAGTTAGAGAAAACTGTCAGGAAATATTATCAGGATTAATGATTGTAAATACCGGACAGATATGCTAATATGGTAAAAGTTTCATAGAGAAGATAATTGGTGCCGGCTGTATCTGCGTGCGGATGCAAAGTCGGTTAAAAGGGAAACAGGTGCGATTCCTGTACGATCTCGTCACTGTGATTAGGGAGTGCAGATTCTATAGAGATGTCACTGATGCCCAGAGCGGTATTGGGAAGGCGGAATCTGTGTGATGATCTTTCAGCCAGGAAACCTGCCAGTTGTCTGGTACAGGGAAATAGATTTCCCAGATCACGAGTAATTGGTCGTACTGTTATAGGAAGCTGTCTTGCTGTCAGCTTGTTTTTCGTAGACTTGTTACTCCGTTCCTTCAATAAAGGGCGGAGTTTTTCTTGTCGTGACCTTTTTGTGACCTTTTTGGGGAAAATGTTGTGCCTTCTTTGGAACTGCAAAGAAACAGAGCGCACAAAATGGCGCGGAAAAGAGGAAAATTATGAAAAAAAGGACACTTGTATTGTTAATGACATTTGCAATGTCAGTCAGCCTGCTTGCAGGATGTGGAAATAACAATGCACCGACAACAGCAGACAACACAGCAGAGACACAGCAGACGGAGGTTCAGACGGAAGCTCCGGCAACAGAGGAAAGCGCTGATACCGAGGTGGATGATCAGGCAGCAGCAGACCACGTTGCAGAACTGATTGACGCAATCTATGTACAGAGCAGAACCGATGAGACAGATGCACAGTGTGCGGAAGCAAAAGAAGCATGGGATGCCCTGACAGATGCACAGAAGGAACTGGTTTCCGGTGAGAATGCAGACCCGGATTATTTTGGAAGAGATACCGGAGATGCCTCAAAGGATGACCCGCTCAATGAAGACAACATCGGAGAAAATGAACTTTTAGTTGTAAGTTTTGGTACATCCTTCAATGACAGCCGTACTGCAGATATCGGTGGCATTGAGAAGGCACTGGCAGCAGCATATCCGGACTGGTCAGTAAGAAGAGCTTTCACAGCACAGATTATTATCAATCATGTCCAGGCAAGAGACGGCGAGTGCATTGACAACGTAGATCAGGCATTACAGAGAGCCGTTGATAACGGTGTAAAGAATCTTGTGGTACAGCCGACCCATCTGATGCACGGCGCAGAGTATGATGAGCTGGTAGAGACACTTGAGACATACAAGGACAAGTTTGAAACCGTTACCGTTGCAGAGCCGTTGCTCGGTGAGGTAGGAAGTGATGCAACTGTAATTAATGAGGATAAGGCAAAGGTTGCAGAGGCAATCACAGCCCAGGCGGTAGAAGCAGCAGGATATGATTCCTTAGATGCAGCAAAAGAAGACAAGACCGCATTTGTTTTCATGGGACACGGAACCTCACATTCTGCAAAAGTAAGCTACAGCCAGATGGCAACCCAGATGCAGCAGCTTGGCTATGACAACGTATTTATCGGAACCGTTGAAGGTGAGCCGGAAGAGACTGCATGCGAGAATGTCATTGAAGCAGTAAAAGAAGCTGGTTATACAAAAGTAGTTTTAAGACCGTTAATGGTTGTTGCCGGTGACCATGCAAACAACGATATGGCTGGTGATGACGACGATTCCTGGAAGAGCCAGTTTGAAGCAAGCGGATATTTCGAGAGTATCGATACACAGATTTCCGGACTTGGCGAAATCGAAGCAATCCAGCAGATTTATGTAGAGCATACAAAAAATGCGATTGATTCCCTTGGAACCATCACAACATCTTCTGAGAGTACCTCTGGTACTCTCGAGGATGGGAGCTATCTGGCAAAATTTGATACCGACAGCAGTATGTTTCATGTAAACGAGGCAAATGACGGACGCGGCGTGCTTACCGTACAGGACGGAAAAATGACGATTCACATCAGCCTTGTTTCCAAGAAAATCGTAAACCTGTTTGTTGGAACGGCAGAAGATGCAGCAAAAGAGGGTGCAGCCGTATTGGAGCCGACAACCGACACTGTAAAATACAGTGATGGAACAGAGGAAGAGGTATATGGATTTGATGTTCCGGTAGAAGCGTTAGACCAGGAGTTTGATCTTGCAATCCTTGGTTCTAAGGGTGAGTGGTATGACCATAAGGTCAGCGTTTCAGACCCACAGGCAGCAGAAAACTAAGTCCGGTGTAACATATCCGGCAGAAAAAGTAAGGGATTTCTATGAGAAAAAGAAGAATTTCAGCGGTAATTTTAGCAGTGCTGCTTCTGGTGCAGATGCTCGCAGGCTGCGGCGCGGGAACGAATACCGGTGCGGCAGGAAGTACATCGGATGGCGCTAAGAGCGGCGGGACAGAGAGCGCGGTACTCGAGGACGGGGAATATACCGTAAACGTCACATTAGCGGGTGGCAGCGGAAAAGCCACGGTTGATGAGACGGCGAAAGTGACCGTCACAGACGGACAGGCATATGCCACAATCGTGTGGAGCAGCATCTATTACGACTATATGATTGTGGACGGTGAAAAATATCTGAATGAAAATGAAGGTGGAAATTCGACCTTTACATTTCCAATTGAAGGAGTTCCATGTCAGATGGAGGTCACAGGTGATACGACAGCGATGAGTACACCGCATGAGATTGACTATACTCTGACATTTACATTTCCGGAAGAGGTGAGCTTTGAAGAGCTTACATCCGGGGGGCAGATGGAACTTGCATACGCCGATCAGTTTTCGGTGGAACAATATGGTGCTTATAAAATGATTACGATCGTGGACAACGGTCGTTTTTTGCTTGTTCCGGAAGGGGTGGAAACACCGTCAGATATACCGGATGATGTAGTTGTATTGCAGCAGCCGCTAAATCATGTATACATGGTATCGAGTGCCGTAATGGATCTGGTCTGCGAAATCGGGGCGCTGCCTCATGTGACATACACCGCAACGAAGCAGAAGGACTGGTATGTGGCAAAGGCAGTAAAGGCGATGGAGGACGGGGAGCTGACCTATGCCGGGAAATACAGTGCACCGGATTATGAACTTTTGCTTTCTGGCGGATGCAGTTTTGCCGTTGAAAACACTATGATTACCCACAATCCGGAGGTAAAGGAAAAGCTCGAAGAACTCGGCATAAAGGTGATGATTGAGCGCTCAAGTTACGAAAAACACCCGTTGGGGCGGTTGGAATGGATAAAACTTTTTGGCGTCCTGTTTAACAGGGAAGAGGAGGCCAAAGTGTTTTTTGAGGAACAGGTAGCGCGCATTGAGCCGATTCTGCAAAAAGAAAAGACTGGGCAGCAGGTAGCGTTTTTTGCCGTGGCATCGGACGGAACCATCACTGTCCGAAAGCCGAATGACTACGTTGCATCCATGATTGCGCTTGCAGGAGGAACCTATTCGTTAGGGGACTATGTGGATGAGGAAGAAAACGCGCTTTCCACGATGAAAATGCAGATGGAAGATTTTTATGCGGCGGAAAAAGATGCGGATGTTCTGATTTATAACGGCACGATAGAGGGAGAGCTGACATCGGTCGATGATTTGATTCAGAAAAACAGCCTGTTCGCCGATTTTAAGGCAGTCAAAACGGGGCAGGTTTATACGACCGGAAGCAATTTTTACCAGCAGACGAGCGGAACCTGTGATTTTATTGAGGATTTGAACAAGATACTGAACGGAGATACGGATTCAGAATACCGGTTCTTGAAAAAGATACCAGAGTAGAAGATAGGAAAATCATGAAAAAACGGTATATCATTACTTTTGTCGTATTAAGCGTGCTGCTTGTACTGTTACTATTTTGGAATATCGGGGCAGGGAGTGTGGAAATATCCTGGGCGGATATTGGGCGGATTCTGACCGGAAAGTCGCCCGATGAGACGCGTGCGCAGATTGTGTGGAAAATCAGACTGCCGCGGATTCTTGCCGCCGTCTGGCTCGGTGGGGCACTCTCTGTGTCGGGATTTTTATTGCAGAGCTTTTTTCACAATCCGATTGCAGGACCTTATGTGCTTGGAATTTCATCCGGGGCAAAGCTTGTCGTGGCGCTTGTCATGATTTTTCTGCTCGAGAGAGGAATCGCCATCAGTTCTGCAGGGATGGTTGTCGCTGCATTTGTCGGCTCTTTGCTTGCAATGGGATTTGTGCTTTTGATTTCATTTCGGGTATCTAAGATGTCGCTTCTTGTGGTCTGTGGAATTATGATAGGTTATATCTGTTCTGCCATCACGGATTTCTGCGTTACCTTTGCGAATGATTCCAATATCGTAAATCTTCATAACTGGTCGATGGGCAGTTTTTCGGGAATGACCTGGGAAAATATCAAAATGATTGTTCTGATTGTCGGAGTTTCGCTTGTGGTGACATTTTTTCTCGCAAAACCGATTGGCGCCTACCAGATGGGCGAGGCGTATGCAAGAAATCTTGGCGTCAATGTAAAAGCGCTTCGTGTGGGATTGATTTTGCTTTCCAGTCTGCTTTCCGCCTGTGTGACAGCATTTGCAGGGCCGATTTCCTTTGTGGGAATTGCAGTGCCGCATCTTGTAAAGCTTGCGACAAAAACTTCCAAACCGCTTATTCTGATTCCAGGCTGTTTTTTATGCGGTGCGGTCGTTACACTGTTTTGTGACGGAATTGCAAGAACCGTGTTTGCACCGACCGAAATCAGCATCAGCTCCGTGACGGCGCTGTTTTTGGTTCCGGTTGTCATTGCGGCGATGCTGCGCAGACAGGAGGGATATCGATGACAGGAGATACTATTTCAAAAAACGTCATTTCAGAAAACGGCATCCACACAGAGCACCTTACCGTCGGTTATGACCGGATTCCACTTATCCGGGACATCAATTTAAGCGTTGGACGCGGGGAGATTCTGACACTGATTGGACCAAACGGCTCCGGAAAATCAACGATCCTAAAAACTATCACGAGACAGTTAAGGGAAGTAGAGGGCACGGTATTCCTCGGGAAAGATTCCATGCAAAAGTTAAAGGACAGCGAGGTTTCCAAAAGGCTTTCCATGGTGATGACGGAGCGCATCAAAACAGAATTGCAGACCGGCAGGGAGATTGTGGCATCTGGCAGATATCCTTACACGGGAAGGTTTGGCGTACTGTCGGAACAGGACTGGGCAAAGGTGGATGAGGCGATTGCGCTCGTGCACGCCGAAAAAGTGCAGGCGCAGGATTTTATGAAAATCAGCGACGGACAGAGACAGAGACTGATGCTTGCGCGGGCAATCTGCCAGGATACGGACATTTTGATTCTCGATGAGCCAACGTCCTATCTGGATATGGGATTTAAGATGGACATTCTTGCCAATATCCGGATGCTTGCGCGGGAGAAAAAAATGGCAATCATCATGTCGCTTCATGAGTTAGACCTTGCCGCGAAGATTTCAGATATCATTGCCTGTGTCAGAGGTGCAGAAATCGACCGGGTGGGAACACCAGAGGAAATATTTTCCGGTGACTATGTGCAAAAGCTTTACGGTGTGCCGGAAAAAAGCTTTGACCCGGTTACCGGGGAAGTATTTCTGGGCATGCGACAGGCGAGGAGGGAAACTGGCAGCGCCATAGACGTGTCTCCTGAGGTCTTTGTCATCGGTGGAGCAGGAGATGGAATCCCGGTATACAACCGGCTTTGCAGGCAGAACATTCCGTTTGCAGCGGGGATTTTGCAGGAGAATGATTTGGAATTTGCGTCGGCGCAGGCACTTGCAGCCGAGGTTGTCCGGGAAAGGGCATTTTATCCGGCAGCGGCAGAGACGGAGGAGCGGGCAAGACAACTTATTGACAAATGTAAAATATGCATTTGTGCCGTGAAAACATTTGGACCGCTAAACGAGGCGAACAAAAGACTGCTTCTTTATGCGAAAGAGAAGGGAAAATTGGTAGAAAGCCGGGAAAATGAGACTTGCATTCCGAAAATAATATGATAAGATACAGTCAGGAACAAAAAATAAAAAAGATATAGAAAGATGTATTTTACATAAAAAAGGTATTGGGTATGGATATTAGGGCAATGCGTTATTTTCTTGCAATCGCGGAAACAGAGAATGTATCAAAGGCAGCCGAGCAGCTTCATATGTCACAGCCTCCGCTGACACGTCAGATGAAACAGCTCGAGGAAGAACTAAATGTGGAGCTCTTTGAGCGGGAGAGCGGGAGACTTCATCTGACAGAAGCGGGCTATTATTTCAGGGAGCGTGCGAGAGAAATCGTGGAACTGACTGACAAGCTCGAAGAGGAAATGAAGAGCACGTTTGGAACGTATGACGGGAATATCAGCATTGGAAGTATTGAGACGGTCGGGGTGAGCGTGCTTCCAACCTGGATTACGGAATTTCACAGTCAATTTCCAGAGATTACGTACAATGTCTGCTACAGTAATACTGAGGAGATTCTAAGAAAATTAGATCTTGGTATCTTTGATGTCGGGATTGTGCGGGAGCCGTTTAACAGTGAAAAATATGAGTGCATCCGTCTGCGGGAGGAATCGTGGATAGCCTGTATTCATAAGGACAATCCGCTGGCGGCAGGGGATGCGGACACGTTGGAACTGGCGGAACTTGCAAAAGAAAATCTGATTGCACCGGGGAGAAACAGCCATGAGGAACAGATAAAAAACTGGTTTCATATGATTGGAATGAAGCCGCATATCGTCTGCCTTTATACGGCGCTTGGCGGCGGTTTTGAGCTGGTTCGTCAGGGGCTTGGAATCCTTTTGTGTCCAAAGTCAGCGGCAAGCAGGCTGCAGACCCCGGAGATTGTGTGCAAGGAAATTATCAATCCGAAATTTACCTCCTGCGCAGTGGTTGTCTGGAAAAAATATGGGGCGCTGTCAAGTTCTGCAAGTCGTTTTGCCGACTATCTGAAAACAAAAATTGAATAGAGATAGAGAATTAATACCGAAATGGTATCGTTTTTGCGGATTTCACCGAAAAACCCCACTTGAAAAAGTGGAGGAATGATGCTAGACTTGCGTCAACATACAGGTGAGGGAAAAGACAAAGAGGTCTAAAAAGATTTCTTTGTCTTTTTTTGTTATCAGAAAATCGCTGAAAAGCAAAAAAGCCCTTTGTTTCTTTAAGAAAAGGAGAACGATTATGAAAAAACGAGTGATAGCTACAGTAATGATTGTTGCACTTACAGCATGCGCTATGATGGGATGCGGTGCATCACAGACAGCAGGAGATGGAAAACAGACTTCAGAGGAAACCGCAGGCACCACAACAGCGACAGAAACAAAAACGGACGGTGATAAAAAAGTAGCAATGCTTTACGGAGCGTCCATTAACGATGGTGGCTGGGGTGCAAGCTGTTACCAGGCAATGTGCGATGCTGCAGAGGCATACGGATATGAGACAGCTTATACCGAAAACGTGGACACATCCGAATATGTATCGGTTCTCACCGGATATGCAGACTTAAATTATGATTTGATTTTTGCACCGGGCAGTGAGTATTCAGATGCGGTAAAGCAGGTGGCGGAGCAGTATCCGGACGTAAAATTCTGCCTGTTAAACGGAACCTTCTCTTCGGATAATGTGGTATCTGTGATGCCGGATGCAAAACAGATTGGTTATCTGGCAGGCGCACTTGCAGGACTGATGACAAAAACCAACTATATTGGTTTTATCGGAGGAATGGAACTGGACACGACGCAGGCAAAGCTTGAAGCATATGAGGCGGCAGCAAAGGCAGTCAATCCGGATGTGAATGTTACCTCAGGATACGCAGGAGATTATTACGATGCAGCAAAGGGAAAAGAAATTGCCTCTTCCATGATGTCTACCTACGATGTGGATGTGCTGTTTGGCGATGCCGGTGCAGTTGATACCGGAGCGAGAGAGGCACTTGCAGAATCGGAAGGACACTACAGCATCGGTCAGCCGGGAGATTTGGGTTCCGCAGAAGATAAAGTCATTATAAGCAGTGTGGTAACGGATAATGCGGCTCTTGTGGAACAGTGTATGCAGGCAATTGAGGATGGCACATTTGGAAATACGACAATCTATGGAACAGTCGAAAACGGATGCCTGTCGGTAGGAACGTTTAGTTCAGAGGTGCCGGAAGATATAAAAACACAGTATCTTGAATACGTAGAACAGATTAAAAACGGTACATTCATCAGCGAATAAATAAAAAGAGGGATGACTATGAACATACTGCAGATGAGAAATATTTCAAAATCCTTTGGCGGTGTCAAGGCAAACGACAATATCTGGCTGAGTGTGGAGCAGGGGGAAGTACATACGCTGCTTGGAGAGAATGGAGCCGGAAAGAGTACACTTATGAGTATTTTAACCGGGCTCTACCAGCCGGATGAGGGCGAAATCTTTTATCAGGGAAATGTGGTAAAAATCACGTCACCGAAAGAGGCGGTAAAGTTTGGAATCGGCATGGTTTATCAGCACTTTATGCTGGTGGAAAATATGACAGTTTTCGAGAATATGATTCTCGGGCTGTCAAAAGGAAACAGCATATTTATCCAGAAAAAAAAGATGCGTGCTGAGATTGAACAACTGGCAGAAAAATACGGGCTGCAGGTGGAGTTTGATAAGCTGATATCAGACATTTCCGTGGGAGAACAGCAGAGAGTGGAAATATTGAAGGCGCTGTACCGGAATGTGGATTTACTGGTGCTTGATGAGCCGACCGCTGTATTGACGGATGCGGAAGTTGCAGGACTGTTTGAAATCATCCATAAGCTGACCGCAGACAAAAAATCGGTCATTTTCATCTCACATAAGATGAAGGAGGTCATGGAAATCAGTGACCGGATTACAATTTTAAGAAATGGAAAATCCATCAAAACGGTGGAAAAAGCGAATACGACAGAGGAAGAGCTTACCAATCTGATGGTGGGAAGGAAGTTACAGGAACAGGTTGTGGAGAAATCCATGGAGCAGAAGGAAGATGTGTTAAAGCTCGAAAATGTTTCGTTCCACCGTCAGAGCAAGCACAACGGGTTAAATGAGGTTTCCCTGGAAGTAAAAAAGGGACAGATTGTAGGTGTGGCAGGGGTCGACGGAAACGGACAGTCCCAGCTTGCGCTGCTGGCATCGGGCAATCTGGTGCCGGAGAGCGGAGCGGTATACGTAAACGGGGAAAAGATAAAACATTTTACGCCGGAGACGTTTATCCGCAGAAAAGTGTCCCATATCCCGGAAGACCGCAACAAGATGGGACTGATAGGAGATATGACAATTGCGGAAAACCTCATTTTAAAGGAGACTGATGGAGAACGTTTTTCCTATGGGCGGGGACTTTATCTGAGAAAAGATAAAATTCACGCATATGCGAAAGAGATGCAGCAGGAAAATGATATCCGCTGCCTTGACATGGAGCAGGAGGTGCGCAGCCTGTCAGGTGGAAACCAGCAGAAAGTGATTCTCGCAAGAGAGTTACAGAGTGCACCGGAGCTTTTGATTGCAATGCATCCGACAAGAGGACTTGATATTGGTGCGTCAGAGTTTGTCCATGAGCAGATGCTGCGGGAAAAGAAACGCGGTTGTGGGATTCTATTAATCAGTGCCAATCTGGATGAGATTATCAAACTTGCGGACGTTATTGTTGTGATGTTTGAGGGAAAGATTATGGGAACGTTCCCGGGAATAAAGCCTCCGATTGACAAGATATCGATGGCAATGACAGGAAGGGGTGAGACAGCATGAAAAAAATAGAAGGTTTGATCATCCCGCTTATTGCGGTGTTGTTAGCGTTTCTGGTGGGCGGAATCATCATGGCAGCGCTTGGAACAAACCCATTTACGGCGTATGCAGCGCTGTTTATGGGGGCATTCGGAAGCAGCTCCATGCTGGCGCAGACACTGGCACTGACCTGTCCGCTGATGTTTACTTCACTGGCAGCAGCCTTTGCGTACAAATGCGGCGTGTTTAACCTCGGCGGTGAGGGACAGTTTATCATGGGAGCAGTTGCAGCCGTGACACTGTTAGAGCTTACCGGAATAAAGGGAACGGCAGGAATCATTTGTGCGCTGCTTGTAAGTGTGATTGCCGGTGGTATCTGGGCATTAATTCCTGGAATTTTAAAAATCCGGCGCGGTTTAAATGAGATGATTGTGAGCATCATGTTAAACTACATCGCCACACTTATCATGAGTCTTGTATACACGAACATTTTCCGGGATGGAAGTATTCCGCAGACGGCGGAGATAGACGACAGCTTAAAGCTCCCGTTTTTATCGACAGGCTTCCGGGTTCATTATGGAATAATTATTGCACTGATTGTGGGGCTGTTGCTCTATTACATCATGTTTCATACCTCGTATGGATTTAAGGTCAGAGCGGTGGGAAATAACCTGACGGCGACAAAAATCAACGGATTCCGGGTGAATTTCATAATGCTTTCGGCATTTGTTCTTTCGGGGGCAATCGCGGGATTAGGGGGTTCAACAGAACTTTTGGGAAAACAGTTCCGTCTGCAAAGCGGATTTGGTTCCGGTTTCGGATTTGACGGTGTTGCAATTGCATTGATTGCAGAGTTAAACCCAATCGGAGCGCTTGTAATATCCTTTTTATTTGCGGTTCTCAGAAAAGGTTCCATTGCACTTCAGGTTTCGATGGGTGTTCCGACAGCCATTGCGGAAATGATACAGGCACTCATTATCATCTTTGCAGTGGGAGGAACTGCAATTGTAAAAAGAAAAACTTTAAGCGGCAGAAGAGAAAAGCGGATTTCAAAGAAAGAAAAGGAGGCAGCGGCGTAATGAGTGAGATTTTAAATGCAAATTTTATTCTGAATTTACTGATGGCAACCATCCGGATTGCAACACCGCTTCTTCTGGTCGCAATCGGAGAACTGTACTCCGAGCGTGCGGGAATGTGCAATATCGGTCTGGACGGTCTGATGTCAATCGGAGCGCTGTTTGGATTCGTGGTAGGGTATTACACACAGAATCCGTGGCTTGCAATTCTTGCGGCGGGTGTCGTTGGTGTCTGCATCAACCTGATTTACGCATATGCGACAATCAGTCTCGGCGCAGACCAGATTGTATATGGCATGGCAATCAATATTTTGTGCCCGGCACTGGCAGGATTTTTGTATAAGATATTATTTTCCAATACCTCATCCCTGTTACAGGGTGTGACGATGAAGGCATTTCCTATCCCGCTGCTGTCCAAGATTCCGGTGATTGGAGAGATTTTCTTCCAGAACTCACCGCTTGTATACCTCGCATACCTTTTCGTTCCGTTATCGTATGTATTTTTTTATAAGACAAAGGCGGGACTTAGCTACCGGGCAGTAGGGGAATATCCGAGAGCGGCGGAAACGCTTGGTATCAATGTAATCCTGAAAAAATACCTTGCCTGTATTCTCTGCGGGGCAATGGCGGCAATCGGGGGAGCATTTTTAACGGTCTGCTACACCAATACATATTCCGAAGGAATTGTTGCAGGAAGAGGATTTATTGCACTGTCAGCCGTTATTTTTGGAAAATGGACACCATCCGGAATCCTTATGGCATGTCTGGTTTTCGGGTTCTGTGATGCCCTCCAGATTCGATTACAGCTTGTAAACAGTGTGGTTCCGTACCAGATATTCCAGATGATTCCATATCTGTTTACGCTTGTCATACTTATTGCATTTGGAATGAAAAAACTTGGACCAAAGGCGAATGGAATGGCTTATTTCAGGGAGGAACGCTAATGGAAGAAATCAACATTTTTATGAACGGCACCGTGGTGACACGGGATGACACCAACCGGGTCATAAAAGATGGCGTGGTCGTGTGCCAGGGGGATAAGATACGTTCCGTTGGAAAAAGAGGTGAGATTTCGGAACTGCCGCAGGGGGCAAACATTATTGATGCGAAGGGCGGACTGATTATGCCCGGGTATATTAATCCTCATTCACACGCGTACTGCTCGCTGGTGCGTGGTTATCAGATTCCGGGATTTGTGCCGGAAGGATTTATGGACAATCTGAAAAACAAATGGTGGTTTGTGGACGGACAGTTTACCGCAGAACAGTGCCGCAGCATGGCAGAGGTTTCGTTTCTGGAAGCGGTAAAAAATGGTGTGACGACCGAATTTGACCATCATGCTTCCTATGGAACGGTGACGGGAAGTCTTGCAGAGTTTCAGGAGGCGGCAGAACAAATCGGACTGCGCACCTGCCTGTGCTTTGAAGTGTCGGACAGAGCTGGAAAGGAAGCAGCAAGAGAGGCAGTCGATGAAAATATCCGCTATATGAAGGAAGTAAAACAAAATCCCTGCCAGAAGGGCATGATGGGACTTCACGCATCCTTTACATTGTCAGACGAAACGCTTGCTTATGCGGCAGAGCAGATGGAAAGTGAAAATGCGTACCACATTCATATAGCAGAGTGCAAAGAGGATGAGGAGGACTGCAAAAGGCGTTATGCCTGCTCCATTGCAAAACGGTTAGAACATTTTGGAATGATGGGAGAAAAGACGTTAATTGCACACGGGGTGTACCTAGATGACGAAGAGCTTTCGCTTATAAAAGAAAAAAATGCGATGGTTGTCACAAATCCCGAATCGAATATGAATAATGGCGTGGATATGCCGCCGTGGGAGGAGCTTTGCCGGAGAAACATTATCACAGGGTTTGGAATGGATGGATTTGGACATGATGTTCCGACTGTCTGGCGGATTGGAAATGCGCTTTATAAGTATAAGACCCGTGATATCAACAGCGGCTGGACACAGTTACCGGAGATGATTTTTGAAGGGAATGCGCAGATTGCAAGTACCATTTTTGGAACCAAAATCGGAAGGCTGCAAAAAGGGTATCAGGCAGACGTGATTGTTGTCGATTATCAGCCGCCGACACCGCTTGATGAGACGACGGTCAACGCACATCTTCTTTTTGGTACGAGCGGAAAAGACACGGTTACTGCGATGTGCAATGGGCGGCTTTTGATGAAGGACCGCAGGATGCTTACGGTCGATGAAGAAAAAATAGAGGCAGAATCCAGAAAACAGGCTGAAAAGCTCTGGAGACACTGCAACAGGATACGGACAGGGGGTGAGGCGGTATGAATGTACTCGAACAGGGTGTATATGAACAGGCAGAATTTATCGAAAGGCTTTCCTGGGAAGAACTGCCGCAGGCGGTAAAGCAGCGTGCCACATGGGTGGTGCTCGATTCCATGGGATGTATTTTAAAAGGACTTGGAGAAAAGAAAATTCCAACAGACAGGGATGACGCAGTGATTGCTGTCACGGAAGCAATGGTTTCCACAGAACTCTACGAGGGAAACCGCAAGGCAGTTGGACATCCGGCGTGCCACATTCTTCCATATCTGTTTGTAACCTGTCAGGACAAACCAATGGAGGAATTTTACCGTGCTTTTGTCGCAGCGTATGAAATCGCATCCCGCTGGGGAGCAGCCATCCATTTCCCCAATCATGTACTCGGACACGGAACGATGATGACAACCGGAGTGGCGGCAGCAATTGCGGTGATGCAGGAGCTTTCGGCCCAGGAAACCTATGAGCTGCTTCTGCTTGCGGCATCTCTGCCGCAGGTATCGGTATGGCAGTCCGTGTATGACGGAAGCAGGCTGCACGATGTATATGCAGGCATTGCTGCAGTTGTGACGGACCATCTGCTTCCACTTGTAAAACGGGGAGTGAGAAGTGATGGAAAGATTGTGGAAAGTGTCTACCGGGAAGTGATGGGAGCGGAAATTTTTCCGGAAAAACTGTCAAAAGGTCTTGAAAAAGAATACGTACTTTGTAGTAACTACTTTAAAGTGCATACGGGATGCCGGTTTATTCATCCGTTTGCGGATGCCTTAAAAGAGGAGCTTACGAAGGGGCTTTCCCGGGATCAGGTGGAAGGAATCGATGTATTTACCTATAAAAAAGCGGCGCAGATCGGTGATGAGTGTGTTCCAAATGACCTTGCGGCAAAGTTTTCAACACCGGTGTCACTTGCGGTACTCCTTGAAAAAGGAAGCCTGTCACCGGACAGCATTAAAAATTGCGAAAAGGATGATGCTATCACACGCTGGACGGGAAAAATCCATCTGCATGAGGATACTTCTTACAATGCACTTCTTCCAGAGAAGCGGGGCGGCAGGATAGAGCTACACTTAAAGGATGGAGAAAACAAAATCATAGAGACGTTTCATGCGGTAGGGGATTTTGACAATCCAAAGCCTTATACGGAGGAAGATTTAAAGCAGAAATTTCAGACAAATGCGGACGGACAGATGACAGCGCAGGAGATAAATCTGATGGAGCAGCGGATATTAGAAAGGCAGGACGGAATCTTAGGGGATGTCATTCCTGTATTTTATGAGAAAGTGGGGATAAGTGCGTATGAGTAGAACAGATTTTTTATATTTGTCAGAGCCCGATTTAATTGAGGCGGGGGTTCTTGATGCAGCAAAGTGTATAGAGGTATGTGAAGAGGTTTTTCGGATTCTGCATGAGGGAGATTACCTGATGGGAGGTCCAAACCACAACGAACATGGACTGGTTTTGGTATTTCCGAAGGAGACAAAATTTGAGCATATGCCGGTTGCCGGTCCGGAGCGGCGTTTTATCTCGATGCCGGCATATCTCGGTGGAAGATTTGCAGTCTGTGGAGAAAAGTGGTATGGCTCAAATGTAAAGAATCCAAAAGAACGGGGGCTTCCGCGCTCCATCTTAAATGTGACAATCAATGACCCGGACACCTGTGAGCCGCTGGCATATATGTCCGGAAACTTAATCAGCTCCATGCGGACAGGCTGTATCCCGGGCGTCGGGGTGCGCTATCTTGCAAATAAGGACGCCGAGACCATCAGTGTAGTGGGTGTGGGACCTATCCAGAAAGCAACCCTTTTAGCAATGAAGTCTGAACTGAAAAATCTGAAACGGGTTGTGGCAAAAGCAGCGCACCTGGAACGTGCACAGGCATTTGTAGAATGGGCAAAAGAAGAACTTGGGCTGGAAGGCTGTGCGAAGGAAAGCATGGAGGAGGCAATCCGGCTTGGGGACGTGGTAAGCATTGCAGCATCGCCGAAGGAACCGCTGTATTTAAAGGATGCGTGGTTAAAAGAAGGCGCAACTGTTCTTCTAACATCACCGATTGAAGCGGATGATGCGTTCTGGCTGAACAATAAGCTGGTATTCGATAACACGAAAATGCACGAGGCATATTATGACGAAGCAATGAAGCTTGGCGATATCACAAAGGCGTGCAACGGCTGGGGCAGGATGTATGCACTTATGGAACAGGGCAGACTGGCAGGATTAGAGCAGGAAATCAGTCTGGGCGATGTGGTTACAGAACCGTCTTACGGCAGAAAAACGCCGCAGGAAAAACAGATTTTTGTTACAAGCGGACAGGTGTTATTTGACATTGCCTGGGGATATGAGCTTTACCGGGAAGCCTTAAAGAAGGGAATTGGAGTGAAGCTAAACCTCTGGCAGGAGCCATACTGGACGTAGAAAACAGGTATCATGAAATCATTTACATAGAAAAGGAGAAAACGATTATGGAAAAGAAAATTTTTAAGGCAGCAGCCGCAAACATGGATTGTGTATTAGGAGATGTCGCAGCAAATTTGAAAAAAATGGAAGAAATGTGCATTGAGGCGTCCAAAGAGGGAGCATCCGCCATTGTATTTCCGGAGCTTGCAGTGACCGGTTACAGTCCGGTGTTAATCGCAGAAAAATTTTATGAGATTTCAGAGCCGGTTCCAGGACCGAGCACCGACTTTTTATGTGAGGTTGCAAAGGCGACGGGTTTATATATTAT
The DNA here is from genome assembly GCA_050874345.1 of Roseburia sp. GTDB lineage: Bacteria > Bacillota > Clostridia > Lachnospirales > Lachnospiraceae > Roseburia. The sequence goes on along the minus strand of JBNMKM010000009.1, from coordinate 53,500 downwards.
CACCGGATTTTCAGAAAAAAGTTCTGTTCCTGGAAGACTTTATAACACCCAGGTTTCCATTTCCCCGGAAGGAAAAATTGTGGGCGTTTATCGTAAAATCCATGTATGGGGATTGGAAAAACTTTACTGGAAAGAAAGCACGGACTGCAAATTTACGACATTTGAAATGCCGATGTGCAAGGCTGGAACGATGATCTGCTATGACACCTGTTTTCCGGAGACCGCAAAGACACTGGCGTTAATGGGCGCAAACGTAATCTTTGACTCTGCGGCATGGAGAATCCAGGAAGCAGACTTGTGGGAGCTTTTTACAAGATGCAGAGCGGTTGAAAACCACGTATTTATGATTTGTGCAAACCGTTGTGGAATCGAGGGCGATTCGACCTTAAACGGTGAGAGCCGGATTATCGGACCACGTGGAAATGTGCTGGCAGCAGCCGGAAGAGAGGAAGAAATCATTTATGCGGATATTGATATTGATGCCTGCATCAAGGATAATGCAATGATGCTCTCTTATATGAAGGACAGAAGACCGGAGGCATACTCTCTGGTAACGGACTGCACAAACTTCTAAGGGAAGGATAGGGATACGCGATGGATATTACGACGACTTTGGCAGGAAAAACACTGGAAAATCCAATACTCCCGGGTTCCGGTCCCATCGGCGGAACTGCGGAAAAATTAAATGCACTGGCAGATATGGGGCTTGGGGCACTTGTGACGAAAACTATTACGACACATGAACCGGTTCTGATGAGACCGTTTATTTACGGGGAGAAAAATTATATCATGAACTGTGAGCCATGGTCGGAGTATTCATTTGAGACCTGGAAAGAGCAGTTTTTGCCGCAGGTTGCAGTGTATAAAAAACAGCCGTTATTTGTCAGCTTAGGATACACGGATGAAGACATGCGCTGTCTGATTCCGAAGTTGAACGATTTTGCGGATGCCTATGAGATATCCACCCACTATGTAGGCAAAGACCTTGCGCCGATGGAAAAGACCATGACGATGCTGCGGGAACTGACGGACAAGCCGGTTTATATGAAGGTGAGTCCGCATTTCCCGGACCCGGTGGCATTTGCACAGATGGTAATGGAGCATGGGGGAAACGGAATTGTAGCGGTCAATTCCTTAGGTCCCTGTATGAAAATTGATCTGGACTCGCGCAGTGTCCCGATTGGAAATGCCAACGGACAGGTATGGCTGTCGGGGCCGGCAATCAAGCCGATTGCACTTGCACTTGTCAATCAGATAAAACGCGCTGTACCGGAGTGTGAAATTATCGGTGTGGGCGGAGTGGCGTCTGCGGAGGATGTGCTGGAATTTCTACTGGCAGGAGCCAATGCAGTGGAAATTCTGTCTGCGGCACTTTTACAGGGAAGAGGCCTGTATACAAAAATAATCGAGGAGCTGCCGTCTGCGCTGAAAAAATATCATTTTTCTTCCATAAAAGAGGTGGTGGACACAGAGCTTCAGATTGGAACCGGGACGACAGAAAAAGGAACGCCTGTATTTGATAAAGAAAAGTGCGTGCACTGCGGACTCTGCGAACAGGTCTGCCCGTTCTTTGCAATCAGGAATCTGGAACATGATATTTCTGTTCAGAAAGAAAAATGTATGGGATGCGGGCTTTGCCGCAGCCGTTGTCCGAGAAGGGCGATTTCGGGAGTGTAGGTGAGAGGAATGAAGCAGAAAATCGAACAATGGGAGGCAGCAGGACTGCCCGGCGAGGGGAAAACCATTGAGGAAATCCTTCAATTTATAGAGGAGTACTGCAGGGATGCGGTGCAAAAATCAAAAAAGGTCATTTGCTTTCCAGAGCTTACAATTGCACCAAACCCTCTTGGGATAACCGTGTATGAGAGTGTTGTTACGGTTTCCGGAACGATTACGGACAGGCTGTCGAAAATCTGCAGGGCGTATGGAATATATCTCATTGTCGGAATTGCAAAAAAAAGCAGGGTGCCGGGAAGGGTGTATGACGAGGTTCTTGTGATGAATCCGGTGGGAGAAATCCTTACAGAGTATGTGATTCATACGGTAGACGGAACAAGGCAGCTTTATCTCTGCGGCTCGGCGTATAAAGAAGCGCAGTTTTTTAATCTTCCGTTTGCGAAAGCAGGACTTCTTGCCGGCGGGGATGCGTTTGACGATGAGCTGCTTTTGCAGTATAAAGACGTAGATGTTATTTTCATGTGCTTGTCGGAACAGAGGGAGGGACCAGGCCGTGCAGCGTCTGTTGCCAAAAGACTTGGAAAGACTGTAATTCTTGCAGGAGCAGAACCGGGAATTTTTAAGTGATACTAAATAACCCCCGGTGCGGCAGATTTGCCGCACCCGGGGGTTATTTATGATTTCCGGTACTTGCGCAGATAAATCCACCCGAGTAGCAGAAATTCCAGTGTCATACAAAGATAAATGCCAAAAAGACCTGCCAGTCTTCCAAAAAGAAGGGTGCCGCCTCCAGTCAAGAGTGCGGCGACAGCCGTGCAGACAAACACGTACCGCTCTTTTCCGATGTCCTGCAGATAGGTCATAAGAATCTGATACGGGATGCGGGCAAACACAATCGGAAAAATAAGAAAAAGGCAGGAAGTGCCTGCATAGATGACCGTTGAATCGGAAACAATCCATGACAGGATGTGCACCCGAAACAGCGCACAAACCGAGCATAAAACGGTAAGTACGACAACGGCAAGCAGGCATCCGTTCTTTAAATAGTCTCTCACATCTTTTGCATCCCCGGCAGAATGGCGCTGCAGGGCATAGGTCTGGGCTGCGGTTGCAAATGCGTAGACCGGAAGCGAGAGTGTACTGTATACAATATCCAAAAGCTTATAAACTGCCATCTGTGTTGGAGCGAGCCTTGAGACGGCTGCGGTCACAAACAGCACAAAAACCGTGCTCTCCAAAAGCTCCTGCCCGAGCAGGGGAGGATACAGATGCAGAATCTGTTTAAAGCAGCTACGCACAAGTGCTGCGGTTTGCCGGAAATGAAAGCGTTTCCTTTTTTGTCCGGTGAGGTGCGCCTGCCTGATGTATGCAAGCTGATAAATGAGCAGTCCGCCCATAAGCCCGGCAACGCTGCCCCACGCGGCACCGGAGATGCCAAGGGATGGAAAACCGAAGGCGCCATAGACAAGTGCATAGTCGAAAAACAGGTTGATTCCGGTGGAAACAGCCGTCACGACGACAACGATTTTCGTCTGAAACAGATTCCGAAAATAGGCGGCGTATAAAAATAAAAGCATATTTTGAAGAACCGTCACAGACGCCGGATAAAAATAGGATAACAGCTCGGTCAGTTCCCTGCCGCTTAGATGGTAAAGCCTCTGGAAGAAATACCGTCCCGCAAAAAGAGAGAGCAGGATAAAAAGCACACCGATGATAAGCGTTAAAACTTTGCAGGAAAGAAAGATTGCTTCAAAGGAAGCGGTATCGTCCTGCCCCTTCTTTTCGGCAGCCATGATATGGAATGCCGCAGACAAAATGCCAAGGGCACCGGTTACCGAGTAGAGGATGCCGCCTGCAATTCCGACGAGTGCAAAGCCTCTTGCAGAATAATGACCTACAATTGCCTCGTCCAAAATCGTAAAAATGCTGCTTAACAGATAATTTAATAAAATGGGATAAGCCATTTTCAGGATATTTTTTGTTTTCGTATGATTATTCAATTAAAATATGTTCTCCTTTCGCCTGTTTTTAAAACAGGCAAAGAACATCCGCATGAACCATTAAAATCCCTCCTTCGGCAGAGATTGCGTTTTACATAGAATCGCGTATAATAAATATAACATCATTATATCATAACAAAAGAGAAGACGCAAAATACGGCGTTAAGCTTAAAGGAGGAACCATTTTATGTGCACAGCAGCAACTTATCGGACAAAAGATTTTTACATGGGGAGAACCCTTGATTATGAATATTCTTATGGAGAAGAGATTACCATCACACCGCGCGGTTACGAATTTCCATTCCGGAGTATGGGAGCGATGAAACAGCATTACGCAATCATCGGAATGGCACACGTGACTGATGAATACCCGCTTTATTACGATGCGGTCAATGAAAAGGGACTCGGAATGGCGGGATTAAACTTTGTGGGCAATGCCGTTTACCGGAAGGATGAGGAAGGAAAAGACAACGTTGCATCGTTTGAGTTTATCCCATGGATATTAAGCCAGTGCGCAACACTTGCGGAGGCAAGAGCGTTATTGGAAAAGATGAACATGACCGATACGCCTTACAGTGAGCAGATGCCGGCATCACAGCTTCACTGGATTATCGCGGATGAGACGGGAGTGCTGACGGTGGAATCTGTTGCGGACGGACTTTGTGTGTATGAGAATCCGGCAGGCGTGCTGACGAACAATCCGCCGTTTCCGGAGCAGATGTTTTCACTCAACAACTACATGAATTTATCACCGAAGCAGCCGCAAAACCAGTTTGCACAAGAAGTGCCGCTTCACACGTACAGCCGCGGAATGGGAGCACTCGGACTGCCGGGAGATTTATCTTCCATGTCCCGTTTTGCCCGCGTGGCATTTGTCCGTGCAAACTCAGTGTCTGGGGATTCCGAGGTGGAGAGCGTCGGACAGTTTTTCCATATCCTTGGGTCTGTTGACCAGCAGAGAGGCTGCTGCGAGGTCGGAGAGGGCAAGTATGAGCTGACCATCTATACTTCCTGCTGTAATGCGAGCAAAGGAATTTATTATTATACAACCTACAATAATCATCAGATTACGGCAGTGGACATGCACCATGAGAACTTAGATGGCAGTGCGCTGATTCACTATCCGATGGTAAAAGAGGGAGAAATCCGTTGGCAGAATTGACAGAAAGCGGGTGGATAATATGGAACCGGTTTTTGAGACGAACCGATAAAAATGGAGGAAATTGCCATGCAAAAACAGATTCAATACACCATTCATGATGTTTCTGCGCTGCTTGGGATTTCGGCAGATGCAATCCGTTTATATGAGAAAGCAGGGCTTGTGGAGCCGCTTCGCAACCCTGCAAACGGGTATCGCTATTATACGTTTGACCAGATTCACCGCATTATGGGAATTGCGCTGTACCGTCAGCTTGGCGTGGGACTTGCGGAAATCGGTGAGCTGTTAAAGCACCAGACTTTTCCCGGTATCAGCGGTAAATTTTCTGACTTTATTGAGGCGAGCGAAGAAGAAATCCGCAGGCAGCAGGCGCGGATTGAAAAACTGCGTTTCATGCAGCAGCACCTCAACAACTTAAACGAGGGTATCAATACATACAGCGTCCAGCGGCTTCCGGACTGTTGCATCATGTATCATCAGGAATATGCGGATTTGTGGTACCGTGATATGAAGCAGATTTTCAGGGCACCCTATTTTTCTTTTGGAAACTTTTGTTATACGATTGAGGAAAAAGCAAAGGACGAGTACGAGAGCAGCACGCTCGAGTTTGTCATAAGAAAGCCGATGTATGAGATTATGCCGGAGACGTTAAAGGAGCAGGAGGTGTCCGTGCGGGAGGGATGCGAGTGCCTGTATACGGTCAAGCGTGCCCCGGCAAAGGAGCATATTTCCTGGTATCTTCATGAGTTACACAGCTATGCGGAGAAAAATCATTATACCTGCTCGGCAAACGGATATGCGTTTTATGTCTACAGTCTGTTAAATGAAAGTGCAATTGGTGATTATTATGAAATTTATCTGCCAATTTTGCACAAAGATTAAATTTGTGCAATTTTTTGATTGACCTTAGAGTGACTCCAACCTTTATTCTTTCGGTATAGAAAAGAACGGTTTACCAGAAAGAATAAAGAAACGGAGGCGCACATTATGACAGAACAGACCCAGATTTCCCTGGAACAAAAATCTTTAAAACGTGCAAATTTTGCACTCAACTCTACCATTTCCTTTGTATCGGTTCTGCTGATACTGATGTATCTTGGACAGATCTCTCAGGGCTTCGGGGCAAGGCGCTGTATCATCATTGCCATTATGATTGCCGCCGCCATGACCGGCGCTGTATTAGGTTATCTGAAAAATCCCTATTCCAGCCGTTATTGTTATATTGCATTTGCGTTTTTCCTGATTGCGTTTGAGGTAGCATGTCTGTCCTCCACCATCTTTTTATATAATCTGTTTATTTATCCGGTACTCGTGAGCATGATTATGTATTTTGACTACCGTCTGGAGCTTCGGGTGGGAGCGCTTGCACTTGTATGCTGTATCTTAAACGGAATCTATGCCTGCAATGTACTCGGCAGCAACAGTGTGCACGAAAAAAATCAGATTTTCATGGGCTGTGTGCTTGCATTTATCTTCGGTGTGAGCCTCTGCATCGCAGCAAAAGCGGCAAAGGAGCACAAGGACGAGGAAGTGGCAGAGCTTGCTGCACATAAGAAAAAACAGGAAGAAATGATGGAAGCAATCATTGCAGTCGGACGTTCCGTCAATTCGTCCACGCAGTCGATTCATGCACTTGTGGAAGAACTTTCTGATTCAACTAATTCTGTAAGCACTGCAATGTCGGACGTTGCCGTAAGTATGGAAAATACGTCTACGACGATTCAGGAGCAGGCAGTCATGACCGGAAAAATCCAGGATATCATTGATGAGACGGTGAAAGCCACAGATGAGCTTGAGATGATTTCCAGAGAGACCCGTGCGAATGTAAAGGCGGGACAGCAGCTTGTCGGTGACATTGTGACACAGACAGAGCAGATTGAAAATGAAAATACTATGGTAAAAGACAATATGTCGCAGCTACATACCCACACTAAGGATATGCAGAAAATTATCGGGATTATCCAGCAGATTTCCGCACAGACGAATCTGCTTGCATTAAACGCATCTATCGAGGCTGCCCGTGCCGGGGATGCCGGAAGAGGATTTGCAGTGGTTGCAGAGGAAATCCGCGTGTTATCCGAGCAGACGAAGCAGTCCACCGAAAATATTGAGGACATTATCTCCAAACTGGACAAAAATGCTGCCGATACGATTTCTTCCATGGATAACGTGATGGATAAAATCAGCGGACAGGTTACCATGATTCATGAAATTGAGACAAGCTTTGCCAATATCCGTGAAGGCATGACCAATTTGAAGCACAATTCGATTGGCATGAGTGACAAGGTACAGCGTTTAAAGGATGCAAATGTCACGCTTGTGGACAGCACGAACAATCTTTCTTCCACCAGCGAGGAAGTCAGCGCTTCTTCCGAGGAAACCAACGCCATGTGCGCAGATAATGCGGAGCGGTTCCGCAACATCAACAGTGTCATTGCCGAGCTGACAGAGCAGACGGCAAAGATGGATGGATTTATTGACGAATATCATCAACTTCACTCTTGATAATCGAAAAGAAAGGGGCTATAATCAAACCCCAATCTAAGAAAAGAAAAGAGTGAAAAAGTTTTATGGAACAGAAGAAAACAGTGATAAGGGGAGAGGCCGCTTTAGCAGTAGCGGTGGTCATCAACAGTTTAGGCGTGCTTTTAATGCTTCATTCGGGGTCTGGAATTTCGGCGATTTCAAGCGTGCCATATGCGTTTCAACTGGTGCTGCCGAAGCTGACTCTTGGAACCTGGACCTACCTGTTTCAGGCATTCCTGATAGCGGTACTGATGATTCTACGGAAAAAATTTGTTCCGTCGTATCTGTTCAGCTTCGTTGTGGGCTTCGTGTTCGGCGAGTTTATGGATTTACATGAACTGTGGATTACAAAACTGCCGCTTAACATTCCGCTCAGAATCCTGTACTTTGTGTTAAGCTACGTGATTATCTGTTTTGGAATTGCGCTCTCAAACCGCTGCAAACTTCCGATTATTCCGACGGATCTATTCCCACGGGAGCTTTCAGACATTACCGGGGTGCCCTATGCAAAGATTAAAATCGGATTTGATGTCACCTGCCTTGCGATTACTGCCTGCATGACATTCTTTTTCCTGGGACGTATTTATGGTCTTGGAATCGGAACCATCGTGGCAGCATTTACGATGGGCAAGGGAATCGCAGTCATCGGGAACTGGATGGACAAAAAGATAGCGTTTGTTTCGGTATTACAGCCGGAGAGGGAATCCTAGTTCAGGGTTCCCTTTTTATAGTTTATAAAAAATTTATAATTTTTATTAGCACTCACTATTGACGAGTGCTAATAATGGTGGTATAACATAGTCAGAAACAAAGAAAACAATCGTTCCACCGGAAAACATCCGGTGAACGTTATATTTTGGAAAGGAGAGATGACATATGTTAATGCCAAGTGTAATGGGAACAGATTTATTTGATACATTTTTTAATGATTCATGGTTTGACGACCGCGATTTCAGAAATACCGAGAAAAAGCTTTACGGACATCACGCAAAGAACCTGATGCAGACCGATATCAAGGAAAAAGATGACTCCTACGAGCTTGAGATGGATCTTCCGGGATTTAAGAAAGATGAAATCCAGGCATCCGTTGAGAACGGTTATCTGACCATCCGCGCAGCCAAAGGTCTTGACGAGGATGAGAAAGAGAAGGAGACCGGAAAATATATCCGCCGTGAGCGTTACGCCGGAAGCTGCCAGAGAAGCTTCTACATTGGCGAGGGGATTCGTCAGGAGGATATCAAGGCAAGCTTCAAACATGGTATCTTAAAGCTTGATATCCCGAAAGAAGATAAGAAAGCAGTAGAAGCAAACCGCTATATTGCAATTGAATAAACAAAGGGCGCCTGTGAAGGTCGCCAGACAAAAAAGCCTGTCCCTGCGGGGGCAGGCTTTTTTGCTCTATAGGAAATACGTGCTACGTTAAAGCATGAAAGTTATGTTTCCTATAGAGCAAAAAGCCCTATCGGGCGGAATGCGCAGCTCGTGGAGAAGAATTTTATGCTTCGCATACCGCTCGCACGCGAAAGTTTGCGTCAGGCGCACACTTTATTTCTCTATACAAATACCACATTGCGGCGGCAGACAGGATGTCTTATAATAAGAAAAGAGACAACATCGGAAAAAGAGGAAACCATATGCTTTCAGTCTGCATCATAACGAAAAACGAAGAAGAAAATATCAAAAAATGCCTGGAATGTTTGAAACCATACGGATTACCGGTGGTGGTGGTGGACACCGGGTCGACGGACAAAACAAAGGAGGTCGTGCGTGCCTACACGGACAGCCTTTACGATTTTGAGTGGTGCGATGACTTTGCCGCCGCCAAAAACTATGCGGTTTCCAAGGCAGGGACACCATATGTGATGGTACTTGACAGCGATGAGTTTGTGGAACAGCTAGACGCCCTGGAACTGCAGGAGCAGCTGCTTTCTCATCCGGGGGAAGTGGGACGTATCCGCAGACGCAATCTTTTTACCAGAGACGGAGAGCAAAAAGAAAACAGAGAGTGGATTAACCGCATTTTTGCAAAAGAGGAATTTTTTTATCAGGGGCGGATTCATGAACAGGTGACAGCGCAGGACGGCAGGGAGTATGAAACGTACAAGACATCTGTAGTGATTTCGCATAACGGCTATGACCTCACGCCGGAGAAGCGGAAGGAGAAGGCGAAGCGGAACGAAACATTACTGCTCGCGGAGTTAAAGCGGCTTGAGGGAGCGCCGGAGGGAAGCCGCGAGGAGGCACAGATTCCTTATATTCTGTATCAGCTCGGAAAGAGCTGTTATATGGCAAAAGAGTACGAGACGGCGTGTGCCTGGTTTGAAAAAGGATTGTCGTATGATTTAAATCCCGCGCTTGAGTATGTCATTGATATGGTCGAAACCTACGGGTATGCACTTTTAAACAGCGGACAGGCAGAGACGGCGCTGCTGTTTGAAAGCATCTATGATGAATTTGCAAAAAGTGCGGATTTTCATTTCCTGATGGGGCTTATCTATATGAACAACGAGCGGTTTGAGGATGCAGTTGCAGAGTTTTCGCGTGCGACAGGATACAAAGAGAGCCGGAGCGTCGGGGCAAATTCCTATCTTGCCTATTACAATATGGGAGTAATAAGAGAGTGTTTAGGGCAGACGGATGAGGCACTTTTCTATTATAAAAAATGTGCCGGATATGCACCGGCAAAAATGCGTATTGAGAGTTTGATGAGCGGCAAAAATTAGCAGAATTTAGCGTAGAAATGAGGAATTTATGCAAAAGACAATCATCTATTTTGTGGGTGTTTATGATACATTGGACCTTTTTACCGGACAGTTAAAGCAGGCGTTTGAAGAGCTGGGATTTGCATCTTTTGTCTATGATGCGGCAAATGAGGCTGCGAGCAAAGAGGCACTTCTGGCACTTTTAATGCAGGCGCAGGCGGAGGGCGTGTCCTGTGCGGCGGTGACGTTTAATAACTTAGGTTACAGTCTTGATTTGCCGGATGGAGAAAATCTCTGGGAGGCTTATGGGGTGCCCTATCTGAATATTTTAATGGACCATCCCTTTCATTATGAAAAACCGCTGCGCAAGGCACCGGAGACGTCGATTGTTCTGTGCACGGACCGCAATCATGTGCGCTATATCCGCAGATTTTATAAAAATATCAGACAGACGGATTTCCTGCCGCACGCGGGAGTAGAGCTTGGCAGCAGACATAAGCCACTCTCAGAACGCAGTATTGATGTCCTTTATGCCGGGGCGCTTCCCATCTACACGGTGGAAAAGATGATACCGGATTTGACTTCTATTCCGGAGGTAGATGGCCAGGAGCTTGCCGGAAATGTTTTGGGGGAGCTTGTGCATCACCCGGAGAAGACGACGGAACAGGCAATCGAAGAATATTTAAAAAGCGAGGGATGCGCAGTCAGCGATGACAGGCTGCAGGAGATTATCGTGAAAATGCGTTTTCTGGATTCGTATGCGACCTCTTTTTTCAGAGAGCAGGCAGTGCGGATTCTGGTGGAAAGCGGTATTACGGTCACTGCCTACGGAACGGGCTGGGACAGATGCGAGTGGAGCGATAATCCGTGCCTTAATTATGGGGGAAAGGTGCTTGCGCCGGAAATTCTGCCACTTATGAACGATGCCAAAATTGTGTTAAACACGATGACCTGGTTTAAGGCGGGCGCGCATGACCGGATTTTTAACGGAATGCTCGCAGAGGCGGCGGTGGTGACGGACACTTCTACGTACCTGGAACGGGAATTTACAGACGGGAAGGAACTTAGTATGTTTCCTCTTCCGGAGCTTCGGACGCTGCCGGAGCGGGTCTTTGACTTGTTCGGACACCTTGAGCGTGCACAGGAAATGGCAGAAATTGGGTATCATACAGCACAAAAATACCACACATGGAAGAGTAGAGCGGAATATATTGCAGAGTGTTTTTTGTAGAAAAAATGGAGGAACTGCGTGATGCACATTTTGATATACCGCTGGAAGGCGTATAACTACCGGGACATTGTGGAAACTTTTCACGCAATGGGATTTACGGTGGATAACATTGAACAGAAGCTGGGAAATTATGATGTCAGTCCGGAATTTGAAAAAGTGATTGAGGGCAAACTTCTGGAACATCAGTATGATTTTGTATTTACGGTCAATTATTTTGCGGTCATTTCAAATGTCTGTCAGAAATACGGGGTGCGGTATGTGTCCTGGTCGTGCGACAACCCGCTCATCAGTATGTATCACGAATCCGTGTTTCACCCGTGCAACTATATTTTTACATTTGATAAGACGAATTATCTGGAATTTAAGGAAATGGGCGTGGAGCATATCTGGTATCTGCCGCTGGCGGTGGACTGCGGACGGATAGATGCGGTTCTCTCGCAGACGGATGATTTGCCCTGCTATGCGGCGGATGTTGCATTTGTGGGAAGCCTTTATGAGCGAAATTCCTATGACCGTCTGCGGAATAAGCTGCCGGAGTATCTCCGCGGATATTTTGACGCGGTGATAGAGGCACAGCTTAATATCAGCGGGGCAAATATTGTGGAGCCGATGCTCACAACGGATATCTTAGAACAGCTGCAATCCTATTTTGCACTGGAGAAATCAGAAGGCTCGTTTTCCGATTTGGGGCTTATCTTCCAGACGACGGTGCTGGGCTTTAAGATTGCGGAGGTAGAGCGCCGCAGAGCTTTGATTGAGCTGTCCAAGCATTTTCTGGTGGATGTTTACAGCAACAGCGATGTCAGTGATTTGCTGCGGATTCGCTACCGCGGTTCGGTCGATTACTGGAGTGAGTCACCGAAGGTCTTTCATGCGGCAAAAATTAACCTGAATTTCACGATTCCGAATATCAAGAGCGGAATCCCGTTACGTGTGTGGGATATTCTTGGTGCAGGAGGGTTTCTGCTGACGAATTATCAGGCGGAAATTCCCTATTATTTTAAAGAGGGAGAGGATTTGGTCTGCTTTGACGGCGTAGAGGATTTGGTGGAAAAAACTGCCTATTATCTAAATCATGAAGAGGAGCGGGCACGGATTGCCCGAAACGGCAGGAAAAAGGTGGAGCAGTATCACAGCTATTACCACAGAATAGAGCAGATATTAAAGATCCTTGCGGAAAATTAAAACGAAACTTAATATTAGGATGAACGCAAAAAAAGAGCAATCGGGAAGATTTCTTAGGAAAGTCTTTTCGATTGCTCTTTTTAGCACTGGCAGTCCATCATCATGCCTGAGTAAATCGAGGAGATGTAAGGAGTTGCAAAATTATGTCCCGGATTCTTGTAGGTGACAATGATTTTCTTGACATAATTCATCGGGTCAACGGAAACATCGCCAGCCTTCGTACTCAGGGAATCTTTAAAATCATTTAAAAGCACAAAACAGTCCTTGGCGTCCGGAGCAGTCACGGCATCTGTAAGAAGGTTTTTATCGACAGAGATAATCCCGTCTTTCTGAAGATTAAGCCCGACAGATTCCAGCTCGTTGTGGTAACTTTTGGCGACAGAGGTCACATCGCGCAACAGCTTATTGGAGTGCTGGCTTTCGTCATAGTCGTGACCAAACTCTACCATATCGTTATAGACGTCCACGAGCGTCTGTACATTGTCCGTGATAGCTTCAGCATTGGTCTTAAATCCAATGCTTGCAGATTCGCCGTCTGTGCTGATTCCCTTTAAAGTCAGCTCAAATGCGTTATTAATCGTAAAGGTGTTGGAATAGGAACTGTGTTTTTTCCCATTTAACAGGAAGGAGGAATTGTGCGCCATCTCTTCCACATGGTCAATTCCAAGCGTCCGCATTGCGTGGATAGAACCGCTGTCTGCGGAAGGCATTACTTCAAAGAGGGAGTCTTCATCTCTGCCAAGTCCGGTCTGTTTGGAAGTAATGCATACGGCAGTACGGCCGTCATCATTTTCTACAACCTTTGCATCGAGTCCGACACCGGCATTTTGAATCAGACGAACCAGCTTGTTCTGGACGGTGCGGTTGGTGTCGCCCTCATTTACAGTGTACTGAAACTCATAGGAGCTTAAATTTGTCGAAAGGTCAAAACTATAGGAACCCGGCTTGATATCTTTCCGCTCAGGAACAAGATACTGTCCGATATTTATCTGCGGGGTGGCAAGCTGCTCTACCTGAATGTCGAATTTCAGAGAGCCGTCCGTATTGCCGGAGCCGATATATTCTACACTTACCACGTCCTCATCGGAGGACTGGGCAACTTTTTTCTGGAAGACACTTTCAATTCCGCTGCCATCATCAGAAAAAGACGCGACGACATTCTGAATCGAACGTGCGCGCTCCTTGATATCAATAGCGGTTTTTTTCGCATCCCCGGTATCTGTGATTTTGTACAGAGGAGATTCTTTATTTGCTTTTACGATTTGATTGTATACTTTGCGCAATTCACTCTTCTTGTGCGTATCATAACGAGATACGGAATTGCCATAAGTAGACAGATAGTAATGATAGGCGCTGTCTATGGCTGCCATGAAATCCCCTCCTTTCCTCCGTGAAAGCACACATACCTAATGTATAGGGATATTGTCTGTATGATAGCAGATAGCAAGGTGTCATCCGTAACAGTTATTGCGCATCTGCCTGGAAATATTTATCTTTATTTCGGCAAATGGAAAGAAAACTTTAGAGTTTGTGAAAAAAATGTGAAAAAAAATAAGGAACCAATGCAGGCATCAGCTCCTCGGAAAAACATTCGTTTTTTGATCTTCTTTACAGATTATAGGTGAAAGGCATGATAAATGTCAAGCCTTATTTGCGATATTTATTGCAAAATGTAGTTATAATTTTTTGTGTAAATTTGTAAGCTTCTTTTATGCTCATATTTTTTTCAAAAAACGCCCCATGATGCGGCATCCGTTCATTGAAAAGCCAAAGCAGTTGATCGATTCCTTTTTGTTTGATTCCGGTACTCTTTATTATATGCAGGTATACGAATATTAGTATAATAAAATCATGAATAACCGGATTCTGCAGCCAGGTATCGCGACTTTTGGCAGAAATTGTCTTTATTTTAGATACTTCAAATATAATATCTTTATTTTTTTGAAAAGAAAGCTGATAGGGAGCTTTGAGGCTGTTTAAAATACAATTGTTGTGTGCCGCAGCGTTTCTCAAAAATTTTATGGACCATAAATAACTGCTGAAATTCCCCTTAGAGGGATATTTTTGATAGTAGAGCTGGTATAAATCAATAAACTCGCCGAATGACAAAACCTCAACAATTTCCCATAGCGCATAGCGGTCATCATTTTGCATATGTTTGGCAATCAATTCACTTGTCGCAGATTTACCAATTTTATTGTGCAGAGATTTTAAACGGATGTAATCGGCAGAAAGATATTGTTCGACAATGGAGTAGCCATCTTCATCCGGATTTTCGCTTAAATCAAATAATAATTGAACTTTGAGGGCATGTTCAATATCTAAGGACATCGAAAGGATACATTTTCGCAAATACATATCAATTGTGGATAATTCTTTAAGGTATGCAAAATCCAGATTGATATATTGTCCTCTTTTGGCAGTGGCAGTATATTTGTCATAATTTCGTTGATAAGATTTTAATTTAAAATAGTAATTATTATTTTTTAAAAAGGATTTTGCCTGTTCTTCTGTCATATAATGAAAGGTAATTCCTTTGGATTTTATGTTTTCAATCTGTTCATCAATCGATAACTTTGGTTTGTCCAAGCTACTTCCTCCGTGTCTGGAATTCTTTTGTTTTGCTACTATAAAGATAATAACATTAGACGCTCAAATGTACAAACAAAATTTACAAAATCAATGTCACGAAATGCCAGCGCTTTCCGGTTAATACTTCCCTTCCCTGAACCGATAAAAATAGAAATGCAAACGGAAAGGGAGAAATGAGAGATGGGAATTAGCGGAATCGGTAGTAGTGCAGTTGTTTCCGGGGGAATCTATCCGGGAAGCAGAACGACAAAGGGAAGCAGCGAAAAGGCGCAAAAGTTTGAGGAGACCAAAGAAATAATGCGAGGTAACATTTCCGGGCAGGAAGAGGAGACGAAGGACCGGAAAACGGCGGTGCGCGGAACAATGGTACAGCCCTGGGCGAAGGAAGCGGCGGAAACGATTGCGAAAAAGGCAACCGAAAAGAAGGCACCGTATTCCGAGCTGGCAGAGGACGGGGTGATTGTGTATAATGGCGTCACCTTTGTCTGTGATGACGAGAAGGAACGAATCTGCCTTGGAGACACCAGCGACCCCAGCAAATGTATCAGTATTCCGTTGTCAAAGGGCGGCAGTCTGCTTGTCAACAGAGACAATATCGGGGATCTTTCAAAGGCAATCAATATGTTTTCCCCGGAGGACATTGACCGGATTCTAAGTGCCATTGCGCAGGATACGAAGGCACAGCAGATGGAGCAGGAAGCGGATGATGCACAGGATTTGATTCGGGAAAAAATTGATGAAATCAATGCCAGAATCAAGAGTGGAGAACTGCAGGACACATTTCAGATTGGCGGAAAATCCTTTACGGTAGACGAGTGGAAGCAGTTTTTAGAGAAATATGACAGGGTAGAGGAAGAGATTCGTAAGGCAATACAGGAAGAAATCGAAAAAAACAAGGCGGATGATGAGGCGAAGGAGTTAGAGCAGGCGAAAGAGCGTGCGGTCGGCTCGATTGTCGCAGAGAGCACCCGTTTTACGGATTCCGATGGGGAAGATGAAAAAACCTGGTATATCACCTGCTACACCAAGGATGAGATGTGGTGTCAGAAGTGCGTAGAGGACGGAAAAACCGAAGAAATGTGGCGGATGCCGCTTTCTGACGGACAGTACGAGCAGGTGATGGCATACTTAAACGAGCTTCCGAAGGATGCGGACGTTGCGTTTGCCGCACAAAAAGAGTTCTGGACGGATTTTCTGGCAGGAGAAACCCGTCCGGAAGCGGTTTAGACTCTGCGGATAAGTGCCCAGAGCCCCATCATGAGGTCTGCGGGCAGAAGTTTTGCAAAGAAGCGGTGAATACTGCATACAATTCCGGGAGTGGAAACGGAAAGCCCGAGCTTTGCATCGCGCAGGGCAAGGCGCACAACATTTTTTTGCTTCGAGGAGCAGGGAAAGCGGCGGATATAAGAACTATCGCCGCTTTTTTTTGCGCGGTCGATAAATTCCGTGTCCTTAATCCAGTAAGGGCAGACAGCGGTAACGCGGATTCCGGCAGAATATAATTCGACGCCAAGTGCGCGGCTGTAGCGGTATAAAAATGCCTTGGATGCCGCATAAATGCCAAGGTATGGAAACGGCTGGAAGGCGGCGGTGGAACAGATTTGAAGAATGTGCGCCCCACGGTGCATAAAGGGGAGCGACATCCGGGTCACATCCACCGCCGCTTTGCAGTTGAGCAGAATCATCCCGTCTGCGTCAGCGCGGGAGATATCACGCCAGGAGCCGATTTTGCCAAAGCCTGCCGCATTGACAAGAAAGCGTATTCTTGGCTGCTCTTTTAAAAGAAGCGCTTCGATTTCCCGAAGAGCATCCTCGCTGGTGAGGTCTGCGGAGATAACCCGGAGAGGTGTCTTTGTCTTTTTCTGCAATTCTAAAAGGCGTTCCCTCCGGCGGGCAATGACCCAGATTTCGTCAAGATTTTCACTGCGGTCTAACTGCCGTACAAATTCACCCCCAAGACCGCTTGAGGCGCCGGTCACAATTGCAATTTTTCGATTCATAAAAATAACCATGCCTTTCTCGAAGCCTGCGGACTTTGAACCGCAGGCACAATAACATCTATTTTCACACATTATACCCCTTTTTGCCGGAAGTGTCTGCCGGATTTTGCGGCGGCGGGAAAGAAGTAAAGATTTTTCTTGAGCCGGGCATCGGCCGGCAGTATAATAAAAACCAGAAAAATTGCGAAAGAAGAGAAAAAATGACATATTCACAAGGGGTATCAGTTACAGCTATTTTGACAGTGGCATTGGGCGCAGGGGTGTTTTGGTATGCGGCAAAAAAGCGCTCTTATGTGCCGGTATTTTTATATCTGTGCGTGTGTATTGCAGCGCTCCCCGAACAGTTGGGGTACCTTAATATCGGGCATGACATTACTTTTCATCTGAACCGGATTCTGGGAATCCGGGAATCGCTTTCCCAGGGAATGTTTCCGGTGCGGTTAAACGGCTTTACCTTTGAGGGGTATGGATATGCCGATGCGCTGTGCTATCCGAACCTGTTTCTTTATATTCCGGCGGTTCTGTCCGGACTTGGATTATCGTTTATTACATCTGTAAATATATTTCTGTTTCTGGTGAATGTGGCGACGGCGGCAGTCATGTATGCGTGTGCAAAGCGGCTGTTTCAAAATGTGGGGATTGCTGCGGTCAGCAGTGCACTCTATACGCTCTGCATCTACCGGCTGTGTGATATGTATACAAGGGCGGCTTATGGGGAAATGCTTGCGATGATTTTTCTGCCGCTCATTATTCTGGGTTTTTATGAGCTGTTTTTTGGCGAGGAAAAGAGATGGTATCTGCTGGCATTTGGATTTACCGGTGTATTTCAGAGCAATCTCGTAAGTCTTGTCCCGGTCGCAGCATTGTGCGTATTCTTTGGAATTGTATATTTAAGACGGATTTTGGAAAAAAAGAGGATGCTTGCACTTATTAAGGCACTTTCTATGACAGTACTTTTAAACGTCTGGTTTTTAATCCCATTCTTCCAGACGCTTGCCTCCGGGGTCGATACCAGTTCGCTTTCTGTTGATGCGAGTGAAAAAATGATATCCACGGCAAGATTGTTTCAGGCATTTCCGGGGGCAGATGACGGTAGAAATCTGGGACTTTCTCTCATGGCAGGGCTGGCGGTATTCCTGTATGCAAAGATAAAGGGAGTCCGGCGGAAAATTGCCCTGGCAGATGTGTTCGTAGTGACCGGAGTGGTGCTTTCGCTTTTGACAACTGATTTATTTCCGTGGAAACTTTTAATGCAGCTTGACGGCATCGCGGTTGTGATGGGATATCTCCAGTTCCCGTGGCGGCTTCTTGGACCTGCCGCCTGTTTCTTATGCATGGGGCTTTCTGCATATTGCGTGACGCTTTTTCGAAAAAAAGAACTGCGGATTATGGTGTGCGGGACGGTCGTATTTTGTGCGGTCATCAGTGCACAGTATTTTCTGGGAGATTTTTTGAGCAGAGCCCCCTATATTTCTGCTGAAGAGGATATCAAAAATGTGATTGTCCAACGGGAGTACCTATACAGCGGAACAGATAAAGAAAAATTAGACGGAGCGATAGCGACAAGCGGAAACGTTTTTGTGGAGGACTATGAAAAGGACGGGTTTACCGTTACCGTCTTCTGCCATACGACAAATAACGATGATGCTTACATCGAAGTGCCGTTATTTGCTTATCCGTGCTACGAGGCAACGGATGAAAACGGGGAGCCACTTTCCATTTCCCGCGGGGAAAATAACCGGATTCGGGTGGAACTTCCGACAGGGGAAACGACTGTGACCGTGCAGTATCACAGCCCACTTGCATGGAGAATCGCAGAGCTTGTTTCCGCCGTCTCACTTTTACTGGTTCTCTTTGGAATCGTTCGGAAACGCTCCGATAAGCCGCTTCACTTTGGCGAAGCTGAGAACCACCCTGTGGAATGAAAGAATCACTTTGACTCAGCATGGTTAATTTTTACATAACGCAGGTGATCCGTCCACTTTCCATCGAGACAGATACACTCATGCTCAATGCCCTCTGAAAAAAAAGACAGAGCCGTAAGCAGATTCTTAGAGGGCGTATTTTCCGGGAGCACTCTGGCAAAAACCCGGTGCAGTCCAAGGTCTTCGAATGCGATATCCACTGCTTTCTGTACGGCTTCTCTCGCATAACCCATGTGCCAGAAAGCGTGGTCAAATTTGTAGCCAATTTCTGAGCAGGAGTAGACAAAACGATTAATGTCATGCAGACAGACGGTGCCGATGATGGTCTCAGGATCTTCGCGGCGGAACACATAAAAACGGATCGTTTTTCGTTCGCAGGCAAGTCGGAATTCCGCCTTTAACACACTCTCCTGGTAGCGCGGAGTATAGAAATTTTCCGGCCGTTTTGGCTCATATTTTTCAAAATATTCCTGGTTTCTGCGCTGAAAAGAAAGAACTTCACGAAAATACCCGGGAGTCAGGACTTTTAAGACCAACCGGTCAGTCTCATATTCAAAATTCATGACAAACCTCCCTGTCTATGCTACAATCTACCTATATCTTATGCACACCATCTTATAATATTTTGGAGAAACTGTCCATGACACAGGAAGAAAAATATATGAAAGCGGCGATAAAACAGGCAATGAAGGCGTATGCCATAGAGGAGGTGCCAATCGGCTGCGTAATCGTGCAGAACGACAAAATTATTGCACGCGGTTACAACCGGAGAAATACCGAAGGAAATACACTTGCACATGCGGAGCTTGCCGCAATCCGGAAAGCGAGCAAAAAGACCGGCGATTGGCGACTGGAGGACTGTACGATGTATGTCACGTTAGAGCCATGTCAGATGTGTGCCGGGGCGATTGTCCAGAGCCGCATGAAAAAAGTTGTAATCGGAAGTATGAACCCAAAGGCAGGATGTGCCGGGTCGGTCTTAAATCTGTTGCAGATGCAGGAGTTCAATCATCAGGTAGAGGTCGAGCGGGGCGTTTTGGGCGAGGAATGCTCAAAGATGCTTTCTGACTTTTTCCGGGAACTCAGGGAACGAAAGAAAAAGCAGGGGTGAGAAAGAATTCGGATGGGAAATGAAGCAATCGGAACAATGCTCGGGATGCTGCGGGCAAAGAAAGGGTATCCGAGAGGAAAACTTTGCAGAGGTCTTTGCACTTCCCAGATGTTGATTAAAATTGAAAAAGGGACTTGTGAGGTGGATAAGTTCCTATTAGATATGCTGTTGCAGCGGCTTGGAAAATCACCGGACAAACTGGAAGTGATTCTTTCGGAAGATGAATACCAGCGTGTACGGCTGATTGATGAGATAGAGGAAACCATCTGGAAGGGCGAGCGGGAGACGGCACTGTCGCTTCTTGCGGAATACGAAGCAAGTTTTGTAAAAGAGACAAATGTGCAAAAAATGTTTGAACTGCGCACGAAGGCATATATCAGCAGGCGGATTGACGGCGACATAAAGGCGGCAGAGGCGTATCTTTTGCAGGCGGTACAGCTTACGCTGCCGGGAATCAATACCGAAAATATGATGAATTATACGATTGCCGGAAACGAGATGGAGAATCTTCTGGCGCTTGGGCTATGCATGGCTGAGCAGGGAAAGGAAGAGCAGGCAAAGGAACATCTTTTTGCCTGCAGGCATTATCTGGATGCAAATGTGACGGATGAAGAGGCATATGCAAAGCTGTTTGGAAAATGTGCGTGGCTGATATCGAAGCTCTATGCAAAGAAGGGTGAATATACGCGGGCATATTTAATCTGTGAGGAGGCATTCGGAAGACTTCGCAAATGCGGAATTTTGTATTTTATGATGCCATTGCTGGAACAACTCATTACGTGTGGAGCAAAAATGGGCATAGACGGCGAAAAGAGCAAGTGGAACATTTATCATGAGATATTAACCGAACTATACCGGGATTACGGAAGACCGTGGGAATGTAAGGACTCGCTGTTTCACAACTGTAACCGGATGACCTGCCACCTTGACAGCGAATTTATCAGACAGGAGCGGATTGCACAAAAACTCACACAGGAACAGCTTATCGAGGGCGTTTACCAGTCCCCGGAAACACTCTCCCGTGTGGAACGGGGGAAAGAATCCCCTGTAAAACGCAAATTCGAGGGGCTGATGGAAAACCTCGGTGTGGAGCGCGGAAAATACTGTGGAACTGCAATTGTAGAAGACTATGAGACATTGGAATTAAAGTGGCAGGTGGAAAACTGTATCGGAAGAGGCGACTATGCCGCGGCGGAAGCAATGCTGCAAAAGCTGAAGGAAAACGTAAACCTGCAATGGAAAATGAACCAGATGATGACTGCCAATTATCAGGACGCAATCTGGCACGGCTTAAAGAAGAAAAGTGCAGAGGAACTGTTAGCGCATGAAAAAGAGCTTCTTTTGTTAAGTTACCGGACAGGGGGCGAGGACTGGAGAGTGCCGCTTCGGAATGAATTGATGGTACAAAACCAGATAGGTACGCTCTTACGTGAGCTTGGCAGGGTAGAAGAAGCGGATGCACTGTACCGTCAGATTATCGAGACAGCGCAAAACAGCCGGATGGACAAGCGCTACCGGTATCAGATTTATTGTCTGCCGAACATCAATCTGGCAATCAACACGGAGGATGAGAGACTGGTGTCTGAAGGCATCCGGTATGAACTCCTCTGCGGAAACGGGACATTATTGCCCTCTTATCTTCATATTCTTGCACATATAGAACGGAAAACAGAGGCAGCTAAGGAACCTGTCCGAATCAGACAGGCATACTACCTCTGTGAATTATTCTTCCGTGAAAGTTACCAAACCCTTCTAAAAGATTACTACCAGAAACATTTTGGCGGAAATCTGCTCTAAATCTGTGTAATGACAGAAGGAATAACGTCATCCTCATGAGCGACAGAGACATTGTTGTCTGCAATGCCTGCACAGTTTGCAGTAAGAAATACAGCCAAAAGAGTAAGTAAGAGAACAGATTTTAATTTTTTCATGTGAAATACCTCGCTTCATTTTTGACATCAATATATGGTCAGAAGCGGGAAAGAAACAGGATTTTGCGGTTATCATTTTATGCAGGTGATTGTAACTGAAAAGTCATGTTCTTTTTGGCGGGGGAAACGTAAAATAAAAATCGGATCCGTAAATATAAGAAGATTTGGAAGAAGGTCTGGCGTAGTCATATGCCAGACCTCTCTTTTTTCTTGACAATCAGTGCCTTTATAAGCTATACTTAAGTCTCCGAGCAGCCGGGGTGGTAGCGGTACCCTAATCCAGCAATCCGCTATAGCTGGGGTGATGCCAAACAGAGGATTTCGGGTGGTGGAGCCGCCCTTCGTAAGTGGCGTTGAAGTTTGGGTCTTGCGCAACAGGAATCTATGAACCGGGTCAGGTCAGGAATGGAGCAGCCCTAAGTAGAAACTCCTGTGTGCCGTAAGGGTGCCTGGGCTGAGTTAACTGCGGAGGTAACGTCTGTTATCCGGATTCGACGGGCGGCGCTCGGTTTTTGTATGCGCAACTCGCATACACGTTGTTTTATATAATTTTTCATACATTCCGGGAGTGCCGGACAGAAGGGAGAACGATGCGTCAGAAAATCCGAAAGATTTTTTTTGAACTGTGTGAGGGACTTGAGTATCTGATGGCAGCGGCAGCGTTGCTTGGAATTGCGGTGGCAATTATTGCACTGATTCCGCAGTTTGAAGAATTCTGGCACTTAAGAGGACAGGCGGGAGCGTTTCTGGAATTTTTTGACTCCCTGTTTGCAATCGTAATTGGAATTGAATTTGTAAAAATGTTATGTAAACCAAACGCAGCAAACGTGATAGAGGTGCTGGTGTTTCTGATTTCAAGACACATGATTATCCAGGAGACGACAGCGTTAGAAGACTTGTTGTCCGTTATCAGTATCTGCCTGCTTTTTGCATTCCAGCGTTTTTTGAAAAAGGATGAAAAGCGGGAAGAAAAGCCGGAACCTTAAGTGTATTGGCAGAAATACAAGGCAGATGCATTTATTTCAGTACAAATGTTGAAATTAAAAAAAAACGCTATATAATAATCCACAGAGTGTGTGTCGAAGCGGACACGAACCCGCCGGAAACATGGATTTTCGGCTAGTGAAACACATTTATAGAAAGAATGAGGAAAAGTAAATGTTTGGATTTGGTCAACTGATTGACATTCTGAAGAAGAACCCGAAGAAAATTGTTTTTACAGAGGGAAGCGACCCACGTATTCTTGAGGCAGCATCCCGTTTATTGGCAGGAACCTTCCTTAGCCCGATTTTAGTTGGTAATGAGGCAGATATCTTTGCAGCAGCAGAGAACAGCGGTTTCAATATCCGTGGCGCACAGATTATCGACCCGGCAAACTACGACAGAATGGATGAGATGGTTGCTTTATTCTGCGAATTAAGAAAGAGCAAAGGTGTTACCGAGCAGCAGGCAAGAGCAGCACTTGCACAGGCAAATAACTTCGGTACCATGTTAGTAAAAATGGGAGTTGCAGACGCTTTATTAGGCGGTGCTACCTATTCTACTGCAGATACCGTTCGTCCGGCATTACAGCTTATCAAGACAAAACCAGGCAACTCTATCGTATCTTCCTGCTTCATTCTGGTACGTCCTTCTGCAACAGGTGAGAACGAAGTACTTGCAATGGGTGACTGCGCAATCAACATCAAACCGACTGAGGACGAGTTAGTTGAAATCGCAGGCGAGACCGCAGAGTGTGCAAAGATTTTCGGTATTGATCCGAAGGTTGCATTCTTAAGCTACTCTACCTTAGGTTCCGGAAAAGGTGAGGACGTTGACAAGATGCGTAACGCAGCACAGAAAGCTCAGATTAAATATCCGGATCTTCCGATTGCAGGAGAGATGCAGTTCGATGCAGCAGTTTCTCCGCGTGTAGCACGTACCAAGTGCCCGGGCAACGAAGTAGCAGGTCATGCAAACACCTTTATTTTCCCGGATATCAATGCAGGAAATATCGGATACAAGATTGCACAGCGTCTTGGTAACTTTGAAGCATATGGCCCGATTCTTCTTGGCTTAAATGCACCGATTAACGATTTATCCCGCGGATGTAACGCATCGGAAGTATATTCTATGGCAATCATCACCGCAGCACTTGCATAAGAAAAATATATTGAAAAAGAGCTGTCCCATATCGGGCAGCTCCTTTTTTTCTGCGGAAACGCACTTGAGCAACAGAGTGAGTAGACTTTTGCGCAAAAAAAGTGTAAAATAAAGCAAAAAAGTGAAGAGAAGGCATGAATAAAAATATTGGCAAATGGAAACGGACGATTGAGGAGTATGTCATTCTGACCATCTCGACGTTAATTATGGTAGTGGGAATTTATGTATTCAAGTTCCCCAATAATTATTCTTTCGGGGGTGTTACCGGTATAGCGGTCGTGCTTGGTGCACTTGTTCCGGCAACTCCGGGAGTAATTACATTTATCATTAATATGGCGCTTTTAGTGCTGGGATTTATTTTCCTTGGCAGGGGATTTGGAATCAAGACCGTCTACGTCAGCGTCCTGATGTCAGCGGCACTTCGGCTGGCAGAAATCTGGTTTCCGATGGAGCATCCCTTAACAAGCCAGCCGGTGCTGGAATTATTGTATGCAATTGCGCTTCCGGCGTTCAGCTCGGCAATCTTTTTTAATATCGGGGCTTCCGGCGGCGGTACGGATATCCTTGCAATGATTTTAAAGAAGTACACAAAATTAAATATCGGTGCGGCGTTATTTCTGGTAGACCTTGGCATCGTACTGGCATCCTGCCTCGTATTCGATGCGCAGACCGGACTTTTTTCCATGTGCGGACTGCTGGCAAAATCATTGGTTGTGGACTCCGTCATTGAGAATATCAACCTGTGTAAGTATTTTACGATTATCTGCACGGACCCGGAACCAATCTGCGATTTTATCACCAATCACTTGAAACGCAGTGCCACGATTTACAAGGCAGAGGGCGCATATGAGCATAACCAGAAAACGGTTATCATCACCATCATGAAACGAAGCCAGGCGGTTGAACTGCGTAATTTTATCCGGGAAAACCAGCCGTCTGCATTTATCGCAATTACAAACAGCAGTGAAATCATCGGAAAAGGATTCCGCGGATTTAACTAATAAAAAAGGAGAAGTTTTACATGAATATCTGGGAAGAGGGAAAACAGAGTTACATCAAAGCTGCAATGGGGAGAAATACAGCCGAGGAGAATGAAACCCTGAAAAAGAAACTGCAGGAAATCGACTGGACGATTCTTGACAATATTACAAGAAAAGAAACTGTTAATGAGCGCGGTGTATTTGCTCCGCTTGAGGCTGTCGAGGTGGGCGAGATTGCGGCGAGAGGCGCAGAGTTTAAAGAAATCGGACTTGCTTCTATCCGCAGGGGTGAAGTGGGAGCCGTTCTTTTAGCAGGCGGACAGGGAACACGACTTGGACTTGACAAGCCAAAGGGAACTTTAAATATCGGTGTTGACAGAGAACTGTACCTTTTTGAGCAGCTTATCCGCAATTTACAGGACGTGACAGATGAAGCAGGCGTCTTTGTGCCGCTTTATGTGATGACCAGCAATATCAATCATGACGACACGGTTTCTTTTTTTGAGGAGCATCAGTATTTCGGCTATCCGAAGGAATATGTGCGCTTCTTTGTGCAGGAGATGGTTCCTGCCTGTGATTATGAGGGACGCGTTTACATGGAGTCCGATACCGGTGTCGCAATGTCTCCAAACGGAAACGGCGGCTGGTTTGGTTCCATGGTAAAAGCTGGTCTGTTAGAGGACATTCATGCCAGAGGAATCAAATGGATTAATGTATTTGCAGTGGATAACTGCTTACAGCGCATTGCGGACCCGATGTTTGTCGGCGCAACGATTGCATATGGCTGCGAGAGTGGTGCCAAGGTTGTGCGCAAGGCAGCGCCGGATGAGAAAGTAGGTGTGCTCTGTACAGAAGACGGCAGACCGTCCATTGCCGAGTACTATGAGATGACCGAGGAGATGGCGACAGCGCGCAAGGAAAACGGCGACTTAAAATACGGATTCGGTGTTATCTTAAACTATCTTTTTTCGGAAAAGAAGCTGGAAGAGATTGCGGATGCCCATATGCCGATTCATGTAGTTGAAAAGAAAATTCCGTATATTGACGAGAATGGAACTCCGGTGAAACCGGAACAGCCAAATGGCTATAAGTTTGAGACACTTGTGCTTGATATGGTGCACATGATGGACGACTGCGTGCCGTATGAGGTTGTGCGTGAAAGAGAGTTTGCACCGATTAAAAATCTTCACGGCGTGGATTCTTTAGACAGTGCAAGAGAGCTTATGCGCGGCTGTGGTATTGAATTATAGTACCACCGGTATATTTAATAAAAATTTCACAGGGAGTTTATGCCAGTTTCAAAAATGCCTGTTATAATAAAAGTATCAATTGAAGTAAGGGGTATTTTGACATGGATTATGCAAGATATGGGGAGAAGCAGATAGAAGCGCAGGCGTATGTGGAGCAGCAGGTGATACGGATGAACGAACTGGTTCCGCTGCACAGCATACAGAGTGAGAACATGGAGCACATTGCAGATATGACGGAAGAGTTTTCACAGCTCATGGAGCCGATTCTTAGGATGTACAGCGCTGCAATGAGTGCCACGACAGCACGCCTTGAGATTGTGAAGGATGAATTTAAGTACCGCAAGCGCCGCTGCCCGATTCACCATATTGACACCAGACTCAAATCTGCCAAGAGTATTTTGGGAAAACTTCAGAAAAAGGATCTGGATTTGACATTAAGCGCTGCCTGCAACAATGTTTATGATATTGCAGGTGTGCGAGTGGTCTGTCCTTACATTAAGGATGTTTATCTGATTCGTGACCGCATTATGGCACAGGATGACATCCAGATTATGGAGATAAAGGATTACATAGAAAATCCAAAGGCAAACGGTTACCGCAGTCTTCACATGGTGATTCGCGTGCCGGTTTATTTCATGAACAAGAAGCAGTATGTGCCGGTCGAGATGCAGATTCGGACGCTGGCAATGGACTTGTGGGCAAGTCTTGAGCATGATATCAAGTATAAGAGCCTTTATCAGGATGTCTCCACAGAAGATTTTGCGGACGAGTTAAAGCAGTGCAGTGCTTTGATTTATGAGGCAGAAGAAAAAATGGAACACATGAATGCCATGTTGGAGGATGAGTTCTGACTCTGGCATGAAAATAGAAAAGCAGGGAACCGTTAAAATTGCGGTTCCCTGTTTTTTTATGCTGTTTTCTATTCTGGAAAAATTTTTTAAAAAAAGTGGTTGACAAAAACAATAAGTTAGTATAGACTAACTACCAGAAAAGGAAGTGAGCAAATCAAACGCAGCGATGAGCTCTTTTCTTTTTGAAAGGTAGTTAGAGGAAACTAACTTTAAGGAGTTGACCATGAGCAGGGAAGTGTTCGAGATTGTGGAGAAGATGAATAAAAAAGATTTAAAGACTCAACTGGCGCTGCAATGCGCCCCGCTTCTTACAGGAATCAAGCTTTCCAATCTTCTTACGGTGAAATGCAGCAGCGTAGAAGACGTGAAGAACTTGTTCCAGGATACAGAGATTACTGTACATACACTCTACCGGACAGAGTACCGTGCCACCTTGTTCCTTTTCCGTGAGGCTGAATTGTTAGACTACTTGGAACGGAAAGAGGTAAGAGAGGCGCTTGCGATGTTCGGGTATCAAACCATAAGTCTTATCGACATTTTTGAAAACCTGTGTGCCCGCTATCAAAAATATATGACTGACCATCAGTCTTTTCCACACGAACTCGGCCTGCTCCTGGGTTATCCTGCCTGTGATGTTCTCGGATTCATCGAGAATCAGGGACAAAATTATCTGTACAGCGGATACTGGAAGGTATACGGCAACGTACAGGAAGCAATTACGACATTCAATCGCTATAACGAAGCCAGAGAAAAAGTAATACGTATGGTATTTCGTGGAATGGAAATACCTATAATCATGGCTGTTTAATAGAAGGAGGATTTTATGAGTAAAATAATCGTAGCATACTGGTCACAGACCGGTAACACGGAAGCAATGGCAAATGCAGTAGGAGAAGGAATTGTAGCAGCAGGAGGAGAGGCAGATGTAATTCCAGTATCTGCAGCTTCTGTAGATGAATTAAAAAACGCAGCATCTTTTGCACTCGGCTGCCCGGCAATGGGTTGTGAGGTCCTCGAAGAGAGTGAGATGGAGCCGTTTGTTGCAGAGGTAGAGGCAATTGCTGCCGGAAAGAAAATTGGACTGTTCGGTTCCTATGGATGGGGCGATGGACAGTGGATGCGCGACTGGGAAGACCGCATGACGGCTGCCGGAGCTACCGTTGTAAACGGAGAAGGCGTAATTGCCCATGAAGCACCGGACGATGAAGCACTTGAAGCCTGCAAGAATCTTGGCAAGGCACTTGTATAGGACAGACCAGACATATTTGTCATAATCTCATAAAAAAGGAACTGTTGCACGGATGTGCAGCAGTTCTTTTTTTATGCTATAGAGAAAAATTTTCTTAAGGGCTTGACAAATAAAAAAATCCGTACTATATTCAAAATACCCCATGGGGGTATATGAATAATGTGTTGTCGAATGGATAAACTAAAAGAAAGCGGGAATAAAACATGGCATGCTGTGGATGTAAAGATAAGGAAGAGGAAGTAAAACATAAACAGAGAAATGGGACGGAGAAAGCAGAGCTTATCAAGCGTCTCAACCGGATTGAGGGACAGGTGCGCGGTGTGAAATCCATGGTGGAGGATGATCGCTACTGTGTGGATATCGTCACCCAGGTGTCTGCGATTCAGGCGGCGTTAAATGCCTTTAACAAGGAGCTTTTAGCGCGCCATATCAAGAGCTGCGTGGCAGATGACATCCGCGATGGAAACGAAGAAGCCGTGGATGAATTGTGCGAATTGCTCAAAAAATTGATGAAATAGAAAGATGGTGTGAAAGGTGAAAAATCAGTTTGATGTGACGGGAATGACCTGTTCCGCCTGCTCTTCCCACGTAGAAAAAAGCGTGGCAAAACTGGAAGGCGTGGATAAGGTCAGCGTCAATCTGCTTACGAACAGTATGCAGGTGGAGTATGACGAGACAAAACTTGATACAGACGGGATTATAAAGGCGGTCGAAGATGCCGGTTATGGTGCGGCGGTAAAGGGCAGCACACAGGCGGGAGGCGCGGCAAAGAAGACTTCCGGCGCAAATGGCGGAGAGACAGCCGTTTCCTTACAGCAGAAAAATATTGCGCAGATGAAACAAAGACTCATTATCTCAGTAATTTTCCTGATACCGCTTATGTATGTGTCGATGGGACACATGATTTATAATTGGCTGAACGTACCGATGCCGCCGTTTACGATGAATTTCCTGCATGGAAATGAAAACGCAGTGACCTATGCATTTACGCAGTTTTTATTGTTGCTGCCGATTCTTATCGTAAATAAAAAATATTTTGTGAACGGCTTTAAAAATCTTGCAAGGCGCAATCCAAATATGGACACGCTCATTGCATTAGGTGCCGGTGCATCGATTCTTTACGGTATTTTTGCAATCTATCGCATTGGCTACGGACTCGGACACGGCGAGATGGAAGTGGTTCACCGCTACAGCCATGACCTGTATTTTGAGTCTGCGGGCATGATTTTGACACTGATTACTGTTGGAAAATATTTGGAGACCCGCTCGAAGGGAAAGACCAGCGAGGCAATCACAAAGCTCGTAAACCTTGCGCCAAAGACCGTGACCGTCATCCGGGATGGCAAGGAAACCGTACTGGATGCAGCAGAGGTACAGGTCGGTGATGTGTTTGTCGTAAAGCCGGGTGAGGCAGTTGCCGTGGACGGCGTCGTACTCGAAGGAAAATCTTCTTTTGACGAATCTGCCATCACAGGCGAGAGTATTCCGGTGTTAAAGCAGGAGGGCGATAAAATCGTATCGGCGTCCATCAACAAATCGGGACTGATTCGTGCGAAGGCATCGAAAGTCGGGGAAGATACTACGATTGCCCAGATTATCCGTCTGGTGGAGGAGGCGTCTGCCAGCAAGGCGCCGATTGCAAGACTTGCAGATAAAATTGCGGGCATTTTTGTTCCGACGGTCATGACGATTGCATTTATTACATTTATCGTATGGCTGCTTTCCGGCGCATCGTTTGAATTTGCAATGTCCTGCGGTATCGCAGTGCTTGTTATCTCCTGCCCGTGTGCGTTAGGACTTGCAACTCCGGTTGCAATCATGGTGGGAACCGGAAAAGGTGCAGAAAACGGCATTCTGATCAAATCCGGGGATGCACTTGAGACGGCACATCTGATTGACACGGTCGTGCTTGATAAGACCGGAACCATCACACAGGGAAAACCGGTTGTCACAGATATCCGTTCTTTTGAAGGAATGACGGAAGAGGGATTGTTAAAAATCGCCGGAAGCCTTGAAAAGGGAAGCGAGCATCCACTTGCAGATGCAATCGTGACCGAGTGCACGCACAGAAATCTTGTCCTTGAGTCAGTGACTGGCTTTGAGGCGCTGTTTGGCAAGGGTGTATACGGTCAGGTGGCAGGAAAAGGCTACTATGCCGGAAATGAAGCGCTGATGCAGGAGAAAGGAATTGCCTGCGATAACGCTGTAACATCCATGATTGGCGAATTTGCCCGTCAGGGAAAGACACCGCTTTTATTTGCAGACGAGACGAAGGTCATCGGTGTGATTGCAGTTGCGGATGTGGTGAAACCGACCAGCGCAGAGGCAGTTGCACAGTTTAAGAAATACGGAATCCATGTTATCATGCTGACCGGAGATAACGAGGTAACGGCACAGGCAATCCGCGAACAGGTTGGAATTGACGAAGTCATTGCCGGTGTGCTCCCGACGCAGAAAGAAGAAAAAGTTTCGGCGTTAAAAGAAGCCGGACACAAGGTGGCGATGATTGGAGACGGAATCAACGATGCCCCGGCGCTCGCAGCAGCGGATGTGGGAATTGCCATCGGCGCCGGAACGGATGTTGCGATTGAAAGTGCCGATATCGTACTGATGCGAAATGACCTGTTAGATGCGGTCGGCGCAGTGAAATTAAGCCGTGCAGTCATCCGCAACATCAAAGAAAACCTGTTTTGGGCATTCTTCTACAACTGTATTGGAATCCCGCTTGCAGCAGGCGTTTTGTATCCGTTTTTACAGTTAAAATTAAATCCGATGTTTGGCGCAGCGGCAATGAGCCTTAGCAGTGTTTGCGTGGTCAGCAATGCCCTGCGGTTAAAACTGATAAAAATTCATGAGGCAAAGGCAGAAACAGAAACTGCCGCCGGAAAGGAAGAAAAAAATATGACAAGAACAATCAAAATCGAAGGAATGGCATGCGGACACTGCACCGCAAGAGTCGAGAAAGCATTACAGGAGACAGCAGGTGTAACGGCAGTTACCGTAAGCCTTGAGGAAAAGCAGGCTGTCGTTACCGTAGAGGACGGTGTGACAGACGAGACCCTGACAAAGGCTGTTACCGATGCCGGTTATGAGGTCGTAGGAATCAACTAGAATTTTGAAACTGCCGGATTTATTCGGCAGTTTTTTTCTGCGAAAAACAACACACGAGAGTTGTGCAAAGCACACTTTTGTTCTATAATAAACGGGTTGTAATATTGTTTCCATATATAAAGGGAGATAAAAGATGTCCTTAGAAATCACATATAAAGAATTAAAAGACCTGCCGAAAGAGCAGGTTCTCTTGGTTGATATTAGAGATAACAGTGCCGTGGGCTATGGAATGTTACCGGGAGCGGTTCACATTCCGCAGGACGAGCTATCCGGACACATGGAGGAGTTTTCCGGCAAAAAAGTAGTCCTTTATTGCACCAGAGGCGTTTTCAGCAAGGAGTGCGCTGAAGAACTTCTTGAGCAGGGCGTAGAGGCATACAGCTTACAGGGCGGCTATACCGGATGGCTTTTGACAGACATGGAGGAAGAGGAGGAAGACCTCTCCGAGCGTACAAAAGACATTGAGCTTAGCATCCGCAAAAAATTCCACAAACAGATTTTTTCCCCATTTGCAAAGGCAATCACAACCTATGACCTGCTCCATGAAAATGACCGTGTAGCGGTCTGCATTTCCGGCGGCAAGGATTCCATGCTGATGGCAAAGCTGTTTCAGGAGTTAAAGCGCCACAATAAATTCCACTTTGAACTGGTATTTTTAGTGATGGACCCTGGCTACAGCGAGGCAAACCGCAAGATTATCGAGAACAATGCGAAGCTTCTCGATATTCCGATTACGATTTTTGAATCCGATATTTTTGATTCTGTTTTTGAAGTGGAAAAAAATCCCTGCTATCTGTGCGCGCGGATGCGCAGAGGGCACCTTTACAATAAGGCAAAGGAGTTGGGATGCAATAAGATTGCGCTTGGACACCATTACGATGACGTGATTGAAACCATTTTGATGGGAATGCTCTACGGTGCGCAGGTTCAGACGATGATGCCGAAGCTTCACAGCACGAATTTTGAGGGAATGGAGCTGATTCGCCCGATGTATCTGATTCGGGAGGACGACATCAAGCGTTGGAGAGATTATAACAATCTGCACTTTTTACAGTGCGCATGTCACTTTACGGACAACTGCAGCAGCTGTCACGAAGACGGAACCAGTGCGTCGAAGCGCCTGGAGGTCAAGAAGTTAATTGCAAAGCTCAAGGAAACGAATCCATATGTGGAATCGAATATTTTCAAGAGTGTTGAAAACGTCAATCTTAGTACAATCATTGCTTACAAGCAGGATGGCGTGCGCCATCATTTCCTCGACACCTACGAAAGGGACTAGCGTTCCCCTTCGTTTACGATGTCTTCAAGCACACGGATGAGGTCGTGCACCGTGCGAAGCTCCACATTGCGGTCTAAGATGCAGTTTCTTAATTCGGGAGAGAGCGAATTGAAGCGCTCTTTTACTTCCGGAGCAATATAAGATGCCATAGCGTTACCATCCTTTCCTGAAAAAATGCCTTTTGGCAAAATCTGATGCAGCACACTGTGCTGCATTTTTTAGTATGCGTAAAATTAGCGGGGATATGCGGGGATATGCGGGGAAGGGAATCATACAATTAAAAAAATAGGTTTGAAAAATAACAAAGTTATGGTATACTGATATGGCATTGTGATAAAACGGAGTATGGCGTAGCTTGGTAGCGCGCTCGGCTGGGGGCCGAGAGGTCGCAGGTTCAAATCCTGTTACTCCGACTTGGAAAGATACCGGTCGTCGGTATCTTTTTTGGTATAAGAAGATAAATGGGAAGAAGGAGTCGCCGTCAGGCGGCTCCTTTTTTGATATTTGGCAGAAAAAATATTGAAAATGAAGTTATCTGTACACGATATGTCCATGTGCACTGCTAAAATAAAGAAAAAACAGAACAGAAAACTAAAAATGTGGAAAATACAATTGAAGTATGGTAAAATGTAGTTGTGTTAAAAATGCACAAAAAAAATGAAAGAATAATGTAAAAAATGTGCAAATTACTGCATGGAGGCAGAAAAATGACACAGAGTGAAACGGATGAAAACACATTGAAGGTAAATAAGGCAGAGCGCATTTTGTGGATGTATGACCAGCTTATCCGTGGAAAAACCGTCCATAAAGCAGAAGCAAGGTGCAAATTCGGGGTGGACGACAAGAGTATTCAACGGGATATTGAAGATATTCGTTGTCATCTGAATGAACGAGCAAATGAATTTGGAATGAAGAATGAGCTGGTTTATGACCGGAGAAAAAACGGCTATCGATTAGAACAGGAAGAAACGATGCGTTTCTCAAATGAAGAAGTGCTCGCAATTGCAAAAATACTGCTTGACAGCCGTGCCTTCACAAAGGATGAGATGATGGGGATGCTTGACAAACTCATTGAGTGCTGCGTGCCGCCTCAGAACCGAAAGCTTGTCAGTGATTTGATTGCAAATGAACGCTATCATTATATTGAGCCGCAGCATCACAGAGTTTTTATTGATAAAATGTGGCAGATTGGGCAGGCAATTCATGAAAACAGGTACATTGAAATCGGCTACGAGCGAATGAAGGACAAAAAGGTTGTAAAGCGTAAAGTGCAGCCGCAGGCTATTCTTTTCTCAGAATTTTACTTTTATCTGGCAGCCTATATTGAAGATATTGACCGGGAAAAAGAATTTGATGTGGCAAATGATATGTTTCCGACAATCTACCGGATGGACCGTATCAGAAGTCTTACAGTACTTGAGGAACATTTTAGTATCCCGTACAGTGAACGGTTTGAAGAGGGGGAGTACCGGAAAAGAATCCAGTTTATGTATGGCGGAAAGCTTCAGCGGACAAAGTTCTGGTACAGAGGACTTAGCGTGGAGGCAGTACTTGACCGTCTTCCGACAGCAAAAATTTTAAGAGAAGAAGAGGGGCGTTTCTTAATCAGCGCGGAAACATTTGGAAAAGGCATTGAAATGTGGCTGCGAAGCCAGGGGGATAACGTGGAGCTTGTAAAATAATAAGAAAAATTTGAGATGGACAGATGGTGTCTACGATGGATGCTATAATAAGAGAAAACTTAATTGTTGTCGGACAAACGAAGAAATTCGTCCATAAACTGCTGTGTCAGAGCACGGCTGGAAGGACTTAAGGAGCGGTACTTTTCAAGAAGAGAGAGCTCATCGGTGTTTAGAGCAGTTTCGGACACTTCCTCCACTTTATGGGCATACGAAGAATAGCCAATGAGATAGTCGACAGAGATGCCGAACAAATCAGCCATGGCTTTAAGCATATCAATATTCGGTTCGATGGCGCCGTTTTCATATTTGCAGATGGACTGCTGGCTGACATTCAGCTTTTCCGCGAGTGCCTGCTGGCTCAGCCCCATCTCTCGTCTCAAATCTTTTAATCGGTTCATGATGATAACTCTCCCAGATAATACCTTTATTTTATCAGTTGTGAGAAAAGATATACAACTCGGGAAAGGGGTTGAAAGTAACAACTATATAGAGTAATATATATTTAAAAAGAATGTAGTAAATCACTAGTATGTGGACAGAAAGCTAAAAGATAGACTAATTCGAATAAAAGAGAAGAGGAATGATTTAATGCAAGATGAAATTCTAAAAGTTTCACAATATGTACTTAAACATCCGATAATGGGCGAGAAGGAAGAATATAAGAAAAAGTACATTAATACATTGGAGTATTTTGTAAGAAAATATTCGGCAGACGATATTTATTGTTTAAGTATGCTGAAATTATACAAAAGTAAGCTACTTAAGAATCCTGAAAAATATGAGTATGAGGATGAAGAGTTAAAGAAAATATCCAAAGGTGTTATAACTTGGAAAATGAAAAAATTTAAGTTTTTTTCATATAGATATTGTTTATTAATTGATGTGATATTTATTTGTGCTTTCATTGATGATGAAAAGGCGGAAAGAATTTATAGGGAAATCCTTGAAATATATAGTAAGAGATATTGGAAAAAACTCGAGAAACTTTTTGGTGTAATCACCGGTAAAATAGAGGACTGCGAGTCATTGGAGCAGACGGAGTATCTAATTGACTGCGTGAAAAAGAATAGGAAATATCTCAAGATGAAGGGGAAAAATATATTAGTGACAGCTAATATGAGCGCTGGAAAATCAACTTTGTTAAATGCTTTAATTGGTAAAAAGGTAAATAGAACACAAAATGATGCGTGTACGGCGAAAATACACTTTTTAATAAATAAAGCATTCGAGGATTTGCTGTCGTATGAGTATGATTATGAGTTAGAACTTGATGCAACATATGATATTTTAATGGAAGACAATGAAAAAAATTCTCAAAACGAGATATTTGTAGGAACTAAATTTAGGACGCTTGAAGAAGTAACAAGGCCTGTTTGCTTTATAGATACTCCCGGGGTTAACTCTTCGCAAGACAGAATACATAGGAACATAAGTGAAAACAGTATTTTAGAGTTGAAATACGAAATGTTAATGTATGTTATGAATGGTGAGAATATTGGAACGGATGATGACCGAAGACACCTTGAGTTTATATCCAATAATTATAAAGGAAAAGTACTTTTTGTCATAAATAAGGTAGACCGTTTTAGAAAAGAAGATTCTGTTACAGAAACGATTGAACAGGTAAGGAGGGATTTAAAAAAATTGGGGTATGATAATCCAATAATTTGCCCTATTTCAGCGTATGCCGCTTATCTGGCGAAAATGAAATTGTTTGGAGAGAAGCTAAATGAAGATGAACAAGATGAGTTGGATATGTTTTATCGAAAATTAAATAAAGAAAAGTATCAATTCAATAGATATTATCCTGCTACTTACCAAAATATAGATGTACCGGAAGAAAAAAACGCACAGCTATTATTACATTCCGGTATATTATCACTTGAAAAAATACTGTATGAAGAAAGGTAAAATAATTATGAGAGAAATTTTTATTAAGTACAATCCGTATCAGCTTGTCACAGAAGTAACGATAGATGGTGAACCTTTAAAGAAAAATAGCAGGCTTAATTTTGGAGATAGAAGACTTCAGGAGTGGGTAGAAGAACTGCCGGATATTTTGTTTGAGGAGTGTAGCACACGAGAGTTTAAAATCATTTTTCATGGTACGATACCAGATTACGAAGATATGGTTGCAATGGTTGATGAAGCTGCAAACAGGGACATTAAAATTGAATTAGAACACATTCCAGCGAAAGAAGTGCAAGATAAGGAAGAAGCAATTCAGGAAGTGTTTGATGAGATACAGAATGGACCCTTTGAAGAACTTCGGCAGCCAGATGTAATAAAGGCTTTTAATATGGCAAAAAGCAGTGATTTTGAAGTTAATGTTGTCGCTACTATGAGCGCAGGTAAGTCAACACTTATTAACTCCCTTTTACAGCAAAGACTTATGCCTGCAAAGCAGGAGGCATGTACTGCAACAATTACTGAGATTAAAGATAACGACGATGACCATTTTATGGCAAAAGTATATGACAAGGATGGTCGCTTAATCCAAACGCATCCTGAACTTACCTATGCAATAATGGAACAATTAAATTCAAATCCTAATGTTTCACGAATACATGTTGAAGGAAATATCCCATTTGTAACGGCAGATGATGTTTCATTGGTGTTAGTGGATACTCCTGGTCCAAATAATTCTAGGGATCCGGAACATAAGGCGGCAACTTATAGAATGCTTTCTGAATCATCAAAAACAGTTGTTTTATATATCATGAATGCAACGCAGTTGGCGGTTAATGATGATTATAATCTATTAAGCCATGTGGCAGATAGTATGAAAGTTGGCGGAAAACAGTCGCGGGATAGATTTATATTTGTTATTAATAAATTGGACGATTTTAAAAAGGGAGAAGACAGTGTAGAGAGTGCAATTGTAAAGGTTAGAAATTATCTTAAAGATAATGGAATCGAAAATCCTAATATATATCCAGCATCTGCATTGACGGCATTGAACATTAGAACTATTTTAGCAGAATATGATTCGATTGAATTAGATGATGATGACGACGATGATGTTGGGGAGGCAAAGCTCAAAGCACGCAAATTTACAAAGAATGAAGAAATGTTCTTTGAAAAGTATGCCAGCGGTGTTAAAGGATGCTGTATTACAGGCGTATAAAAAGAGTGGTTGGGATTTGGTAGAGTCTGTGAATAGATATTCAGATGATTTGTTCCCGACATTTGAGGACTTATTATCGGAACTTGTGGATGTAATTAATAGATCTGCATACTCAGAAGAAGTTAAGAGTAATTATATGGGCTCGTTGGTGACAAGGGTAAAGTCACTTACAAATGGTCTTAATGGATTGATTTTTTCGGCAAAAGAAATTGATAATGAGATTCTTTTTGATAAGAAAGTTATTGTTGATTTAAGCAGAATAGGTTCATTAGAAACAAAGTCACTTATTATGGGAATTCTTATTATGAGACTTGGCGAATATAGAATGTCAAATAGTACCAAAATGAACATGCCGTTGAGACATATAACGGTGCTTGAAGAGGCTCATAATATATTAAAGAGAACGTCTACGGAGCAGGATCCGGAGAGTGGAAATATGGCAGGGAAATCTGTTGAAATGATTTCCAATGCTATAGCTGAAATGCGCACATATGGAGAGGGATTTCTGATTGTTGACCAGTCGCCGAGCGCCGTTGATGTTTCTGCAATCAGAAATACCAATACAAAGATAATAATGAGGTTGCCTGATGAGCAGGACAGAAGAATGGCGGGAAAGTCCGCAGGGCTTAAGGATAGTCAGCTTGATGAAATAGCAAAACTTCCAAAGGGTGTGGCGGTTGTGTATCAGAACAATTGGGTAGAGCCTGTTTTATGTAAGGTACAGAAATATCGTGGTGTGGAAGGACAGTTTGAGTATAACAATTGTTTAATGCGAAAAGAAGCAAACTATAATGATGCATCGAAAGTGGATATCTTAAAGGCAGTGCTGGATAAAGCTACGGGTGAGAAGTTAGATATGAATATTTCAGAACTTTCACGGATAATTATTGGTTCGGATTTGAAAACAAAT
This sequence comes from Roseburia sp., assembly GCA_050874345.1. Taxonomy (GTDB): domain Bacteria; phylum Bacillota; class Clostridia; order Lachnospirales; family Lachnospiraceae; genus Roseburia. The sequence goes on along the minus strand of JBNMKM010000009.1, from coordinate 14,880 downwards.
ACTAAAAAAGAAGTACTTACCGTTATACGTGGAAGAATAGTATATGCATTAGACAGTGTTAGTAAGGTGATTTATGATATTGTGTGTGATGATGAAATGCTAAAAGAAATGTCTAAGGCCTCATCGATAGAGGAATGGGAAGAAACAGTTATGTGCCAAGCTGATATGTATCTTACCATGCTTCCAGACGATTACCGGAACAGGGTTGTTGAGTGCATAGTCCGTGAACAGGCTAAGTTGACAGACAATCCAGAAAAATATATTAACATTTGGAGAGAACATAAGAAAGGGGCGCTTTACTAATGAGTTCAGAAATTTCAGGGAGTAATCTGGAAAAAGTAAGAGAAAATATACCAGATAAGCGAGTAGAAAATTTTGAAAAAGCTTTTCAAAGCAAGGAAGCCAGCGAGGGTGTTAAGCCTCGCCATATTCAGACGATAAATGAAGATATGAATGGAAAATGTGTTGGCGGAGTTTTATTTGCCAAAAGGGTATTTACTCTAAACGGAGAAGAAGTGGAGGGGGTTTTCCCACTTTTTAAGTCAAAATTTAATACTTATTTACCGGAAAATTTATATAGAGCGTCAGATAATGAGCAAATGAAATATTGTACAAAAAAATTGGCTGAAAATATAGAACGGAATCCGCGGCTTGCAAAAAAATTTACACCCAGACAGATAGAACAGATAAGAAATGGTGAGCCAAGAATAAGCAATTTAACTTGGCATCATAATGAAATACCAGGAAAAATGCAATTAGTGGATGCAGGAGATCATAGCGCTGCACGTCACACAGGAGGAAGAAAAATTTGGGGCGGCGGAAGCGAAAGTAGATAGGAGGAAATGATAATGAGTATAGAGTGGAAATATAAAATTGAACTTGAAAGGGATGCAATTTCAACTATTTCAGAGAAGTATAATATATGTATTCCGGAAGATTTGATAAAATTATTGGAAACGGCAAATGGAGCAACCCCATCAAAAACAAAGTTTATGCTTAAAGTTGATGAGAAGTTGTTAGGCGCAATTTTATCATTTAATCCTGGAGAAAAAGAAGCAGACAGCTTTGAGGATGCTATGAATATAGGATTTAGTAAGAATATTATTCCTTTTGGCATAGACCCATTTGGCAATTATATTTGTTATAACACAGATGATAAGTCAATTGTATTTTTTGACCATGAAGAGGATTCCATAGAAAAAGTGGCGGAAAGTCTCGAAGAATTTATAAATATGTTATATGAGTAAATATTACTCGTTTTTTGGTTCCCTGTGCAGGAGAAAAAATCAGCATGAGAATAATTAGTAGTGCAGCTTCTGATAAGGCAGTTATGCTATTTATTTGTATTGAAATGAAAATGTATTGAATAAGTAATGATATAGCATTATAATAGGATGAGAAATAGGAGGTGCATTATGGCTAGTACAATTCAAGTGCGTGTAGATGATGATTTAAAATTAAAATCTGATAGTCTTTTTCGGGAACTGGGGACAGATACTACTACGGCTATCAGAATGTTTTTGACACAGGCAGTAGCAAACAATGGTTTCCCTTTTGAGATAAAGAAGTCGATGCCTAATCCGTATAATGCATTGTCAGAGCAAGAGTTATTACAGAAATTGGAATTTTCGAGAAATCATGCAAATCAGGGAAAATACAGAGATGCAGATGATGCAATATCTGACATGAGGACAAAATATGGAATATGAAGTTGTACTTACGACAGATGCAGAAGAAGATTTGGACAGATTTGTGAGATATCTCTTGTTTGAGAAGAAAAATGAACAGGCGGCATCCAATGTTCTTAATGATTTTGAAGCAACAAAGCAGAGCCTTGCAAAGGTCGCAGGAAGTTTGAAATTATGTGATAATCCCAAATTAAGAGAACTTGGTTATAGAAGGATTAATTTTTTGTCACATAGATACTTTATGTTATATCGCATAGAGGGAAGTCTTGTAATCATAGATAATATTTTTCATGAACTACAGGATTTTGAAAATATGATGACATAAGCTATAAAACCCAAAAGGAACACCCCAAAACTTGGGGTGTTCCTTTTCTTTCCCAACCTTCTAGCGGAGTCGAAGGGATTCGAACCCTCGTGCCGCACATTCGCACGACAAACTGATTTCGAGTCAGCCTCGTTACAACCACTTCGATACGACTCCGGGGATGCGCTATGGCACATCCCTATTAGTATAGCATAAATATTTCTAATTTAAAAGTACAAAATTTCCAGACATCTGAATAAAGGTTTTCCTTTCCGTTGGTGCTTTTGCCTTAGCGAACTCCATCGTAATGCGTCCACATTCTGATTATTTTTACCGTTCCTGCATACTTAATTCCGTCCACTTCTACCGGTTCATTGTATACTTGATAAACCAGTCTGTGCTGTATGTTGATTCTTCTGGAATAAACGCCTTGCAAATTTCCAACAAGTGCCTCATAAGGTGGTGGATTTTGAAAGGGGTTTTCCTTGATGACTTCAATCAATTTTTTGGCTTTTTCGTCAAGTCTAATACTTTTCAAATTTTTAACATCTTTTACTGCTTGCTTATCATAGACAATTCTGTACATAGAGTTACCATTCTACATCTTCTTCTGATACACAATCTTCTATAGGCGTTTCCATTCCTTTTCTGATAGATTCAACCATGCCAGGAATCGAATTAAGATATAACGTTTCTTGAATTGCATTCCAATCACTTTCAGAAACAAGAACTGCATTTCCTTTCTTACTTACAATCAAAGCTGGTTCACTATAGAGATTGACATCTTCTACCAGATTGTAGAGTTCCTTTCTTGCATTTGTTATATTAATCGCTGACATAATAAATCTCCCTTTTCTATTTCCGTATATTGCTATAGTTTAGACATTTTCCTATGAAAATTCCTTCGTAAATCTTCTCGTACATTCCTGTGTATTTGTAATTTAATCAGTACCGTATCCTATATTTGTATCTTTACACTGTAATATCATTATATTAATATTTTGTATTATTATGAATGGACGAGATTTTTTATGTCAAAATAATTATAACGTACGTTTTTACGTACGTCAAGTTTTTTATATGCTGTCATAAACGTCCTTCAAAAAAAGCCTAAAATTAAAGTGACGAAAGAAAAAATTTACGGTAGATTCCCCCACTTTAAAATGCTATGATACTAGCAGAACAAAACACAATATCTTTTGGGGGACAGTCACATGGAGAAAAGAATTGAGTTAGCAGGAGAGTGGAGATTTTCCTTTGAGAAGCCGGACTATCAGGACACTATCATGTTGCCGGGCACGACAGCGATGGCGAAGAAAGGAACGGCGAATGACAAGGAAGAGACGGGGTATCTTACGGAGCGCTATCCGTATGAAGGGACAGCGTGGTTTGCAAGAAAAATAATGCTTCCGGAGGACAGCGTGTTACCTTCCGGGAAGGCGGCGAAACGAATCGTACTGTTTTTGGAGCGCACCCGCATGACGAAAATCCGTGTGAACGGAGTGGAGGCTGGTGAGGGAAACAGCCTTACGACACCGCATCGGTTTGACATCACGAAATACATAAACGGCAGAGAAGTAGAACTTGAAATCGCCGTGTCAAACACCGGATATCCGACAATTGGCGGACATATGACATCGCCGGACACCCAAACAAACTGGCTTGGAATTATGGGACGCATGGAGTTACAGATTTTCGGGGAAGTGTCCGTGCAGGACGTACATACGACCTGTGACATTGCGGAAAAAACAATGACATTTGACTATACGGTATTAAATACTACGAATGCCGAAATAAGCTGTCAATTGAGCGTACAGCCGGAGACGATGCATCTATCGGGACTGATTGAGCCGGAAGGAAAAAATTATGAGGCGGACCCGGCAAAACTCAGGATAAGCAGAGCAACGCTTCCGGTTTACAGGGAAAACATTACGGTGCAGCCGGGAACACAGACGCTTCATGTAACCTATGCGTTTGACAAGGGTACGGTGCTGTGGAGCGAGCACACGCCGGTGGTCTGTGACGTGCAACTCACCTTGTCGGCGGATGGAATGGCAGATGACCATTATCATACCTATGCGGCACTTCGGGCATTTACAGCGGACGAACATGATTTTTACATCAATGGCGTGCGCACGAAGCTGCGCGGAAAACATGACGGGCTCTTATTCCCGATGACCGGGGCGGCACCGATGGACTTAGAAAGCTGGCTTTGTGTGATGGGACGGGCATGGCAGTATGGAATCAACCATTACCGTTATCATACCTGCTGTCCGCCGGAAGCGGCATTTCTGGCGGCAGATTTGCTTGGAATTTATATGGAACCGGAGCTTCCGTTCTGGGGCACTATCGCGGCACCGGGCGAGGAGGGCTATAAGGAAGAGGAGCAGGAGTACCTGATAGAAGAGGGCATCCGTATGCTTCGCGAATACGGCAATCATCCGTCGTACTGCATGATGTCGCTTGGAAACGAACTCTGGGGCAGCAAACAACGCGTCAATGAAATCATCGGACGGCTGAAAAAAGAGGATGACAGACCGCTTTATACGCAGGGCTCCAACAACTTCCAGTTCATTCCGGAAATTCTTTCCAACGAAGATTTCCTGGTTGCAGCGAGACTTGCACCGCCTGTAAATGGAGAAAATAAGCGTTTGGTTCGCGGTTCTTTTGCAATGTGCGATGCACCACTTGGTGCGGTACAGACCATGGCACCGGGAACAGCGTTTGATTTTGATGCGGCGGTACTTCCGGAGCTTGCGCAGGAAGATGGCGCGGATACAGATAAAAATACAAGTGTAGGCGAAAAAGAAATTGCAATCCAGTACGGAACCGGCGTCAAGATGGTAAAAGCAGCCGAACAGGACAACGGCGTGACGGCAACCGTGCCGATTGTGGGGCATGAAATCGGTCAGTATTCGATGTTTCCGAATTTCGATGAGATTGAGAAATATACCGGGGTACTTGATGCCAGAAATATGAAAGTCTTTAAGCGGCGGTTAGAGGAAGCCGGCATGGCAGACCGTGGAAGGGAATTTTTTGAATGTGCCGGGAAATTTGCGGTGGAATGTTACAGAGAAGAACTCGAAATGATGCACCGCTCCCGCTATATGGCAGGCTATCAGATTCTTGACATTCAGGATTATACGGGACAGGGAACGTCGCTTGTGGGAATCCTTGACTCTTTTATGGATTCAAAGGGGCTTGTGAAGCCGGAGACCTGGCGTGGTTATTGCTCGGACGAAGTGTTACTCGGCTGTTTTGACCGCTATGTATATGAAGAAAAAGAAACATTTTCTGCCAAAGTGCGTTTAAGCTATTTTAATCCGATGCAGCCGCTTAAAGGAAAGAAGGTGGAGTGGCAGCTTGCGGTTGCCGAAAATTCCCATGCGGGAAAAGTGCTCGCATCCGGCAGTCTTCCGATTGAGAGAGATGAGACCGGAACCTGGACAGTCGGAGAACTACAGGTGACGCTCCCATCCAGCCATGAAATTCACGGCGAACAGCGCCTGATGTTTACACTGGAAATTCCGGACACCAGAATGCACAGGGACTATCTGCTCTGGATGTACGGTGCCAAATCAAAAGAGACAGAGCAAAAAGAACTCTGCATAACGACTGCGGCAAAAGAAGCGTGGACGGCACTTGAGGCGGGAAAACGGGTTCTTTATTTTCCGTCAGAAGTAAATGAAAATATTCCGGGCTTTTACTGTACGGATTTCTGGAACTATACGATGTTCCGGCAGATTTCGGAGAGTATGGGCAGAGAGGTTGCAGTCGGAACACTCGGACTCTGCATCCAGAAAGACCATCCGGCGTTAGCCGATTTTGCCTGTGAGACTTATTCGACTCCGCAGTGGTATTCGGTCGTATCAGAAAGTAAATGTGCGGTGCTCGATAGCCATCTTCCGGTATCTTACAAGCCGATTGTGCAGATGATTGACAACGTGGAGCGCAACCATAAGCTTGGAATCCTTTTTGAAGTGGCAGCAGGAAACAGTGGAAAACTTTTAATCTGTACGGCAGATTATGATGGATTACAGAAGACGCCGGAGGGAAGACAGTTAATTGCGAGCATCAAAGCCTATGCCCTGTCCGAGGAGTTTGCACCGGAGACGACGATGGAGCAGGCAGATTTTGACGCATTATTTGCATAGGAATATATTGTAGTCCCGGGGAAAAAATACTATAATTATGGAAGAAAATAGTTTCACGGCAAGAATCATGAGGAGGAAACGGATATGATGAAAATTGGACTGTTGACCAGTGGTGGAGATTGTCAGGCTTTGAACGCAGCGATGCGCGGTGTAGTGAAGGGACTCAGCGAGAATGTGAAAGACCTCGAAGTCTATGGATTTTTAAACGGGTACAAGGGATTAATCTACGGAGATTACCGCCTGCTGACTGCCAAGGACTTCTCCGGAATTCTCACAAAGGGAGGCACGATTTTAGGCTCCTCAAGACAGCCGTTTAAACAGATGCGCGTGCCGGATGAAAACGGACTCGACAAGGTAGAGGCGATGAAAGAGACCTACCGCAAGCTCGAACTGGAATGTCTCGTGATCCTCGGCGGAAATGGAACGGAAAAGACTGCCAATCTGTTGCGCGAGGAGGGATTGAACGTCATCCATCTTCCAAAAACCATCGACAACGACATTTATGGTACGGATGTGACCTTTGGGTTCCAGAGCGCAATTAACATTGCAACAGAGGCAATCGACTGCATCCATACGACGGCGGCGTCCCACAATCGTGTATTTATCGTGGAAGTTATGGGACATAAAGTTGGCTGGCTGACCTTATATGCCGGAATTGCAGGAGGAGCCGACATCATTTTACTGCCGGAGATTCCTTATGATATCGAGAAAGTCATAGCGGCAATCAACAAGCGGACAGCAGCAGGAAAGGGATTTACGATTCTTGCGGTAGCCGAGGGCGCAATCTCGAAGGAGGATGCAGCCTTATCCAAGAAAGAATACAAAGAAAAGATTGCAAAACACAAATATCCGTCCGTTTCCTACGAAATTGCAGACAAGATTTTCAAGGAAACAGGTGTGGAAGTCCGTGTGACGGTTCCGGGACACACACAGCGTGGCGGAAGTCCGTGCCCGTATGACCGTGTGCTCTGCACCAGATTGGGTTCTGCAGCAGCAAAAGCAATTATGGATGGCGATTACGGCAACATGATTGCGATGATAAATGGAAAGACAAAGCGCGTGCCGCTTGGAGAGGTGGCAGGCAAATTAAAGACCGTTGACCCGGAAGATCAGATGATTAAAGAGGCAAAACGGATTGGAATTAGTTTTGGAGATTAAACAGAATGTCATATACAGCATTATACCGGAAATTCCGTCCGCAGGAATTTGAGGACGTTAAGGGACAGGATCATATTGTCACCACATTAAAAAACCAGATTAAGGCGGACCGAATCGGACATGCCTATCTGTTCTGCGGAACGAGGGGAACAGGCAAAACTACAATTGCCAAAATTTTTGCAAAAGCAGTCAATTGTGAGCATCCGGTAGACGGAAGCCCCTGTGGCGAATGTCCTTCCTGTAAGGCAATCGCCGCAGGAAATTCTATGAATGTAATTGAAATTGATGCTGCTTCCAACAACGGTGTGGACAATATCCGCCAGATTCGTGAGGAAGTAGAGTACCGCCCAACAGAGGGAAAATATAAGGTTTACATTATCGATGAGGTTCATATGCTTTCCATAGGAGCGTTTAATGCACTCTTAAAAACGCTTGAGGAGCCGCCATCATATGTCATTTTTATCTTAGCGACGACCGAAGCGCACAAGATACCGATTACGATACTTTCCCGCTGTCAGAGATATGATTTCCGCAGAATCTCTATCGACACGATTGCCGGACGGTTAAACGACCTGATGGAGCAGGAAAAAGTGGTGGTAGAAGAGAGGGCCATCCGATATATTGCAAAAGCAGCAGACGGCTCTATGCGTGATGCGTTAAGCCTTTTAGACCAGTGTATCGCTTTTTATTTAGGGCAGGAGCTGACCTATGACAAGGTGCTTGAGACGCTTGGCGCTGTGGACACCGAGGTATTCAGCCGCCTGCTCAGACAAATCCTTGACAAGGATGTAAAAGGCGCGATTGCGACAGTCGAGGAGCTCGTGACGGAGGGCAGGGAGTTAGGACAGTTTGTAACCGATTTTACCTGGTATCTCCGCAACCTGATGTTAGTACAAAGCTCGGACAACATGGAAGATGTGCTTGATATCTCAACGGAGAATCTGGCACTGCTCAAAGAAGAGGCACAGATGGTGGATGCGGATGTTCTGATTCGCTATATCCGTATCTTTTCAGAGCTGGGAAACCAGATAAAATATGCAGTGCAGAAGCGAATCCTCATCGAAATTGCAGTGATTAAATTATGTAAACCAGAAATGGAAAAAGATTATACGTCCCTGGTCGACCGCATAGACAGCCTTGAGAAAAAAATAGAAAAAGGCGTTGCGGTTGCACCGGGGGGAGTCAGGCAGAGCATAGCACAGGCGGCAGCACCGGCGCCAAAAGCAGAACTGCCAAAGGCAATCCCGGAGGATATCAAACAGGTCATGGCAAACTGGGGCGGAATCCTTTCCCAGCTTACCGGTCTTACCAAGAATTACCTCAAGCTGGCAACCAGGTCGCTTGGACCGGGAGATACGCTGTTGCTGGTGTTTGAAGATCAAAACGCATATGCGTATGTGGAAGAAAACCGTTCCGGCTGTCAGGATGCGTTAAAGGAGGCGGTTGCGGAGCGCATTGGGAAGGAAGTCGACATTCAGGTGAAGCTCAATGACACCGGGCATCCGAGCGAGGACATTTATCCGGATTTAGGACAGTTAATTCAGATGGATATCGAGGAAGAAGACTTCTGAGATAGGTAGGAAAGAAACTGGACGAATTGGCAAATTTATATTATGATAGAGTGCACAGACTAAAAATGGAAAACAGGAGGGAAAAAACATGGCTAAAAGAGGTGGATTCCCGGGCGGTATGCCGGGAAATATGAATAATCTGATGAAACAGGCACAGAAGATGCAGCGTCAGATGGAAGATGCACAGAAGGAACTTGAAGAAAAAGAAGTAACTGCAACAGCCGGCGGCGGAGCAGTGGAAGTAACCGTTTCCGGTAAGAAGGAAGTGACAAAGGTAAAACTTTCTCCGGAAGTAGTAGACCCGGATGACATCGAGATGTTAGAGGACCTCATTATGGCTGCAACCAACGAAGCATTCCGCCAGTTAGATGAGTTTTCACAGGAATCTATGGCAAAAATCACAGGCGGAATGGGTGGTTTAGGCGGACTTCCGTTCTAAGGAAGCCTGTTACAGCTTCGCCTTAAAAATAGGATCTGCGGGATAGCCGCTGGCACATTTCTGCATTGCACGCTGAATACTGTCGGCGGAATTGCCCCAGTCCTTATCTTTGTTCCGGTAATCATTTTTTTCTACAAACCAGGACACTTCTTTTTGAACACGGTCGAGATTTTCCTGCATCAGGGCGAAAGCTGCAGGGTAAAAATCTTTCTTTTCGGCATCGCTTAATCTGGCTTCTGCCGTTTCCATCAGGTCCCCAAAGTGCGGGAGACAAAAGCCCTTACTTTCATGAAACATTTTCCGAAATTCATCGTTATTTTTGTATAAATCAAAAAAAGTATCCAGATAGCGTCCGTAAATCTGGTTAAAATGGTCGCAGACATAGCAGGAGGCCTCTTTCTGGCGTACCCATGCACCGATGGACGTGGAAGCAGAGCGCTCTCCGGTCGCGTCCGTGCGCTTCATGCGGGAAAAAAGACTCGACTTGGAAGGTGTGAAATCCTTGATTTCCTTTGTCAGCTCCTGGTTTAATTTCTTAAGATGGGTGCTTAAAATCAGAGCATTTCCAAGGCGGTTGCCGTAATCATACATCATTTTAAAGTGGTGACGGCAGAAGCCGGTGGCATCGGTTTTCTCACGGATATCATCTTCCATATAGGCGGAGCCGAGAATAAAGGAAATGGCGTGTTGTTCTGCTTCGCGCTCTAAATAACAGAACGGACACTCGTCATTTGCCTGCATGGCATCCATTAAAGGGATGGTTGCGATATTTTCTTTCATGGTAATTCCTCTCTTTCCTTTTTATCTTACTTGTAAAAAATACTTTTTTCAAGTAAGATAAGAGGGAAAATTAAGAACGGATTGAGGTTTTATATGGATTATTACAGTGCACAAATCAGCAGATTAATACAGGAGCTGTCCGGGCTGCCGGGAATCGGCGCAAAGACCGCACAGCGGCTGGCATTTCATATTTTAAACATGCCGACAGAACAGGTGGAAGCCCTCTCAGCGGCAATCGTGGACGCCAAGCATAACGTCCGCTATTGTAAGGAATGTTTTACCCTGACGGACAGCGACTTATGCCCGATATGCAGTGATGCGTCCAGAAATCATAAAACTATAATGGTAGTTGAAAATACAAGAGACTTAGCGGCATATGAGAAAACAGGAAAATACGACGGTGTTTATCATGTTCTGCACGGGGCGATTTCCCCGATGCTTGGAATCGGGCCAGGCGACATCAAGTTAAAAGAACTGATGCAGCGGCTCCAACAGGATGTGGACGAGGTTATCATTGCCACCAATTCCAGCCTCGAAGGAGAGACGACCGCCATGTATATCAGCAAACTGATTAAACCTACCGGAATTAAGGTGACACGGATTGCCAGCGGTGTTCCGGTCGGCGGAGATTTGGAATATATTGACGAGGTGACGCTGCTTCGGGCGTTAGAGGGCAGAACGGAACTGTAGTCGAAGAACAAACAAAGCCACAGGTGAAGCACATAGATGCTCTGCCTGTGGCTTTCTTTATGCCCAGCGTAAAGATTCTGTCGAAACATTTTTAAAAAAGTGTCCACAATCCACCAAAATATGCAGGAGAGCTGTGATAGGATTTTTCCTGAAAAAATCGTTTTGGACGGAAAGGGGCAATACATAGCATGATTGAAATTATTCGGGAAGAAGAATGGGACAGGTCAAAAGAGCAGAATGATGGAAACGAAAGAGTACTGCCAAAGGACATCAGACAGATGGGAAAACCGGACATTGGAGACCGCATCTACGTGGAGGACCGGGTATACCAGAAATTGCATGACTATGAGGAGCCGGTGGAAAAAGCGGTTTATGTGCTGTTGGGCAGATTTGAAAACTATTTTGGAAAACAGTGTGTATTTATAGAGGCATTAATTCCACTTGAAGAAATTACGTTTGAAGGCGGACTGCCGGTGTGGAATGACAAGACATGGGCTTATCTTTATAAAAAATTGTGCCAGGAATACGACAACATGGTGATTGTAGGATGGGCGATGGACATTCGCGGGCAACTGCCGAATATGACGGTGCGGATAGAAAAACTCCATAATGCAAACTTTGGCGGAACCCATCAGGTGCTTTTCCTGATGGACGGGCTTGAGCGGGAGGAGGCATTTTATTGTAGCGAAAAGGGACATCTTCGCCGCAGAGAGGGTTATTACATCTATTATGACAGAAAAACACCGTTTGTGCAGGAGACGGTAGTGGAAGAGAAGAAACCGGAGCCAGAACCGCAGCCGGTGTTACGGATGGAGCCACATCCAGAAGCAGAACGGGAGTTATTTTTTGGGAGAGAACAGAAGGAGGGAACCTATCGCAGGCAGATGCTTGAGAAGGAAGAACGCAAATCTTTCTTTCCAGCACACTCGGCATCGGTGGTGTTAGCGCTCATTGCCTGCGTGCTCGGCTATAATGCCTACCGCAATTATGAAAAAATGAATGCGATGGAGGAGACGCTGGCGCGGATGAACAATACGGTTCAGGTAGTGACTGCCACAGAAGAAAAGGAGGAAACAGAAAAAACGGAACAAACATCGGCTGCGGTCGTCCGTGTGGAGGATGCTGCCGGAACGATAGAAAAGCAGCAGGAGACAGAAAGTACCACGGAGACGGTTATTTCAGAGGAAAATGGACAGCAGGGAAGCGGGACGACAGAGAGCGAAGAAGCAGATAAGACACAGGAAGAACAGACAGAAGAGGCAGAACAGGCGGGAGACAGTGAGGAAACATCGGCAGAGGATACGCAGGTGGTGACAGAGACAATGACGGAATCGGAAAAGTATCTTGCACAGGGATATTATATTGTACAGAAGGGTGAGAATCTCGCGGCAATCTGTAGAAAGGTTTACCAGTCAACGGCAATGATGGACAAACTCTGCGAGGCAAATGGAATTGACGACCCGGATGCAATCTATGCAGGACAATGCCTGACACTTCCAAACTAACGGCGTAGAATAAAAAAAAGGTGAAAGGTGACCGTGGGTGTGTTACAATAAAGCAAACTGTAAGAAGAAACAGAAATGAGGAAACTATGGCGGAATCAGGCAAAAAAGGTTTTCGCACGGTAACGGAAACCGATAAGGAAGATTTTGAACAGAAATTGCGGAAACACCGCAGAAAAATAGTTGGAAGGACCGTTTTTATCATCCTGGTTCTTGTGGTGACTGTGACGGGAAGCTGGCTTTATCTGTCACTCAGACATTACGCCGAATACGATATTATTTCGACGGTGGAACGTGAGGACTCAGCAGCGACAAAATATGCAGAATTTCAGGGAAACCTTTTAAAGTATAGTAACGACGGGGCGACATATACGGATCTTTCAAATGAAAGAATCTGGACGCAGGCATTTGAGCTTGCAAATCCGCAGATTGATATTTGCGGTGACTATCTCACAATTTATGACAGGGGCGGCACGATGATTTATATTCTGTCGCCTGCCGGACTGCTTGGAAGCGTGGAGACTACCATGCCGGTTGCACAGGTAAGCATCGCATCGCAGGGAACAATCGGTGTTCTGATGCAAAAAGACGAGGCGGGATATCTCGCTGTCTATGACCGCACCGGAGAGTCGTTGGCGCAGGGTGCAATTCACGGAGAAAAAGGCGGCTATCCGGTGGCGATAGCGCTTTCAAAGGATGGCGTCAAGCTTGCGGTTTCAATGCTTGACATCAACGATGGAACCTTAAAGAGTACGGTTGCCTTTTACAATTTCGGCTCCGTCGGACAGAATGTGACGGATCATTGCGTTGGAATTACAACATTTCCGGATATGGTGATACCCGAAATGGAATTTGTGGCAGATGACCGCATGGTTGCATTTTCAGACACGGAAATGTTGGTGTTTGAGGGAATGCAGAAACCACAGCTCACTTTAGAGCTTCCATTCGAACAGGAAATCAAGAGCATCTTTTATAATGAAGAATATGTTGGAATTGTATACAGCAATCAGGACGAAGCGGTGACACATCATATGCAGATTTATGATACAAAAGGAAAACTCAGAATGGAAACTGATTTTTCCCTTGAATATGACAGCGTATCGTTTCTTTCTAATGGAGAAATCTGTGTCGCAAATGAAACCGCCTGTGATTTATATACAGTGGGGGGCGTTTACCGGTTCCATTATGAATTTGAAAACATTCTGCACTGCATTATACCGGGCAAAATGGGACTGAACTATTCGTTTGTAATGGATGATGAGACGCAGAAAGTACGATTAAAGTAAGGGGATAAATATGAACTGGTTATTGGTGGTTGTGCTGGCGGTGCTTGCACTTTGTATTATGAATGGATATCACAAGGGATTTCTTCGGATGGTGTATTCGTTAGTGTCCTGGATTATCGTACTGGTGTTTGTGACATGGGCAACGCCATATATTAACAGCTATATCAAAGAAAACACCGGAATTTATCAGGAAATCGAGTCGCGCTGCGAAGAGCGGATACGGGAGTCGGCAAAAGGAAAAACAGAAGAACAGATACAGGAAAACGCCTCTCTTGCAGATTTGGGATTTAGTCTGCCGGACAGCGTGACTGAAAAAATCTTAAGCGGAACAACACAGGCAGCCGGGGAGCTGATTGAAAACAGCGGAATATATGAAGCAGTTGCCGGGGGTGTGGCGGACTTTATAGTAGAAGGAATTTCATTTTTTGCGGCAATGGTGGCAGCATCTCTGCTCGTTCACATCATATCGCAGCTATTAGGAACGGTTTCCAGAATACCGATTCTTCGAGGGGCAAACCGCACACTTGGATTGTTTGCCGGAGCGCTTTATGGACTGGTGCTGGTATGGATTGCATTTTATATTGTTGCACTGTGCGCCACAAGCGAAGCGGGAAAAGACATGATAGCGCTGATTTATCAAAGCCGTTTGCTTACATATTTATATGAAAACAATGCAGTGCTTACATTGATTATGTATTTCCTGTAAAAAATATGAAAAAAGTTGTTGACAGAAGAAAACATAGATGGTAATATGAAAGTCCATTGCGGGAGACAACGTATGGAAAACAAACTTTTAAAAATAAAATAAAAAAGTTGTTGACAAACGAAATCACCTGTGATAATATAAACAAGCTGTCGCCGAGAACGGCGCTGCGGACAAGCCAAACGGCTTGAAAAAATAAAATAAAAAAGTTGTTGACAAACGAGTTCGACTGTGATATAGTAAATAAGCTGTCGCTGAGAACTACATCGACAACAACTTGCTTCTAAAAGCAAGTAGAACTTTGATAACTGAACAGTGAATAACCTTGAAAGATTCTAAAAAGCGAACATAGTTCGCAAAGAGATTTCAAAGTCATCGAAAGATGAACGAACGCTCGAATCGAAAGATTCGAAGCAAACCTTAAAACAGTAGCCAGATATAACATCTGGTCAGCTTCAAACATTATAACATGAGAGTTTGATCCTGGCTCAGGATGAACGCTGGCGGCGTGCTTAACACATGCAAGTCGAACGAAGCACTTTACTAGATTTCTTCGGAATGAAGGTTTTGTGACTGAGTGGCGGACGGGTGAGTAACGCGTGGGT
>JBNMKM010000008.1:0-114839 GCA_050874345.1 Roseburia sp. | reverse complement strand
TAAGAATAAGACCGATCAAAGTTCCGATCATTCCCCATGCCGGACCAAGTTCCGCCCACTTCTCCCAAACTGCTATATTTTTCTTATGTCTGGTTTCTACACAGGACATATCCGTTTCCATAATGCCGCGTACAAGTTCCGGATCAGTACCATCTACAACCAGCATAATTCCCTTTTTCAGGAAATCATCCTCAATCTGGTTTGCAGCCTCCTCCAATGCGAGAAGACCTTCTTTTCTTGCTGTATTTGCAAGATCCAGAATATTTTTGATTGTGACTGCGGGATCCGTCGTCTTCTCTTTCATGGTCAGCGTAAAACACTTAAGACCATTGATGAAATCTTTTAATTTAAATGATGCCATCGTACCTGAAATGGAACCACCGATTGTAATAATTGCGGATGCAAAATCCCACATACTCTTCAATCCAGTTACACCACTGTTTGAGATAACACCGAATAAGAACATTACACCGCCGAGTACAAGACCCAATAAAGAAGCTATATCCAATTTGTCCACCTACCGTCCCTGAATATTTGGTTTCCAGATTATCTCTGGGTTTTCATCCTTGAAAATATGCCTTATTTTCTCTTTTGTATCTAATTTTACTAAACTTTCGACTTCTTGTCTACTTTCTTTTGCATTTTCTTCCGCTTTACGCCGGAAGATGTGACAATAAATCCGTAAGATCTAATCCAAAGCCTGTACCAAAGGACTAGACCTTACGGAAAGTATACCACATCTGGTACCCAGTGTGAATACTTTTTACCAGATATATTTTAATTTTTTATACTGTCAGCGATATTATCTCTTCAGATTTACAAGTTCCTCAAGCAAGGTATCAGAAGTGGTAATAACACGTGAGTTTGCCTGGAAACCACGCTGTGTAATAATCATCTGCGTAAATTCCGTGGACAGGTCTACGTTTGACATCTCCAGTTCTCCGGTTGTCATCTTACTTCCGTCTGCGGAAATATCCACACCGATTCCATCGAAATCACCAGAGTTCAAGGTTGTCGTATAGCAGTTGTCTCCTACCTTTTCAAGACCGGATGCATTTGCAAACTGTGCGGTTGCAATCTGTCCTAACAGAGTGGTATTTCCATTATCGTAGGTTCCGTAAATCTTTCCACTGGTATCAACGGAAAGACCAATCATGGCACCTAACTTCTTACCCTTTCCTGTTGTTCCGTCAAGGTCTCCGGAGTCTGCTCCGATTGTAGATTTTCCACCGTTGTTCTGGTTTAAGCAGGTCGTAAAGTCAATGGAAATATCCTTGAAGTTTCCGTTTGTAAATAATCCGGAAGAAGAAAGATTTAAAGTAGCCTTTCCCTGTCCTGACATATTGATATAATCAAAGGTACCGTCTGCCGTATTGAACTTTAAGGTATAGTTGACAGTCGGGCTTGCAATTGTGTAGGTTGCACCGTTCATCGTACCAGTCACGTTCGTGGTTGCATTGTTCTGGATGTTCTGCCACTCAAGTGCGGTAAATCCAAATACTTCCTGTGTACTGATTGTCTGCTGTGCACCATTCTCGTCTGTGTATGTGAACGTGGTTGGGTTGGTTGCGCTATCCGGTGTCAATGCAGTTGTTGTTCCATCTGAAAGAACGATATTATAGCTTGACGTACCTGTATCATAATAACAATCTCCGCTGGACAATCCGGTTGCAGATGTCGGCAGTGTATATGTACTGTTGCTTGTTGTCTGATTTCCGAACAGGCTTGCTTTCTGTGCATCCGTGAAATCCGCAATCAAATCTTTTCCGGTAGAATCTAAAAGGCTTGCCAGCTCAACCGTATACTCACACTGGTCTTTGTCTACTGCACGGATTGCAAATTTAGCGGTGTACTGATATCCAAGGTCATCATAGAAGTTGAGTGTCATAATCTTTCCGGCTTCACTGGTTACATCGGAATCATTCTTATCAAGAATACCGGAAACCGTTCCGTTTGTGGTAGCCTCCGGTGCGGAAGTCAGATTCTCCTGCTTCATAACACGAAGTGCAGATACGGTATCCTTCTGAATCTCTCCTGTTGTCGGATCTACCTGCCATCCCATTACATTGTAACCGGTAGATGTCATACAAAGGTTTCCGGAACCATCAATATAGAAAGAACCAGATCTTGTAAACAGATTTTCAGAACCATTGTTTACGATAAAGAAGTTTGTTGTGTTTGCATCAGATAAACGAATATCCAGACCGTCACCCGTGGTCTCTGCTGCACCGGAAGAAGTAATATTTACTTTGGTAGATGCAGTGGTAGCACCAAGACCAATCTGTTTTGCGTTCACACCGCCGACACCGGTTGTTGCATTTGCACCGGATGCGTTAGATGTGGTCTGGTATAATAAATCACTGAACGTTACAGAAGATGACTTAAATGCCACCGTATTTACATTGGCGATATTGTTACCGATAACGTCCATCTTTGTCTGATGTGTCTTTAAACCTGACACAGCAGAGTACATTGATCTCATCATAGTTAAATTGACCTCCTAAATCTGTGCGCTGTCTTAAATCCCTTCTGTCAGTCGGGGATTTCTGCCTCCCTAAGGTCCGGCTATACAATGACTGCGCCATCAATATTTGTAAAAATATTTTCTTCGGATTCTGCCTGATTCATCGCTGTCACCACTGTCTTATTCGGGACATTCACGATAAACGCCAGTGAATCCATCAGAACCAGTGATTCTCTGATTCCTTTTTCATTTGCTTTGTTCACTCCGTTCTGAAGCCGCTCGTTCTGTTCCTCGGAAAGGCTGATATTCCGATCCGATAACCGCATCGCTGCGTGTTTGGAGAACTTCAGTTCAAAACTGCCAGTAGTCTCCTGTTTTTGTTTTAGGATTTCCTCAAAAGAGACGCCGGAAGATTTTACCGCATCCGTGCTTTTCTGGTTCAGATACTGGTCAGTTACCTGTTCAATCGAAGCAAACCGGTTCCCGATCTTATTCATAAACCCGTCTTCCTTTCTTATGAGTTGCTTTCTGTACCATCCGTTGTACTGTCTGTTGTGCTGTCTGAACTATCTGTTGTACTGCCCGAGCTGTCTGTTGTGCTGTCCGAACTGTCTGCCGTCAACTCTTTCATCTTTGCTACCAATTCATTAAATGTCGTAAGCGTATCGCTGTCGATAAATGATTTCTGGTAGGATGTCAGACTGTTATATACAGTGGAAAGATTCTCCACATCTGTCTTCCATGCTGTCGTAAGCTTGCTTACCGCTGGAAGCTTTGCAACTGCTGCTGTAAAGGACTGTGCCAGTGTCACTGCCTCTATGTAGTCCACATCTGCCACCTCATACACATCTGATGCCTTATAAAGACTTCCGTTGATGCTTAAATAAGGGGTTCCGTTTTCATACTGAATGTAATCTACAAACCCTGCTACTGCAGTTGTCTCTCCTGTTGTGCTAGAGGTTGATTTTACAATTACATACTGTCCTACAAGGGAATTTGCATTGCTGCTCTCAAGCGTATTCTGCATGCTTAAGGTTGCTTCCATCTGAGAGAACGTTGCAAGCTGTGCCACATACTCTGTGTTGCTGGTAGGCTCTAATGGATCCTGGTACTGCATTTCTGCGCAAAGCAACTGTAAAAACTGGTCATAACCAAGGTCATTATTGCTCGCAGTAGTATCTTCGGTTGTAGTTTCTACTACTTTTCCATCTTCAACTGGTGTAATTAATGCCATTTTCCCGCTCCTTTCTTTCGTTGATAAAAATTCATTATGCCGTAAAGTCTACGGTATTTCCCTGTTCTGCCATCATCTGTGCGACCAGACTTTCTTCTTCCGACATCAAGCCGGTCATTTCATCAAGTTCGCCAAGATTGATGCTTCTGGTTCTTTTTGCAGCCTTTTCCTGCTGTTCTGCCATCTGCTCTTCCTGTTTGGCATTCTGCTCGAGATTTCTCTCAAACTCGTGATTGCCGACGGTTACTTCTACTGCGTCAACTTTCACTCCCGCCTGATTCATATTCTGTCTCAGTTCTGCCACCTGAGCTTCTAAGGCTTCTTTCACAACTGCATTCTGCGCTTCGATATGTGCAGACACTACACCGTTTTTGCTGGTAATCTCAACAAAAAGCTTGCCAAGATTTGCCGGATTCAACTCCATTTCCATGGTTGTCTGGTTCCCGGTAAGTGTCACCTTGGAATATTCCACAATCTGACGCATAATGTTTTGTACATCCAACTGGCTGGAAAATCCACTTGCAGCGGTACTCTGTGGTACTGCAGTGCTGTTATTCGTCTGAACATTTGTGGCTACTGCCTGGGAATGGTTCTGTCCCTGTCCGCTCTGACGGTTTTCCTTTCCGGTATTCTGTTCCTTTGCAGTCTCAGGCTTGTTGATTTCCGTCTCCTCTAATACCATTTCGTCTGTCTGTAACGTATCGGTATCTTCGGTTTCCTCCACTTCCTCTGTTGGAAGTTTCTCTGCCATCTCCGGCTTTTCTTCCGTCAGTTCGGAAATATTCTCCGTTTCTGACTGTACCTGAACTGTCTGCGTGGTTTCTGTTTCCGGCTGCTTTTCTGCTGACGGTGTCTGAACTGTCTGCGCGGTTTCTGTTTCCGGCTGCTTTTCTGCTGACGGTGCTTCTTCTGCAGTCTGTACCGTTTCTGTCGGTTGTGCCTGACTTGCCTGTTGTCCACCTTCTTCCGTTACGGTTGTTACCGGAATCTGATTCTCATTCGTTACTCCTTCGAGCGTCTCATCAAATCCTGCTGTCAGTTCCTCACAAATCTGTGTAAGCTGTTCCTTGGTAATTCCAAGATCATCTAATAACTGTGTGTTCAGAAGATTGACTTCCCGCATGACATTCATAAACTCACTGTTGCAAAGCAAATCGCTCACTTCCTGACCAGTCAGTTCTGCTACAAGTGTAGCAAGCTGGTTCGGATTCATCAAATCCACCGTTGTAAGTCCCAGTGTTTCCATCGCCTCGGTAATCTGCTCATCCGTCACTCCCAATTCTTCTTTCAGGACATCTTTTACATCCTTCTCGTAAGAATCAAGCCTTTCAACGGTTTTCGCCGTATCTACCGCCGGGGCATCCTGCTTCTTTCCTGCAATATTCGTTTCTTTGTAAGAATACGCTGCAAAGTCATTTCCATCCTTTGCCTTAGTCTGCAGTTCAAACCGGCTGTTGTTTCCCTGCGAAAAAAGCTCACTGCCCGCCTGCGCTGTCATCTGATTCATCAAATCAGCGAACTGAATCTTTAAATCTTCATCCTGCGCACCGGAAATGTTTTTCCCTGCATTACTCTGTGCTGCAAAAATCTTTCCAATACTGGAGATTTCTGTGCTTCCCACTCTTTTTCCTCCTTTCTTCCATAATAAATATATATTCTAAGGCTCCATGATTTCCGTGACTTTTGCTGCTGTATCGGAATTCATTTTGCCAAGAATATCTGCTCTTGACTGCGCATCCATATTTTTGAGGATACGTGCCACAAGTTTGAGGTCGCTTGTCATCGTATCAAAAATGGCAGCTGCCTCCTTCGGTTTCATGGAAGAATATGTCTTTACATAGTCTTCGATTTCTTCTTCGTCCTGTCTCTGCTCCACTACCTGTTTGTAGAGGATTTCTGCATTGGCAGGGTCGATGCTTTCATAATACTTCTGATATTCTTGTATATCGGGCGCCTCGTCAGAAAAAACAACCTCTTCATAAAATTGTTCTCTCATTGCCTCGAAATCTGCCTCGTTCTGCTTGTATTTCTGTAATTCTTCCGCCTGCGCCTCTAACTCGGTAATATAGTCTGAATTTTCATTTGCTGCATTCTGCGCCTCTGCCAACTGTAATTCCAGAGACTTAATCTGCTGTATGGCATCATCCAGGGAAGCGTATGGGCTTTCCTCTGTAGAGAGTTCATCCTCTGGTGCATCCGGCAGGATTTTATTGATATATGGGACATCTTTGAGTAACGGACGTAACACTGTAGATCCAAAGCCTCCCACATCCCACTTAATCAAAAGTGCGATAATTGCCAGCCAGATGATAATGATGATTAATGTCACGAAGAAGACTGCTATTTTGCTGCCGGTAGATTCCTCTTCTGTTTCAAGGTCATCTGCATCCCCTGACTTTTTCTTTTTCTCCGCCTTTGCAGCTTTTTTCTCCATCTTCGCTTTTTCCTTTGCGGCTTTTTTGTCTAAAACTTCTTCATTGTTTTCTTCTGCCATTGTTTCACCGTCCTCCTCTGCTGTGTTATTCCTGGTTATTGTCGCTGTAAGTATAACTTACCAGCTCGTCGATTTCCTTGCCTTCTGCATACGCAAGTTCCTGCTTGAACTCCTCAAATGCTTTCTCACGCAGCTTCTCATGCGTCTTGCGCTCCACCATCACTTCATTGAGTCTTATGCGCGCCGCTTCTACATTTTTCTCCGCAGCGTGCACATTCATCATCTGATTTCTCTGAAGGCTTTTCATCGTGTCAATTGCACGCTTACACTCCCTGATATCCTGCACACAGATGGTTCCGCTGACAAGTTCCCTCGCTTTTTTTTCGTATCCCGCTCTGCGTATGATAATGTCCTGCAGCTTTTTCTGTTCTTCTGCAAGCTTTGCATTTGCAAGTCCGTAGGCAATCTTTGCCTGATTTTCCATTTTTAGTTTGATGTCTAAAATGCTCTGCATCCGATAAACAAATTTTGCCATTCTAACACCGCCTCATCGTCAATCTGCAAACAGATTACGAAGCAGTTCGATTTCTTCATTAAAATCAAACTTCTCATCTGTCTTCTGCATCAGATACGCATTTACTGCATCTATTTTCTGGATTGCATAATCAATTTCGCGATTGGAGCCATTCTTGTAAGCTCCGATATTAATCAAATCCTCCGCCTCATGATACGTTGCAAGAACATTTTTTAATTTGCCGGCAAGCTCTTTGTGCTCGCTGGTTGCAATTGCACTCATAACACGGGAAATACTCTGTAAAATATCAATCGCCGGATAATGATTCTTGTGACCAAGTTTTCGGTCTAACATAATATGTCCATCAAGAATACTTCTTGCGGTATCGGTAATTGGCTCATTAAAATCATCACCGTCTACCAAAACGGTATAAAGACCGGTAATAGAGCCGGATGCCGCCGTTCCAGCACGCTCTAAGAGTTTTGGCATTTCCGAGTATACGCTTGGCGGATAACCTCTCGTTACCGGAGGTTCCCCGGACGCAAGACCAATCTCACGCTGTGCCATGGAAAAACGGGTTAAAGAGTCCATCATAAGCAATACATCTTTTCCCTGGTCTCTGAAATACTCTGCGATTGCGGTTGCAGTCTTTGCCGCCGTCCGACGAATTAGCGCCGGTTTATCAGATGTTGCAACAACGACAATGGAACGCTTCATACCTTCCTCACCAAGGTCACGTTCCACGAATTCGCGAACCTCTCTTCCCCGTTCTCCAATCAATGCAATAACGTTGATATCTGCTTTTGTGTTTCTTGCGAACATACCAAGAAGAGTACTCTTTCCAACACCGGAACCAGCAAAAATTCCGATTCGCTGTCCCTTTCCAACGGTAATCAATCCGTCTACCGCCTTGACTCCTAACGGCAGCACCTCTGAAATAATCTTTCGTGCCATCGGATCCGGCGGCGGTGCATCTACCGGATACTGTTCTTCTAAGACCGGCGTTCCACCATCGGTCGGTCTTCCGATTCCATCCAAAGTATGTCCTAACAGCTGTTCTCCAACTGCAATTGTAAGCGGATGTCCTGTATTTTCAACTAGACAGCCAACTCCAATTCCCTCTACATTTTCAAACGGCATCAATAACAGACGCTTATCCCGGAATCCAACTACTTCTGCCATCGCTGTAATTCCCCTTGCACGGTCTATCATAATCGTGCAAAGGTCTCCCAACTTGGCACTCGGTCCCACCGATTCAATTGTCAGTCCTACAATCTTTACAACTTTCCCGAGATGATTAAAATACGTTTCATCCGTAAGCTGCAGATACTTTTCAAATTCATATGCCATCTTTTCTCACCAAATCCGTTTTTAGGAACACAACATCCGAATTTTCTTCACCAGATTTTCAAGCTGTATTCCCTGACCGCACTCAAAAATTCCGGAATCTGTTTCAATCATACAGTCATCCGCTCCCATGGACGGATCTACTGCTACTTCAAGTTCCACATCGTGTCCCACACGGTCTAAAATATCTGCTTTATGCTCCTCAAGATAGGAAACATTGGTGTCTGCCACTTTGATGCGGAAATGTTTTTCTCCATCAATGTGCAGAATCGTATTCTGAATCAGGTGGAGCAAAATCTCTTTTTCTCCGGAAAATTCGATTCGGAACACTTTTTCAAATACCGGCAGAATTACATCTACCAGTTCTTTTTCCATATTATCGCGTTTTTCATTATAACTTTGTTCTAACTTCTGCATCCGGTCATCGTGCTCTGTCTGAAGAGAAACCTTTAGCTTTTCAAGTTCTTCTTCTCTGCTTCTTGCACCAAGCTCGTAGCCCTCGCGTCTGGCATCCAGACGGATTTGTTCTGCCTCATTCTCTGCCTGCGCAACCACTTCATCCGCATGCTCCTTCGCCTGACTCAGGATGTTCTCCGCTTCTTCTTTTGCCTTCTCAATGTACTCACCCGCAGCTTCTGTATTTACAGCCGCTTCCTCCGGCATAGCCGATAACTGTTCCTGCGCGGTAATTCCTTCTACAAAACCGCCCGGTGTTTCTCCGGTGCCCTCGCGCACCGGCACCGGACGGTTATTTTTCTGCATATGTTCTGCTAAAATAGCATTGGAATCGATTACTCTCGCTTCCGTTGTTGCGCAGGGTTTAACAGACCATGGTTTAAAAAGATTAGACAACGATCTCGTCACCTCCGCCTCTGGAGATTACAATTTCTCCAGCATCCTCAAGTTTACGTATTACGCTTACAATCTTCTGCTGTGCTTCCTCAACATCCTTCATACGTACCGGACCCATGAATTCCATATCTTCCTTAATCATGGCTGCCAGACGTTTGGACAGGTTCTTAAAGATCACATTCTGTACTTCTTCATTTGCAGATTTCAGTGCCATTCCAAGGTCTGCGTTATCAACATCACGAAGGACTCTCTGGATTGCACGGTCATCAAGCAGCAGGATATCTTCGAATACGAACATCTTCTTGCGGATCTCGTCTGCCAATTCCGGCTCTTCGATTTCGAGAGATTCCATAATATGTTTCTCTGTCGAGCGGTCTACCGTATTTAAGATGTTTACTACGGCATCGACACCACCCACAATTGTGTAATCCTGGTTGACCAGAGAAGACAGCTTGCGCTCTAACACACGCTCCACCTCCTTGATAACATCCGGTGATGTACGGTCCATCATTGCAATACGTTTCGCAACGTCTGCCTGTTTTTCCGGAGGCAGTGCACCTAACACCACTGCCGCCTGTGCCGAAGACAGATAGGACAAAATCATCGCAATTGTCTGCGGATGCTCGTCCTGAATAAAGTTTAATAACTGGCTTGGATCCGTCTTACGCACGAACTCGAACGGGCGTACCTGTAAGGACGCAGTAAGTCTGGAGATAACCTCCTGTGCCTTTTCATTGCCCAATGCCTTATCAAGCAGCTCTTTTGCGTATCCGATACCACCCTCTGCAATGTATTTCTGTGCCAGACAAATCTGATAAAACTCATTTAAAATGTCTTCTTTCACCTGTGGTGATACGCTTCGGGTATTGGCGATTTCAAGTGTTAATTCCTCAATTTCGTCTTCCTTTAAATGTTTAAATACATCTGCAGACCGTTCCGGTCCCAGGGCAATCAGCAGAATTGCTGCCTTTTGTACCCCACTAAGTTCCTCCGTTGTCGTTGCCATATGTAAGTTACTCCCATTCTTCATTCAACCAGTTGCGCAGTAAGGATGCTGCAGCTTCCGGATTTTCTTCCACAAATTTTTCAATCAGAACGCGAACTTCTGATTTTTCATTATATCCGATGTTCTCCAGGCTCTCTTCCTGATTCTCTTTTGTGGATTCAAGCAGGCTCTCCACGGAAAGTTCTTCCTCGAGTTCCGGCTCCTTCTCTTTTCTGGTACTCTTAAATACCACAAATCCAAGCAGAAGTAATACCAGTACTGCAAGGACAATCTGCATATAATCTGCAAGGCTCCGTCCGCCCGTAGAATACTGGAAAATCGGTTCATCCACAACACTGATATGGATATTCGCCTCCGGGAAACCAGTTGCATTCGCAATCATGGTGTAATAATCCTGATCGATATTTGTCTCTTTTACCGGTGTACTGTTTGCTGCTATGTACTCATCAAACGTCATATTATCCAGTGCTCCGGATGCTTTAAGTGTATCTTCTTTATATACCACATAATGTGTTGCTACAACCGTAATGGATGAGCTGTCATAGTTGATATTACCTACTGCATCCGTTTCGTTTGTAATTTTTTCATTATTCTGATAATTAATCGTGCTGTCGGTTACGGTTGAATGTGTATAGTCATTATCCTGCATTACATAAGTCGTGTTATCACCGTTGGAATCCGTTCCCGGTTCTGCCGCTGCTCCGCCTTCTGATTCAGACTCATAATTGCTCTCGCTTGACTTCATACCATCGGTCTGTCCATCCGGTGCATAATACTCATGAGTTGCAACTGTCTTCTCATCAAAATTCATATCCAGGTTCATGGCAATCTCTACATTTCCAAACAGGGAAGAACCAACCATGACATCACGGATTTCGCTCTTAATGGTGTTTTCCACCTTGTTCTTTAAGGAAAGCTGACTGCTGGCGGTTCCCATAGAGGTCTGTGTATCACCACCGATAAACAGTGGATTTGCATTGGAATCCAAAATCTTAATCTTATCTGTGGTATCATTGCCAACCTGGGTTGCAATATACTGTGCAACTGCTGCTGCCTGTTCTTCTGTCATTTCTCCGGAAAGAGTAAGAACGACTGCTGCTGATGTTTCCTGGTCTCTGGCAAGAATTGTTCCGTCATCCGGTGGAATACTCAATATAACAGACGCACTTTCTACATTAGAGAGAAGTTTCAACTGATCCGCAAACCGTTCCTCTAAGTACAGCTTATATAATTTGGTCTTATCCGATTCTGTGGAGCTGAATCCGCCGTCCGTTACATTCGTGATACTGAAGCCTTCTGTCGGAATACTGTTTGTTCCAAGCAGCATCTCCGCATTTGCGTAATCCTTTGCGTCTACAGAAAATGTCAGTGCATCCTGTGATACTTCATAATTAATATTTTCTCCGCTCAGCAGGTCTTTCACCTCTGCTGCCTGTTTGGTGCTCTCACATTGAATCAGTGTCACCATATTCGGCCGATTCATCACAGCCGCTAAAATCACAAGCGCCACAATCACTACTGCCACGCTGCTGATTAACAGTGCTTTCTGCTTTGTGTTAAACTTTTTCCACCATTCTAAAGCCTGATCTAATATTTTTTGTATCTGTTCCGGCATTTTTTCTTACTCCATTCATTAAATCTGCATATTCATAATCTCTTTGTATGCATCAAGCATCTTGTCTCTCACTGCCACCGTATACTGTAATGCGGTGAGTGCCTTGGACGCTGCAATCTGCATATCATGAGGATTATCTGCCTGTCCGAGTGCAAATTTGATTTTTTCTGACTGGGCATCATTCTGCAAATCGTTGGTTTCATTCACCATGTTCATTGCCGCAGAAAGCACGGATTGAAAGCTCGTATCATCCACTTTCTGTGCCATGCTGTCAAACCGGTTCACCTGGTTTAAATATTCCGCTGTAATTCCATTCATTGATGCAATATCCATGTTATCGACCCCACTTTTCTATCTTACTATTCTTACTGTCCAATCTTTAATGCTGCCTGTACCATGCTCTTGCTGGCATTGAACGCAGTGGTATTTGCCTCATATGCTCTTGACGCATCAATGAGGTTCGTCATCTCTGTTACAGTGTTGACGTTCGGATAAGAAACATATCCGTTCTCATCTGCATCCGGATGTGACGGATCATATTCCATAATGAAATCCGTATCGGTATCCTCATGTACAGAAGTCACCTTCACACCATTTCCAACTGCTCTTGCTCTCGCAGACTGATAATACTGTGTAAACGGTGTTACCGTCTTCTCTGCAAAGGTCACAACCTTTCTGCGGTACGGTGTACCATCTTCCGTTCTGGTGGTATTGATATTTGCAATATTCTGCGCAATGGTATCCATTCGGAAACGCTCCGCTGTCATTCCGCTTGCGCTGATATTAAATGCCTGAAATAATCCCATTCTAAGCCTCCTACTTAATTACTGCCTGCATCCGCTTAAATTCTTCATTGATTGATGTGGTGAGCATTTCATATCTCAACTGTTCCGATGCCAGTTCTGTATTTTCGGTATCCACGTCTACATTATTCTCATCAAGGCGATAAGAATAGTTTGCAGAATCCGTATAGCTGGACACATCCAAACCACTTAAATCCGTATTCAGTCCTCTGATTTTATGATCCAGTGAGATATATTTGGAGCGGCCAAGTTCTCTTGTCAAAACACTTTCAAAATCGACATCCTGTCTCTTATAACCAGGTGTATCTACATTGGCAAGGTTATTTGTAATCACTGTTTCACGCAGCCAGCTTGCATCTGCAGCCTTATCCATGACATTAATATAATCAAATGCATTTGTCGTTATCATTTCTGCGTCTCCTTCCACTCCTATCATTCTACAAAATCTTAACTCTATTATAAAATATATTGCCAAAAACACAAGTGTTTTTTGTTGCATAAAACATGATATTGTACATTTTTGTCAAACAAAGTACTACATCTTCCCCCGAAATGTCAAAAATTGGCTTATCTTGCTAATAGGAAATTCGTCCCAATTATATTTTTTTGTGCATTTTGACGATTTTTCATTTGTTTTTTCTGCGTTTTTATTTATTCAAACAAAAAGAACCTGCGGCATTCCGCAAGTTCCTTTGATTTCCCACAAAAAATATTTATTTTACCATGTTCTGTTTCTTAATTTTGTCCAGTTCGTCAAAAACAACATCGTTGAGCACTTTGATGTAGGTTCCTTTCATTCCGGAAGATCGCGATTCAATGACACCCGCACTCTCAAACTTACGCAGGGCATTCACAATTACAGAACGGGTAATTCCCACACGATCTGCAATTTTGCTTGCAACAAGAATCCCCTCTTTTCCATCCATCTCATCAAAAATATGGGTGATTGCCTCCAGCTCCGAAAATGACAATGTACTGATTGCTGATTTTACAATCTGTACTTTTCTGGTCTCCTCAGCATTTTCCTCATTCACGGAACGCATCATTTCAAGTCCCACTACCGTTGTTCCATACTCGCAAAGAATAATATCGTCAATGTCATATGCCTGCTGTTCACGGTATACAAACAGGGTTCCGAGACGTTCACCGGCAATGTCAATCGGTGTGATAATCGCCGTATAACGCTTTACATCATCCACAAATCCAAGCGTCTCAAGATTTACATTCTCTTTCGTGGAAAGAATACCAAGCAGTCTCTCGTTTAACAGTGGGTCGATAAATCCGCCCACCTCATCCACAATCAGTTCTCCGATTTCTTCCACGCCCGCACGGGTTCCGGTTCCTAATACTTTTCCCTTCCTGCTGATGACAAGAATATTGGACTCAAGTATCTCCTTTAACACATCACAAATATCGTTAAATACAACTTTTGAGGAACTGTTATTGTGAAGAAGTTTATTAATTTTACGTGTTTTGTCCAATAGTTGAACACTCATATGGATGCCTCCTGTGTAACCACTGTAAATTTTCATTCTATAATCTATATTACCATTTTATTTCAGAAAATTCAATATTTTCAGCAAATTCGCACACTTTTTTACTGTTCGTTTGCTTTCGTATAACCGCACTGTTCGTCTGCACAGGCAATCTTATTTCCTTTGATTACCATGTAACCTCCGCACTTTGGACACTTCTCCGCTACCGGGCGCGCCCAGCTCATAAAATCACATTCCGGATTATTCTCACATCCGTAATATTTTCTTCCCTTTTTGGTCTTCTTGAGCACAATCTCTTTTCCACACTTCGGACACGGAACACCAATTTTCTCAAAATACGGCTTGGTGTTATGACATTCCGGAAATCCAGGACAAGCCAGGAATTTTCCATAAGGGCCATATTTAATCACCATATGACGGCCGCAGTTATCACAGATAACATCTGAAACCTCTTCTTTGATTTCTACTTTTTCCAGTCCAATCTGTGCCTGTTTGACCGCTTCTTCCAAGTCCGGATAAAAATTACGCACTACGGTTTTCCAGTTTACCTTTCCCTCACCCACGCTGTCAAGCAGTGTTTCCATATTTGCGGTAAAATGTTCATCCACGATGGTCGGGAAAAATTCCATCATAATCTGGTTGACAACTTCTCCAAGCTCTGTCACGTAAAGATTCTTTGCCTCTTTTACAATATAGCGGCGTCCGAGAAGTGTCGTAATGGTCGGCGAATAGGTACTTGGACGTCCGATTCCTAATTCCTCAAGCATCTTGACCAGGGAAGCCTCCGTATAATGTGCCGGGGGCTGTGTAAAATGCTGTTTTTCTTCTAAGTCTTTTAAGGTCAGCTTTGTATCCTGGTCTATAGAGCCAAGCAGAACGTTGTTTTCTTCCTTCTCGTCATCCTCATCCGTATAAACAGACATAAATCCTTCAAAAGAAATCTTAGACGCCGATACGGTAAAACGATACTCGCCTGCTCCTATTTTTACATTCGTGGTTTCATATACTGCTGATGCCATGCGGCTTGCCGCAAAACGTTTCCAGATTAACTGGTACAGCCGGAACTGGTCTCTGGAAAGAGAATCCTTTACCATGGCAGGGGTTCGCTCGATATCGGAGGGACGGATTGCCTCGTGTGCATCCTGAATCTTGGCACCGTTTTTCTTTGTTGCCTGCTGTGTTGCTACAAACTGTTCGCCATACTTCTCTGCAATATAGGTTCTCGCCTGCGCATCTGCTTCCTCGGAAATACGGGTGGAATCCGTACGCAGATAAGTAATCAATCCAACGGTTCCCTGTCCCTTGACATCCACACCTTCATAGAGCTGCTGGGCAATCCGCATCGTCTTGGAAATCGGAAAATTTAATGCCTTGGAGGCTTCCTGCTGAAGCGTACTGGTGGTAAACGGAAGCGGCGCCTTTTTGACGCGCTCCCCTCTTTTTACCTCTAACACCTCACAGTTTTCCTTACGGACAGTCTCCATAATCTTATCCATCTCTTCCTTGGAAGAAACAGAAAGCTTTCCTTTTTCATTCCCATAGAACTTTGCGAGCAGCGGACGCTTTTCGCCCGGAATTGCAAATGCTGCATCGAGTGTCCAGTATTCTTCCGGAATAAATGCATTGATTTCATCTTCTCTTTCACAGATGATGCGCAATGCAACGGACTGCACACGTCCGGCACTTAAACCACGCTTTACCTTCGCCCACAGAAGCGGGCTGATTTCATAACCCACCATACGGTCTAAGATTCGTCTGGTCTGCTGTGCATTTACCAAATCCATGTCAATCTCTCTTGGCTGCTTTAAAGACGCCTTTACCGCGTTCTGTGTAATCTCGTTAAAGCTGATTCGTGCAACATCCTTATCATCTAACTTTAACGCCTGGCTTAGATGCCAGGAAATTGCCTCTCCCTCACGGTCAGGGTCGGTTGCGAGATAGATTTTGTCTGCTTTTTTTACTTCTTTGCGGAGTTTTGCAAGGATTTCTCCCTTTCCGCGGATTGTGATGTATTTTGGTTCAAAATCATGCTCTATGTCAATTCCCAACTGACTTTTCGGCATATCGCGAACGTGTCCGTTTGATGCAACTACTTCATAGTTTTTGCCAAGGAATTTCTTGATTGTTTTTACTTTCGCGGGTGATTCCACAATTACAAGATTTTTTGCCATCCGTCTGCTCCTTTTCCATTCATCAAGCACTTCCGCCATTCCTGATATAATAATTTTTAAAATATTCTTTCACAAGTCCCTGTTCACACAGACGCATCAGTTTATCCGCAAGCACTGCCGCATCTAAGTCCGTCTGTTCCATCAGTTCACTCATGCTTTTCGGCTGTAAACTTAAACAACTATACACCATGCTCTCATCTTTTTCAAGTAATAATTGATTATTTTCTTTTGCGCCAGAATTGCAGTCCACCGCCGCTCCAAGTTCCAAAACCAGTTCTTCCACACTTGAAATAATCCCCGCTCCCTGCGCAATCAGCGCATTCGTACCTTCACTTAACGGGTCAAACAGTCTGCCTGGCACCGCATACACATCCTTTCCCTGTTCGAGCGCACAGTCTGCCGTAATCAGGGAACCGCTGCGCACCTTCGCCTCCACGACAATTACAGCATCGCTGAGTGCGGAAATCAGACGGTTTCGCATCGGAAACTGCCCGGCACGTGCTTCCCGGTGCGGTGGATACTCGGATAAAATTCCCCCTGTCTGTATCACCTGTTCATACAACCTGCGGTTTGATGACGGGTAACAGACTTCCACGCCGCTTCCAAGCACGGCAAATGTCGCTCCGCCTCCCAAAAGTGCGCCCACGTGTCCCGCCGAATCAATCCCTTTTGCCAGCCCGCTGATTACCTGTATGCCTGCTTTCGCAAGTGTTTCGCTGATTTTTCGGGCCGCAGCCTGCCCATAGGGCGAACACATCCTCGCTCCCACAATCGCCACACTCTTTTTTGTCACATCCGGCAGTTTCCCCTTATAGTAGATACTATATGGTGCATCCGGAATTTTTCTCAGTTTTTCCGGAAATTCTTTGTCCTCTGTTGAAACAAAATACACACCTTTTTCTGTCATCTTCCCGTATGCAGCTTCCCAGTCTACTCTTTTGCTCTGCTCAATTGCTGCAATTTCTTTTTCTCCAATTCCCGGTATTCTCTCAAGTTGATGCCGTGTCAGCTGATAGACCTCTTCCGCACTCCCTGCATACTCCACAAGTCTTACTCTGAGCCTGTTTCCAATTCCCGGAATATTGGAAAGCCAATATGATTCCTTCATCCTCTCACCATCCCCCTTTATCCACATCCCAGAATTTCCGGTCGATGCTGCGATAGCAGACTGCCTCGTTCAGATGACGGTCCTCTATTTTCTCACAGCCCTCCATATCTGCTAACGTCCGTGCCACTTTTAACAACTTGTGATAAGAGCGGGCCGTCAGATTCAACCGGTTATAGACAGTTTTCATATATACCTGCTGTTTTGGATCAATCGCACAGTATTCTGCCATCCGTGACGCAGGAATCTGGCTGTTGAAACAAAATTTTTCTCCTCTGTAGCGGAATTTCTGTCTCTCATGTGCCTGCATCACCCGTTCTCTGATTCGTGCAGAACTTTCCTCTTTATGTTCCGATAAAAGGTCATCAAACTGAATCTGTGGCGTCTCAGCGCAGATATCAATGCGGTCTAATAACGGCTGGCTGACTTTGCTGATATAGCGCTCAATCGCTCCTGCACTACACCGGCACTTCTGCATATCGGGATAATAGCCGCACTTGCAGGGGTTCATTGCCGCCACCAGCATAAAATCCGCCGGGAATTCGTATTCTCCCGCAAGCCGTCCCAGACGGATTTTTTTCTCTTCCATCGGCTGCCGCAAAATTTCGAGCGTTGCCTTTTGAAATTCCGGCAATTCATCCAGAAAGAGCACTCCTTTATGTGCAAGTGAAATTTCCCCTGGTCTTGGGATTGCGCCGCCTCCCGCAAGTCCCTGCATTGTAATGGTATGGTGCGGGCTTCGAAACGGACGTTCTCTTATCAGCCCGAACCGTTCCTCAAACAGCCCGCTGACACTGTAGATTCGCGAAATTTCCATCTGTTCCGCCTCATCCATCGGCGGAAGAATCCCCGGAATCCGCATTGCGGTCATGGTCTTCCCCGCACCGGGTGGTCCTATCATCAGTAAATTATGCATTCCGGAAACTGCGGTTTCACATGCACGTTTTACAAATTTTTGACCATGAATGTCAGCAAAGTCCAATCTTTTCATTTCTGACGCAGTTTCTTCTATATTATATAGCTTCTGTGATGGTTTCTTATAAGTTCCAGCAAGCACCGCCACTGCCTGTCCAATATGTGTAATCCCATACCGGTTCATTCCGGGAATCAATGCCGCCTCCGCTTCATTCTCAAGCGGCAGAATTATGTTTTTGATTCCGCGCTCCTTTGCATCTGCCACCATCGGCAGGATTCCCCGCACCGGCTGTACTTTTCCATTCAGCCCGATTTCTCCGATTACAAAGTAACCGTCCAGTTTCTCTGCTTTTACCACGCCTGCAGCCGCTAAAACTGCGAGTGCTATCGGAAGGTCAAATCCGGAACCGGATTTTCGGATATTCGCCGGTGTCAGATTCACCGTAATTCGCTTTGGCGGAAGCGCATAACCAAGATTCTTCAAGGCAGTCCGCACCCGTTCTTTGGATTCCCGGACTTCAGACGCCAAAAATCCCACCATTTCAAACATGGGCATACCGTCATTCACATCTGCTTCCACAGAAACAGAAACGCTCTGTATCCCATGTATCATTGCTGTTGATACAATACTATACAACGTCTCACTCCTTTTTATGCTTTTTTCAATTGGAAATTATCTGGCAGACACGCCATAAAAAAAGAGAGTCAAAGCGGTAAGAACCCGCCTTGCGGATTAATTATACCACTTTGCCTCCGAAAAGAAAAGTTTTTTATTCCATCATATTTTTTCGTAATTTTTCGATAGCACGTTTTTCGATTCTGGATACATAGGAACGGGATATTCCAATTCCCGACGCAATCTCCCGCTGTGTCATCGCCTTGACCCCGAACAATCCGTACCGCATACAGATAATTTCATACTCCCGGCTTGACAAAACATCTGGAATCAGTGTCAGCATCCGTGTAATCAGGCGCTCCTTCTCCATCTGTTCCACGATATCCGGTTCCGCACTCTCCACTACATCGAGCAGATGAATCTGGTTGCCCTCTTTGTCCGTGCCAATCGGCTCATAAAGTGAGACATCCTTCGCGCTCTTCTTTTTCGCCCGAAAATGCATCAAAAGTTCATTGTCAATACAGCGCGCCGCATACGTCGCCAGTCTGCTCCCATAATCCTCCCGATACGTGGCAATCGCTTTCATCAACCCAATCGTGCCAATGGAAATCAAATCTTCCATATCTTCCTCTGAATTCTGATATTTTTTTGCAACGTGCGCCACCAGGCGCATATTATGCAGTATCAGTTCTTTTTTTGCCTCAAGGTCGCCGTTTTTTACTCTTTTAAGGCAGTCGCTTTCCTGTTCCGGTGTTAAGGGAGATAAAAAAGTTTTCAAAATGCACCTTAAAAACTTTGTTGATACATTCTATGAGTGGGTCAGGTTCTGCGTGCTTTTCCGCCTTATTTTTCTCTCGGGTACTCCCAGAGTTCCTCCTGCATGGCATCTAATTTTTCCTTCTCGTAGGGCACGATTCCCGTAAGAATCCCTTTCCGGATAAAATCATTCACCACATCCTCTCCGCGCAGTGACAGCATCACAAGCAGCAGCTCCAGCAGTGCTCTCGTATCCTCGTGCATAATATAAAATTCTTTTCCGGTGCTGTAATACTGCAACGGGCAGTCTGGTGTGAACCGCTCCTTTAAATAATTTTTGGAAGCGCTGACACGGTCAATATACATTTCCACCACGTATTTGACCGGCATCTTCATACCACAGATACCGCCATGCTCCCTTGCACCCCCCGGTGTCTTATTCACTCCATAATCAAGCCAGTACTCTAAGTGATGCTTGTTCCTGCCCTTATGATGCAGCCAGGCAGAGGAATAACCGATTTTTTCGCGTTCAATTCCGTTTGGGCTTTTGTCTCCCTGATAATATTTACATCCCACAAAAAACTCTGTCGGAGAATACTTGGATAAATCATGAAGCAGTCCCTGACGGTATAATCCAACTTTAAAACACCCTTTCATCACAAGTATCTTGTGTCTTGTAATTGTGCAAAAGTGTTTCCATGCATTTCCCATTTCAATAACCTCTGTTTTCTTACTTTCCAATCAGGTAAATCACAGACTGTGGCGCCGCCTGAAGTCTATTCTGTTCCTTCATACATTCGTGTTTCTCCAAAAAGGCATTTCTGCCGCGCGCCGTATCCATGACCTGATACCATTTTTTCTTCTCCGGCAGTTTCGGAAGCGCAAGTTCACAAACTCCATTTCCAAAATTATAGCCGATATAGAGGAAATCATCCTCACTGCCATCTTCCTTTTTTGCATATGCGCCGCAGTAGAGCATACCAATTGCCTGCCGCTCAGGCGCAAAACCTCCCATCCATGCCTTTTCCCCATGATAAGACAAATCCGGAATCCCTTTATGTGCACCATCCGTCAATGTCATCGGCACATCCTTTGACAGCACCGGGTGCTCCCGTCTGAAACCTGCAAGTGCCGTCACAAACCCGGTAAGCCAGCCGTATTTTTCCTGCCTCTTCCAGTTCAGCCAGCCAGTACGGTTGTCCTGGCAGTACGCATTGTTATTTCCCTGCTGTGAATTGCCGAACTCATCCCCCGAATAAAAAAGTGGTACTCCCTGCGCAGCAAACAAAATAGCAAACGCATTTAACAATTTTCGTTCCCGAAGTTCCAGGATTGCATGCTTTAAGGTTCTTCCTTCCACGCCGCAATTACAGCTATAGTTCCAATCGTTTCCATCTGCATTTTCTTCCCCGTTGTCCTCGTTATGTTTCTGGGCATAGGAAAATAAATCCGCCAGCGTAAATCCATTATTATTGGCAACAAAATTGACAAATCCAAGCTGCTCATTCTGTCTGCGCTGCTGGTCGGTAAACTCTGTCATCCTTCCGCCCATCTGGTTGAGCATTTTGCGCACCGGATAATAATAATCGTCATTATAGACATATAAATGCGGGTAACGGCTTTTCTGTTCAAACAGAAACGGCTCAAATCCACTGTAAAATATCTTGGTACGGCTTAAAAGAAGATCCTGTGCAATCGCCGTCACCGGAAGTGCCTGTCCAAGCAGATGAAATCCGTCCACGTGAAATTCGCTGACCCAGTACCGCAGAGCATCTAAAATCACATTCTGGTTCATATGAGCGCCAAAGTACAGCTCCATCACACATTCCATTCCGTTTTTGTGTAATTCCCGTATCAGTGTTTTCCATTCTGCATCTGCGTCCGGTGTACTGCTGTAGGATGCCTTGACCGCAAAATAATTGCCGGGCGCATATCCCCAGTAATTGATGCGCTCCACCGTCGTCTCCTGCGGCTGGTAACGGTCTGTTTCTTTCTGTTCCCACTGCACATAGGATGGCATCTGCACCGGCTGTTTTAACACAAGCTCCTCAAACTCATAAACCGGCATAAACTCTACGGTTGTAATTCCCATATTCTTCAAATAAGGAATCTTTTCCTGCACTGCCGCAAATGTTCCGCGCTTCTTTCCGCGGATGCCCGCATCCATCGAAAATCCCCGGACATGGAGCTTGTACATCACCATGTGGCTTCTGGGAATCTCCGGTGCCATATCCCCGCTCCAGTCAAAGGTGCTGGTGCTCTCCGGGATTCCGCCGCACACTGCATATTTTCTGGCACTGCGCCCTGCATCTGCAAAGCGCTCCCGCCCGATTATTTTTCTCGCATACACATCTGTCTGCACAACTCCGTTGATTTCATAATTATAGCGCAGCCGCTTCTGGGAAAGTCCTTCCACTGCAACGGAGCGGATAGAACCTCTGCAGTACTCCCCCGGAACTTCAATGCGTTCTGTTATCTGATCTTCTTTTCCATAAAAAAGAATGGCACAGGTATCTTCCTTTTCTCCGGCAAAAGTAAAGATTGTCTGATTGCCGGAAATCTGCACGCCAAATTTTTCATATGTTCCTTCTGTCAACCGATGTTCCATTCTGTAAAACCACCTTTTCACATTCTATGCTGATTATAGCACGGTTTTCTCCCGCTTGTATATCGGTTTTTATTTTCCCCACTGTTCATTCCCGGAAAAGTATGATAGAATAAGCAAAGTTACTATTGAATTTATTTTAAAAGAGAGGTTTTCCTATGGCAATCAACAATCCAAATAATGGCGATACCGATATCTTAGTAACCTTAGATCTCGATGACGGAACACAGGCAGAATGTGAAATTCTGACCATCTTTACCGTAGATGAGCAGGATTATATCGCACTGCTTCCGCTCGACGAAAAGGGCGAGCCAAACGAGGACGGCGAAGTATTCATCTACCGCTACTTTGAGGATGAAGATGGCAATCCAACCTTGGACAACATCCAGGACGATGACGAATACGAAGCCGTTGCCGACAAATTCGACGAGCTGTTAGACGAAGAGGAATTTGAAGACCTCGACGACTAATCTCTAGTCGTTAAAACAGACCGCAGCCAGATTGGCACTGCGGTCTGTTTTTTCTGTTGGGAAAGTTTTTCCCTATGCCTTCCCCTGTGCTTCCTCCACAAACCGTGAAATTTCCACGTCCTTATGATTCATTTGTTTGACGGAGAAAATATGTAAATCTTTTTTTGCCCGTGTCATTCCGACGTAAAACATCCGGCGCTCCTCCTCTAAATCCGGCTCTAACACTGCCTTCTTATAGGGCATAATTCCCTCATTTGCATCGATAATGTAGACGTGCTCATATTCAAGTCCCTTCGCACTGTGAAGCGTTGCAAGCGCCACACTCTCCGTGTTCTGGTTCTGCCTGTGGTACATTGCCTCAAGCTCCTTCGTATACTCCTCGATATGGTCAAGCCACGCATCGTAGGTTTCAAAGCCTCTGGCACTCTCCTGCAATTCCTCAAGCACATCATAGAGGTCCTCGGCCTTCATGCGTCTGTAATCCGCATATTCCTCACAGAAATCATCATAACCGATTCCATGGCGGATGTAATTTATCGCTGCATAGGGACTCATCCGGGACAGCATCTTTACATCCCCTTCAAGCTTTTCAATCCGTTCCGCCACCCAGGGCTGCTCTATCTGTTCAAAGTACCACGCCCACACGTCAAATGCGACCGTGTCCTCGTCAATCGACTCTCGGCTGATATAGCGCTTCGGACGGTTCATAATCTGTAAAAAATCGCGTCTCGTCCGGCTTCCCTGCGCAATCCGGATATATGCAAACATATCCTTTGCAATCCAGTGCTCATAGAGGTTTGGAATATTATCCCTCGTGCGGAACGGAATATTGTACTCCAAAAGCTGCTCCATCAAAAGTCTCGGCTGTGTGTTCGTGCGAAACAGCACCGCAAACTCCCGGTAGGCGCCGCCGTGCTCTAACGCCTCCTGTATTTCCCAGATAATCCGTTTGTTTTCTTCTGCCTGGCTTGGAAAAACTGCATACTGCACCTTTTCTCCCGCTTCTCTTGCCGCACAGATTTTTTTGTCAAACCGTTCCTTATTCTGTCCAATCAGATGTAAAGACGCCTTTACAATCTCGGCATTGGAGCGGTAATTGGTGTCAAGGAGCACCTGGGCTGCCTTAGGAAAGCTGTCCTTAAACCGCAGCATCAGTTCCGGCTTCGCCCCACGGAAACGGTAGATGGACTGGTCATCATCCCCCACGACAAACAGATTTTTTGTTTCTCCCGCTAACATCTTTACAATTTCAAATTGTATCTGATTGATATCCTGGAACTCATCAATCAGAATATACCGAAACTTCTGCTGCCAGGCAGAAAGAATGTCTTTGCGCTCCCGAAACAGCTCATAGGTATAGACTAACATATCGTCAAAATCCAGCAGGTGGTGTGTATACAGATATTCGTGATATTCGCTGTAAATGCGCCGGAACACATCCTCGGCACAGTTTTTTGCATAATAGTTTGCCAGGTCGACCCCACTGTTTTTCACCATTCCGATTTCGCCGAAAATCTGGCTGATAAATTCGCTCTCATCCTCATATTCTAACCTGTGTTTTGTGATAATCTCACGCATACACTGGTATTTCTGTTCTTCCCGGATAATATTGTCCGCAGAATAGTGGTAGGCAGCCTTTAGAATGGAAAAATAAACCGCATGGAACGTTCCAAATGTCACCGGAAGCCGTTTTCCTCCCATCAGGCGCACAAAGCGCTCCTTCATCTCCGTTGCCGCCGCCTTGGTAAAGGTGATGACAAGGATATTGGAAGGAGAAATGCCACATTCCTCTATCAGATATTTTGTCCGTTCTGTAATAACGAGAGTTTTCCCCGAACCGGGGCCTGCTAAAACAAGCATCGGACCATCCTTGTGACGGATGGCCCTCGCCTGAGATGGGTTAAAGCTCATAGAATACCTCTGAGAAAATTACGTCAGGCGTAATTCTTACATTTGACATAATTCTTACTTCTGTAATAATTCGATTCCTTTTTTAATGCGCGCAATGGATTCTTCTTTGCCAAGAACCTCCATCAACTCGGTTGCACCGCCCGGTGTCATCTGTTTTCCGGAAACAGCGGTACGGATTGGCCACATTACATAGCCGTTCTTTACGCCCTTTTCTTCCACATAGGAAAGTAACATCTGGTAAAGCGCATCGTTGCTGAAATCTTCCTGTGCCTCAAGTCTTGGAAGTACGTCTTTTAATACCTCTAAGGAAGTCTCTGCATTTGTCTTCATCTTCTTGTGAGTGTACATTGCCACGTCGTACTCCGGCAGTTTCTCGAAGAAGTCAATGTGCTCCTTGATATCCGGAAATACTTCGATTCGGGTCTTTACCATGGCAGCAATCTTCTTTAAATCGAGGTCTTTATGGATGACTTCTTTGATATACGGCTCAGCCAGTTCATAGAAACGGTCAAAATCCATTGCCTTGATATATTCACCGTTCATCCAGCGAAGTTTTACCGGGTCAAAAACTGCCGGGGATTTGCTGATTCTGTGATAATCAAATTCCTTGATTAACTCATCAAGGCTGAAAATCTCGCGGTTGTCCTCCGGGCTCCAGCCGAGCAGTGCAATGTAATTTACGACTGCTTCCGGTAAAAATCCCTGCTCGATTAAATCCTCAAAGGATGCGTGTCCACTTCTCTTTGACAGCTTCTTGTGATTCTCGTCTGTGATAAGCGGCAGATGCACGTAAACCGGGGATTTCCATCCAAACGCATCGTATAAACGCTGATATTTCGGTGCGGAAGATAAGTATTCATTTCCTCTTACTACGTGTGTAATGTTCATTGTATGATCATCTACAACATTCGCAAAGTTATAAGTCGGGTAGCCGTCTGATTTAATCAGAATCATATCATCAAGCTCGGCGTTCTCCACGGTAATGTCTCCGTACAGCTCATCGTGGAACGTGGTGGTTCCCTCGTTCGGAATATTCTGGCGGATTACAAACGGTTTGCCTGCTGCAAGATTTGCCTCTACCTCCTCCTTGCTTAAGGACAGACAGTGCTTGTCGTAGAGTGTAATCTCTTTTCCTTCCACTACTTCCGTCTTCAAGGATGCAAGACGCTCTTTATCGCAGAAGCAATAATAAGCCTCGCCTTTCTCAATAAGCTCTTTGGCATATTTCATA
This sequence comes from Roseburia sp., assembly GCA_050874345.1. GTDB lineage: Bacteria > Bacillota > Clostridia > Lachnospirales > Lachnospiraceae > Roseburia. The sequence goes on along the minus strand of JBNMKM010000008.1, from coordinate 89,294 downwards.
TAGATTCCGGTTTTCATGCGCTCGCTCTGTACATATGGACCATAGCCGCCGTCTTTATCCGGTCCCTCATCATGTTTTAAACCGGTCATTTCCATTGTATGATAAATGATATCTACAGCACCTTCTACATAACGCTCCTGATCCGTATCCTCAATACGAAGCATGAAATCTCCACCTTCATGCTTTGCAATCAAAAATTCATACAACGCGGAACGAAGGTTTCCAACGTGCATTTTTCCTGTCGGGCTTGGTGCGTATCTGGTTCTGATTTTACTCATATCTATTTCTCCTCTTTCCTGCTTTTAAATCGAAACTACAGGCTATTATATAACAATTTTAGTGTTCTGACAAGCATTACCGAAGGGGGAGCCGGTTCTAAAAACCGCTCCCCCTTTTCCATGCCATTATAATTTTGTGAAAATAGCGGTTTCTTCTTTCAAATCTCCTGCAATCTCTGAGTTTTCGCCCATACGTTTTGCAATATGATCCATATCCTCCACCAAAACCTGTGTGCTTTCCGCTGCTCCGGTAACTCCTTTGACACCCTCTTCAATTGCATTCGTAATGGAATGAATCGAGCCTGTAATCTCGGTCATCACCGTCTTAAGTTCGTCTGTCTTTTCTGCAAACTCATTCATGACGCCCTCGATATAGGCGGCATCTTCTTTATACTGTCCACCGGTTGTCACAAACGTCTCAAACTCCGGCAGAATATCTTCCCGCATATAAGTTACCATATTGTTGGAGTGGTCTGCTAAATTATGTACTGCTCCGGTCACAACTGCGTTGATATCCTGAATCCGGTTTGCCGTATCCCTTGTGGAATCCGCAAGCTGTCTGATTTCCTCCGCTACCACTGCAAAGCCCTTGCCTGCTTCTCCTGCTCTTGCCGCTTCAATGGATGCATTTAATGCAAGAAGATTCGTCTGGCTGGAAATTGATAAAATTTCATTTGTCAGCGTGTTGACCTGGTCAACGCTTCTGCTGTCTTCAATTGCCTGATTTAATACGGAGAGGATTTCTTCTACCTTCTCATTGGTAAGCTCGCTGTTCTTGCGGGCTGTCTGTTCCATCTCATCCGCCCGTGCCTTCATTTCCACAGAGTACTGGTTGATTTCACCGGAACGTTCTGCAATCTCTGTCACCTGACCATTTACTTCACCCGTTCTGTCATTAATCACTGAGGCATTGTTTGCCACTTCCTGCATTGTTGCTGAAAGTTCCTCTGTCACCGCAGACAAATCGGAAACACTCTCGTTTGAAGTTCTCACACGGTTTAATACCTCGTTTACCACATTCTCAAGCCGGCTGGAATCGTTACTGATAATGGTAAAGATATGCTGCAATTTTCCCAAAAAGGAGTTGATACCGCTTCCAAGAGCTGCAATCTCATCATTGGATAAAATCGGCACTCGACGGGTGAGGTCGCCATTTCTCTCATCAATTCCCTTTATAATATCTGTAAGCTCATGTTCTGCGGCTGTCAATGGCTTTACCACTCGCTTCATCACACTGAAGACAGATACTAACAATGCCAAAATGCTGATTATAATTGTAATATTTCCTGTTGATACTGACGAAGTGTATGCCGTCTCAAGCTGTTTTTTTGCTGCTTCGGACGAAACGGTCACGGACTCGTTTAATACACTGATATTATCTTCAATTGCCTGTCCATATGTTGCAACATCTCCATTGGCATACGCATATGCAACAGCCGTCTGGCTGTTCGCACTCGCTGCCACCAGTTTTATGATTGCATGTTTGAAATTATCATAATTTTCTAACAGTTCTTCATAAGTGTCCTTACTGCCTGCATCAAGGTACTGTGCATAAGTGTTCAACCGGTTGTCTAATGCCGTCTCCCGCTCCTTGATATTTTCGATAATCTGACGCATTGTGTCAAAATCTGTCGCAATAATATGGGAAAGCGCCTGTTTATGGATATCCTGTGCCTCCCTCTGAATTTCTGACAGCTCCTGCAATTCCACCATGTAAGTGTTGGTAATCTCTTCGGCATTCTTATTTACCTTACGAATGTTGGTAATCGCCATGAGGTTTGACAGAATGGAAACCACGCCCAGCACCATAACCGGAACTAAAATTGCAATGCGGACACTGCTCTTTTTCTTCTTATTCATTCCCAAGCTCTCCTTTATTTTATAATGCATTGGATGCCGTTACACCTTGCACCATCGTGTCTAACAATTCCTGAAGGTCTCTGTGATCCGGATTTCCCGCCGCCATCGTCTTTCCGAATTCTGACACCGGATCCCAGTAAGTAGCGCCTATCCGCTGTAAACTTGCGTACTGCGACTGGCTGATTAATGCCTGGATTGCCGGAGACTTACTGACTTCTTCCGATGCACCTGCCTTCGTATTGGAAGGTCCCTGTCCACGCTCTTTGAAACGAAGTGTCTGATTTTCTTCATTTGTAATCCACTCAGCAAGTTTTTCTGCCCACTCTTTGTTCGCAGAATATGCGTTCACTCCTAACATTTTATAGCCGGCAAAAGATGCCATCTGCACCTGCTCTCCTGCACAGGTATAAGTCGGAAGTTTCACCGCGCCGTAATTTTTTCCCCAGGTTTCTTCAAGCGCAGTTGCATTCCAGACACCACTGACTCCCGCAATCACGGAACCATCTTTGGCGCCTGCCACAAAATCACCGTCCTCCAAACTTGCAAATCCAGGATTCTCTGCAATGGCAATCATCGCCTCTGCGACATCCGTTCCCTTGATGTTACCGTCTGCTGCATTCCAGGTACAATAATTGGAGATTCCGTCTTCATTTAATCCCACTTCCATTCCGGTATTTCCAAAAAAGGAATACAGATACCAGCCGGAAGAAAAGTCCATTGTCACTTTCTTTTCATTAGCAGCTGCGACCTCTAGCATCGCATCAAGCGTCTTTACATCTTCCTCTGAAAAATATGCCTTATTATAATAAAGAAAGTATCCGTTGTCCGCTGTCATCGGATAAGCATACAGCGTGTCCCCAACAGAAGCGGCAGATACCGCACCTTCCACGTTGGCGGCTTTTATGCTGTCTGCATCCGGCACTTTTTCCAAAACACCTGCTGCCACCATCGCCATCAGCTGGTCATCCACAAATGCAAACACGTCTGCTCCCGCCTCCGGGTCTCCAAGCAGCGTATCCTTACAGCTCGATTCACTCTGAGCGGCAAATGTAATGTCAAAATCTGCCATTCCTGCATAGTTTGCCTTAAAACTCTCTATCATCTCTGAGAGAAGTGACTCATCTTCTTCTGCACCCCACACAGTAAGTGAAACCGTTCCACCCGGCAGTTCACTCGAAAGGTCTCCTGCAAAATCCCCAGCTTCCGTAGAAGCAGACATTACATCTTCCGTCCCCTGTGTTTGTCCGCAGCCCCCGAGCAGCATCACTGCCGCCACAAACAGGCTTGTCTTCTGAAAAAAAGTTCTTTTTCTCATTGTATCTTCCTCTTTTTTCCTAAAATTCCACACTATTCTAACTGGATTCCTTCGAAAAAGCAACCATCAATGTAAATGAGAGATGCACTTTTTCGCGTGCATCCCCCCTTTTTTCATTTATTTCCGCAATCATTTCCGCATCCAGGGTCGAATTCCGGATTACAGATGTAAAAGTTTTTGCTGTCAAGTTCTTCCTGTACCATTCGAAGTCCCTCTCCAAAGCGCTGGAAGTGTACAACTTCCCGCGCTCTTAAGAAACGGATCGGGTCGCATACTTCCGGATCTTTTACCAGGCGCAAGATATTGTCATAGGTCGTACGTGCCTTCTGCTCTGCTGCAAGGTCTTCAAACAAATCCGTGATGGCATCCCCCTTTGACTGGAATTCACAGGCATTAAACGGGATTCCGCCCGCTGCCTGCGGCCAGATTCCAGCCGTATGGTCCACGTAATAAGGTGCAAATCCGGCAGCCTCCAATTCCTCTGCACTTAAGCCCTTTGTGAGCTGCCGCACAATTGCTCCGACCATTTCAAGATGGGCGAGTTCTTCAGTGCCGATATCAGTATCGAAATTGCACATCTAAAAAGTACCGTAAAATGGGCACATCATCAAAATTGTTGATTTATAACTACATGAATTAGGGGATGAAGATAATTTTCATCCCCGCATTTTAATAATTATAATCCTAAAAGTTGCTTTTTCTTAGCATCAAATTCTTCTTGGGTAATAATACCGTCATCTAACAATTTCTTCAATTTAACTAAATCATCCAAATCATTATGCTGTTGCCTTGGAATATCTTTTAATGTGTCCTTAGATTGTCTGTCTACAAGCAACTTGCAAATGCTAGAATAAACGTCTCCAGAGTTTTGTAAATAATAAAATTTAATTCTTCCAGAAGACGTTGCCACAGCAACACCATGGAATGTCGGTATATCGGATGCTGCTGTAATGGAATCTATTGGTAAGTCAATTCTTTTGTTAAATGTTGCTTTTCCACACACTCTTTTATCAGTTACAAATATTGTACAATTCCCAAAATATAACAGTCCTATTATTGAGGCAACAATTATAATCACCGAGAAGGCAATACATACTTTACCAGCAGAAACCGTTAAATAAGAATCCGTGAGATTACAGCCCACAGCAAATAAAATAACACCAAGAATAATTGCGAAAATGAAACCTATAGAGGCAGCACCGACACCTTGCTTTTCACCTTTGATTATTAATTTTTCATCAGCAGCCAATTCCATATTTACATCCTTCTTTCTTATTGCAAGTTTATTTCTAAACTGAAGAATTGCCAAAACAGCAATTAAAGCCATTTCAATAACTATTATTGCTAACCCAAAGCATGGTTTAGAATATTTCAACGTAAAAGATATAACAGCTACCCCTAATGTCACATAGCATAAAGAACAAATAAACATAGCTGTGGTTATTTTCAATAATGAAAACACAATTATTCCTACCAGTAGTATTATAGGAATATACTTAATGATTGGTGAAAAACCATCCATTAACTTCCAATATTCTTTCTCATCAGACCATTTCAATTCATATATTGAAATGGGTATCAAATATACTGACAATAGTGAAATAAGCGCCAATACTGCGCTCACAATTGATATTTTGTTTTTGTTCCCATTAGCCATAACTACCTTCTCCTTTGTCTTTTACTTCTTTTCATTATTTTAGAAAAATTTTTATAAATATGCAGATTAAAGTATATCATGTCTATGTCTTGAAAGAAACACAACACAAATAAAGAATTCAGTACAATTAAAGTATTCTATCTAAATCAACTTTGACAAAATCAAATTCGTAAGTGTCACATGACAATATCGCCTCATATACGCTAATATTTGCTCCAGATTGATTTTTCCTTTGAGTTATTTCAATAATATGCTTTCTCTTTGTTTGTTCCATTCTGTACCCTAAATATACAGCAGAAACGCATTTGAGAGGGATATTTATTCCGGATGTATTTGTTTTATATTCTTGATATAACTTTAGTTTAGTAGATATTATTCTCCACTCTCTTTCGTATTGCCAATCATTGCCCTTACATAGCATGAGCGGAATGAGGTCATCAAGTAATTCCCCATCATCGTATTCTTCGCCATTTTTTATTGCGTGTTCTAAGTTTGCCAGACTATATTCCAGCGATTTTAAATCTCGATGTATTAACCTATGCTCATCATACAAAACTGGATATATCCCCAGTGAAATTATTTCATCTTTACTAAGCCTTTTTAAATCATACTCCACACAAAATCCTTTAGATGAATCTGCATAGTGCGCCCACATTAGCACGCTTTTATTGGTTTCACTGAAGCATGACATAAGTGCAGTAGTACTATATGATTTAATTTTAGTTGAATTTTCATTTGTGTTAAAAGCAGGTAACCCCTCGTAAACATCATTTAAATTACCATTAGGTGAAAGATGAACCTCATCATTCTCATAATTGCGAAATGAGTAATATTCAGGCGGATTATATTTGTAAAGTTTAAAAGAATTATTTTCTTCTATATATTCCGCTAAAATGGGTAAAAATTCTTGAACGTCACTATCCCTTGCTCCGTCTTCCTCGTATTCCCAATACTCAATAATCTCTCTAAGTTTATCCCTTAGACAATTAAAATCTAACATAAAACATTCCTCCCTATATGTCAATAATCATTTCGTACCTTTTATAATCTGCAAACAAAGTTTCCTCAGTAATTCCTGCGCTTTTTCATCAAGTCCAGTCTGCGCAAGGTAATTCACCACTATATTTGACATGTCCTCTGCTGTGATAGGGAGCTCTTTGCGGATTTCCTCTGCCTGTTCAAACATGACACTCATCATTTCGGTAAGCTGAGAATTGTCTATATCAGAGGGCTCGTTTTCATAGGCTTCTTTCATATCCTTTAGAATACTCATCATTATATCACGCAGCTTGGTCATAGACGCTTCGGAGGAGGTAATCTTCTCGGCGTTCATACGATTAATGTCATGGTTTGCCTTTCTGCGCACTTCCGGCGTTTCCCTTGCATAGTCTTTTAGGGCATCAATCCCGAAGTCAATTATGGCATTCCTTGACAGAAATGCCGGGGCATTAGCATCTTCAAAATAGGCTTGTGCATAATCAAGAAAGCGGGGAAAATTCTTGTTTTCAATCATCATGCTTAGAATTTGGGTGTTCACTTTGCCGGACAATATCTGAAACAGTGCCTGATTACTAAGTCCAAGCTCGTTTAATTCCACATTCTTTCTCATTCTTACATCAGTCAATCCTAACAAATAATCCGCAGAAACATTAAAAAATAATGCCAGCTTCGCCAATACATCATGCCCGACAGTGGCAGTCTTTCCGCTTTCGATTCGGCTGATTACAGATATAGGAATACCCGTCTTTTCGCTAAGTTCAGTCTGCGACAGGTTCATGCTTGTCCGCAGATCGCCGATGCGGTCATTAATTGTTCCACCCAATTCACTCATACATACTATCCTTTCTTAGCTTTCTGATTCTCATTATATAAGCTCTTTTGCAAATTTGCAAAATATTGTGATGAAACATTTGATTTTTTGCAGATGTGTCGATTTTCGAGTTTTTTTGAAAATCAATGGTATGCTCTCTTTACAGCGAAACGCTGACACATGCGCATGTGTGTTACCCGTTGTTTAACCACCAGAAAGGGGGCACATGATTTGGATAAGGAAATGCTTACTGAAAAATTAATCAAAAATTATCCGTTTGATTATACGGCATTGCTTGAGGCAGCGGCAAATCAGTCGGAACAGATTAGCTAATGTCCATTTTTACAGAAGTAAAGGAACAAGTAAGACTGCGAGAAGTTGCAGAGTATTACGGATTGCATATCAACAGAGCCGGATTTACCAACTGTCCGTTTCATCAGGAACGGACACCCAGTATGAAGCTGTATGATGATCATTTTTACTGCTTTGGCTGCCAGAGCAGCGGAGATGCTATCACGTTGGTGGAGAAGCTCTTTGGATTGCAACCGCTTGATGCAGCGAAAAAACTTCAACATGATTTTGGGCTTGCAGAAGTGTCATATGACTACCAAAAGAAGGCAAGCGTATATCGAGAGCGTCAGAAATCGATTCGGAAAGAATTGGAGTTCAAGAAATGGAAAGCTGCTACCTATCTGATTCTTACAGATTATTGTTACCTGCTTCGCAAATGGAAAGAAGAATATGCACCAAAGAATTTTGAAGAACCCTTGCATCCGCTGTTCGTGGAGAGTTTGCAGGAACTGGTCAAAATGGAATATTATTGCGATTTGTTCCTATATGGTACGGACGAGGATATAAAAGAGTTCAAAGAATATGAAGAAAGGCTGGTAAAGAGAATTGCAGACAGAATCCGTGATTTCAGACAATCAGACTTGGGAAGAACCAATCCCAATCTCGGAAATGAAAGATAATCTTCCTACGTTTCCAGTTCATTGTTTCCCATCTGCTGTCGGTGAATACATAACGGCATTGTCCGAAAATACGCAGACAAGCGTTGATATGGCTGCAATAGTAGCACTTGGAATATTGGCGGTTGCCACGCAGCGTTATTACCGGATAGAGGGAAATAGCGGCTATTACGAACCGCTTAACCTATATGTCCTCTTGGTTGCAGAACCGGGAGAACGCAAGTCTTCCATTATGCAGAGCTTTGTCCGTTTCCTCAATGACTATGAGGAAAAGAATCATGTCCGGCTTTATGCGGATGATTGTTCCTCGGAAGCGCTCACAACCCTGCTTGCGGAGAATGATGGTCTTATGGCTGTCATATCTGCCGAAGGGAGTATTTTTGATATTATTGCAGGCAGATACACTGGACAGAAAGTGAATCTCGATGTATGGCTAAAAGGGCATTGCGGGGATGAAATCAGAGTTGATCGGAAAAATCGGGATGCGGAATATATACATAATCCAAGACTGACAACGGTGCTTGCTGTCCAGCCGAGTGTACTGGAGGAGGTCATGGGAAACCGTGTTATGAACGGCAGAGGTCTTGTCGCACGCTTTCTTATGGCAATACCTGCTTCCAGAATTGGGAAGCGCATTTTTTTATCGCAGGCAATTCCTGAAAGTGCTGTAAACGGTTTTCAGAGTGTTTTAGAGAGTATTTTTCTCTCGGCTGATAACAAGGAAATGCAGACTATCCGTTTATCCGAGGGAGCAAGGATTGTCATTGAAAATTATTTTATGGAAAACGAAAAGCTACTTGCAGACAGAGCAAATTCTATGAAGGAATGGCTGGCAAAGAATGTCGGTGCTGTTCTGCGGATTGCAGGTATCCTGCATCTTGCAGATGGTAAAGAGAGTAAAGAGCTTCTATCCGGTGAAACGGTGCAGAATGCTACGGAAATCGGCAGATATTTCTATGCTCATGCCAAGTATGCCTATGAGGTTATGGACAGTGGCAATACGCTAAAAATGGCTGAGTATGTTCTGTCAAAGCTTAGGCAAAGCGGTAAATCACAAACTACACGCAGAGAATTATTCCGTGCCTGTAGAGGGAGCTATTTCAAGCAGGTGGCAGAAATTAAGCCTATCCTTGATATGATTGAAGAATATGGCTACATACGGCAGGAAACAGTTTCAAAGGCTGGCACAAACCGACCAAGTGAAGTGATTTTCATTAGTCCATATTTATATGGACAAAAAGGACAATAGGGACAATAAAAGTTTGGGATTTGTCCATAAAGTCCCTATTGTCCAACGCTTTTTAAGGGATGCAAGGGAACGTTGCCCCACACTTTACCGCAGGTAAAGTATAGTGGGTTACACTTCACATAAGTGTCAGCGCTTCGCTCGCCGTATCCGGCATTTCGCTGACGCTTATGTGGAGGGTATGAAAGGAGGGACTACATGGCAAAGCTGGTATGTCATGCGGAGAAATATAAAAAAGGAAGTGTGTCGTCCATAGAGCGGCATAATGAACGCAAAAATACAAATTACAGTAATGAAGAAATTGATCCGTTAAGGACACATCTGAATTACTCTCTTATACAGAGAGATGATGAAAGTTATTATCGTTCTGTGATGAAGCTGGTAAACGCACGAGATAATCCGTCTGGGAAAACGCTGCGAAAAGATGCGGTTGTCCTATGTGAGTTCATTATATCTTCAAGCAATGAGTTTTTTGATACGATTTCAGCAGAGGAACAGAGACGTTTTTTTGAAGAAACAAATCGGTACTTGCAGGACTTCTTTGGAAAAGAGCATTGCATTTACGCTACGGTTCACTATGATGAGCATACACCGCATATGCACTTCGGCTTTGTACCTTTGACGGCTGAAAACAAACTTTGCGCGAAAAAGGTCATAGACCGTTCGGTGCTGATCCGGTTGCAGGATGAAATGCCAAAATTATTGCAAAAGAAAGGATTTCAAATTGAACGTGGGGAAGCCGGTTCTAAGGCTGTCCATAAGAGTGTCAAAAAATACAAGTCGGATATGGAGAAAGAAAAGGCAGCGTTGGCGGTTTCCATCCAAAAAGAAAAGCAGGAGCTTTCACAGATTGCTTCCACAAAAGCGGAAATAAAATCCGTTGAACAGATTCCGACAGGAAAAACAATGTTTGGAGGGAAAATTACTGTTGACGAGGAAGACTACAAGAAGGTCACCTCTCTTGCAAAAAAGCAGTTGGCAAGTGAAAGCAAAGAAAAGAAGCTGTCGAAAGAACTTTCTTCTTTACGGAAGGAAAATAAGACGCTGAAAACGGAAAATGAAGGAATGAAGATGCAGCTTGGCAAACGTCAATCTATCAGTGAACGCTTATCAACAGCAACGATGGAATCAGAGCTGCGTGAACTGCGTATATTTAAAAAACTGGCAGAAGAATTCCTGTCAGAGCATGGACTATTGGATTATTTCAAAAAAGCACTCATACACTCTAATAATCGGGATTTATAAGAGGTATGCTTTGCGGGAAAAAGAATCAGAACATTTCGGTAACAAGGAGGATAAAAATATGGATTTACACCTTACAGATGCGCAGAAACTTAATATAAAAAAGGCTCTTAAAAGGGGAATTTATCAGGAATTGTATGATAGAGACCACCTTTCAGATACGCAACTAAATGAATTAATTAGAAGAAATACATAAAGATTTACTTGCGCATCATAGCTTGCCGGATTATACTGTAAGTGATGATGTGTCCTAACAAGGAGGAGGACACTATGAATCATAATAAACTTAGAGTTGCTGCATATTGCAGAGTTTCAACAGATAAGGATGACCAGACAAATTCCTTAATCAGCCAACGCCGCTATTTTGCGGATTATATTAACCAACATGAAGATTGGGTATTAAATGATGTATATTATGACGAGGGCATCAGCGGGACGCAGACAAAAAAGCGTGCCGGATTCAACGCAATGATTGAAGAAGCTATGCAGGGCGACATAGACTTAATTTTGACCAAAGAGGTATGTCGTTTCGCAAGGAATACTGTTGATACACTCTCATACACTAGAAAACTCAAAGATAATGGAATCGGTGTTGTATTTACCATTGACAACATAGATACCAGAGATGCGGACGGAGAACTGCGGTTGACCATTATGGCAAGCATCGCGCAAGAAGAAAGCCGTAAAACCTCTGAACGTGTGAAATGGGGACAAAAACGTCGCATGGAGCAAGGAGTAGTCTTTGGGCGTGATATGTTGGGTTATACCGTTCAAAATGGTGCATTGGCTATCAACGAGGAAGAAGCGCCTATTGTTCGTGCTATCTTTCATAAATTTACGAATGAGGGCAAAGGTACTCATGTGATCGCAAGAGAGCTGTTGGAGGAAGGAATGCGTCCTATGCGGGTTAAATTGTGGTCAAACACCATTATCCTAAGAGTTTTAAGGAACGAAAAATATGTTGGTGACCTGTGCCAGAAAAAGACCTATACACCGAATTATCTGACACATGCAAAGAAGTACAATCGAGGTAATGAAGAAATGGTTTATCTGAAAGACCACCATGAGCCGATCATTGACAGAGAACTATGGAATCGGACGCAGGCGGAGCTTCTTAGACGCTCTCCGTCAGAAGATGCAAAATCAAAGCACAGTAATCGCTACTGGTGCAGTGGAAAGCTTTATTGCGGTTTGTGCGGTCAGCGTTATGTCAGCAGAACGAAAAAGTTGAAAAATAGCACCATCTATAAGGCTTGGAGATGCTATGCCGCAGCCAATCATGGAACAAAAAAGATATCTTCTTCCGGAGAGCAAATTGGCTGCGATAATGGCTCTATCAACGAAAAGGCATTGCTTACCTGTATGCACTATTGTATCTGTCAGCTTCAGACGAACCAAAAGGAACTGAAACGGGAAATCATGCAGGAAATCAAAGAAATCAAAGGTAAACATGAGAAAAAGCCGGATACAAAGCGCATTCAAGAGAAAATGGATACACTCGCTGCCAAGAAAAGGAAAGCGATTGACCTGATGTTAGATGGTCTGATTACCAAGTCTGACTTACAAGAGCAGACAAAATGGTATGATGAGCAGCTTGCAGAGCTTTCAGGATCGTTGAATGCTGCGGGAAAGCAGGATAAGGCAAATTCAGCAGAACTGCGCGAATACGAAAGTTATCTAAGCGCTCTGGACGAGATCATGACCTTTGATGAGAGCAATGAAAGCCTGTATCGGGAAATCCTCGACAAAATGGTTATCTATCATGATAAGACCGTAGAGGTATGGCTGAAAAGCGTTCCCTTTGGCATGAAACTCACTATCTGTTCTTATGGTAAGAACGACGATTACCACACTGATATTCTCTCTATGGAGATTGTTCAAAAATCATAAAAACTCCGGAAGGTTTGACTTTCCGGAGTACACTTAAAATCTATGATGCGCAATTTTGCTACCGATACACCGATATCAGTCAAAAGTCCCGCCACTTTCCGGTAGGGCATGGAATAGCGCTGTGACAGATAACGGAAAGACGCAGCTGCTTCACCGTCGGGACCACCGTACTGACTTATGATAATCTGTGCAATCTTTGCGTTCGGTCTTGTAATATTAACCGGGTATTCGAGTCTTCTCTCATAATTCCACATTTAACAGGCGCCTCCTTCCCACGGCAGCGGCATATCTGCCCAATCCCAGTCGCATCTTCCTCCTGCCATATCAATTACGAGCGGTCCGTACTGCTTCGCATATGCTTCCATTGCCTCCCGCCTCAAATTGACATAGTGATTAAAATATTTTAATGCCTCCTCGTCCTCGGTATGCGTATCCAGATAAAGAGAAATATCTACAACGGCGAAGCTTACCATATTAATCCAGTGTAATAACTGTGCCTGATTCATCTGAGCCATCATCGAACCATCCCCCTTCTGCCCATGAACGGACGGTCTAATTCTGGGAAAATTGTTCCGATTTCCAACGCTTTATCCAGCTCGTAGGTTTCCTTAAAATATTGCCACGGAACATATGCCATGGCGACTGCAAATTCCGGTTCCCGCAGGCAGGACTCACCCTCACGGCTGTCGCAGTCAGCCATTCTGCCTTTTGCAGAGCGCTGCATTTCCTGTCGCCTGCCGCAGTCTCTGTCTGTCATGCCGGACATTCCATAATTTCTCATGCCTTTTTTACCTCCTGCTCTTTTACCCTTTATCTTATGTCTGAAAAAAAAATGTGTGATGCAAAAATTGTCGAAATTTTTCGTGCGGTTTTCTGGCTATCTATGGAATATTATGTTATACTTTGAATATGAAGTTTTATTCTGAAGATAAGGGAGCACACACATATGGAACAGAAGTTTAACACGGCTGTCAGTGCCAAACAAATTCAAAAAGAAATGGCTCCCGGAGATTTTGAGCTATATCTGTACTCCCTGCGAAAAATGGCAGAGAACAATTTGGAAGGCAACCGTACTTTCATGACAAACCTCTTCAATCTGCGTGCGTTTCAGTATAAGGCTGCGGAAGAAATGCTTGCGCATCCTGATAAAACATACGCATTGATTGTACTTAATTTTGCGAATTTTAAATCGGTCAATGAATTCTGTGGCAGAGATGCCGGTGACGGACTCTTAAAATGTGTTGCAGATGCCATGCGCGAATTGATGGACGAACATACGATTCTGTCCCATTTCCGGGCAGATATGTTTGGACTTTTGACGCCCTTTCGAACAAAAAAAGACCTGATTGACATTGTGATGCAGTTAAACAGCCGTATCCGTTCCCACAAGATTGCCTGTCGGACACTTCCGGCATTTGGAATCTGTATTGCGGACTCTCCTATGATGTCGATTAGCCTGATGCGCGATTATGCAACCATGGCACTTAACACCATCAAAGGCAAATTTTATGCTACCTATGCTTTTTTTGACGAGGAAATGCGGCATCGGATGATGCTTGACAAGCTGATTGAAAATGATATTGCAGATGCTCTGGAAAAGCATCAGATGTGCCTTTATATCCAGCCCAAAACAAATATGGCAGACGGTTCCATTATCGGCGGCGAAGCCTTAGTCCGCTGGAATCATCCCACACGCGGGCTTGTGCCACCGGGAGAATTTATGCCGGTTCTTGAAAAAAACGGACTTGTAATTGACCTCGATATCTATGTCTGGTCAGAAGTTTTCAGGCTGATTGGCAGACGCTTAAAAGAAGGTAAACGGGTTGTTCCGATTTCCGTGAATATTTCACGGATGCACATATTTGACCGCTCTTTCCGGAAATGCCTGTTAAACCTTGCAAACACCTACCAGGTTCCACTTGAATATGTCCCATTAGAGCTTACCGAGAGTGGATTTTTAGAGGATGCAGATACCATGTATGACCATATGAAGTACTTAAAGCAGCATGGGTTTCTGCTTTCGATGGATGATTTCGGCACCGGTTATTCTACCATTACCATGCTAAAAGATCAGCCGGTTGACGAAATCAAGCTCGACCGCAGCTTCATCACGGATCTCGATAACCCGAAAGCAAGAAGCGTTCTCTCCCACACGATGGATATGCTTCAGGATTTAGACCTCAAAATCATCGCTGAGGGTGTGGAAGATACGTCCCAGCAGGATTTTCTCTTATCCTGCGGCTGCACGAATGCACAAGGATTTCTCTATTACCGCCCTATGCCTGCTGCCGAGTTTGAATCTCTTTTACAGTAGCCGTTTTCCCATGGAAGACGGCTACTCTTCCATAAGCTGGTCTACTGCCAGAATAATGTCTTCGATTTTATCCTTCATGGTTCCGATTCTTCCGCGAAGCTGTTCTACTTCCCCACGCAAAGACCTCATTTCTGCCATCTGATCTTCCATCGTTCCCCGTAATTTCTGACGTCTTGTAATTAACGCATGCTTAATCTCAACCATTTCTTTTGGTTCTGTAAGCGCCTGCGCCTGTACCACCCAGATTTGCGTGTCGTACATCTTATACTTTGTCAGCATACGCACCAGGCGTCCGTTAAAGTATTCCAAATCTTCGTTGGTGCGCTGGTAACGTTCCCGCTCCCGCACTGCATCCATATAATATTCCCAGTCCTGGTTTAATTCCCGGGAGCTTTTGACATGATACACCTCACAGGCATAGTCAATCGCATTTGTAATTCCAACATACCGAAGCTTGACTTTGTTCTGTAACTGGATTGCACGGTTTGCATTGCGCTCTGCTACCGCCATTTCCGAAGAATCATTCATAATCTTAAGATATAAAACCGAGATGACTGCTGCCGTTACAAACGCATAGATCATCCATGCATACTGTAATTCCACCTGAAAACCGAACTGCAGAATCAAAAGAAGGACCGCAACTGTCACGGCAAGTCCTACTACAACATACAAAAGATTCGTCAGACGCTTCTTCTGGTGAGATAAAAATTCTTTGTGCAGTTTCCACTCTGACTTCTCTCTCTCTAAATACTTCATATCCCGTTTGATGGTTTCCTGGTACTTTTCATTTGAAGAGAGACGCTTGATTGCCGCCGGAATCTCCTTTTCTTTCTGCTCAAGAAGAGCAAACTGGGCATCCGAAATCTTCTTGGATGAATTTAAAAACTCTGTCCGCGCCGCATTTAGCTGTACGACATTTGCAGCAACATCATTGATTTTATTCCGCTCATCCTCCGGCATGTCCTCGAGAATCTGGATATCCTCCAGATACGAATTGACCACCTGATATTCCTCCCGCTCTTCCTCAAGCACCTTGGAAATATCAATAATCTGTTCTAAGCACTCAATAATATGCTGTTCAATCCGTTTTGACTTTTTTAAATCTTTATCCGAAAGAACTGATACGTTCAGTTCCTCCATTTTTTTCTCAAAATTCTTTTCTTTTTGTTTTTTTTGAAAAAAAGCATTCTGTCTTCCTCATATCCTGCAATTTCTGCGGTATTCCTGTTTCCACTGTTCTAAAAGTTCTAACCGTTTTGCTGCCTGTGCTGTCTCGCCTTCCCCGTCTAATTCCTTTTCAAACGTGGTGATGGTCTCATCTCTGCTAAGCTGTGTGAGAGCACTGCTGATGCGCTCCTGCTCCTCTTCACTGACCCCGTAACGTTTTGCCGTCTCATAAAATCCATTTTCATCATGGGTAAAACGAAACGCTGCTAAACACTGCTGCAAGGATTCCTTTGCCCCTGTCAGCTTATACGCGTTTTCAAACGCCTCTGCCGCCTGTGCAAACAAAAACAGATTCGCATATGCACAACCCATATTGTGAAGCAGGCTGCCGCGCAGTGCAATGTCCTCTTTAGCGGCATCCTCAGATGCGAAAAGTGACTGATAAATAGAAAGCGCATTCACAAACCGTCCTCTCTGCAAGTAGCGGTCGGCACGAATCTTTGCACAGGCAAATGCCGACTTGCCATCCATCTCCTTTAGAATCTGTGCAATCTCTGCAATCCGGTTGGGCGGTGTATAGCCGGTTTCGGTAAGAATACAGGTCACAAACGAAGACAGCGTACCGTTATTGTTCCGGATGTTTAAAAGCTTTTCTGCCAACTTCCGCTCGTGCAGCTCCTTTCCAATCCAGTCCGTAAGCTCCTCATTCATGAAATCCTGCTCTACCAGATACACATTATTTTCTATATAATAGCACAGTTCCTCAAGCGAATAAACATTCAGAGAAAGATTCTCAATATAATAAGGCAGTGCCGCCAAAGGTTTTTCACATAAGATTAATTTTCCCATCCGGCACCTCCCTCAATCGACATCACATGCTCCCACACTTTGTCCGAGCTTTTAAAAAGCTCCCCGAAGCCGAGGTCTTTTATCTGTATGCGCACAGCGCTGTCAGACACTGGCTTTGCCGTAATCCGTATCCGGCTTGTCCGCTTTGGACGCTCCGGTAAATCGACGAGGTTTAGCTTCTCAACTTTTGCCTCCCTGCTTCCCGGCAGTTGCAGCCAGAAGTCAATCTCCGGCTCCTCTGCGAGGATCACCTCGCACTCTCCCTGTGCCTCATACCAGTTCGTCCCTGCATCTAACAGGGAAAAAAGTTCTGTACGCCCGTGGTTTTCCACTTTCAGGCTCACGTTGAGTTTGAGCTCATTTTCCCCCATGTATACAAACTGCCACAAGTCAGGATGTTCCCTTGCAAATGCGGCATGACAGGCACCCTTGGAATAAAGATTTTTTCCGATAAATGCCCTGCGACCTCTGCACATAAATGCCAGCGAGTGTTTCATCCACTCCCCTTCAAATCCGTCTCCGGTCAGATAAACACCCGATATCACACGCCCTGCAAATACCTCCTGCAAAAATGCCAGAAATGAGCCGTCCTTATCCTCCTCGGAAAGTGACCCTTCCTTTTCGGTGAGCGTAATCATCTGTGGAACCGTCCTCTGGTTGCGCTCGACGATTGCACAGTGCACATTTCCGTCACGGCAGTCAAACAGACAAACGTCGTGCAGCCAGAGTTCTTCCTTCTGGCTGTATGCAAAATAATAAAAACTTTCTCTACGGTCAAGTAACATCAGTTGCTCCGGCGAAAATCCAAGCTGTGCTGTCACGCTCAAAAACAGTTCCACCGCCCGCTCCGAGAGACTTTCCAATGTAACCACCAGCTTATCTGCCCGTCTTCCCCCGCCAAGACGTCCCGGCAGAAGCAGCAGTTTCTTTAAAAACAGTGCCAACAACTCCTCCGCCTCATAGCAGGCATCCTCCACAAAGACCTTTTCCCGGTTTAATGCCTTGGAAAGCAGATGTTCGTACCGCTCACTTCCCTGTGAAGCGGACAGCTTTTTTGCATCCTCCCCGATAAACCATTGACCGATTCCACGCTTTTTTGCCAGCACTACCGGTATCTGGAACAGTTCACTGCCCGCAATGGGACTTACCGTCTCCGGTTCCTTTTTTTCTGTTGTAAAATAACTGATGACCGCATTGGAATCATCCATATCGATTCCAAGATAGTACCGACTTTCCATAATTCTCCTTTGCAATGGAATCTCTCTTTATAAAGGCTTAAATACTTCTCCTGCCGCATGGCAGTATCCATAATACTTTTTCATGAGCCGCTTTAACCCTGCCTCATCCTGTAGGGTCACAGACATCAACATTTCATTTAACATCTCATATTTTCCCTGCGCCTGTTTGCCCGGAACATCGTGATTTTCAAGCGTTCCGCTTTTTGTCACCTGCTCTTTCATACCCTCGCCTTCCAGGATATAATACTGCAGTGTTTCTCCGAAAAACAGTACAAACTGCCGCACAAAGATTCCATCGTACACTTCGCTCAACTCTTCCTCACGGTACTCCCCGCCCTCTAAGGAATACCGGATTCTCACCTGTGCTCCGGCGTTTGCATGGTACTCGATAAAAAATTTATCATAGAGCTGAAACTGATTAACCAGTCGCGTATCAAGCTGTTTGAAAAAAGAAAACAGGCGATTTTTTCCGATACATTCTGCAAGAATCTGCTCTGCAATCTGAAGTCTCGTATCCGACCACTCTTTCCCGGCAGAAAGATATTTTAAAAAGCCAATCCGGCACGCATCGTTTAACACGGCATTCTTCTGTAAAAGCTGCTCTATCTGCAAAAATACATTGTCCGGAATCACCATGTCCCGCGTGAGATAACAGTTTGCAAAATAGGACAGATACGCCATGCACACGAGCTCTCTTCCGCCGCCGGCGCAATAGCTGTCATAGATTGCCCCCGCATCCCCGATAAAATCCGTGGTGTAAAGCATCTGTGTTAAGATGCGTTCCTCCAAATCGAATGTGTCGATGTCAAACTCCCCTGCCGCGCGCCAGAGCTTTTCCATCCGCTTGGTCGGGCCGTTATAGTACTTACAAAGGTAGATAAGCATCACATCACTGTATTTTCCAAGGAGAAACGTGCTCTGCACAAAGCCGAGCAGAAAATCATCCTCCTCATACCCCATCTCTGCAATCTCATACCCACACAGTGCCACACGACAGGAAAGCTCCAGCTTCTCGTAGCCGTATAACCGCACCATCTGGTATGCCTTCTCATAGAGCCTTGTCTCCACCAGCAGATTCAACAGATACCTTCTCGTCTGCTCCGGCAGAATCTCAAACTCTGCCTCCTTCAGATATGGTTCCACAGAAAATGTATGTTCTCTCCCGGTATCGTTCTTGTAAAACTGCAGCATCAGAAGACACCAGGAAGCCTTCAACCGGTCACTTACCTGCGGGCTTTCCAACAGCTTTGACAATTCTTTCTTTTCTGTCTCATCAAACTGCTCCCAGGATTTCTTCTTACGGAAATGATACAGCAGAAACGGCAGTTTCTCCGGCGCTAATTCCATACACCGGTCGATGCACTCACTGGGGTTCATAAGCGGTTCTAACTGCCAGGAAATGCTTCCGTCCGTAAATCTCCTTCCATAGGCGTCCTCCACCAGAATACAGACATCCTCCGTATAGACAGGAAAATATGCCTCTCCCCCGGTAAGTGTCACCACACGCCCCTCTTTTAACGCATACTCCCAGACGAACACCCGCGCCGCCCGGCTGTCTAAGCAGACAAACTTGTGCATGAAAAGAACATCCGCCAGATGGGATGCAATCTCCTCATTTAAAATGCCGTGTCCCAACAGCTCCCGATACAAAACTGCGAGGTTATCATCCATATGCCCCGCCTCAAGCTGCTCTAAGGCAAACTGTTCCATACTTCTTGCGTACTTGCGGTAGACCTCCGGCTGTCGTTCTTTCCCTGCGATGATATTAACATAAAGCACTGCCTTCTGACGGTAGGATAACGCACTGTTGTATTGAAAATACATTTGTAATACACGTGGCACCTCTGACACCGCATGGGAATCCATCGTTAAAAGATATGCCTCGTACAATCCGGTCAGCCGGATTTCCTGTTCAATCGCCCTTGCATACCAGACGTGATAGCGTCTTTCATAGCACTGGCTCCGAATCAGGTAAGCACACACCGCAGCAAGTGTCTCCTCGCTCTCATCTACCTTACAGCACGCATTTAACACCCGGTACAGGCATGGGTCAAATTCCTTTTTCGCATCTAACAGGCTTATCACCTGTAAGGCAATTTCCTTTGTAAGCGCCTCGTGCCGCACCGCCCAGTTTAATAACCCCACTGCAAACGGGGTCAGCCGTGTCAGAAGATACGGATCCTGCCAGATTAAATAATAGGCTTCGAGATACAGATAGGGACTGGCTTTCCCGCTTTGCTCCCCTTCTGATCGCATAAACTGTTCAATCGCCTTAAAGCGCTTTGCCCCGTCCATGCAGTACTCTTCCTTCAAAAAGAGCAATATCCAAAACAGAAGACCACTCTCGGAATGTCTACGGTATAATTCCTCCACTTCTTCTCCCATACGGTCTACGTAGGAAGGCTCCCGCTCCAAAAGTGTATTTAAATACAGGTAATATCCCCATATCGGAGCATCGGTGTCCTTCCACTGCCGTTTAAAATCTTCGAGAATCCAGACTGCCTCCTGCCGCTGCCTGTTCACAATAAAAGCCTGTGCCTTCATCAGGTCATACATCGGTTCTGAAGCATCCATCGCTGCAAGATGGTCAAGCCGCTCTATTGTCTGATTCGCCCACACCCCTGTGACAACACGCTTTAAGCGGTACTCGATATAACAGTTCACAAGCTCTGCAGACAGCCGCTCCCGCTCCATATGAATACTTTCCTTTTGTTCTGCCGGCTCCCTGTCACTTCTTGCACAGACCCTAAATTCTAACGTCTGCCCTGGCAGAACAATGTGGATACATCCGTAGTTTCTTCCACCATGCAGTTTTTCCGCATCAATATAATATTCTAACAGACAGGTATTTCCGATAAACGAATCGCCCGTCAGCGCAGACTTTGCCGGACGTAAAAAAACGGCATCGGACGATACCTCTGCATCCACACAGCCCCACGTATCTTTTGAAAGCTCTATCCGCTCTTTTCTTGTCTGTGTCACCTCTTCAAAGGACGCCTCTGATTTTCCAAGAGAAAGCGTTACCGGCTGCTTTCTCCCACATCCTAACAAAAACTCCTCGAGCGCACGTTCTGCAAAATGATTCTTGCAAAGCCCCTCATATAACAGGCGTTCCTTTGTTTCCTCTTCCTTTAAAATATTTTTGAAATTCGGCGAATCAAACAGACGAACTGCCTCTGACGGACTCACCTCGGCAAGTTTTGTGAACTCCCCTAATGTACGGATTTTCCCGATAGAAGAATCAGCATACAGTCTGGAAACGGACACAACAAAAGAAAGGTCATATTCTCCCTGATTGCAGATAAGAAAAAACTTTCCTGTCAGAACATCACCCTCAAGTAATCCCTCTGTATGAAATTGATACCGAATCCTGACTTCCTCGCCCTCAAACTGGGGGGTAAGACACTCCATGCGCTGGTCAGATGTTTCAACCGTTCCCCGCACCGGCACGTGATTTGCACTGGTAATGATAAAGTCTCCCGTGTAGTCCTTCCCCTCAAGAACCTCAATCTCAATCTTATCTGTTGACAGTTCAAGAAGCGGTCTGGCATATTCAAATTTCCCCCTTGCCAGTTGTTGTATCCGTTTCCGCAAATCCACACCTGCTTTTACTTTTTTATTTGCTTTTTTCCAAGCAATGACTATAATAGATTATAAACTAATTTGGAGGAGTAATCAATGATAAAACACAAAGACCATTTTCATGGAAGTGATTTGGAAAAAATAGAAGAAATCTACGGAATCCGCAAGGAGGAAATCGTTAGTTTTTCTGCAAATGTAAATCCCCTGGGCGTTTCTCCCCTGCTTCGCACCGCACTCTCTGAGCAGATTGACGCCATCACCACCTATCCGGACAGAGAATATACTTCCCTGCGCAAATGTATCGCAGACTACTGTGGAACAGACTATGAAAACGTCATCGTCGGAAACGGCTCCACGGAACTGATTTCCCTGTTCATTCAGATTGAACACCCGAAGAAGGCCATGATTATCGGTCCGACCTACTCCGAATATGAGCGTGAGATTTCTCTCGGTGGCGGGACAACCCTCTATTATCCGTTAAAAGAAAAGGACGGCTTCCGCCTGGATGTCGAAGATTTTATCGCACACCTCAGCGAAAGCATCGACCTTCTCGTCATCTGTAATCCAAACAATCCGACCTCTTCCTGCATCGCACGTGACGAAATGCGCCACATCTTAGATGCCTGCAAGCAATATGATATCTACGTGATGGTGGATGAGACCTATGTGGAATTTGCAAACAATGCGGACGAGATTTCTGCGATTCCGCTGACCAATTACTACAATAACATCGTGATTCTGCGCGGAACCTCCAAGTTCTTTGCCGCACCGGGACTCCGTCTCGGCTACGCTGTGACCGGAAACCGTGACCTCATCAAGGCAATCAATACCAGAAAGAATCCATGGACAATTAACTCTCTCGCAGTCGTTGCCGGAGAGACGATGTTCCGCGATACCGACTACATCAACAAAACCCGAACCCTTATCACCTCAGAACGCACCAGAATGTACGACACACTTGCTGCCTCTGGTGACTACCGCGTTTATCCGCCAAGCGGGAACTTTATTTTGGCACACATCCTTCGGGACGATGTAACCTCACAGGATTTATTTGACCGCGCCATCCGCGAAAAGATGATGATTCGGGACTGTTCTACCTTCCCGTTCCTCGACAACAAATATATCCGCTTCTGTGTGATGAATCCGTCGGACAATGACCGGCTACTCGCCTGTCTGCTCCGCGACAAATAAACACTCCAGACAGCCATGCACCCGGAACAGGCGGAAGTTTTCCGTAAACTTCATCGCCTGTTCGTAGGTGCTTTTTTTCACCTCTCCAAGGCCAACCTGCGGGCAGAAATGCAGCAGATAACTCATTCCGTTGTGATAGGCACGCTCCTTTACGCCGATAGCTTCCATGCGGCAGGAAGCCGCTTCCTGCTTTTGTTTCATCGCACGAAGAAGCTCTCTTAACTGTTCCTTGTCTGTCTCGTCATAACAGTTCCGGTAAAGAAACGCATATTGTTTCGGCGGCTCTTCTTCCTCCCGCAGCAGTCCGTACTGATTTTCCGGATAATTATTGGCACTCTGCTCATACTGCCACACCCCGTGAAAGTTAAGCCCTCCCTCACAGCGAAACCGGCTACCAGCCTGTATTTCCTGCCGTTTCAACGGCTCATACCCCAAAAAGTCCACCAGCTTTTCTGCAACATCCTCGATTTTCTGCTGCATACTCTTCCATTTGTAGTAATAAAGAGCATTATAATAAGAGGTCCCGGTCCAGTTCAGACCGCACCCCTGTACCAGTACTTCTCCTTCTTTGTTATTTGCTTTCACCGCCCACCAGGCATTTGCATGAGAAAAATACTCGTAGGCAAGAACAAAATCCGCTTCTCCCTGCTCATGCCTTCTGAGGCAGTAATCCCGGAATACTTCTGTAACCTCACCCTCCGTACATTCCCCATTATAAAAGCGCTCTAAAATCCCAGAGGAAACCGCGTAGCATGGATTATCACAAATCTGCTGTACCACGGCAATCATGCGCATCAGCTCGCCGTAGGACTCTTCCACCGCGTGTCTTAGTCTTGGAATACTGATTTCTAAAATATCTCCGGTAGGAACCATCCGCTCCCAGAGACGCCCTTCTTCCCAGAAACAGAGACTGTCCTCCTCTGATTTTTTGGCAGTTTTGTTCTCCTGTGTCCCATCTGCTTCCAAAAGCGCCATCTGGCGGCTTATCGTGCCGTCAAACAGCTCTCCCTGCTCATATTCCCAGATTTTCCGCAGAATGATTTCTAAAAAAATGGCTCCTTCGATTTTACGCTTCTGCCGTCTCTTTTCCTCAAGCTGCCTGCCTTTCTCCCGCACGTTCTGTATTTCTGCGGCCGCCTGTAATTCCAGCGTCTCTTTCATGCTTTTTCTATCCTCGTCTGTTATAGATGCTTGCAGAGCTTTCAGTCGTCATTCCATAACGGTTATAGTTTGCACTGGCAGAATAAATCTGCTTCTCTAAGGTCTGAATCTGCCCCTTTGCATACGTCGTAATCTGCTTTATGGTGGTCTGTGTCTTCTGTGCAAAGACAGCATCCGCCCCAAATACTGCCTTGATATCCTCCGCCTTTGCATTTTTTAAGACAGTCTCATCAACAGACAGCGTTCCGTTTTTGCCCTGCGTAATTCCGATTTTTTTCAGGTCACTGCTATACGCACTAAACTCGCTTTGCAGTTTCTTCGCATAATTTTTATCGGCAGCCGTCCCGGCATCATTTAAGCGTCCCATCACAATATTGTAATTATTTACAAAACGGCTCACTTCCTTCTGCGCCTCGGCCCCATCCCCTTCAAAAAGGGATTCGTTCTCCCTGGAGAGAAGCTTGGTAAGCTGTGTATCAAGCCGCTCTGTGGCATCCTCCATCACCGTGTAGCCATAGGAGAGCTTCGTGGCAGATGCAACCTGCTGTATCCTCGAAGAATCCGTATTCTGCTGTCTTATCGTGCTTAATGTCTGAAAAAGATTTCCGTACTTGGAACTGTTGCTGCTGTTTGTTGTCTTTTTATACTTCTGGATATTGTGTGTATAGGCCCTTGTCTTTGCCAGTCTTGCATTTCTGGCACGTACTAATACCATGCTGTTTCTGTTTGCAATTTTCATACTCATTTCCCCCTGTTTCTAACGTTTTTTCAAAAAAGCAAGATACGCTGCCGCAAAATCATTGTATTTCTGCTTCGACAGCAAAATCACCTCATTGTTTTTTAACGTAATCGTTCCCGCATCAAAGTTTTTGACCGCTGCCAGATTCACCAGATACCCTCTGTGACACCGGAAAAATTGTGTTCCAAGCTCCTGCTCTAATTCTTCCATTCTGGCATAGTAAGAAATCTCCCCTTCCTTCTGGTGCAGCACAATCTTACGCGCCATATTTTCTGCATACAAAATCCGTTTTTTTTCAATCTTATGACAGGTACGGTTTACCCGGATAATTAACGGTTCTTTGTCCTTTTCCGCCTGCCGTTCCTGCGCAGCCCGCCTTAACACCTCCTCAAATTTCTGCTCGTCAATCGGCTTTAACAGATAATGGAACGCCTCCACGTCAAACGCATCGAGCACATGCTCCTGTCCCGCAGACAGAAGAATAATCGCTGCATCCGAATGATTTCTTATTTTACGTGCCCGCTCCATTCCATCCGCTTCCCGAAAGTCGAGGTCTAATATCAGAATTTCCGGCTTTTTCGCACTCTTTAAAAGTTCCATTTCCGAAGTATACAGCTCCACATGCTCTGTCAGTGTTCTCTCCACCAGCTTTGCCAGTTTTTTTCCAAGAACTGCATCTTCTTCACAAATTGCAACCTGCAACACTCATTTTTCCTCCCCGAACCGCTTTTTTCCATCGCGGCTTTTTCTTCCTATAGACAAAAAGATGGCGTCAGTCTCCCTTGTGTTTTTCAACTCCCTGAAATCTGACGCCATCCTTAGCTTCTATATATATCGGCTAAAAAAATGTTTTTTTCAATTTTTGTAACGAAATGCGCGTTTGGTGTAATGAATGTCTTTTTTTACTGCTTATCATCCGCAAGAATTTTATCAATTCTCTGCTGCAGTTCATTCATTGCATCTTCACTGTTAATTCCGCCGACAATCGGCTCTCCGATGATATTTCCGTTCCGGTCAACTAACATCGTGGTTGGAAATGCCAGGATATCAGATGCCATTTTACCAGCCTCGCTTGAAGAATCAAAATAAATGTTGCGATAGGAAGCTCCCTGCTCGCTCATAATCTCCTTTGCCTGTGCAATGATATCTGCATCTCCATCGAGCGTCTCCGAATTGATTCCGATGACTGTACCACCTTTTTCCGCTAAGGACTCATTTAAGCTGTTTAATTCCGGAAGTTCTGCAACACAGGGTGCACAGCCGTTAAACCAGAAGTTTACAACGGTAACCGCATACTGTGAAAAAATGCTCTCATCCACATCATTTCCGTCAAAATCTTTTCCGTTAAATGCCGGAAACTTCTCTGAACCAGTCTCGTCTGCATCCGTTACATTCTGATCACGATTCATCTGCTCCTGTAATTTTGTCATTTCAGCTTCAATTTTCTGAATTTTTTCTGCATCTGACTTTAACGTGTTAAGCTCTTCTTCCGTAAAGTCATCTTTCATACTGTCAATCGTATCTGCCAATGCCTGTGCGTAATCATAGTTTTCGTCATTCATCGCTGCATCTTTATCCATGTTGTCAATGACTTTTCCCCAGAGATCTATATTCGCTTCCATCACAGCACTTTCTTCTTCCCAGAGTTCGTTCAGACGGTTCTCTAGGTCAGCAGAATCCCCGGAAGCTTCCGTGCCTGCTGTTTCTGTGCCCGCTGTTTCTGTTGCGGCTGTCCCTGTCTGAGCTTTGTTCTCTTCCTTTGGCGTATTACCGCATGCTGCGAAGTTTAAAGTCATTGCTGCGATTAAAATAAGTACGGTTAATTTTTTCATGATAGTTTCTCCTTTTTTCTCTTAATTTTCGTCTTTTTTCGTTTCTTTCTGACCGCTGCCAAATCCATAGTGATAGCAGACGGCGTTTGTCGGGCAAGCCCCGATACATTTTCCACAACGGATACATTCCGAATGATTTGGTGTTTTGGTCACATCTACATCCATCTTACAAGCCTTTTTACATTTCCCGCAGGAAACACATTTTTCCCTGTCAACCTTCATCTGCAATAAGGACACATGGTTGCACAAGCCATAGAACGCTCCAAGCGGACACAGCCACTTGCAGAACGGGCGGTAAAATAAAATGCTTAACACAATGACTGCAATCAGAATACACAGTTTCCAGGAAAACAATTTTCCAAGTGCCGCACGGATGCCTGCACTTGAGAGTGCGAGTGGAATTGCGCCCTCTAAAACTCCCTGTGGACAAAGATATTTGCAGTAGAATGGGTCCCCCATTCCAAGTGCGTTTGTCACAAGGATTGGAAGCAGCACAACCATTACCACAAGCACGACGTATTTTAAATGCCGGAGCGGTTTTAACTTTTCCGTTGAAAATTTTTTGCCCGGTATCTTATGTAAAAGCTCCTGAAACCATCCAAACGGACACAAGAAGCCGCAGATAAACCGTCCGAGCAGCACCCCAAGCAGAATTAAAAATCCCGTAATATAATAGGAAAATTTAAACTTCGAGGAACCGACGACTGCCTGAAAAGCTCCAATCGGGCACGATCCTGCCGCTCCCGGACAGGAATAGCAGTTTAACCCCGGGACACA
Organism: Roseburia sp.; assembly: GCA_050874345.1. Lineage (GTDB taxonomy): Bacteria > Bacillota > Clostridia > Lachnospirales > Lachnospiraceae > Roseburia. Next base: position 62,178 of record JBNMKM010000008.1, on the reverse strand, counting down.
GACATTTTTTCCTTTTCCGCGGTAAATCTCACCTTTGAAAAAATTGGGCAGATGGATGTTTGTCAGCAGTGTTGCTGCTGCCTGAATCCATCCCCTGTAGCGGGCTAACAGGTGAGAGAACGTATGTTTTTTATCCAATTCCAATACACTCCAGACAAATTCTGACGGCTTTTGTGAAAACGGTTGCAACCTCGCCCCGCTGCGCACCCACACCAATCATCACAACGCCTGCTGCCAGCAGAACAACCTGCATGACGGCTTTTCGATTTAATATGATTTTCTTCAAAACGTACCATCCTTTCCTTTCGATAGGACTATTCTACCGCAGGTGAGATAAAATCTCTGTTAAGATTCGCATCTTAACACAAATTTTATCGGGATATGTTATACTACAAAAAACACCATTGGAAAGGAAGTTTCTTTGCATGAGACTGTTGATTATAGAAGACGAAAAAGAACTCTGCGACACGATTGCCAAAAGCCTGCACCAGAGCGGCTATGAGACAGACACCTGTTATGACGGCGAGGAAGCACTATCCATTCTTGCCAGTGAGCGCTACGACCTCGTGATTCTTGATTTGAATCTCCCGGGTGCAGACGGCATGACCATTTTAAAGACACTCCGTAAGGAAGATGAAGAGACGAAGGTTCTCATTTTATCCGCGCGAAGCCAGATTGCAGACAAGGTAGAAGGGCTTGATGCCGGGGCAAACGATTACCTCGAAAAGCCGTTTCATTTGCAGGAGCTTGCAGCAAGAGTCCGCAGTTTAACACGCCGCAGTTTTATTCAAAACGATGTTTGTCTTACCTGTGGAGACATCCGCTTTGACACACGCTCCCGTATGGCAAGCGTCCATGATACGCCGGTTTCTTTAACCCGCAAGGAAAACGGAATTTTAGAATATCTGCTGCTCCACCAGGGACGTCCTGTCAGCCAGGAAGAGCTTATCGAACACGTCTGGGACAGCAGTGTCGATGCGTTCAGCAATTCCATCCGCGTACACATCTCCTCCCTGCGCAAAAAATTAAAGGCTGCACTGGGTTACGACCCCATCCGCAACAAAATCGGGGAAGGCTACCAGATTGGAGGTGCTGCGCTATGAAAAAGCTTTCCCTGCAATGGCGGCTCACACTGATGACTTCCCTGCTCATCGCCGCCACCTGTATTATTTTAAATCTCCTGCTCTACCACAACGGGATTTTTTATATGGATTCCCTGACGGATTCCGTTCTTGGCTCCGAAGACAATGGATTCGACTCCGGGGATTCTACCCAGGAAATCTACATCAATATCCCGCCTGAAAACTGGGATGATTTTGTTTCCAATTTTTCTATCCAGCTCGTAGACACCAAGCGGGGCTACGGCATCAATGGCTGGCTTATCACGGCAATCGTTACACTTATCAGCGGTATGATTACCTATTTTATCAGCGGCCGTGCCCTAAAGCCGTTACATGACTTTTCTGCCCAGGTAGAAAAAATACAGGCACAGAACCTGACCGAATGTGAAATCGCAGAAAATCATATTCCGGAATTTGAACAGCTCCGCCACTCCTTTAACCAGATGTTAAAGCGCCTCTCTGATGCCTTCGAGAGACAACGGCAGTTTACCGGAAATGCCGCACACGAGTTCCGCACCCCGCTTGCACTGATGCAGGCAAAGCTTGACCTGTATGCAAACAGCACGCATCCGACGGATGACCCTGAAACAATCGAGACACTCGCCATGATGCAGACACAGACGGAGCGCCTGTCCCGCCTGGTAAAAATCTTACTTGAGATGAGTGAGCTTGAAACGATTCCAAGAACTGACCAGATTGCACTGTCCCCATTAATCGAGGAAGTGTTGGCAGATTTATCTCCGCTGGCAGAAAAACGTGGCATCACCCTGATTCAGCCCGCAGAACCGGATATCACCATCTGTGGAAGCGATATTTTAATCTATCAGGTCGTATTTAACCTGACCGAAAATGCTGTGCGCTATAACCGTGAAAACGGTACCGTAACCATCACCGCCGCAAAGCACGGAAAGGAAGCCGTCATCACAGTCTCCGACACCGGCCCCGGCATCGGTAAAGAATTTCGTGAAAGTGTCTTTGAACCGTTCTTCCGCGTCGACAAATCCCGCAGCCGCGCTCTCGGCGGTGTCGGGCTCGGTCTTGCCCTTGTGCATGAAATCGTCGCCTTGCACGGCGGCACCGTACAGATTACCGAAAGCTCCGAAAATGGTACTGTCTTTGAGGTTTGTCTGCCGCTCAGTGAATAAAACTCACTTACACATCTATGTATATAAAAAGGAATCTTCCTTGCGGAAGATTCCTTTTTTCTGTCTTACATTAAAACACCTAAAGGCTTTAGCGTTTTACAAAATATTCCTCATACCATACCAGGAAAGTATACACGGTCCATACTCTTCTGGAATAATTTCCCTGATTTTTGTGTGCCTTCTCTAAGATTTTGTCAAGATAATCCGTCTTAAAGTACTTCTTTGCAGCCTCTGAATGGAACTGCTCTTTTACGATATTGTAATACTTGTCCTCCGTCAGCCATACCTTAATCGGGGTCGGGAATCCCAATTTCTTTTTCTTTGCGGTGCGCTCCGGCAATACCTTAAGTGCTGCCTCACGGAAAGCACGCTTTGTGGTCTCCCCGCTCACTCTCGCCTCAAGTGGAAGGGATGCTGCCACCTTCATTACCTCTTTATCGAGATACGGCACACGGATTTCCAGAGAATTTGCCATTCCCATTTTATCCGCTTTCTGTAAGATATCTCCGACTAACCAGAAGTTTAAGTCGATAAACTGCATCTTATTTACCGGGTCTTTATCCTTCACCTGTGCATAGTAAGGTGCGGTCAGCTCCATTGCAGAAGACTTCACCGGTGCCTTTAACACCTTCTTTTTCTCGCGCTCTGCAAAAATATTGGCATTTCCGATGTAGCGCTCTTCCAAGCTCTTGGAATGGCGAATCAAAAAGTTTGCACCCTTTACATCCGGGAAATGCTCTGCCACTTTTGCAAGCCCTTTCCGAATCCAGAGCGGCACACGGTTAAATCCGGTGTACTCAAGCGGCTCGCGGTAAATGTTGTAACCGCCGAACAGCTCGTCTGCACCCTCTCCGGAAAATACAACCTTCACATATTTGGATGCCTCTTTTGCAAGGAAGTAAAGCGGTACGATAGACGGGTCTGCCACCGGCATATCCATATGATACTGGATGGTTCCAAACGCATCCCAGTACTCCTCCGGCGTAATTACCTTGCTGTGATTGGTGATTCCAATCTCCTCTGAGAGTTCCTTTGCATAGGAAATCTCGTTATAACCATTGTTGTCAAATCCCACAGTAAAGGTCTTATCTACCTTGGACATGCAGGCAAGAAAACTGGAATCTACACCGCTGGAGAGGTAAGAGCCAACCTCCACGTCTGCAATCTTGTGGAAGGAAACGGACTCTTCCATTACTTTTGTAATTTCTTCTACGCACTGCTCGTAGGTCTTGCTTTCATCCGGTTTAAATTCCGGCTGCCAGTAACGCTTTACCTCTACCTTGCCATTCTCATAGGTAAGGAAATGTGCTGGCGGAAGCGCATACACATCCTTGAAAAACGTGCTGCTTCCCGGTACGAACTGGAAGGAAAGATAATGCTCAAGCATTTCTTCATTCAGTTCCTTGTGAAAGCCCGGATGCTCCAAAAATGCCTTGGTCTCCGAACCAAACAGGAAGGTATCACCCATCTTCGCATAATACATCGGCTTGATTCCAAAGAAATCTCTTGCGATAAACAGCTTCTTTTTCTTTACATCCCAGATGCAGAATGCAAACATTCCTCTCAACTTGTCCAAAAGCTGCTCTCCGTACTTCTCATATCCATGAATCAGTACTTCGCTGTCCGTATGGGTTGTAAAAACGTGACCGTCTGCAATCAGCTCCTCACGCAGTCCCTGATAATTATAAATTTCTCCGTTAAATAACAGTACCAGGCTTCTGTCCTCGTTGTATAACGGCTGGCTGCCGTCTGCCAAGTCAATAATACTCAACCGTCTGAATCCAAGTGCCGCATCCTCATCAATATACGTTCCCTCGCTGTCCGGTCCGCGGTGTACGATGGTCTGTAACATCGCTTTTAAAATTGCCTGTTTATTTTCATTTCTATCTACAAATCCTGCAAATCCACACATGTTCTATCTTCCAATCTTTTCTTTCCATTTTGTAATGCCAACGTGGACATTATATAACACTTCCAATGGTTATGACAATAAAATTTTCTATTAAATCATTAAAAAAGGACAGAACCCTCTTTAAAGATTCTGCCCCTTTGCACCTTTTCTTATCGAATGATACGATTTATTTGCTCAAATATTCGTCAATTCCCTTAGCTGCCGCTTTTCCTGCACCCATTGCAAGAATTACCGTTGCGGCACCCGTTACGGCATCACCGCCTGCAAATACGCCAGCCTTAGAGGTTGCACCGTTTGCTTCCTCTGCCACGATACATTTTCTGCGGTTAATTTCAAGTCCCTTGGTCGTAGAAGAAATGAGCGGATTCGGAGATGTTCCAAGTGACATGATAACGGTATCTGCCTCCATCTCATACTCAGAACCAGGAATTTCAACCGGGCTTCTTCTTCCAGACGCATCCGGCTCGCCAAGCTCCATCTTGATAATCTTAGCACCCTTGACACAGCCGTTCTCATCCACTAACAGCTCCACCGGATTCTGTAATAAGTCAAAGATAATGCCCTCTTCTTTTGCATGATGCACTTCTTCTTTTCTTGCCGGAAGCTCCTCCTCGCCACGGCGGTACACGATATGTACCTCTGCTCCGAGACGTTTTGCAGTTCTTGCAGCATCCATTGCCACATTTCCGCCACCTACTACGATCACTTTCTTTCCAGCATGAATCGGGGTGTCATAATCCTCTAAGAATGCCTTCATCAGGTTATTTCTGGTTAAAAACTCATTGGCAGAGAAAACGCCCATTGCCTGTTCGCCCGGAATTCCCATAAATCTCGGAAGTCCTGCACCGGAACCGATAAAGACTGCCTCAAAGCCTTCCTCTTCCATCAGTTCATCGATGGTCACGGATTTTCCAATAACTACGTTTGTCTCAATCTTAACACCGAGTGATTTTACATTCTCCACCTCAGCAGCTACAACCTTCTGTTTCGGAAGACGGAACTCCGGAATACCATAAATTAATACACCGCCTGCCTCATGCAGTGCTTCAAAAATAGTTACATCATAACCAAGCTTTGCCAGATCACCGGCACAGGTAAGTCCTGCAGGACCGGAACCGATTACGGCTACCTTGTGTCCGTTCTTCTTCTCGGCTGCCTTTGGCTTGATTCCATGCTCTCTTGCCCAGTCAGCTACAAAGCGCTCAAGCTTTCCGATTGCAACCGGCTCCCCCTTGATTCCGCGGATACATTTTCCCTCGCACTGGCTCTCCTGCGGGCAGACACGTCCACAGACTGCCGGAAGTGCGGAAGACTCGCTGATAACCTGATATGCAGCCTCAAAATTGCCTTCCTTTACCTGTGCAATAAATGCCGGAATATTGATTGATACCGGACAGCCCTTCATACACTGGGCATTTTTACAATTTAAACAGCGGGCAGCTTCTGCCTTTGCCTCTTCTTCATTATATCCAAAACAAACTTCTTCAAAGTTCGCAGCACGCACCTGCGGGTCCTGCTCACGAACCGGTACTCTTGTCATCACGTCCATGTTCTATCCAAACCTTTCTGAAATCCAATTCTCTGTTTCTACCGTTGCTCCTATGCGTTGCAGTTGCCGCAGCCGCCATGATGGGTAGCGCCCTCTTTGAGTTTTAACAGTGCGCGTCCCTCTTCGGTCTTATACTGCTGCTGACGTTTCATCGCCTGGTCGAAATCTACCAGATGTCCGTCAAATTCCGGTCCGTCCACGCAGGCAAATTTTACCTGGTCGCCGACTACCAGACGGCAGGCTCCACACATTCCGGTTCCATCCACCATAATCGGGTTCATTGATACAACGGTCGGAATTCCAAGTTCCTTTGTCAGCTTGCAGACAAATTTCATCATAATCATCGGTCCGATTGCAACGCAGTGGTCATAGCGCTTGCCCTCGTCGTAAAGCGCCTGAAGCTGGTTGGTTCCCATTCCGTGAAAACCATAAGAACCGTCATCCGTCGTTACATACAGATTGCCGGCAACTTTGCGCATCTCTTCCACAAGAATCAGTAAATCCTTGGTCTTTGAACCCATGATGACATCACAGGATACCCCGTGCTCATGCAGCCATTTTACCTGCGGATATACCGGAGCAGTTCCAACTCCACCCGCAACAAACAGAATCTTTTTCTTTTTTAATTCTTCAATATCTTCATGTACCAGTTCGGACTCGCAGCCAAGCGGTCCTACAAAATCTTTAAAAGCATCTCCCGCCTCAAGCTCTGTCATACGCTCTGTGGAAGCTCCGACACTCTGGAATACGATGGTAATCGTTCCTGCTTCTCTGTCGTAGTCACAGATGGTAAGCGGAATACGCTCTCCCTCTTCATCTATTTTAACAATTACAAACTGTCCCGGTTCACAGTACTGTGCCACACGGGGAGCTTTGACATCCATAAGATAAATCTTATCCGCCAGCTTCTCTTTTCTTACAATTGGATACATCATTTTCCTCCTGTTTCTAATCCCTGTTATCACGGTGTTTTCCGGTGCCGCATGCAGACAGCATCCTGTTTTCATGCCGTGTCATAAAACATACACTTTATCATAATAAAGCATCCATCCGAAAATTTCAATGTCTTTTCCCACATTTTTCGCTATTTCCTGCATGAATTTTCATCTTTCCCCTGTATAAGGGCTGATTTTATGTTATAATCAAACAGGAATTTGTAATATTTTTACAGTCAAAGGAGGAATTCCCAATGTACGAATTTACACAGGATTGCCTGATTGGCGTTCCGGAAATTGACGAGGAACACCGCCAGTTATTTCAAATGCTTAACGAGGCATTTTCCCTTTTGGGCGACCCGTCAAATACTACGATTATCATTAAAAATCTGATTCCGGCATTAAAAAACTATGCAGCAACCCATTTTGCACACGAAGAGGCATATATGGAGCAGATAAAAGACCCGGAGCTTTCTCTTCAGAAAAAAGAGCACGCTGCCTTTGTTGCAAAAATCAACAGCATCGAACTTTCTTCGGACGCTTCCGAGCAGACACTGCGCGATTTGTTAGAGTTTTTAACCCGCTGGCTGTATCATCACATTCTCGGAAGCGACATGATGATTGGACAAATCAGCCCGGATTCTGATGCAAAAGAAACATCCGACCCATTTGCCTTTACCGATAAGTATCTGACCCACATCCCGCTCATTGACACCGAGCATGCAAAGCTCTTTGAACTGATTCGCGATGTCAACGATGTCATCCATAACGACACGCTCCACGACAAGTACGATGAAATCATGCGTCTTCTCGCGGGACTTCGCAATTACACGGAAGAACACTTCCATGACGAGGAAGAATATATGCAGTCCATCGGATATCCGGGCTTAGATGCACAGCGCCGCGCACACTCCGCCTTTGTAGAGAAACTTGTCGGCATCGACTTATCCGAGCTTGATTTTATCGATGACAACCAGGATGCCTACCTGTCCGAGCTGATTAATTATCTTCTGGACTGGCTCTCAAACCACATCTTAAAATCAGACTTACAGATTGCCGCTTTCAAGCAGCAGTAATTTCCTATAAAGCCAAAAAGCCGCGCAGTTTCCTGCGCGGCTTTTACTGTGAAAGTCCCTAAAACGTGATTCTTTTTTATGAGAAATATACAAGCTCATCCTCCGGTTTTTCTGCCGGCTCGATGGAAACCGGATAAAGCACCGGTCCCTTTCCCTTGTACTCTTTCGCAAATTCGATATGAACTTCAGCGGTAATCGTAATCCAGGACTTGTGCGGAATCTTATCCTCATCCGGATATTTGCATTTAAAGCCGATAAATGTCACGTCCTCAACGCAACAGGTCATCGCAAAGCGTCCCGGAACAAACACGCCCTTCTTTAACTTGTCCGGATTGTATACAAGCGCAAGGAACTTTACTTTCTTTCCCTCATACTTCTTTGGGTTGTCCATACAATCCATGTACCAGATGGCATAATCAGCATCAGAGATATCGAGTTCATCCGCCGTGATATCAAACGGAAGCTCCTCCTCTCTCTCGTCAAGGGTTCCATCTGCACGTTCATAGACAAGCTGTGCCTTGCGGTTTAACGCCTTTACATTCCGGCGGAACTTGCCCTTATCCGTACTGTCGTCACAGCGGTTAAAAATGACAACATCCGCCTGGAACAGCTGCTCCATAATCATGGCACGCATATTCTGCAAATACATTTCAAACGTAGTCGCATCCACCGTTGCAAGTGACTGGACAATTACCCAGCCCTTCGGCAAATCCATCTCCATAAGGACATCCATTCCCCAGGTTCCATTGTATTCAATAAATACCTGATCCGGCAGATAAGAAAGATTGAGATTGTTTAAAAATTCCGCGGTAAAATCCTCTTCCTTTTCTACCATCACAACCTTTGTTTTTATCTTGTCCAACTCTGCTGCATCGTACTCGACGTCGCCGTCCTCGCAGCAGATGATAAGGCTCTTGCCCTGCTCGGCAAATCCGTTCTCTACAAGGGTCTCCTTAATCAGGGTCGTCTTACCGCTGTCCATAAAACCGGTAAATAAATATACTGGTATTTCCTGCATTGTCTGTCAGATCCTTTCTATTCCATTAAGCAATTTCAAATAATTCTTCCAAACGGTGCTCGTCGATATCCGTTCCGATTACGCAGAGTCTTCCGGTATAATCCGGCTCTCCGTCTCTGAGTTCATACTCACCCGGAACCATATCAAAATAAATCCAGGAACCGTTTACATCCTCTACCATACCCTTTGCACGCAGAATGGTACCGTAATCATCAGTCTCGCACAGTGTCTTTAAGATATCTTCCACTTTCTCTCTGGTGTACTTGTGCGGTGTCTCCTTGCCCCAGCTTGTAAACACTTCATCTGCATGATGGTGATGATGATGTTCGTGGTCATGGTCGTGGCAGCCACAGGTGCAGCCCTCTCCATGGTCGTGATGGTGCTCGTGCTCCTCGTGGTCATGGTCATGATGATGCTCGTGCTCCTCGTGGTCATGATGGTGTTCGTGCTCCTCGTGGTCATGATGGTGTTCGTGCTCCTCGTGATCGTGGTCGTGCTCATGCTCCTCATGGTCGTGGTCATGATGATGCTCATGCTCCTCGTGGTCATGGTCATGATGATGCTCGTGCTCATGCTCTTCCTCGTCACGTCTGTGCTGTTCCTCTGCCAAAACCTTCATCTCTAAGGAGTCCTGTCCCTCTACTACTTTGAGAATCTGCTCACCCTTGATGGAATCCCACGGAGTTGTGATTACGGCTGCCTTCGGATTTAATTCCTGAATCTGTTTTACACAGAATTCAAGCTGCTCTGGTGTTGCATTCTGAGTTCTGCTTAACACAACAGTCGTTGCATATTCAATCTGGTTGTTGAAGAATTCACCGAATGCTTTCATCTGCTTGCTTGCTTTTAAAGCATTTACAACTGTAATCAAGCCGTTTAATTTCACGTCTTCTTCTTTTTCAATGTCAATGACGGATTTCATAACATCGGAAAGCTTTCCAACACCGGACGGCTCGATTAAGATACGGTCCGGATGATATTTGTCAATGACCTCATGAAGGTTCTTGCCGAAATCTCCGACTAAGGAACAGCAGATACAGCCGGAATTCATCTCTGTAATCTGGATTCCTGCATCCTTTAAGAATCCGCCGTCGATACCAACCTCTCCGAACTCATTCTCGATGAGTACAATCTGCTCTCCTGCAAATACCTCATCAATCATCTTTTTAATGAATGTTGTCTTTCCTGCTCCAAGGAACCCGGAAATAATGTCAATCTTTGTCATGATTCTTACTCCTTCCATTTATAAACGCCCCTGCCCGAAAAAAGTTTCCCGGACATGGTTCTATTGTTATGTGCCCAAATCACGTCTATTCTACTCTGTTTTTCCATGATTTGCAAATAATACCGGCAAATTTCATAAAAATTTCAGTTTATTCTCTATTTGTGGAACTGCATATTGTAAAGTTTTTCGTAAATGCCGCCCCGGCTTAACAGTTCTTCATGTGTTCCCTCTTCTGCAATTCCATCCTCGGTCAGCACCAGAATCTTTTCGGCATTCTTAATCGTAGAAAGGCGGTGTGCAATTACAAAAGTGGTTCTGTTCTTTGCAAGCCGCTCTAAGGAATCCTGTACAACCTTCTCGCTCTCATTGTCAAGTGCAGAGGTTGCCTCATCAAAAATCAGAATCGGTGGATTTTTCAAAAAGACTCGCGCAATGGAAATCCGCTGTTTCTGACCGCCGGAAAGCTTGATTCCACGCTGTCCGATATCGGTTTCATAGCCATTTGGCAGTGACATGATAAACTCGTGTGCATTGGCATTTTTTGCTGCCTCTATCACCTCTTCCCGGGTGGCATCCGGTCTGCCGTAGAGAATATTGTCATACACCGTTCCCACAAAAAGATAGACATCCTGCTGTACAATTCCGATATGGTCTCTTAAACTCTTTAACGTCACATCCCGGACATCCATTCCATCGATACGCACCGCACCTCCGCTCACGTCATAAAATCTTGGAATCAGGGAGCAAAGCGTACTTTTTCCCGCCCCGGAAGGTCCCACAAGTGCCATATAAGCGCCCGCATCCACCTCCATATTGACGTGGCTTAATACCTTTTCGGAATTCTCCTCGTAGCGGAAGGAAACATCTTCAAATGTAATATTTCCTTTTACATCGGAAAGTTCCACTGCGTTCTCTTTGTCAACAATGTCCGGCTCTATGTCCATAATCTCACGGAAACGCTCAAATCCGGAGTATCCGTTCTGGAACTGCTCTGTAAAATCAATCAGCGTGCGCACCGGCTCTGTAAATACACCAATGTAAAGCAAAAAGGTCACAAGGTCTGGTATCGTAACACTTCCCTTTGCAATCAAAATGGCACCTGCTAAAATGACGTTCACCTGAATTAAGGTCGTAAACGTCGCAAGCCCTGCGGAAAAACTTCCCATATAATGGTAACTGTTCTTTTTTGCTTCCAGAAATCCTTCGTTTCCCTGACGGAACTTTGCGTTTTCAATTTCTTCATTTGCAAATGATTTTACGACACGGATTCCGGAAAGATTATCCTCAATCTGCGCATTGATTTCTGCAATTTTGACCCGGTTCTGCCGGAACGCCCTGCGCATCTTTCCATTGAGAAAATACGCAAACAGAAACATCACCGGAAGAACTGCAAACGCAGCAAGCGCTAACAGCGGGTTAATGTTGACTAAGATGACCAGTGCACCCAGAATTTTAACCACGGACAAAATAATATTTTCCGGACCGTGATGCAAAAGCTCCGAAATATCGAACAAATCCGTCGTAATACGCGACATGAGCTGTCCGACCTTCTGATTATCATAAAATGAAAAAGAAAGCTTCTGATAATGCCCAAAGATTTCCGCTCTCATATCATACTCCATCTTTGCGCCCATGACGTGTCCGTAGTTGGAAATAAAATACCGGCTGTAGCAGTCAATCGCGAGCAACAGTGCAAGCAGGACTGCAAGACCTCCAACCTTTCCAAAAATCTCCTCCGACGGTAAATATACTAACGTATTTGTGACATAGCGCACGATTAACGGCAGAATTAACGCCACCGCGGCGCACATCGTTGCAAAAAACATATCCGCCCAGAAGATGCCGCGATATGGTTTATAATAAGAAATCATTTTCTTTAGATTCTTACGCATTTTCTCTGTCTCCTCCTCTTTTTCAAACACTTCCCCTATTTTATCTGTTTCCAGTGAAAAGTCAAGCCGGATATGCTATACTCTTAAGCAGAAAAACTTGCACCGCGGACACACATCCGGTGCGGAAATGAGGGAACGATGAATCCAAAACAGGCACATTATGAAACACTTGCAAAAACCGTTTTAAAAAATCTCGAAAAGCGAAACATCACAGGCTGTTACTGCGCCACCAGCGAGGATGCAAGAAAGGAAGTCGCATCCTTTCTCTCGAATGGCATAAGCGTCTCCTTCGGCGGTTCCATGACGCTCGAAGAAAGCGGCGTCTTAGACCTTTTAAGACAAGATGACTCCATTCATCTGATTGACCGTGCAAAAGCAAAAACGCCGGAAGAAACCGCGCAGATGTACCACGATGCACTCTCCTGCGACCTCTATCTGATGAGCACCAATGCCATCGCCGCAGACGGAACGCTTGTAAACATCGACGGCACCGGAAACCGGGTTGCCGCTTTAATCTATGGACCTTCCAAAGTCCTGATTCTCGCCGGCATGAATAAGGTTGTTCCTTCCGCCGAAGAGGCATTAAGCCGTGTCCATCACACCGCCACACCGATGAACTGCAAGCGCCTTGACAAAAAAACGCCCTGCGCCGTCACTGGCGTCTGCGCAGACTGCCTTTCACCGGACTGTATCTGTAATCAGGTTGTCTTTACCAGAAGAAGCGCCATCCCGGGCAGAATTCATGTCATTTTAATTGGGGAAGAGCTGGGCTATTAAAAAACTCCGGTATCAATAACTCCGACATCAAAAAAACTCCGGCACCAATAACTTTGATGCCGGAGTTTTTATTCTATGATTTTCTTTTCTCAAAATATTTCTTTGTCTCTGCAACCACCACACCGTTTAGTGCCACAAGTGCCACCAGGTTTGGCAGTGCCATCAGTCCATTAAAAATATCTGCAATCGTCCAGACTGCGGACACTGTCATAAATGGGCCGATGAATACCGCGATGATATAAAGCCAACGGTATCCCTTTAACACGCCCGGCTTATTGCCAACCAGATATTCCAGACATTTCTCACTGTAATAATTCCAGCCAAGTATCGTGGTGAATGCAAAGAACACCAGACAAACCATCAATAAGAAAGAGGACACCTGTTCCGGGAACGGCAGTCCAATCTGAAATGCTTTCGTTGTGACATCCACACCGTCAAGCCCGATGTTCCAGGTATCTGTAATTACGATAGACAATCCTGTCATGGTACAGATAATAATCGTGTCAATCATGGTTCCCATCATGGAAACAAGTCCCTGTGCAACCGGCTCGTCTGTTTTCGCAGTCGCAGCCGCAATCGGTGCACTTCCAAGTCCTGCCTCATTGGAAAAAATTCCTCTCGCAATTCCCTTCTGCATTGCAACCATAATCGCTCCAACCGCTCCGCCTGCCGCAGCGCGGAGTCCAAACGCACTCTGTACGATTTCCGCCAATGCTGCCGGAATCGCAGTCAGATGTGTGAAAAGAATGATGAGTACGGTTACCAGATACAAAAGTGCCATAAACGGAACTACCACCTGTGCCACAGAAGAGATTCGCTTGATTCCTCCGATGATTACAAGTGCAACGCACAGTGTTAAAATCAGCCCGGAAATCACGACACTCCAGGAATATGTATTGCCGAACAACTCTACTGTCCAGGCATTTGCCGGGTCAAAAAAGTTGTTTACAGCACTTGTAATTCCGTTAATCTGTGTAAATGTTCCGATTCCAAGCAGTCCGACACCAACACCGAAAAATGCGAATATCTGACCGAGCCAGCGCCATTTTTTTCCCATACCATTTTCGATATAGTAAAAAGGACCTCCAACGATATGCCCGTCCGATTCCACAACACGGAATTTGACTGCCAGAAGACACTCTGAATATTTTGTTGCCGTGCCAAACAGCGCTGCAATCCACATCCAAAACAGTGCTCCCGGACCGCCGGCAACTAACGCTGTCGCCACACCGACAATATTTCCGGTGCCGATTGTGGCAGAAAGCGCTGTACACAATGCGCCAAAACTTGAAACTTCCCCATGTTTTCCGTTTTTTTCATTTGCCGCAATATGCCGGATTGCAAGCGGAAGCTTTGTAATCTGTAATGCCCGAAGGCGGATGGTAAGGAAGATTCCGACCGCAAGAATCAAAACAATAAGTGGAACTCCCCAGACAAAATTATCAATCGCTTTTAACATAACCCCTCTCTTTCACCGTGTCTACATCCGATCCGGAGCAGAAAAACCAAGTACATCAATACAGCACTCCAGCACTTCTTTTGTCAGTATCAGAAGCTTGATATAAGACTTCTGCACATTTTCGCGCTCTTCTGCCATAATCTTCGTTTCATGGTAAAAGCTGTTAAAAGCATTCGCCAGTTCATAAATATAAGCACATACCTTATGCGGTGCCGTCTCCTCAAACGCATTTTCCATCATTGCGTTAAAGCCTGCAAGTGCAAGCATCAGATTCTTTTCACTGTCTGAGTGTGCTGCCTCAATGACTGCACCTTCTTCGCTCTTTCCCATACCATGGTATTTGTTCAGGATTGACTTAATACGCACGATGGTATAGAGAATATAAGGACCGGTATTTCCCTCAAAGGAGGTGAAGCGGTCAATATCAAAAATATAGTCCTTGCTTGCCTGGTTGGAAAGGTCACCGTATTTGATGGCTGCAAGTGCAACCATCTTGGCAGTCTCCTTTGCTTCTTCCGGGCTGATATCCAGATTTTCTTTCGTCTTCTGGTTCTCTGTAATCTTCTTTAACATCTCTTCGTTGATGCCGGAAACCAGATGCTCTAAACGCATTACACCGCCTTCTCTGGTCTTAAACGGCTTTCCGTCTTTTCCGTTCATCGTACCGAAGCCCAAGAACTTTAATTCGGTCTCCGGCTTTACAAGACCAGTCTTTCTTGCACAGCGGAACACCTGTGTAAAGTAAAGTTCCTGACGCTTGTCTACTACATAAATCAGTTCATCCGGATTGTAATCCTTCATACGCCATACAATCGTTGCAAGGTCTGTCGTATTGTAAAGGGAAGCTCCATCGGATTTTAAAATCATACAAGGTGGAATCTCCTTGGTGTCGGTCTCTTCCTTGACATCTACGACAAGCGCCCCCTCACTGATATAGGCAAAGCCCTCATCCTTCATCTTCTGTACCATATCCGGGATATAAGGCTGTGCATCTGACTCACCCTTCCATAATTCAAAGGATACATTCAGATTCTCATAATTTTTCTTAAGATCTGTCACAGACACGTTTAAGATGTGCGACAACAATGCCTGATAACCTCTTCTTCCGTGCTGTAATTCAAAGGTTGCCTGCATAGCAGCCTCTTTGTATGCTGCATCCTCTTTTGACTTGCCGCTTGCTGTCGGATAGATTTCCTCAAGCTCGGAAATTGTAAACGGAGGCTCTGACGGATATTCTCCGGTATAGTTTTCATCAAAATAGACAAGCTCTGGCTTACGCAGCTTTAACTCCGTGATGATGAGTCCCATCTGTAAGCCCCAGTCTCCCAAATGCACATCCCCAATCATCCGGTGTCCCATAAATTTTCCAATGCGTTTTACGCTCTCCCCGATAATCGCAGAACGAAGATGCCCTACATGGAGTGGTTTTGCTACGTTTGGTCCGCCGTAGTCAATCATAATCGTCTTTGGCTCTGCCGTCTTTTCACATCCAAACCTTCCGGCATCAGCCTGCATCTCTGCCACATACTGTGCGAGCGCTTCGTTTGCAATTTTTAAATTCAAAAATCCCGGTTTTACGGATTCCACCATTGAAAACAACGAATTTCCTGCAAGTTTTGCCGCAATCTCATCGGCAATCATAAACGGAGCCTTCTTATATTCTTTTGCAGCCGCCATGGCACCATTACACTGATATTCACAGAGATCCGGACGGTTCGACACTGTTACTTTTCCATATTTTGCATCGTAACCGCAGGCAGTAAATGCTGCTGTCACTTCGTCCGAAATCAACTCTAAAATTTTTTTCATAACTGTATTTCCTTTCTCTGTGGTCATCCCACAATACTGTTATCTCTTATTGTATAATTTTCCCATGGTTTTTGCAATTGTTTTCTATTCTTCGTTCCGAAAGATTGCTCTGCGCATCGGATAAAGTGCATTTAAAAGAATCGTTCCAAGCACGCAGCAACAGATGACTTCCCCTGCCCCAACGGTCAGCATATAAAATGGAATGGACAAATCTTTTCCGTTCCACATCCAGATTAATCCATACGCATAGCGCAGTACCCACGGAATAATTAACACATTTGCAATGACCGGTGGCAGCGTGCATAAAAATTTATGCCTGCGCAGCAGATAGGTTCCAATTCCACCAAGCAAGGTTGCAAGGCTTCCAAACACGATATCAAAGATACTTGCTCCGGTGATCAGATTCGCTAACAGGCATCCAATGGTCACACCTGGAATTGCCGCCGGAGTAAAAAACGGTAAAATGGTAAGGGCTTCCGAAATCCGCACCTGAATGGCACCGGAAGCAAGATTGAATGTGCTGATAACGAGTGTCAGCACCACATAAAGAGCTGCAATTAACGCAGCCTGGACAATAAATAACACCTTTTTGTTTCTCATATTCTGTTCTCCTTTAGTTTTGTTTTACGAGTGGAAGGTCTCGAACACTCGATTACGCATTATAGCAAAAAAAAATACGGCTGACAAGCATTTTCTGCTGCCAACCGCACCATTTCTCTCATTCATTTCAGGAAATGCACTAGCTCGGGTCTCCTCCCTCACTTTTGATAATCTCCCGCAAATGTTCATCCTTTTCAGACAGAATCTGGTCAATCTGTCCACGTGTAACCTCATCCACATTTTCAGCATCGGCTCCGTACAGACCCGAATAAGAACCCGTTGACTCATTATAAAGCCCCTCATGCACTTCTGCTTCCGGCGTGCCAGAGCTTCCCGACTGTGGCGCCACGGTCTCCGCTTCCACTTCCGATGCAGGTTTTTCCACAGGTGTAGGAATATAATTGACATTCCAGAATTTCACAATACTGTTGTGAATCCGTTCTCTTTCATTTCTCTCATCAATTAAATCTTTCATAACCGCTACCTCTTCCGACTGATGCTTCTGTTGCATCTATTCTATCATGTGCAAACCCAGCACATGATTATCATTCGTCACTCGTCAATCATGCAAGCATGTTGACTCGTTTGCACTCATTATATCGTGATTGCATCACTCAATAATTTCGCCGTTCGTCAATCGTGCAAGCACGTTGACTCTCTTTCGCTCATTATATCATACTCTTCTTTGAAAAAATAGATTTGTTTTTGCATAAATCCATAAAAAATGAAGCATCCTTTTTTTAGAACGCACCATCAATCTTAACCCGGAGGAACATCCATGGCTTCATATAAAGTAGAAATCTGCGGTGTCAATACCGCCACACTCCCGATTTTAAAAGAAAGTGAAAAAGAGGCTCTCTTTGCACGCATCAAGCAGGGGGATAAAGAAGCCCGTGAAACTTACATCAAGGGGAATCTCCGCCTTGTTTTAAGCGTCATCAAACGTTTCTCCAACAACCACGAGAACGTAGACGACCTGTTTCAGATTGGCTGCATCGGTCTCATCAAATCCATCGACAACTTCGACCCGACGATGGGGGTCAAATTCTCCACCTATGCGGTTCCCATGATTATCGGTGAAATCCGCCGCTATTTAAGGGACAACAATTCCATCCGCGTAAGCCGCTCCCTGCGTGATACCGCCTATAAGGCAATCCATGCCAAAGAAGTCCTCTCCAAAACCTCCCTAAAGGAGCCGACACTTGATGAAATTGCAGGAGAAGCCGGCATCTCCAAGGAGGATATCGTGTTCGCCTTAGACGCCATCCAAAGTCCTGTCAGCCTCTATGACCCGGTCTACACAGACGGCGGTGACACCCTCTATGTCATGGATCAGATCAGCGATAAGAAAAATAAGGAAGAAAACTGGATTGAAGCCCTCTCCCTAAGCGATGCGATGGAGCGGCTGAATGAGCGCGAAAATTATATTCTGAAACTGCGCTTTTTTGAAGGGAAAACCCAGATGGAAGTGGCGGAAGAAATCCATATCTCCCAGGCTCAGGTGAGCCGTCTGGAAAAATCCGCCTTAAAATCCATCCGGAATTATCTCTCGCTCTAGCGCTCCCACTTATTACAGAGTGCATTTATCTGATCTGCAAACTTTGCCAGCTCCTTGTTTGGCAGTCCCTCGCATTTGCCGATAACCGTAAGCAGACGCTGTCCGGCTGCCACAAGGCGGGCAAAGACATTGCTGGAAGCACGGGAATTCTTCTCCTTCTTCTGCACGAGTTCCTTCGAGCCCTCTCTTATCTGCTCTCCGGTAATCAGATCAAACGCATCTCCACTGAACGGCGCATAGGCATCCACTCCGGCTTCCTCGTGAATATGACTTGCAAAACTCTCTGTCACCTGGTCCTCCCCATGTACGACAAAGACCTTCTGCGGCTTTTTCTCAAATGCCTGAATCCACTTTGTAAGCTGTCCCCTGTCTGCGTGACCGCTGATACCCGGAAGATTCTCAATCTTCGCCTGCACCTCGATGGTCTCGCCAAAAAGCCTTGCCTCTTTGGCGCCGTTTAACAGAGAGTGTCCGAGTGTTCCCGGAACCTGATATCCAACAAACAGAATCGTAGAATCTTTGCGCCACAAATTATGTTTCAGATGATGTCTGATTCGTCCTGCCTCGCACATTCCGGATGCCGAGATAATGACCTTTGGTTTATCATCGAAGTTTATCATCTTTGATTCGTCACTTGTAATTGCCATCCGAAGCCCCGGAAAACTAATCGGGTTGATACCCTGATTCACTAGCTCCATTGCTTCTTCATCAAAGCAGTCCTGCATATTCTTATTAAAGATGGTCGTTGCCTCGACCGCAAGCGGGCTGTCCATATAGACCTCAAAATTCTCAAATTCCGGCAAAAGCCCTTCTGTCTTGATACGGCGGATAAAGTATAGCATCTCCTGTGTTCTGCCGACAGAAAACGCCGGAATTACCAGATTTCCGCCTCTTGTGAAGGTATCCTTTATGACAGCCGCAAGTGCCGGCGCAAAATCAACCGGCGCCATATGCTCCCTGTCCCCGTAGGTGGATTCCATCACAACATAATCTGCTTCCTTCAGGTACTCCGGATCTTTAATTAACGGGCGGTTTCCAGGTCCGATATCACCGGAGAACACCAGTTTTCTTGTTTCTTCCCCCTCTGTCACCCAGACCTCAATACTCGAGGAACCAAGCAGATGTCCCGCATCCACAAACCGGATGGTTAATCCTTCACACACCTGTACCATCTGATGATATTCACATGCCACAAAATGTCCAAGAACCCCCATCGCATCATTCATATCATAAAGTGGAACCACTTCCGGTGCACCGGAACGCTTTGCCTTACGGTTGCGCCACTCCGCCTCAAACATCTGGATATGTGCACTGTCCTTTAGCATAATTTCGCAGAGCTGATTCGTCGCCCTCGTGCAGAAAATCTTTCCACGGAATCCATGATTATAAAGGAGCGGCAATAGCCCTGAATGGTCAATGTGTGCATGTGTGACGAGCACATAGTCAATCTCCGATGCATTCACCGGTATCTCCTGGTTCACATACAAATCCGGTCCCTGCTCCATTCCACAGTCTACCAGAACATGAACATCCCCAAATGTCAGATAATGACAGCTTCCTGTTACCTCATGTGCTGCCCCAAGAAATTCTAGTACCATAATAAGTCCCCCCTGTCGTCTTTGTTAGGACTATTATACTATTTTATCTGTATTTCTACAATTCTTTTTATTCAAATTTCACAATTTCCTTTTTCAGACGTCCCATAATTTTTTTCTCCAGCCTCGAGATATAAGATTGTGAAATTCCTAACATATCCGCGACCTCCTTCTGGGTCTTTTCCTCTCCGTTTCTGGTATTCAACCCAAACCGCAGCTCAATAATCATGCGCTCCCTGCCGGAGAGCTTTTCAATCGCTGCATTTAAAAGTCTCCTCTCCACATCCGTCTCAATATCACGGTATATCACATCCTCATCGGTTCCAAGAATATCGGAAAGCAGCAGCTCATTTCCATCCCAGTCGACATTTAACGGTTCATCAATCGACACCTCCATCCGTGTCTTATTATTTCTGCGCAGATACATTAAAATTTCGTTTTCGATACACCGTGACGCATAGGTGGCAAGCTTGATATTTTTATCAGGATTAAACGTATTGATGCCCTTGATTAAACCGATAGTACCGATAGAAATCAAATCCTCCACTCCGACTCCGGTGTTATCAAAGCGTTTTGCAATATACACCACCAGCCTCAAATTATGCTCAATCAACCGCTTTCTGGCATGCTCCGGGTGTTCGCTTCCGAGCAGATTGATGCAGACCGCTTCCTCCTCTCCCGCTAATGGCGGCGGCAGGACCTCCGCACCACCAATATAATGTACCTCATCCCGTTCCTTCACAAAGAGCTGGCAAAACTTTGGCAGCAGCTTGATTCTACGGTATTTTGGAGCCATAAATTTTACATA
Organism: Roseburia sp.; assembly: GCA_050874345.1. Lineage (GTDB taxonomy): Bacteria > Bacillota > Clostridia > Lachnospirales > Lachnospiraceae > Roseburia. The sequence continues at coordinate 41,699 of JBNMKM010000008.1, read as the reverse complement.
CACGTTCTATTTCCTACCTTTCCCTAATCATGCAGTGATGCATGAAGTATCAGATCATATTCCTTTTTTTCTAACAGTTCATCCTCTGCCGCCCCGATGGCAGCCTGTGTGACATGAATGGTATGCTTTCCGTGCGAAATCACGAGTTCATCCACATCTGTAATTGGTATGACGCCCTGTTTTTTTCCGAGTGAGGTAAACGGTATGTAACGTACCTTCGCGTTTTCCCCGAAAAATTCTGTAAATTTTCTGCCGCTTAAAATGCAGACCGGTTTGCCGGTATAGATATCCCGCAGCTGGTTTCCACTGTCCCAGTACGCCGCAAGCAGCATCTTTCTCCCATCCTTTAAAAGCTGTGCCTCAAAGAGATGACTTCCAAAGTTTCTGTGCCCTTCCAACAGAAAAGATACCGTCACAATCACCAAAAGGATTCCCAAAAGTGAACCGATTCCCATTCCGCCCATCCACTCGATTCCTCCACCGCACAGCAAAACGGCTATGTAAGTGACTGCCCATGTCTTCAAAAACTCCCTTTTTTTCATTCTCCCGAAGGCAAGCCCTACCATTGCGGTATTTAAGAAAAAATGCGTAAAAACACAGTACAGCAGATAATCTTTAAGCATAAGCAGCAGGCAAAGTCCAAGGAGCGACCCTAATGCCGCAGTCAAAAAAAGACGCCACATTTTCACTCTCTTTCGTAAAAAAAGCTTTGCCGCCGTCAGTGCAATTACATCCATCAGAAGGTTTTGAACCAGAAATACATCTGCATAGAAGACATAGATATTTCTCACCTCTTTTCCATCATTTCCTGTCCTCATTCTACTCCTAAGAACGCACATTTTTTGTCAAACGGACGATGGCAAAAGCGCGGAATCATCCGCAAAATACGACAGGAAACACATCGTATACATAAAAAAGAGACAGGATAAAAATCCTGTCTCTGAGAAATCTACACTATTCTATTAACGTCTGGAATTCTTAAGGAAATCCGGAATCTTGATATCTACCTGCTGTACAGTACTTTCCGGCTGACGCGGCTTCTGAATTCCGTTAAAGGTCGGTGTCTGCTGCGGTGCCTGCTGTGTCGGAGCAGCTGTTCCAAAGCTTCCTGTTCCAAATCCGCTTGTTCCCATATTGCCCATGGTCGGTCTGTTCATCGTAGCTGCACCTGACGGTCTTGTCACATTCGGTGTGTTCTGATACTGCAGGGTCGGCATAATCTTGTTCGGCTGCTTTGCTGCTGCACTCTCAAGTCCGGTTGCAATAACGGTAATGGTTGCCTCATCGGTCATTGTCTCATCATACTTCGCACCAAAGATGATATTTGCCTCGTCTCCGGCAAGATCCTGAACATAGCTTGCTGCATCGTTTGCATCCATCAGGGAAATATCACCGGAAATATTGATGATGACATGGCTTGCACCGTTGATGGTTGTCTCAAGAAGCGGGCTGGCTACAGCAAGTTTTACTGCCTCAATTGCCTTATCATCGCCCTTGGCATTACCGATACCGATATGTGCCATACCCTTGTCCTTCATAACGGTTGATACATCCGCAAAGTCAAGGTTAATGAGTGCCGGCAGGTTAATTAAGTCTGTAATTCCCTGCACTGCCTGCTGTAATACCTCGTCTGCCTTCTTTAACGCATCCGGCATGGTTGTCCGGCGGTCTACAATCTCTAATAATTTGTCGTTTGGAATCACAATCAGAGTATCAACACTGTCCTTTAAACGTTCAATACCGGAAAGTGCATTAATCATACGCTGTTTTGCCTCGAACTTAAACGGTTTCGTGACAACTCCGACCGTTAAAATTCCCTGCTCTTTGGCAATCTTGGCAACAACCGGAGCTGCTCCGGTACCGGTACCGCCACCCATACCACAGGTAACGAACACCATGTCTGCTCCTTTGACTGCCGCAGACAGTTCTTCCATACTCTCTTCTGCAGCCTTCTCACCAACCTCAGGCTGTGCACCTGCTCCAAGTCCCTTGGTGAGCTTCTCTCCAATCTGAATCAGTGTCGGCGCCTTGCAAAGTGTAAGTGCCTGCTTATCGGTATTCACTCCGATAAATTCCACTCCACCAATATTCTCATCAATCATTCTATTCACAGCATTATTTCCAGCGCCACCAACTCCGACTACGATTATTTTTGCACTGGTATCTGCTTCTGTTGTCATAATTTCCAGCAAGGTACTTCCTCCTTCATTCTCTCCCTATATTTGCACGGCTACAAACACACCCCGGCTTCCTTCCTCAAGGGACGCCTGCGTCTGCATACAAACCTATTATCATGAATTAAACTCATATACACTATAATATAATTTTTCGTTTAATTAATCAACTAATTTTTTTCAAAAAACGAAATTTTTCTGAACTTTTATTCCGCACGGTCAAAAATAATGTCTGTCGTGTCAGGCGTCCAGGTTTCCAGATGAAGCGTTCCGTTTAATCCCGCAAGCTGCGGTAAAATAGAAGAAATCCGCACCACCTTCTGTGTCAGATAGGTTTCATCCCCGAGCACAACCGAAATTGTTCCATAGGTAAGGGTCGGATTTAAACTGCTGTCGTAATGAATTTCTTCCGGAAGCAGCCCGTATTTATTAAGTGTCTGCGTCAGGGAAAGAAGTTTTTTTAACACCTTGCCATTTTCAAGCGGAAGCTGTTCGTAAAGCACTACTTCGTTGCACTCCACCCCGCTGATTTTCGGCACACCCTCTATGATATCCGTGGATGTTTCCACCACAAACCCATCCTTGTCAAAATAGGCATTCTGCCCGATAGAGCTGATGTATAAGTACCCTAAGATTCCTTTTTCATAAACCGAAATCCGGAGCGTATGCGGGTCGTCGAGCGATACCTCCATGGTATCCACAAACGGTACCTCTCCCACATCTAAGAAACGATACTTCAAATCCACATACAGCGAATTCCAGGAATACTCATCGTTTAATACCAGGGATTTAATCTGTTCATCCGAGTACAGTTCATTTCCCTCTACCACTACATTTTCCACGGTAAAGACGGTCATTACTACATATACAGAAACCGCCGCAGCCAGTACAAAGAGCAAAAAAACGGTCAGTCCAATCTTACGCCGCTTTTTTCTTTTTCTCTGTTCTCTAATCATAATTATTCAACCTCTAGCTTAATTCCCCTCGACACGCTTAATGCAAGCCCCATTTCCGCTAACAGGATGGAAATTGATGTACCTCCATAGCTGACTAACGGGAGCGAAATACCTGTGTTTGGAATCGTGTTTGTAACAACTGCGATGTTTAACACAACCTGGATTGCCAGGTGTGCCATAATTCCAACCACCAAAAGCGCACCGTATAAATCTGCCGCATTATTTGCAATTACCATTAAACGCCAGATAATTAACAGATAAAGCACAATCAGGCAGACTGCTCCGAACAATCCCAGTTCCTCACAGATGACGGAAAAAATCATATCATTCTGTGCCTCCGGAATAAATCCGAGCTTTTGCATACTCTCTCCAAGACCTTTGCCAAACAGCCCGCCGGAACCGATGGCATAAAGCCCCTGTAAAGTCTGATATCCCTTCTCATAATCCTCCGGATGAAGCCAGATGGCGATACGCTCTGCACGGTAACTCGCAAGTGCAATGAATATCACGCCGACCACAGCAACTGAAAGCGCCATCACCACAAAGTGCACATATTTGGGACTTGCCACAAATAACATACACACGGAGATTCCAAGAATAATGATTGCAGTACTTAAGTTCTGATACGCTACGATAGCGACAATCGGCATAACAATCATCAAAATCTTTATCAGACTCTTTAACTCCCCAACTTTCTTGGGTGTCTTATAAATAATCGTTGCAAAGAAGATAATGACCGCTACCTTGGCAATTTCGGATGGCTGAAACTGGATTGGTCCGATTTTTAACCATCTCGTTGAACCCTTTGCCTCATTTCCAAGGAAAATAACCACGGTACACAATCCCAGCGCTGCAATATACGCCAATCCACTGACTTTCATCCAGACCTGATACGGAATCCTCGATATCACAAGCATGGCAGCCAGTCCAAGCAGAGCTGCCACCATCTGACGTTTTACGTAATAAGCGCTGTCATCATAACGGGTCGCCCCATAATAGGAACTGGTGCTGTAAAGCATAATCAATCCGAATGCAAGTAAAAACAGCAGAAGAATCATCAGGCTGTAATCAAAATATCGAATCGGTTTTTTCCCCATTTATTCCTCCAAGTTTCGCACATATTCCTTAAAAATACGTCCACGTTCCTCATAATTTGGAAACATTCCCCAGCTTGCGCAGGCAGGTGATAACAGCACCGCGTCTCCGCTTACGGCATTTGCATAGCAGGTATCAATCGCTTCTTCAAAGGTATCGCACAATACTACATCTGTAAAGCTATGCTTTTTTGCACACTCCGCAATCTTCTCTCTTGTCTGCCCGATTAATACCAGTTTTTTTACCTTGCCGTCAAAGCTCTCAATCCACTCGTCATATTCATTGCCCTTGTCATATCCGCCACCGATCAAAAGAGTCGGCCGGTTCATGGCACGAATTCCCTGAATTGCCGCATCCGGGTTTGTTCCCTTTGAATCATTGTAGAACTTCACGCCGCGTTTTTCCGTGACATATTCAATTCTATGCTCGACAGCCTGGAAACGTTTCAGTACCTCTACAATCTTCTCAAGCGGTACACCAAAACTTAACGCCATTCCGGTGGCTGCCATTACGTTCTCATAATTATGTTTTCCAAGGATATTCAGTTCGTTTACATTAATGACTTTGACTGCCTTTGTGCCATCATGATAGAAAATATCCTCTCCCTCAAGGTAAAGTCCGTTCTCTAATTTTTGTCTGCTGCTGAAATATAATACCTTTGTCTTCAAATGGCTTCCAAACTCCCGCAGCACTTCATCCTCATAGTTGAGCACACAGGTGTCGTCCGCAGTCTGGTTCTCTGCAATGCGTTCCTTCGTCTCAATATAGCACTCCATCGTATGATGGCGGTTCAAATGATCCGGCGTAATGTTTAAGATGGCAGATACCTTCGGGTGGAACTCATGAATCGTCTCTAACTGGAAGCTGCTGATTTCCGCAACGGTCACGGTCTCTTCTGTCGTCTCTGCCGCTACCGAGGTATACGGGATTCCGATATTTCCGACCACTTTTACATCTGAAAAATAGTTTTCCATAATCTGTCCGACAAGCGCTGTTGTCGTCGTCTTTCCGTTTGTTCCGGTAATTGCAATCACGCTGCCCTTTGCACACTGATATGCCAGCTCGATTTCACCCCAGATTGGAATATTTTTCTCCCGGAGTGCACATACCATCGGAATATCCGTCGGCACACCTGGGCTTAAAACTACAAGGTCAAACGCACTCATTTTTTCTTCCGGCAATTCCCCAAGGATTACTTCCACATCTTTAAATACCGGATGTTTCTCCCGGAGCGCCTGCACATCAAGGTCTGCGTTGCCGTCAAATAAGACCACCACATCGCCCTGTTTTTTTAATAATTCTGTGGCAGCTACGCCACTGATTCCGGAACCTACCACCAAAACTTTTCTGCTCATCATCTTCACCATGCCCTTTCCTGTTGTTTTCTTCTATAAGCCAAGCAGTGCAATCATGCAAAGAAGCGCTGTTATAATGGCAAATACTGCTACTACTCTTGTCTCCGACCAGCCGCCCAGCTCAAAATGGTGATGAATCGGGGTCATACGGAAAATACGTTTTCCCTCGCCGGTCTTTTTCTTGGTATATTTGAAATAGCTGACCTGCAGCATAACGGAAATCACTTCCACCAGATAAATCAGTCCCACCAGAAGAATAAATAACGGCATCTGCATCATATAGGCTGTAGCGGCTACAAATCCGCCAAGGGCAAGCGACCCGGTGTCTCCCATAAACACGCTTGCCGGATGTACATTAAACAGTAAAAATCCAAGCAGTGCACCCGCTACCGCACAGGTAATCGGTTCAATTCCTGCATTGTTTCCGATAGCGACAACGGAAAAGAATGTCGCAACCATAATTGTAACACTTGAAACCAGTCCGTCCACACCGTCGGTAAAGTTTACGCCGTTTACGGTTCCGATAACTGCAAGATACATAAGCGGAATCGCCCAGAAACCGATATCCAGATATTTGCCGCCGGAGAACGGAATCAACATCGAGAGCGAAATGCCGGAATACTTCCACATATAAACCGCAAACACCGTTGTCACCACAAGCTGAAGCAGCATTTTCTGCCATGGGAGCAGTCCATCTGACCGGCGAAGCACCACTTTTAAGTAGTCATCCAAAAATCCAATAATTCCAAATCCTACCATCATGAATAAAATTGGCACAATTTTCGGATAATCTTTTACATAAAACAGGGATGTAATGATAATACTTGCAAGTATCATCAGTCCTCCCATCGTCGGGGTTCCGTTTTTCTTTAAGTGGGATGCAAGCTCCTTGCGCTCTGTCTGCCCCACTTTAAGCCGTTTCAAAAACGGGATTACAATCGGTCCTAAGACCGCACTGATTGCAAAGGCAATCATAACCGGAATTACAATTTGATATGTCATAATTTCACTCCTTACGTACTTTTTTCCATGACGTGAAAGACATTTTATAAAAATGCCTGCCGTCTGTCTAGTATACGTTATTTTCCATCATTTATCAAGGTACGGTAAAATGTTTTCAAAGATTTCTTTTACCACTGGTGCCGCTATGATTCCCCCGTAATAGGTTCCCTGTGGGTTTCTTATGATTGCAATTGCGAGTACCTTCGGGTCATCCGCCGGGTAAAAACCAAGAAAGGAGGAAATGTATTTGTGGTCACTTCTCGGAAGTGTCTGGGAGGTTGCCGTTTTTCCACCGATGGAAAAACCTTCCACCTGCCCGTTTTTTCCACCGCCCTCCGATACGACCTTTTCTAACAGATACTGCATCGTTTCCGATGTCTCTGTACTGCACACGCCCTCATAGGTGTCGTAGGTAAGCTTCTCCACCAGATTTCCCGCCTCATCCCGTATTTCCACACCAAAGTGCGGCGTCACTCTCGTCCCCCCATTTATAATAGAAGAAACGGTCGTTAAAAGCTGAATCGGTGTAATCTGAAAAGACTGCCCGAAAGACATGGTCGCAAGTTCCACCGGACCCACGTTTTCCTTCTGGTGCATGATGGTTGCCGCCTCACCAGGAAGGTCAATATTTGTTTTTGTCAAAAGCCCGAACTGCTTTAAATATTTAAAATAGTTATCCACGCCTAACCGCTCGCCAAGCTCGATAAAGACCGGATTACACGAATTCATAATCCCGGTCTCAAACGTCTCCGCTCCGTGTCCCGAGGTTCTTGCGCAGCGAATCTTGCGGTCCTCCACGATTTTATAACCCGGGCAGTAGAACTGGTCGCTCACGCGCACGACGCCTTCCTCGAGTGCTGCAGCCGCCGTGATAATCTTAAATGTGGACCCCGGCTCATAGGTATCGCTGATACAGGGATTGCGCCACATCTGATTTAACAGGTTTTGTTTTTCCTCTGCCGTAAGTTCCCCTTCCGTTTCGATATTTAAGGTAAATGGATCATTGAGATTAAATTCCGGGTAGTTTACCATCGCAAGAATTTCCCCGTTCTGCGGATTCATGACCACGATGGAGACACTGTCTGCATTTTTCTTTAAATATGCCTTTTCTGCTGCCTGCTCGCAGTAAAGCTGGATATTATAGTCCAGAGAAATATACAAATCATTTCCATTTACCGGTTCAAGGCGCGTCTCCCCGGCATTTTCAATTTCCACCCCTCTTGCATCCGTGAGGGTTAAAATCTTTCCGGCAGTTCCCTGCAAGTAGCTGTCATACTTTACCTCAAGTCCCACAATTCCCTGGTTATCCGCCCCCGTAAAACCGAGCACCGTAGAGGCGAGCGTATCAAACGGATAATAGCGCTTATAGTCCTCATCCACCTTGATTCCCGAAAGCCCGTATGCGCGGATGGCATCTCCCACTTCTTTTGGAACATTGGTCTTTACACGCTCAATCGAACTGTTTTTCTCCACACGCTTTCGAATCTCCTCCTCGGTAAGCCCCAATTCTTTCACAAGCGCCGCAATGACTGCCTCTGGGTCCTCAATCTGACTGTGTATGACAGATATCGTACAGACAGACTGGTTTGTGGCAAGTACCGTTCCTGTCGCATCTATAATTTTTCCCCGCGCTGCTTTAATATCACGTTCCCTTTCATGCAAATCTTTTGCCTTCTGTCCATAATATTCAGAGCAGAACACCATCAGGTACACCAGACGCCCCATCAAAAACAGCAGTACAAAAAAAATCGCAAAAAACATAATCATGATTTTTTTTCGATTAAAGGTTTTACTTCTCCAGAAAGACATAAAAAACCTCACAGAATCCTTCATATTATCCTATTCCGGGTTCTGTGAGGTTATGTTTTTATTGTGTCTGTGCTGCGCCGTCTCCCGACGTCTGGTTATCTCCTGTCGTGCCGCCGTCTCCTGACGTCTGGTTATCTCCTGTCGTCTGGTTACCGTCTGTCGTTCCGGCGTCTCCCGACGTCTGGTTATCTCCTGTCGTCTGGTTACCGTCTGTCGTTCCGCCGTCTCCTGTCGTCTGGTTATCTCCTGTCGTTCCGCCGTCTCCTGTCGTCTGGTTATCTCCCGACGTGTCAGCGTCTCCAGTTGCCTGTCCGTCCTCTGTCGTAACCGGAACGGAAAAGCCTCCCTCATCATCCGAAAGATTTCCGGTGATGGTTCCATTTGCGATATCGGCAACGGACGTTTCTTCTACATTATTTCCGGTGACATCCAGTCCGGCATTGATTCCGGTTGACTCTTCATCACGGTAAATGTTCATGTAAGGAAGTACTTCCTCTAAGATTTCACGTACAATGTTCTGTGCAAAAGTGCTGTGTGCCTGTTCCTCGGCGTTTGGTTCATCGACCAGACAGTAAATGACAAGTTCCGGTTTTTCCACCGGTGCAAATCCGATGAAAGACAATACATAGTTGGTATCATCTCGCTGTCCATCGGAATTAATCTTCTGCGCTGTTCCGGTTTTACCGCCCATCGAATATCCGTCTACCTTTGCAGCCTTTGCAGTACCTTCCGAAACAACCGCCTGCATATACTTACGAAGCAGCTCGCTTGTCGATTCCGAAACCGTTTCACGCAAAAGCGTCGGTGTGATATCTTCAATTGTGTTTCCGTTTTCGTCGGTAATCTTCTGTACAAGACGCGGCTGATAAAGATATCCGCCATTCACTAAGGAACAGAAAGCAGACGCCATCTGAATCATGGTACAGTTAAAGTTCTGTCCGAACGAGTTCGTGGCAAGCGAAAGCTTTGTCATTGTGTCTTTCGTATAAATCAGGGAATCGGTACGTGTTTCGCCCGGCAGGTCGATGTTGGTCTTTTGTCCGAAACCGAATATCTGCTGGTATTTGATAAAATTATCAGCTCCGATTGCGTAAGACATCTGCATCAACGCATCATTGCAGGAATCCATCAGTGCCTTCTCAAGTGTTTCCACCCCGTGACCGCCCCTGTAATACGCGGTACAGCGCACACGCACATCTCCCGGGAACATCTCAGAGCCATCACAGTAAAATGTCTCTCCATCATAGAGCGTTCCGGTTTCAAGCCCAGATGCAATCGTAAATGCCTTTGCGGTAGAACCCGGCTCATACGTATAAGTGACACAGTAGTTCTGCCATAATTTATTTAAAATATCAAGCTTTTCATCATCGTTCATCGCATCGAGGGCTTCCTCGGTGTAATACGCCGACAAATCTCTCGGATTATTCAAATCATAGTCCGGGTAATTTGCCATCGCAAGCACATTTCCATTATCCGGGTCCATGATGATGACGCTGATATTCGAAGCACCCTCTTTTCCGCTGATATAGGTGTTGCGGTATGCCTCATTCCACTCTTTGATTTTCTTTTCTGCGATTGCCTGGATATTCGCGTCAATCGTAGTCACGATATTACTTCCGTTTTGTGCCGGCTTGATGGTCTTTTCAAAATTGTTATCCGCGTTTAAATAGCCATATTCCCGACCGTCTACGCCGTTTAACGTGTCATTGTAATAATTTTCCAGACCGTTAATTCCCTCATTTCCGGAGGTTGTAAATCCAATGACAGAGCTTGCCAGCGAGTTATACGGGTATTCTCTCTGGTACTCTTTTTCAAACCAGACACCCTTAATATTGGGATTTACTTTTTTCCCTTTCTCGTCAACTTCCTCCTGCAGATTCACAAACGGCTGAATGTCCTCATAGGCAACCCTTTTCTTCAACACGATGTAACGGCTCGTCGGCTGCTCTCTGACATAGGTATACAGTTGCTCACTCGTGATATCCTCAAAACAGCTTGTGAGTGCGGTAATGGTCGGCTCAATGTACGTATCTTTGCTGGTAAGCTGATAACAGTCAAGGATAACATTGTAAACCGCAATGCTGGTTGCAAGCACGGTTCCCTTAGAATCGAGAATATCCCCGCGCTGATACGGAATCGTCTGACTGTCATACTCCTGCTGGGACAGAACGATTTTTTCATACTTCTCGCCGCTTGTGCGTTCAATATACATCAGTCGTCCCATCAGCCCAAACAGCATCAGTGCAATCAATCCAAACATGACGATTAGCTTTTTCTGCATCATCCGGGGAAATTTCAACAATGGTTTTTTCTTCTTTTTGCGTTTCTTTCTCTGATTTTCTGACATGGCACTCCTATTTTGCCGGGATGTCACCATACTGATTCATATAATCATCATCACCGACACTGTAATATACAATCTGGGACTCTTTTACATAGCTCATTCCCAGTTCCTCTAATGCCGTTTTTTTGACACTCTCCAAATCCACAGAAGTACTTAAACGTTTATATGCCTCATCGTTTTCTGCCTTTAAGTCTGCAATCTGGCTCTCCAAACCTGAAACCGTATCCATCCGGTTTGTCACATCGGACTGGATTTTGATGTAAGTGCCCGCAAAAACACCAAACACAACCATCACCATGGTAAGAAAGGTCAGATAGCTTCTTCCCACACGAAGTGTGCGTTCCTGCTCCCGTCGCACCATCCGGCGTCTTCTGCGCTCTTTTGCTTCCTCTTCCTCGTTGATTCGCTCCTGTCTGCGCTGTCTGTAATCCGGTGCCGCCTCCATACGTCTGACGGTATTTCCATCTACATAGTAGTCATTTTTGCGTCTTCTTTCTTTTTCCATTCTCAAGGCTCCTCTGCTCTATCGTTCTAACTTCTTTCAAACACCCGTAGTTTTGCACTCTTTGACCTGGAATTCTCCCCTAATTCCTGTTCCGATGGCAAAATTGGTTTTCTTGTCACCACATGTCCCTTTGAAACTTTTCCGCATACACATACTGGAAAATCACTTGGACAGGTACATGGATTTTCATTTTTCTTAAAAATACTTTTTACAATCCGGTCCTCTAAGGAATGAAAGGTAATAATACAGATTCTTCCTCCCGGATTTAAAAGTTCTATCATGTCGTCTAAATTATCCTGCAGTACATCCAGTTCGTGATTTAGTTCAATCCGGATTGCCTGAAAGGTTCGCTTTGCCGGATGACCTCCCGTCACCTGAACTTTCATTGGAATTGCCGCCCGGATAATTTCCGTCAGTTCCCCTGCCGTTTCAATTGGCTTCTTCTGTCGTTCCTTCACAATGTGTTTTGCAATATTCTTTGCAAATTTATCTTCCCCGTAATCACGGATGATACGGAATAATTCCATTTCACTGTAATCGTTTACGATGTCTTTTGCGGTCAGTGGATTTCTGTCATCCATCCGCATATCAAGCGGTGCATCCGGGTCTCTGTAGGTAAACCCGCGCTCTGGTGTATCAAGCTGGAAGGACGATACCCCGAGATCCAAGACAATCCCGTCCACCCGTTCTATGCCGATTGCATGAAGTTCTTCCTTCATATTGGCGTAGTTACTTCGGATGATGGTCAGCCTGTCCTGAAATTCTGACAGCCGTTCTCCTGCTGCCTTAATTGCGTCTGCATCCTGGTCAATTCCAATCAGTCTTCCATTTGCAGAAAGGCGTTTTAAAATCTGGTAAGAATGACCACCTCCGCCGAGCGTTCCATCCACATAGATTCCGTCCGGCCTGATATTCAGTTGCTCAATCGTCTCATTTAAAAGGACTGAATAATGGGAAAATTCCATGTGTCAAGTGCCTCCGTTCTGCTAAATACTAAATCCAAGATCTGCCATATGCTCTGCAATCTCGCCCATCTCATCTTCTTCGTATGTATTCTCCTGCCAGCGTTCCTTATCCCAGATTTCCACGTGGTTTAACACACCCGCAAGAACAACATCTTTCTGCAATCCCGCATATTCCCGCAGCACCGGCGGTAACAGGATACGTCCCTGCTTGTCCAATTCCACTTCCGCTGCACCTGCGAAGAAAAATCTGGCGAACTTTCTGGCATCTTTTCCTGTGGAGGAAATATTTCGGAACTTCTCTTCGACGTCATGCCATTCTTTGGAAGGATACACAAATAAGCATCCATCAAGTCCCTTTGTCACAACAAATTCGTCGCCCAACTGTTCTCTGAATTTGGCTGGAACTATCAGTCTGCCCTTCGGATCTACTGTGTGGTTGTATTCTCCCATAAACATAACGCAAACCACCTGCCTTCAACGCGGATTCCCGTTCCGGCTCTCCTGGAAATGACACCTGTGCGAATTTCTCCACCACTTTGTACCATTCCCTACCACTTTCCACCACTTTTATGACTATATTACCCCACTTCCTAAAAAAATGCAATACAAACCGGTTAAGAAATTTTTAACAATTTGTTCGAGAGGCAGCATCAGATGTGCGCCAGGCACGTATTTTGGCGTGTCAAAATTTTCCTAAGAGCAGCAAAAAACCGGGCAAACTGGTTTTTATCCAGTCTGCCCGGCAATATTTTTAAACACCGTCTCTTATCTTTTGTTATTCTGCAAATTTTTCTTCCAATGCCCGAACTGCCTCGTCGGCATCAGAATATTCCCCTTTTCCAAAATTCGTGCTCACACTTTCAATGTAAGCTTCGAAATAGCTTTCAATCGTTCCATCGTAAATATAGGCATTTTCCACATCTGATACGTCCCTGATATCCGTATACCGCTCATCGGTACTGTTTTTTGCAAGTGACGGAACACCTTTTACCTGCGCAAGCTCATTCATCTGGTCCTCCTGCACAAGAAAACGCATAAATTCCAGTGCATAGTCTAATTCGTCGCTGTCTTTGTTGACAGAAAATCCATACCATGGCTCTACATATTCGTAAACACCGTTTTCTCCCAACGGAATATACTGAAACGTATAAGTAAACGGATGTTCGGAAAATGTTTCTGATTTTGATTCCCGTTTCTTCATACCGCTGAATTTTTCTGTATCACATATCCAGAATGGAACATTTCCCTCCAGAAAGGAAAGAATCGCCCCATCGTAATTGTCCTCCGGATAAGTACTGTTTATCTCATAGTCCGTATAACCGTTTTCAATCAGCGTTTCGAGCTTTTCAAATATCGGCTTTAATTCTGCCGCAGCACTTCCATCCTTCGCAGTAAGCTTCTCTGCCAGCTCTTTGTCGGTACCGATTGCCGTCATCGCCATGCTCATCACCAAATCGGAATACACGTATGCCACTGCTCCCTGGATCGGGGTGTACCCTTTTTCTTTCAGGCTCTCAAGTACATCCAGAAATTCCGCATAATTGGTCGGCATCTTTAACCCTTCCTTTTCAAGAAGTGTCTCGTTGACCGCCATACCGTAAAGCTTTTTTGCCATCGGAATCCGCACAAGGGAACCGTTAATCGTACTGCTTTCTAACAGTCCTTCTTCAATCCCCGATGTATCAAGCCCCACATCCGTTAAATCCAGGCAATGGTCAAACACATACCGATCCGTCTCCTCCGGATAACGGACATTTTCATCCGTCGTCATAAAAATATCAACATAACTATTATTGTCGAGGTATTCTACCAGCATGCTATCCCCGTTTTGTTCGTAATTGACTGTAACATTGGGATAATATTCCTGAAAGGCATTCACCGCCTGGTCAAGTGCCTCAAAATTTCCGAAAAATCCCGCCACCTGAAGCTCCACCTTCTTTTCCGTATCCAACTGCGGTTCAAATGCCTTCTCCTCCTGTTTTTGTCCGCCGCATCCCGCAACAGGGAAAAGTCCCCCCACTGTAACAACTGTCGCCAAAACTCCTGCCATTATCTTTTTCAATCTCATTTTTCTTCCCCTCTCTTTTTATTTTTTGCTGCCCTTAATGCATTCCGCACATTCTTCATATCCACCGGCTTCGCAATATGTCCATCCATCCCCGCATCAAGACAGTCTCTGATATCCTCGGCAAATGCATCTGCCGTCATCGCATAGATTGGAACTTCCCTCACATATGCCTGTTCGCTCCGCCTGATTTCTCTTGCTGCGTCCTTTCCATTCATTACTGGCATCTGTACATCCATAAAAATCATATCGTAAGTTCCTGGCGGTGCTTCGTTTATCATCTCAACACACTGCTTTCCGTCCTTTGCCCGCTCACAGTGCACACCATCCCCTTTTAACAGTTCTTCGATAATCTCCCAGTTCAGCTCATTATCTTCTGCCACAAGCACATTCATATTCTGAAATTCTGCCGCATCCGCCTGTTCGGCCGCCTCTCCATGTTCCTTCCTGATACCTTCTGCCTCTTTGTCCGCAATCAAAAGCCGTACTGTCACTGTGAAGGTGGTACCAACGCCAAGCTGGCTCTCACATGCAATCGTCCCGCCCATCAGTTCTACCATCTGCTTTGCAATCGCAAGTCCAAGCCCGGAACCCTGAATTTTGTCAATTCTGCTGTCAGCCGCCCTTGAGAATGTATCATACATAATCTTTTGAAATTCTTCACTCATTCCAATTCCGTTATCTGCTATCCGGTAGATAAGACATGCGGACTGTTTTTCCGGTTCCACGTCGCCTTCCTCCACCGAAATACGGATGGTTCCGCCCGGATTTGTATATTTTACTGCGTTTGTAAGTAAATTGATTCCAATCTGATTTAACCGCAGTTCATCCCCAATCAGTTCATCATAAGGGAAATCCGCCATCGACACTTCAAGATGAATCTTCTTTTCCTCCATCCGCGGGCGTACCATATTTATCATATTTGAAACAGATTCCCGCAAAGAGAAGGATGTCTGATTCAAAACCATTTTTCCGCTTTCCACTTTGGAGATATCAAGGATATCATTGATTAATGTCAGAAGATGACTGCCCGCAAGTGAAACCTTATCCAGGCATTTCTCCACATATTGCGGATTATCCATATGCTGCCTTGCAAGCGTTGTCATTCCAAGTATCCCGTTTAAAGGCGTGCGGATATCGTGGGACATGGAGGATAAAAATCTTGTTTTTGCCTCACTCGCCTGTTCTGCTAACATCGCAGTTTTTAACAGTCTGCGGTTCATATGCCATACATACGTGCCGTCAATCATCAAAAGCAGTGAGAACACCACACAGGTGATAATCACAATCCGCCAGTCGTTTCCGGATACTTTCAGGTTTTCGGCTGTAATATACCCCAAAATGCAAACCGCCTGTTCCTGCTCAAACTTGGAGAAATACCAGTAGCAATCCTCTCCGGAAGCATTCTTGTAAAAAAACAGTCCCCTGTCCTGTTCTGCAAGCTGCTCTGTCATCTCATTTACGCCATTGTAATCATCTGCATAATTATAAGACCGGATAAACTCAACGAAATTTTCCGCTTTCATCGCATTAGACGGAATAATATAGTCCCCTCCCGAAGTAATCAGTCCTACCTCCGCAGAAGCAACCTGTATCGGAAACACCCATATACTTTTCATGCTCTCAAGCGGAATCACACGCAATAACAGATAATCTTTTGTTCCCCCGTCTTCCAGTGCAAGCGTCACGCGCTTTCCGACACTGATGACAGTTGTCTGTGTTTCTGTCACCCGATATTTTCCGAGCACATTAACCTCATCGTTATCCGAGGTAAATATCTGCTGCATCCGTTTTAAAAAGTCATCATATGCCCCTACTCCTGCACCATTCGAGTAATACTGATAACAGCTCACAGAATCATCCCCTGCTTTCTCATAGGTGGAATGTGCCTCATAGGTATCCATGTCCACAATATGACTATAGCGGTCTGTCTGCGTATTCGACAGTCTAAGGTACTCCAGTGCCTCATCCATCGTCATATCATTCTCTTCAATATAAGACGCCGAATCCTTCGCAAACTGACTTTCCATCTCCAGGTAGTTGTTGACCACCTGCTTCATGGATTCAACTGTCAGGCAGAAATTATTGACCGCCGTGTTCATCTTCTCACTGTAAACGCTCCTCGAATACAGATATGACAGGACGATTGCCGCTAAAATCAGCAGTATATTTGCCGTCACCACTGCAATCGGCTTCGCCCTACTTTTTAAATTATTCATGCTTCTCCTCATCCTCCATCCAGTGAACCATCGCCGAAAGTATCTTCGACACACCCACCGGTTTTGCAAGATGCGCATCCATTCCGGCATTAATTGCCCTGCCCACATCCTCAGCAAAAACATTTGCCGTGAGTGCAATCACCGGAAGCCTCCTCGTGCGCTGCTCTTCCTTTTCAAGCTGTCTGATTGCAGCCGTCGCCTCATATCCATTCATAACCGGCATCTGCACATCCATAAATACCATCCCGTAATACCCCTGCGGGTGTGTCTTTACCAGTTCCACCGCAGCAGCTCCGTCTGGTGCACTCTCAATCTGTACCCCGGTATCTGCTATTAAATCCACGAAAATTTCGCGGTTTAACGCATTATCCTCCACAAGAAGAATCCGTCCGTCTGCAAAACGCCCCCTGCATTCTTCCATCGTAATCTCATTCTCTTTGTTTTCTTCGCCGGTACCCTCTTTTGCAGTACGAAACCGGAGAATCACATCAAATGTTGAACCCTCCCCAGGCACACTTGAAACCTGGATATTGCCCTGCATCATTTCTACAAACGTCTTTGTAATACTTAATCCAAGCCCCGTCCCCTGTAATTTTCCCGTGCTTTCCGTCTGTTCTCTCTCAAACGGTTCAAATATCTTCGTGAGGAATTCGCTGCTCATGCCGATTCCACCGTCACTTACCACAAAATGATAGGTCTCATATTCTCCGACTTTCCGTTCAAGTTTTTCTGCCATGAAGGAAATCCATCTGCCTTCCGGCGTATACTTCACCGCATTTGACATCAGATTTAACATCACTTCCTGAATACGGACCGCATCACCAAAAACAATATCATCCGGCAGTCTTTCTAAATCCACCGTACGTGAGAGATTTTTCTTGTCCACCTCGGCCTGCGTCATCATCAGCATATCCTGTAAAATTTTCCGCAGCGAAACCGGTTTTTCTTCGAGTTCCATCTTACCGCTTTCAATCTTTGACATATCGAGCACTTCATTTATCAATTGCAGCAGATGTTTTGATGCCTGTTCAATTTTGGTAATACAGTCTTTCACTTTCTCCGGTTCATCAAGATGTCTTCCGCAATCTGCGCCATTCCAAGAATGGCATTCATCGGAGTGCGGATATCATGCGACATATTCGATAAAAATTCGCTTTTTGCCAGACTCGCCTGTTCCGCCTGCCTGTGTGCAAGTTCAAGTGCCTGTCTAACCTGCTGCTGTTGTTTTTTACTGTTGTCAATATCTCTGACTGTCAGAATGATAACCTGTGGTGCACCATTCTTTTCCTCTGCCATCGTATAACGGCTCCTCGTCCAACGCCATTCTTCCCCGTTCTTCAGGCGAATTTCCATCTCAAAACTTCCATCCGAGGCATACAGATAATCCGAAAATGCGCCATAATCCGTCAGCCGCTTTATTTTCAGATAATCCTCGGGGTGCACTCTGTTCTTTCCAAACTCACGCACAAACTCCAGAAAACTTCCCTCTTTTACACCGGCAAACATAGGATTTCCCACATTATGGATAATCTGAAGCCGGTCTTCTCCGAGCACAATTCTTGCGATAAAAATTGTCGACTTTGCAAGGGATTCGAGCACCTGTGTACGCTCTCTGCTGAGTTCTTCCATCCCTTCTAGCAGATATGCCGTATCACCGGATTGTTTGTCATCCGCTTCAACATCCGAAGGCTCTGCCTGCGCCCGCTGTTCTATCCCGATAAACTGGTTATATGCCTCGTAATACATCCCGATACGCCCTGCCCCACAGGTATATTCCAGATTTGCATATAACGCTTCATCGTTCTGAATCAGCTCTACCAGGTCCGGATGATAGATGCTTCCGGCTCCAAGAGAAAGTTCTATGACAAACTCCTCCATCGTCTTTGCCTTGTGTCTGATTCTGCCAATACGGTCCGTGGCAGCAGCCATACAGTCGCAAATCTTGATGATATCAATAAAAAAATGTGCCGGGGATTTTGTATTATCAAAGTCATCCGGATACCCTTTTTTGCCATCATAAGATTTGTGATGCCCCAGTGCGATATCGCAGATATCCGGATTAACGCCGATTTTTTTCAGGGTTTCATAGCCACTTCTCGAATGATTGTGAAGCCTTTTCCATTCACACTCCTCAAGACGTCTGCTCTGTAAGTTGACCAGATCAAGATAATCGCATTTTCCAATATCATATAACAATGCTGCCTGCGAAAGAAACTGTTCAAATTCTTCCCGCCTCTCAAGCACTTCCACAACACTCTTTGTGCCAAGCGAACCGACTAACAGCTCCGGTTTTTTCTCCAAAACTGTTTTTAAAATAGAAAGTGCCAGACGCTTTACAAGCGCTGTGTGAATCATCGTCCCCTCATCCCGGTTGACTAAAATATCCAGAAAATAATAACTGTCGACCCGGTCTGCACCGCACGAAACAGCCAATTCCAGAAATGTCTGTTTGAGTGGTCCATTAATAAATTCCGTTCCTTTCGTTCGCGGAAGTTCGCCTACAAACGTCTTGAACTTTGAAAGGCAGTATGTAATGATTTTTTCCTGAAGTTCTGGATTTTTTTTCAATTCCCCCAAGGACGCCATGTTGGGAATATGATACATATTGACCTGATAATAGCGGCTATCCATAAAGGCTTCCGTATCGGAAAGGCTTGAATGTGTCAGCGTATATTCAAAATAGGACATTACCCTGTCAATATAGTTTTCCAGAGTGATTTTTCCAATGTAATACTGTCCCTTCCAGTAGTTACAGTAAATCTCATCCCTTATCTCATTGACATTCTCTTCTTCCTCAAGTGCCTTCTGATAAAGTTCCTCAATCACCTCTACCGAACGATGCAGCATCTCCTCACTCATATCTTCTTTTTCATCGCAGCCGCAAATCCAGTTTCCAAATATCGTATAGGAAAGTTCCTCTTTCAGCTCATCAAGGTCATATTTTTCTCCATCCATTGACCGGACAATCGGATGATCAAAAATGGCAAGTGCCCGGTCCGTCTCCCGGATGACACTTTTTTGATATTCCTCATTATCATATCCTTTGTTGCGTCCAAAATCCGCCCTGGCGTTTACCATAATGACCGGATAATTAAAATAGGCAAATAAAATCCTTCTGCGGATACCCCAGTCTTCAATGTCCTGATACTGTGCAAACAATTCCCGCTCCAAATCAAAACATGCAAGGCTCTCTTTTGCATCGTCGAGTTCGCTCAGACGGCTATAAAAGTTTCCAAGCATATGAACGGTCTTCACCCAGTTTTCAAAATCATCCTGCTTTTTGAAATAATTCCGCAATACATGTGACATCCGGATGCAGACTAATCTGTCACTGTTCCCCTGCTCGCAGAGTTCCAGAAGCTGATTTAAAAATTCATCTGCCAGTTCTTCTGTCAGGCGGTTCTCTTCCTCAAGAAATGGGCGCAGATACAGATTTAACATCGCTTCATTCTCAATATAAAGGTTTCGATATTCCTTAGATTTGTTTTCCAGATTCTGAAGAAATCCTTCCTGGTCATCTGCCTTTAGCAGTGTTTCATTTAAACGTTCCCCTCGATTAAGATTCCTTGTATATTTCTGGAAGAACTCTGCAATGTTACGTCTTGTAACCACGCCTTCACCTCATTTTTCTATCTTCTGCAATTCCTGCTGATTGTCGCCACCAGCCTGTCTGACTGAATCGGTTTTCCCATATGTGTATTCATACCTGCCTCAAGTGCTCTCTGGACATCCTCTGAAAAAGCATTTGCAGAAAGTGCAATGATTGGTATCATCTTTGCATCCGCCCGGTCTGCTTCCCTGATCAGTCTTGATGCTTCATACCCATCCATGACCGGCATCATGATATCCATCAGGATACAGTTAAAATCTCCCGGTGCTGAATTCAAAAACATCTGAACCGCTTCTTCTCCGTTCTCGGCAATGACAACCGATGCTCCCGCCTCCTCAAGCATATACTGGGTAATCTCCTGATTCAGCTTATTATCCTCTGCGAGAAGTACCGTGATGCCTTTCATACAATCCGCAGGCGGCTGTTGCTGCACTTCTTCTGCCTTCACCGGATTCTCATTAATGACAAGCGGCACTTCCACCGTAACTTTTGTTCCTGCTCCAGGTTCGCTTTCCACTGTAACCGTTCCACCCATCTGATTTACGATTTCCCTGACAATTACCATGCCAAGCCCGGTTCCCTGATATTCAGTCCGTGCGCCTGACGCCTCCTGCGTAAACGGTTCAAAAATGTGCTCTAAAAATTCTTCACTCATCCCAATTCCCGTATCTGCTATCGAAAAACGGCAGGTGACACAATTCTTAACACATCCGGTTTCTTCCATATAGATACTTACTTTTCCATTTGGTTTATTGTATTTTATGGCATTTCCAATCACATTGATTAAAATCTGACGCAGATGCAGCGGGCTTCCCATCAGATACGGATGCAGCATCGCTCCATACTCAAGAGAAAGTTCCACTCCGTGTTCGACTGCCTGCGGGTGCATAAGTCCCATCGTGTTGTCGAGTACACTGCGAATGTCAAACGGTTCGTTGGAAATCGAAACCTCACTGCTCTCAATTTTGCTGATTTCTAACACATCATTCACAAGAGACAATAAATGTTCTGCCTCCTGTCTTATCTTCTGGCGTGCCTCCTGCTGTCTCTTTTCATCTTTCGGATTCTTATCTGCAATCGTGAGCATTCCAAGGATTCCGTTTAACGGCGTGCGGATATCATGCGACATATGTGACAGGAACTCCGTCTTTGCAAGACTGGCACGTTTTGCCTCCTTGAGCGCATCCATCGTCTCTTTCTCCTGCCGCTTTTTAATCAGCATTATTTCCGTAACGTCCTGGTGATAACCTTTTACCCGATTTCCATTACATTTATAGGTAGTGTCATGAATTCCTCCGCAACGGACATAAATCATCCCAAGAAGCGGATGATTCCAGAGGTAATTTACCTCAGAACGTCCGGTTTCTATAATTTCAGCAACAGACTCTTCCACTCTTCCCACAAAATTCTCATCTATCCTGTCATGCCACCATGTATAGCAATCCTCCGGAGAAATATTCTCATCCACACCAAGCAGTTCCCGCATCATGGCATCTGCATACATCCTTGACGGCTTTCCCTCTTCTGTCTCAATGCTCCAGATTCCGATTCCGGAAGTGCGCAGAATATTTTCCATATCCCGCATCGTCTCCTGCTTAACTTCCAGTTCCTTTTTTACAATGGAGTCCACTCTCCGGTATGCCATAATGACAATACATTCCTCCGGAGACTTGCTGACATCCGCATACTGTACATCCAGATACAAAATTCCCTGTGAGTTTTCCTTTACCCGGTATCTGATTGTGTAATTTTTCTGTTCTTTTAAACGTGCAAGAACGGTTTCAGGTTCGGTTGCCTTTCTCAGATAGGCGACATCGTCCTCAAGCACATGCTCTGTGAAGTAAGTCTCCATCATTTCCGTATAATTTCTGGAATTTTTTGCAATTTTTGCAATCTCACCGCTCATCCGGTCTGTCACACGATAGATTTCATATTTTCCGGTATTAAAATCCACCAGATAGATGGATAGATATTCATCGCAAAGCGCCCTAAGAATATCATTCTGTTTTTCCAGCTCTCTGTTCAGCGTTTCTAATTTTACCATCATTCTGTCTCCCCAAAGCACCCGTTATTTTTATTCTTCTGTATCGGTGCCAAGCTCCTCAAACTGCTGTCTCACATTGCGGAATGCTTCCATCAGCTTCGGCGAAAAGACTCCACATTCTCCGCTGACAATCATATGAAATGCCTGTTCCTTGGTGAATGCATCCTTGTAGCAGCGCTCATTGATTAACGCATCATACACATCTGCAAGAGAAACAAGCTGTGCCGAAATCGGAATCTCATCCCCTTTGAGTTTGTCCGGATAACCATTTCCGTCATAACGCTCATGATGATGTCTGATAATCTCAAGACTTAACGTCTTCATTGCAAGATTCCACTCCACTTTCATTGCCTCAAGGATTTCGCATCCACGGATGGTGTGGGATTTCATGTACTCAAACTCATCCTTGGTGAGCCTTCCCGGTTTTAAGAGAATACTGTCCGGAATCGCAATCTTTCCAAGGTCATGTAATGCACTCGCAGCAACAATCGAATCTATCATATCTTTTGTAAGTCCGTACTCCGGATACTGTTTGCTGAAATGCTCCGCCAAAATCCGGGTATATCCTTTTACACGCTGGATATGCTCGCCGCTCTCTAAATTACGGAACTCAACAATCGTACCCAGCATATCAATAATTTCCTGATTCCGTTTCTCAAGCTTCTGCGCCTGTACCTGTATTTTTTCATATGCCTTGCGAAGTACCGCCGTCTGCTCCTCCACCTTTTCCTCCAGACGGTTCTTGTATTCATAGTGGTTTACCATGTTCTGCACACGCAGTTTTACCAGAGCCGCATTAAACGGTCTCGCAATAAAGTCTGATACTCCGTAGTCAAAACATTTCTTTTCGTTTGAAGATGAATTTTCTCCACTGATAACCAGCACCGGAATCTTCCCTATCACCTTTCGTTCCCTGAGGGCTGACAGTACTTCGAAACCGTCCATGACCGGCATCACCAGGTCGAGCAGAATTGCATGAATCTGTTCCTGTTCTTTTTCTATCACCTCAAGTGCTGTTTTTCCGTTATCCGCCTCTAAGATATCATATTCATTCTGTAATATATCCTTGAGCAGTTCCCGGTTGAGTTCTGCATCATCGACGATAAGAATCTTATGTTTCATTTTGGTTTATCCTCCTAACTATTCTTGTAAAGTGCAACTCTGTCTTCTGTCTTTTTCAGTGTTACATTTGTGGTTTTATTTGCATTCCATCTGGCGGCATTGATATTTACCTGCACGCCCTGGTAAATCGTTCCATGAGCAACAATTTTGGCAAACCTGCTCTTCTCTGCCTCTGCTGCCAGAAGCTCCCCGTCTTTTTCTAACTGTTTCTGTTCAATTTCTTTTGTATAAATTGCGTCCTCAATCTTTAAATACATCGGATTTGTATTTCGGATTTCCGGCGGATATTTCTTCTGCAAATCCTCATATGCGTTCCTAAGCAGGAAAAGCTCTCTTCTGACCCCATGTTTCTTCTGTTCAAGCTCCGCCTTCTTCTGGAAATAGACTTCATCTTTTCCGACGGATATTCTCGTCACAAGCCCAGCCTCATTTCCGATATCATAGGATTCAATCAGCTGTCCCGCCTGCGCACTGCCTCCTGCAAGAGAGCCTTTTCTGCCGCTTATGACAATATTCTGTTCCGCAGCAATCTGACTGTTCAAGCAATAATTTGCCTTCACATCCACTCCAGCAGAAACCTTGGCATTCTCAAAGAAATTGCCCATTACGCTTGCGCCCGCTTTGATGAAACCTCTTCCGCCGGCATTATTTCCCTTGCGCAAAATGATATCGCCCCCTGCCTCTAACGTTGCCGCCTCCGTATAGCCGTCGATTAAAATATCATTCTGTGCCTTTATCACAACGCCGTCTCTGACCATACCACGGACATAGACCGAGCCATTAAATTCCACATTTCCGGTTGCCTTCGTGACATCGTTTAAAACCAGCATATTGGTGACTTCGAGCTTTCCGTCCTCTAAGTCCACCTTTCCGTCCATGGCTGCAAGATATGTTTTCTGGTCTTCAAGAAGTACCACGCCTCTTCCCTCTAACGGCAGAAGTTCCTTTCCCTTCGTTCCGGGAATTTTCTCCCCGTTGATACGCGTTCCGGGAAGCCCCTCTTCCGCCTCGTGGTAGTAAGCAACCTTTTGATCCTTTGTCACGGTCTCAAACCACTTCACATTCTGGTAATCCACCATTCCGTTTTCGAGAATTTTCGGGTGTTTTTTGACATCTGTCTCAAAGAAATATTCATACCAGCCATCCTTGCCCTTGGACGGGCTTGTTCCCCTTGCCACAGTCACCATGCCCATATCGGCACCCTTTTCCTCGAGTTCTTCGATTGCCTGATAGTCGATTCCTGTAATAACACCTTTCCCTCTGAGTGCTGCAAAGATGCCTTCCTTGTGAACTTTTGCATCCTTTTTGGTAAGCATCACATACGCTTCCGTCCAGTCTGCATCAATCAACAGCACAAAATCCCTGTACTGTTCTTTCTCCTCCTGTGCTGCCTGTCCCGGCGTCCTTTCCCCGGATAAAAGAGCAAGGCGTCTCTTTTTCATCTCCTTTGCCGTGTACATAAGGCTCGCATACTCTTCCACAGGGAGATTTTTTTCAAGTCCCAGACGGATTTCACGCATCTGCTGCCAGGAATATAACGGTTTCTGATAGCTTGTGACATCCAGACGCATCTCCATACCCAGGCGGATTTCCCGCATCTGCTGCCAGCTCATCTCCGGTTTTGCATAAACGGACACATCCAGCTCTTTTTCAAGTCCCAGAACAATTTCTCTTATGGATGCCCCCCGCAGCATTAACGTAATATACGGGTCGATGTCGATTCCATTTTCTTTTGCAATCCGGATTTGTAAAAGCTGCTCTTCCTCATAGCCTTCCTTGATATATTTTCGGATATCGATATTTTCCGCTGCTGCAATCCGAAGCTGCCGAAGCACGCCTGCCGGAAACTGCTTTAATCCCGAAAGGTCGTACCCAATCACAAGACCTTTCCTTATCTGCCGCATTTTATCAAATGGTATCGCCGGATTTGCATACTTTTTGACATCTATCCCCGCAGTAAGTCCCTTGTGGATTTCCTCCATCTGAAACCAGTCATACTCCGGTGACGCATAAAATGCAACCGGTAGATTTTCCTGCAATCCCAGACGAATCTGACGCATCTGAATTGCCAGAAATTCCGGTTTTGCATAGACAGATACGTCTAATCCCTTTCGGACACCTTCGTCAATCTCATTTTTCTGATCCTGCGTAAATGTTATTGTCCCCAATCTTTCACCCCTCCGATGCCATCTCCTGAATCGCATTTATTAACTTGTCATACTCTGCCTCTACCTGTGCAAACAGTTCCTCACAGCCGTCCGTCTTTTTCCCTCTGAGCTTTTCCGTAATTTCTGCGCTCGGTTTGTACAGATTGTCAAATCCCAGATTTAAGCAGATTCCCTTTAAGGTATGTGCCGCACGAAATGCCTTCTCTCCATCCGCATCCAATAATCCCTGTTTTAAATCCAAAAAATTGGGGTCATCTAAAAATTTGAGTACAAATTTCTTAAGAATCGCCTCATTTCCAAGCCGTTCTAAAACCGGTTCATATAAAAGCCCTGCCTTTTCGTAACATTCCTTTACTGTCATAACAGTATCCTCCTCCATATCCGGCTTTCCCTGACCGGTTTATCTTCTTTTGTATACATAATTTCATTATAAGTATTTTAACTTCGCTTGTCCACTTAAATATAGTACTTTTTTGCCACTAATATTTCCTATGACGGATGTTTTTCCCTATGAATTGAAAAAATGCGCCAGCGCTTTAAACGCTGACGCATTTTTCCATTGTTTCGAGATACTCTTCAATCAATTTATCTAACTCTGTGCTTTTTTGATAGTACATATCAAATTTATCTTTCTGGAGTAATGCTTCGTCAAGTTCCATCCTGACGATTTCAATTTTTTTCTGCAGTTCTTTTACCTTGTTCATAGGAGTCCTCCTGACTGCCAAAAAATATACTGGACTGCCTTCCTTTCTCACTCATATTACTCCATTATTCCGCAAAAATCAAACAAAACCGCACGTCATGAGTTGTCATTATTCGACAATACACACGTACATATCGGATTTTTCAACGGCTTACGAGTGTTTTAGAAAATGTTCTGCACGTTTTTCCGCCAGCACATCCATCATTCCGGCAAGTGCCTTGCGGTTTACTTCGACAATATGTCGAATATCATCCGCTACATCATGCTTATGCGCCAGATAATCGTCATGTGCCTTCTGGATAAAATCGCACAGTTCCTTTGCATTTTCAAATTTTTCCTTTTGTATCTGCTGCTTTGCCGCTCTGCCGCTTTTTATGTATTCCCGCAGATCCAGCTTTAATTTTTCCTCATAAGAACAATGATCTTTTAAGTTTCCCGGATATGTCCGGTTATGCGGAAAGGTAAAATAATCCGCCAGATAGTGGCTGATTTGTCCCAAATCCAGATAATACTTACGGTTTTTATGTTTTAAAACCTTCTCTCCTTCGGAGAGCCTTTCAATATGCTTGCTGATTGCCGGAAACGTACTCGTCATCTCATGTCTTTTATACACAAAAGATGGTTTGATATCCGGCAATACACTGCCAATGTAAAATAAGAGTCTGTGTTTTTTTAATTCCTCATCGTCCGTGGTCGCAACAATATGGCGAGCCAGGGAAATATGTGATTTTTTTCTCATGATTGTTTCATCTCCTAAAAAAATCCATGACCTTTTTCCTAATCCCAAGTATACTCCATCCCTCCGAGAATACAAGTGAATTATTTGTTAAGAATTTGTTAAGACTAACCGCAAAAACAAGTGTTCGGGGAAATCCTCCGTTTTTGGAAAATTCCCCCGAAACAGGAATGTCTCTTATGCCGTGCAGCACTCAAAGCTTGCACATCTGGTCTGTTCACAGTCACAGGCATTTCCGCCTGCAATTCCAATATGGTCGGCAGCGCACTTTAAGTCCTGGTTAAAAACGCATTTTGTCGCCTGACAGGAAACATCAATCTGCTTTAAGTCTTCTGTCGCCGCATTGCAGCCGCAGCCACAGCCGTTCTCGCGCTCTTTAAAGCTTCCGCAGCAGGTTTCCTCCTGTTCCTTTGCCTCTTTTCCCTTCACTTCGATATCGCCCTTACAGCAACAGCGCTCCTCATTATAAAAGCATCCGGTTACTGAACAATCTAAATAGGTCATACTAATCTGCTCCTTTCTTTGGTTTCCAGATTAGTATGACCTGATTTTTAGAATCTATGATGGATTTTTCTTTCCTTATTTTTCTTCTGTTACAAGTTCTTCCCGGATTTCCTTGGTGCGGATTTCCTTGCAGATTGCATCAATGAACTCGGATAACGGCTTCACACCCTCGTCTCCAGCAAAACGGCTGCGGACAGATACGGTATGGTCTGCCTCCTCCTGCTGTCCTACTACAAGCATATATGGAAGCTTGTCAAGACGTGCCTCACGAATCTTGAAACCAATCTTCTCAGAACGTGCATCTACCGTTGCATCAATTCCGTTTGCTTTCAGTTCTTTTAATACTTCGTTTGCATATCCCTCGTATTTTTCAGAAATCGGAAGAACACGTACCTGTTCCGGACACAGCCAGGTTGGGAACTTACCTGCGTATTTCTCAATTAACCATGCAAGTGTTCTCTCGTAGCATCCAAGAGAGGTTCTGTGGATGATGTACGGACGAATCTTGTCACCATTCTGGTCAATGTAGTACAAGTCAAAGTTTTCTGCGATTGCACAGTCTAACTGGATGGTAATCATCGTATCCTCTTTGCCGTACACGTTTCTTGCCTGAATATCAATCTTTGGTCCATAGAAAGCTGCCTCTCCGTCTGCCTCGGTAAATGGAAGTCCCTCCTCTACCAAAATCTTACGCAGTGCTGCCTGTGTAGACTCCCAGTAATTCTCATCACCGAGATATTTTTCCTTATTCTGCGGGTCCCACTTGGAAAGACGATAGGTAACCTCTTTCTCAAGACCGAGTGTTTTTAATACATAAATTGCAAGGTGCAGACAGTTCTCTAACTCTTCCTCTGCCTGATCCGGACGGATAACGTTGTGTCCCTCTGAAATCGTAAACTGGCGAACACGGGTCAGTCCGTGCATCTCACCAGAATCCTCGTTACGGAATAAGGTGGAAGTCTCGCCCATACGATATGGAAGGTCACGGTAAGATTTCTGTGTATTCTTGTATACATAATACTGGAACGGGCAGGTCATCGGACGAAGTGCAAATACTTCTTTGTCGGTCTCCTCGTCTCCGAGTACGAACATTCCATCTTTATAATGATCCCAGTGACCGGAAATCTTATACAGGTCAGATTTTGCCATCAATGGTGTCTTGGTGCGGACATAACCCCACTCATTGTCCTCAAGGTCTTCAATCCATCTCTGTAATTTCATCACCATCTTGGTTCCCTTCGGAAGCAGTAACGGAAGTCCCTGTCCGATAACGTCAACTGTGGTAAATAATTCCATTTCACGACCGAGCTTGTTGTGGTCTCTGCGCTTTGCATCCTCTAATTTTTCGAGATGTGCATTCAGTTCTTCTTTCTTGTTAAAGGCTGTTCCATAAATTCTCTGTAAACGTGCCTTGTTGGAATCCCCTCTCCAGTATGCCATGGAAGAAGAAATCAGTTTGAAAGCCTTGATTCCCTTGGTAGACATCAGATGTGGTCCTGCACACAGGTCTACGAAACCGCCCTGGTCATAGAAAGAAATCTCTGCGTCTTCCGGAAGGTCGCGGATTAACTCTACCTTAAACGGCTCCTCGCGCTCCTCCATAAATTTGATTGCCTCATTTCTTGGAAGTGTGAAGCGTTTTAACTCATGTCCTTCCTTGATAATCTTCTTCATCTCAGCTTCCAGACGGTCTAAATCGTCTCTGGAAAACGGTTCTGCATCAAAGTCATAATAGAAGCCGTCTTCAATTGCTGGTCCGATGGTTACTTTTGCATTCGGGAACAGACGTTTTACAGCCTCTGCAAGCACGTGGGATGCAGTGTGGCGGATGACTTT
The DNA here is from genome assembly GCA_050874345.1 of Roseburia sp. Classification (GTDB taxonomy): domain Bacteria; phylum Bacillota; class Clostridia; order Lachnospirales; family Lachnospiraceae; genus Roseburia. Next base: position 12,487 of record JBNMKM010000008.1, on the reverse strand, counting down.
TAAGCCTTCCGGATCACTTGCTGTTACAATGTTTAAGGTGCAGTCCTTATCGAGAACAGTACGTAAATCTACGATTTCGCCGTCTACCTCGCCTGCACATGCCACACGTGCAAGTCCTTCGCTGATGTCGGCTGCAATTTCATATACGGATTTTGCTTCGCCATACTCCTTTACGGAGCCGTCTTTCAATGTGATTTTCATAGTTTTTCCTCTTTTCTTATTCTATCTTCTATTGATTATTTCCTTACTGAACGTCTTCCTCTTCTTCATCCAGAAATTCTTCCTCTTCATTGTCCGGATACCAGTGATTAATAGTCGTTGTTCCGTTTTCACAGCCATATCTGGCATTTTTTCTCGGTGAACATAACATTCCTGCGATTACTCCGCTAAGCAGTGCAATCAAAAGCATCAGGATTCCATCGATTTTGGTGACGGAAACCGTCTCAGGAAGTGTGTTCCAAAATTCTTTGATTTTTTTCATCGTCATCCTCCTTTCCAGAAGAGAATCAAGTGTGCGCTTGCTGCACACTTGCGCGCGTGAGCGGTGCTGCATAGCAGCTATCTGCCTCTCCGCGAGCTGCGCATAACGCCCGAAGGGTTTTTAAATTCATAGGGACATAAGTTCCTATGAATTTAAAAAATCCCTGACATCGCAAAAACTGCAATGTCAGGGACGCTTCTTCTACGTGGTTCCACCCTGCTTCATTCTGCAACTACAATTATAATCATGCAATCACAAAATCTTATAAGATGATAACGGTATCACCGGACCGGATTAGGGTCACTCAGAGGTGGTCTTCGGCTGTCTCCCGCCGGAATGTTTTCACCACCCGCTTTCACGGGACATTCCTCTCTGATGCTTTCACACAGCTTACTCTTCTCTTCTACGTATTGTCTGTAAACAATTCTATACTGGATTGTAGTACGCTTTTTTCATTTTGTAAAGTACTAATTAACGTCCACAGCAGAATTTGTATTTTTTGCCGCTTCCGCAAGGACATGGATCGTTACGTCCAACCTTCTTGCCTACAACAACGGTGCCGGACTTCTTCTGCTCTAAGTAAAGACGCTTCTTGGTCTCTGCATCAAAAATAGCATCCCACTGCGGCAATTCATACAGCCAGTCTGCTCTTGCATCTACCATGTTCTTGTATAACTTCTCTTTGTCAAATACAAGACTTACCTTGGTGTCCTCTTCCATCGTATCAATCGGGTTCGGAGTTACAAGGCTGTCATTGATTCCGTCTAAGAAACCGGTCATATCCATAACGCTTAATTCGTATTTATCGGCAAGCTCCTTTACGGTTCCCTCTACCTTCTCATCCGGATTGGTGAGAAGCTTCTCATATACGCCCTTTTCCAAAAGGAAGTATCTCTGCCAGAATCTCTGGAGTTCATTCTTATCTGCTTTTTCATTATAGGCAACTTTCTGCCACTGCTCTAATAATGCCATGATTCATTCCTCGATCACTTATAATATTTGCAGTTATGCAGCGTGCAAATCACACCACCACATAAATACCTGTCCTATTATAGCAGATATTCTGCCATTTTTCCAGCACTTTTTCCAAAAATGCACGCAATTATGCGCCAGGCTTCCCCGTTCTTTTCGCTTGCCCATTAAGACGCATGGGAGTATAATGGCTGTATTGTATCGACTTTGCACCATCAGAAAGGACGTTTTCATGAAAAAATTTCCATTCAAAAAAATCAGACAGATTCTTGCCATCTTAGGTGTGATTGTTTTAGTCGGACTTTATGCCGCAACTTTAATCTGTGCACTGTCCAACAGTGACAACTACATGAATCTGCTCATGGCATCTGTCTATTCTACCGTCATTATTCCTGTTTTAATCTGGGCATATTCCTTTATTTACAAACTTTTGAAAAATTATTACAGTGAAAAAAATGACTCAACTGAAGATACAAATGAAGATACGAAAGAGGAACCGTAAGTATTCAAACCTGCGGTTCCTCTTTTTATTTATAACCTTTTATTCCTGTGCTCTTATCTGTCTTCGAGTTCCTTGTAAGTCTTCTCTTCCATAATGCTTAAGTAAGCAGGACGGATAATCTTATCCATATTCACTAACTCTTCCATGCGGTGTGCGCTCCAGCCGACGATACGTGCAATCGCAAAAATCGGAGTGTAAAGCTCAAGCGGAATATCAAGCATGCTGTACACAAATCCGCTGTAGAAGTCCACGTTTGCAGAAACACCCTTGTAGATGTGACGCTTCTCGGCGATTACCTCCGGTGCAATCCGCTCCACTGCACTGTAGAGTGCAAAGTCCTTCTCTCTTCCCTTTTCCTTGGCAAGACGTTCCACGAAGGATTTGAACACACGCGCTCTCGGGTCAGAAAGTGAGTAGACCGCGTGTCCCATTCCATAAATGAGACCCTTTCTGTCAAACGCCTCTTTGTCCACAAGCTTCTCAAGGTAAGCCCGCACCTGGTCCTCGTCATTCCAGTCGGAGACATAAGTCTCAAGGTCCTGCATCATTTCCACAACCTTGATGTTCGCACCGCCGTGCTTTGGTCCCTTTAAGGAGCTGAGCGCTGCTGCCATAACCGAGTACGTGTCGGAACCAGAAGATGTTACTACACGTGTGGTGAACGTGGAATTGTTACCGCCGCCGTGCTCCATGTGAAGCACCAGTGCAATATCAAGCACTCTCGCCTCCAACTCGGTGTATTTCTGGTCCGGACGTAACATCCGCAAAATATTTTCCGCAATGGATAAGCCCTCCTGCGGTCTGTGAATATATAAACTGTCATCGCGCAGATAGTGATTATAAGAATGATATCCGTACACGGCAAGCATCGGGAACACACTGATGAGCTTCATGCACTGCTCTAACTGGGTGTGTAACTCCTGGTCGCCGAGTGATTCATCGTAGGAAGCTAAGGTCAGCACACTTCTGGTCAGAGAGTTCATCAGGTCTTTGCTCGGTGCCTTCATGATAACGTCTCTGGTAAAGTTCGTCGGAAGCTGCATGCACTCCGCCAACATTCTCTTAAAGGAAGCAAGCTGCTCTACATTCGGCAGTTCTCCGAACAAAAGCAGATAGGCAACCTCCTCAAATCCATAGCGTTTGCCCTCGAAGCCACGGATTAAATCCGTCACCTTATAGCCGCGATACCACAACTGTCCGTCGCAGGGAACCTTCTTTCCATCCTCCATACGAAATGCAACAATCTTGGAAATATTGGTGATTCCTGTCAAAACTCCGGTTCCATCTAAATCTCTGAGTCCACGCTTTACGCCAAACTCTTTGAATAACTCTGTCGATATCTGGTTGTTCTTCTCGCAGATTTTCATCAATTCTTCTGTTTCACGTCCAAAATCTCCGTACTGATTCATTCTGGTTCCCCCTTTTCGTCTCTGTCCGTCTGTTTCCGGAAATTACGCCTTTTCTTCGATGTAATTTCTGGCATTGTCTGCTACTTTCTGCGCAACCCGTTTCATGCACGCTTTTTCTTCCGCGGTAACGCCGGAAAACAACTGTTCCACCACTCTCTGATGAATGATTTCAAATTCTTTCACAAGCGGGAGTCCTTTTTCCGTAATATGGATGTGCGCCTTTCTGTGGTCCGTGCTGTCCTCCTCTAAAAGGATGTAGCCCTTCTGCCGCAGATTGTCCACAGATTTGGAAATATGTGCCTTGGAAATGTGCTGCGCATCGATGATGTCCCTCGCCGTGTCCTTATTTCCGGCATGGGCGATAAAGTACAAAATGTCCACTTCCACTTTTCTGAGACCGAAATCTTCCATCCGCTCCCCGTAGGCATATTCCATAATCCGTTTGATTTCATGGCTCAATGAAATAATATCATAATCGCTGTTCATGGCACTCTCCATTTAGTTCATTAGTGAACTTTTAATCTATGGTAACGGATTACGCTTTTTCTGTCAACAAAATTTTCATTAACTTTTTGTAAACTCTTTGCACAAACGGTTTTTATTTTGCATCCTTAAAGATTCCGCGGAATGCAAATTCAGACAGTGGTTTCCGGTATAAGAGGCTTCCAAGCAGATACTCAAGCCCTCCTCCAAGCAGGACAATTGCATAGCCAAATACTGCAATCCAGCCAAGTCCAATCTGACAGAGCCATTGCCCGATACCATTGTCCCACAGAATCAGCGCACCGGCATCAATCCCCATAAATAAAATCAGAAAAACAATAAATCCAGCCACAAAATATTTATAACAGATGGCTGTAAAAACATAGATGGCAACCATCATAAGAACAATCGCAAACAGTGTGTACAGTGCCTCTTCCTTTGCCTGCGGATTCTGATGGATTAAAATCACGCGTTCCACCAGAAGAAACGTATATGCTGCCAAATAGACGACCGTGCTTGCCACCACCGGAAGATCCACCTGTAATCTTCTTTTCATGGCGGAGGTCTGTACCATCTCGGAAATGTCCATTGAAATAATCATCTGATAGGCAAACATTCCTGTCAGCATCAGATAAAACCCTCCAAGAAACGAAGTTCCTTCGCTTGTAATCTCAACAACAATTCCAACTGCCAGAATCACAAGCATGAAAATCACATTCATTTTTATTCTATAGCCATATTTCATCAGCCGAAAACCCATTTTTAAATCTTTTAACATTTTCTTCCTCCTCTATACATCCAGATAAGATTTTTTCATTCTCGTAAGCATATGAAAATACGTCAGCACAATCGCAAGAAATAACAGCACTGCCAACACCACCGCTACAATCTCTGCCGGAATCCTGACAAAAACTAACAGTGCAATGATGCCCGCCGCCGGAACTAAAAAAGCGGATGCCACAAGCATCAGATAATATGCCGTGTCAATATACCGTGTCACATTGAGTGAAGCGATGGAAATAATTGCCAGGAAAACAATCCCATCAAACAGCACCCAGCCGTTTAGGTACATTCCTATCCATGGGAAGCACACAATCATCGCAAATACCGCCAGCCGGAACGGTCTCACCAGAATATCAAGAAGCAGCGCATCTGCAAAGCAGTGCATCCCGTCAAAGCTACTCTTTAAGAAATTCATTCCAAAGCAATTCTTTTTGCAGATACATCCAAACGCAAAGTAATCCCCCATTATCTCTGCCATCATCACAAACACAAACATCAGCAGTGCAGGACCATACCATACATCCCCCAGATGCGCAAACAGGCGGAATCCAATTGCGGAGACAACCGGTATTACAAGATTCGTTACCATGCGATACTTTTTATTTGTCAGCGTTCTGTAATTTTTTATCATTTTTCCAATATCACGCATGCCTTTTCCCTACCTCATCACAATTTTGGTATTCCGTTTCATGACCGCCACACTAATCTGATACAGGCTTGCAATCTCCTTTGTGACATTCATTCCGGCAAGTTTGTCAAGATTTTCTGCCAGACAGATTCCCTCAAAGCCATACGGATTCTCGGTGATGGTATATAAAATTTCTTTTGCCTTTTGTGTATCCGCCGCATCTCCCTTTACAAGGATATATTTTTTTTTCAAATCTTCGACGAATCCCTGCTCAACGATTTTTCCCTGCTCCATGATGATGGCATAATCGGTGACGTTTTCCATATCGGAGATATTGTGTGTCGAGAAAAAGACGCTTTTTTCGCCGTTTCCTCCGGTGATGTATTCGCGTATCATCTGGCAGAGCTTATCGCGCATCAACGGGTCAAGCGGCGATGCCGGCTCATCTAAAAGCAAAAGGTCGGTCTGCCGCGCCATCACGCCCGCTAACATCAGTTTTACCTTCATACCGTCGGAATAAGAGCTGTTCGGCTTCTTCAAGTCGCTGGCACCTCCGGAAAAAATAGCAAGCTCCGTGCAATACCGGCGAAATTCTTCCCTGGAAAAATCTTCAAACAAAAGGCTGCTGATTTCCTCGATATCGTTTACGTTCCACTGCGGCAGATAATACTTTCCGGTGCCCGTGTAGCCTATTCTGTTTTTCACATCCGCTCTCTTTTCCTTCTCCATATCCGAATATTTTCCAAAATAAGTAAGCTCCCCCTGGTAATCGAGCCGGATTCCCGCAAGAATATTTAAAAGTGTCGTTTTTCCGGCTCCGTTTTCTCCAATCAGAGCGGTTGCAAACCCCTTTGGAATGGCAAGGCTTTCGACATCAAGGCAAAACCCCTTCATCTGTTTGTGGATATTGTGTCCCTCTATTGCATACTGTACTGTCATTTTTTGAATCCTCCTGTTATTTAATTCTCCATATTCATCAGGGCATCTAACATTCCCCGCAGTTCATCCCCGGACAGTCCTGCAACCTTCGCTGCGGCAATCGCATCCGTCAGTGCATCCTCGACCTTTCTTAAATGCTGTTCCCTTATCATCTCACTGTCCTGCGCATTGACATAAAATCCCTTGCCCTGCGCCGCCGTCACAAGCCCTTCCTGCTCTAACTGTTCATATGCCTTCATCGTTGTGATGACGCTGATTTTCAAATCCTTTGCAAGTCCTCTGATGGACGGAAGAAATTCTCCCTGTTTGTACTTTCCCGCCAGAATATCTGTCTTAAAACTCTCCGCTATCTGCTGATAAATCGGCACGCCGGAATTTTGCTTTAGCTGCATCCGTTCACCTCCTCAACTGTTTATGTGTTATATATACACCATATACACACAGTTGTCAATTGTTTTTTAGCACAAAAAAATCCATGGTATCTTTTTTCATACCATGGATTTCTATCCTTACAAACTTCTATTATTTTTCGTCTTACTGTTTTTCTAGAAGTTCCACAAACTCCTTCTGTGGCAGTGGCTTCGAGAAATAATAGCCCTGAATGTAATCACAGCCATAATTTTTCAGAAAATCCAACTGTTCCTTTGTCTCCACGCCTTCAGCAACCACCTTCATATCCAGACGGTGCGCAAGCTCTATCACAGAAATTAAAATGTTGTTGTTCTTCTTATTCAGCCCGATTTTCTGCACAAATCCCATATCAAGCTTCATCACGTCAAACTCATAATCCCGGATTGTGCTAAACGAGGAGACGCCACTTCCAAAATCGTCAAGCAACACCCTGACTCCCTCTTTTCGAAGGTCTGCCAGGAACTGATTGCCCACGGAATCAATCGTCGTATACGCAGATTCCGTAATCTCATAGCGGAGCAGATTTTTCGGAAACGTTGAATTACGAATATGGTTTTTAATCTCATTCATAATATTTTCATCCATCAAATCCATTCTGGATAAATTGATGGTCAGCGGGACAACCGGCTTTCCCGCCTCATAGCGCTCCTTTTGGAACTGGTATACCTTCTGGTTCACAAACGAATCAAGCCTTGCGATGTGTCCGCTCTCCTCAAGTGCCGTAATAAAATTACCAGGCAGTATCACACCGTTTTCCTTTGAAATCCAGCGCACAAGGGCTTCCGCAGCAATAATCTCTCCCGTCCACGCATCGTAGACCGGCTGGTAATAAACAGAAAATTCATCATTTTTCATTGCATAATCCAGTCCAATCATCGCAATGCTCTTCTGCTCATATTCCTGCTTCATCTGCTCGTTAAATATTGCATACGGTTTTACATACTGGTTCGGGATATGTGTCTTTGCAAGTTTTGCAAAATCACACATATCGGATATACTGAGTTTCGAATCTTTGGGAATATAAAAGATTCCACATCTTCCGTAAATATCCATTTTCATCTGGTTTCTTGTATACACAACGTGCAAAACTTCCGAAAGTCTCGTCAAATCCAGATTTCTTACATCTACAAGCGCCGTAAAGTGATCTGCCTCCATCCGTGCAATTGCAAGGGGTTTTAAAAAGCTCATCTGCAAATCATTCATCATATTGCATAAAATGCTGTCCCCTGCTTCATATCCCATCAAATCATTGATCGCCTTAAATCGCTGGATGTTAAAATATAAAATGGCAAATTCTTCGGTTGGATTGTTTAAAAGAATTTCCTCCGTCTGACGGAAAAATCCCATCCGGTTTAAAGAACCGGTAAGCGCATCGGTCTCCGATTCCTTTGTCATATCTTCAATCACAAAAATCAGGATTTTATGTTCCTCATCAAACCAGTGATACGTATAACGCTCAAGTTCATGTTCCACATTATGAACCAGGAAAGAAAACTGCCCTGCCATCGCCATATTATCTGACAGATAGTCCAGGGAAGTACAGCGCACAAAACGCTCTCTGTCCTTCTCATAGATGCGTACCTTCTCCATCTGCTTCACACAGTCATCATATGGAAAAAGAGCGTTTTCTTCCATTTCCATCTCCTTAAACTGATTGGAGCGGATATAAATAATTCCCTTTTCTACCTCGATAAGTCCAAGTGCCTGATAATCCGTCTGATACAGCACCTTCTGAATAGAGGAATCGATATACTTAAGCGTATAATCCTTCCAGGATGCACACGCTTCAATATGTCCATTCTCCGGATTCTGAAACATATTCACATCAATCCGGTAACACAAAATCCGGTTGTTCTTTTTAAATCTGTGTTTCAGGCGAAGTCCTGTCTGCCCTTTCTGGAAAAGTCTCGTCAGATTGTCTCTGCTGAAATCCCGTTTGAGTGCTTCTAAGCTCTCTTCTCCATCTACATAAGGGTAAATGTTGGCGACAAGCCAGTTTCTGACGTTCTCATCCCCGTTCCATTCCTCTCCATTCCAGGTAACCGAAATAATGCGGTTCGCTGTCACATCAATATAAAGAGCACCGACACTGTTTTCTCCGCCGGACATCAGAAAATCAATCCGCCCCTGATAGGTCTGTCTGGACTTGAAAACGTCCTGGCTAATTTCTTTTTTCTTTTCTGTCTCCGCTGTATATTCCACGCCTTTTCCTTCCTTCTGTCTAGCTACCGTACCGTCTAAGCCGATATACATCTTTTCTTAAAAGAATATTTTGACACGTCTTCCTACATTTTCCAATATCAATTTTAAACAAAATTTTCTAGTTATTTTTTCCTATTTTTGACAAACATCGGATATTGCGTTGCACATTCTAAAAATTTCCGCGAAACAAAATAATAGCCATCACATACCGTGATGGCTATTTTAAATACATTAGTTGTATTTTCTTTTTCTAGCTGCTTCAGATTTTTTCTTGCGTTTTACACTTGGCTTCTCGTAATGTTCTCTTTTACGAATCTCCTGCTGGATACCAGCTTTTGCACAGTTTCTCTTGAATCTGCGTAAAGCGCTATCTAAAGTCTCGTTCTCTTTTACTATTACACTAGACATTATCTCACACCTAACCTCCCTCCAGTTGCGTATTGTGCATATTCAACTGTTTGGGTAATCTTCACTGCACTGTAAATTATTATAACACAAATTTTTTGTCCGTCAACTGTTTTTCGTACATTTTAAAAAATTCAGACAATTTACCCAAAGTAAGTCTTATTTTAAGTTTATGCAATCTGTCCTTCTAATGCAGTTTTTGCTTCTGCGATGGCATCCTTGATACCAGCCGGATTCTTTCCGCCTGCCTGTGCCATATTCGGGCGTCCACCGCCGCCTCCGCCGACTTTTCCTGCAATACTCTTAATCAGATTTCCTGCATGGGCTCCCTTTGCCATTGCGTCATCGGTTGCCATTGCAATGAGGTTTACCTTGCCATCACATTCGGAAGCAAGTACCACAACGCCCTGTCCAAGTTTTTCTTTGAGCTGGTCTCCAAGCTCACGCAAACCATTCATATCAACGCCGGATACGCTTGTTGCAAGGAGCTTGACACCCTTTACATCCACAACCTGATCCATAACGTCGCCGAGTGCATCCTTTGCTGCCTTGCTCTTTAAGGACTCGTTCTCGCTCTGGAGTGCCTTAACTTCTGCCATCAGCTTCTCTAAACGTTCGGTAAGGTTTGCCGGAGTAGACTTTACAATCTTTGCAGCGGCCTCAAGCTCTTTTTCAAGCTTTGCGTAGTAAGCAAGCACGTTGTCTCCGGTCAGTGCCTCGATACGGCGCACGCCTGCAGCGACACCGCTCTCGGAAATAATCTTAAATGCAGCAATATCAGAAGTATTCTTTACATGAGTACCGCCACAGAATTCCTTGGAGAAGTCTCCCATGGAAACGACACGGACCTTCTCGCCGTACTTCTCACCGAACAATGCCATTGCTCCGGTCTTTTTGGCTTCTTCCACCGTCATAACATCGGTACGGACCTCTAATCCCTCTGCAATCTTATCGTTGACAATCTGCTCTACGCGGGCAATCTCATCCGGTGTCATTGCAGCGAAATGAGAGAAGTCGAATCTGGTGCGCTCGCTGTCCTGATAAGAACCAGCCTGCTCCACATGGGTTCCCAAAACTTCACGGAGTGCCTTCTGGAGCAAATGGGTTGCGGAATGGTTGCGGCAGGTCTTTGCACGGCGCTTCTCATCAACGGAAAGGGTAACCTTCTCTCCGGTACGAATCATTCCCTCAGAAACATATCCGACATGTGCATAACGGTTGCCGACTACCTTCACGGTATCCTCTACCACAAAAGTTCCGCTCTCAGAGGTAATCGTACCCTTATCGCCCTGCTGTCCACCCATTGTTGCATAGAACGGAGTAGCCGGAACGATGATAGAGCCCTTTTCACCATCAGAAAGTGCTTCCACTACTTCTGTCTCCGTGGTGAGGAATGCAACCTCTGATGTATCGCTTGTCCGGTCATATCCGGTAAATTCGGTCGTAACCGGTGAATCAATCTCATTGTATACATTGGCATCTGCACCCATGTAATTGGTCTCTTTGCGGGCACCACGTGCAGTGGCACGCTGCTTCTCCATACATACGGCAAAGCCTTCCTCATCATATGAAAATCCCTTCTCTTCAAGAATCTCCTCGGTAAGGTCGATTGGGAATCCATAAGTATCATAAAGCTTAAATGCATCCTCTCCGGAGAGCTTCTTGCTGCCCTCTGCCTGCATCTTTTCTTCCATATCTGCTAAGATGGAAAGTCCCTGGTCGATTGTCTTTGCAAACTTCTCTTCTTCCTGGGTAAGTACCTTTAAGATAAAGTCCTTCTTCTCCTCTAACTCCGGATATCCGTCCTTGCTCTCGTTGATTACAACCTGTGCAATCTTTGCAAGGAATGTACCTTCGATTCCGAGCATCTTTCCGTGTCTTGCTGCACGACGGATGATACGGCGGAGTACATATCCTCTTCCCTCATTGGACGGCATGACACCATCGGAAATCAGGAATGTGGAAGAACGGATATGGTCGGTAATCAGACGGATGGAGACGTCATCGAGCGCATCGGTCTCATAGGTCTTTCCGGACAGTTCACATACCTTGTCACGGATTGCCTTCATCGTATCAATATCAAATACAGAATCTACATCCTGCATCACTACTGCAAGACGCTCAAGTCCCATACCTGTATCAATATTCTTCTGCTCAAGCTCCTCATATCCGCCATGTCCGTCTCCGTTGAACTGGGTAAATACGTTGTTCCATACTTCCATGAAACGGTCACAGTCACATCCTACTTTACAGTCCGGTTTGCCACAGCCGTATTTTTCTCCACGGTCATAATAAATCTCAGAACATGGTCCGCACGGTCCTGCACCATGCTCCCAGAAGTTATCGCACTCTCCGGTTTCCGGGTCACGGTAGAAACGGGTAATACGGTCTGCCGGAACACCGATTTCCTTATTCCAGATTTCAAATGCCTCGTCATCCTCACCATAGATGGACGGATAGAGTCTGTCCTCCTCAAGCCCTAATACCTTGGTTAAAAATTCCCAGCTCCATGCAATTGCTTCGTGTTTGAAATAATCTCCAAAAGAAAAGTTTCCAAGCATTTCAAAGAATGTCAGATGTCTTGCTGTCTTTCCTACATTCTCAATATCACCGGTACGAACACACTTCTGACAGGTTGTCACACGTCTTCTCGGCGGAATTTCCTGTCCGGTAAAATATGGCTTAAGCGGTGCCATTCCCGCATTGATAAGTAATAAGCTGTTGTCATTGTGCGGTACCAATGAAAAGCTGTTCATGCGCAGATGTCCCTTGCTCTCAAAAAATTCCAGATACATCCGGCGCAGTTCATTTTCTCCGTAAAACTTCTTCACGACGATGTCCTCCAAACTCCTATTTGTTCCTTTTTATTTCTGTTCTTCTGTCGCTTCTGCTGCACTCTTTTTGTCCTTGCGGTCCCGCAGCTTCTTTCCTGCAAAGATTCCAAGTCCTGCGATTGCAGCCAGAATTATTAAAATGATTACATACTGAAGAAACGACCCCAAAAATGCCATTACTTTCCCTGCCTTTCTATCAACTAAGTAATTATACCCAAAACCTTCTTAACTAATTAAGTATAGCGCAACTGATTTCCCATCGTCAAGTAGGAAATCTCACTGCACATCGATTGGAACTGTAGGATTACAATACATGTGTTACAACTGAATATTTAAAAAACAGAGATACTGCCTTTGTGTTATATTTTAGTCACCACAACAAAAACAAACCAAAAGGAGTTCTCTGCTATGGCTACTATAACACAAGATATGCGGTAT
>JBNMKM010000007.1:0-123071 GCA_050874345.1 Roseburia sp. | reverse complement strand
TTTTTTCTTAGGCATAAAATAGTCCCCCTTTTGTTGGAGGAATCCACTAACCAAAATAAGCATATCACAAATTGTGTAAGACTAAAATCGTCAAACACGAATTTAGTCGGTGAATCAAGAATTTAGTATTACATTTTACCGATGCTGCTCAAAAAAACCTTGACTTAAAGTTAGGTTTAACTTGTATGATAAACTTATACTTGATTATAGGACGTACAAAGCAGTACGTCAATCAAAAGAATGGAAAATGGAGGAAACAAAAATGGTATTACAGGAAACTTATGAACTGAACAATGGCGTGAAAATACCGAAACTTGGACTTGGAACATGGTTTATCGACGATGATAAGGCGGCAGAAGCAGTGAGAGAGGCAGTGAAGGCAGGCTATCGCATGATTGACACTGCACAGGCGTATGGAAATGAGAGAGGCGTCGGAGAAGGCGTCCGCACCTGCGGGATTCCGAGAGAGGAACTTTTTGTGGGAAGCAAGGTTGCAGCAGAGCTTAAGACCTATGAGAGCGTTGCACAGTCGATTGATGAAACCCTTGAGAAAATGGGACTTGCGTATCTTGACCAGATGATTATTCACAGCCCGCAGCCGTGGGTTGAGGTGAACCAGTCCGAGGATCGCTATGTGGAAGGCAACCGCGCGGCCTGGAGAGCACTTGAGGATGCGTATAAAGCCGGAAAAGTGAAGGCAATCGGAGTATCCAATTTTCAGATTGGAGATATCGAGAGTCTGCTTGAGACAGCAGAGATAAAGCCGATGGTAAACCAGATTCTTTTCCACATCAGCAATACACCGCTTGAGCTGGCACAGTACTGCCAGAAGAAAGGCATTGTGGTAGAGGCATATTCTCCGATTGCGCACGGCGAAATTTTAAATCAGCCGGAAATCAAAGCAATCGCAGATAAGTATGGCGTGTCCGTTCCACAGCTTTGCATCAGATATACCATCCAGTTGGGAACCGTATCCCTTCCGAAGACCGCGAACCCGGCACATATGAAGAGCAATGCAGAGGTTGATTTCACCATCAGCGAAGCGGATATGGAAGCACTGAAAAACTTTAAGAAAATCGAAAATTACGGTGCAAGCAGCGGCTTCCCGGTATACGGTGGAAAGCTCTAAAAAACGCTATCCACGGAGGGCTTCTTCCCGCTTCTTAAAAATCCGCGGGAAGGAGCTAAAGATTGCAATGGCGGTGATGATTCCAGCCACCAGATCTGCGATTCCCTCTGATAAGTAAACGCCTTTAAAGCCAAGAGAATGGGTCAAAAGAAAGCAGAGCGGAATTAAGATGATGACCTTTCGGGTCACCGCAAGAATCAGCGCTAACTTTGCCTGCCCGAGTGCAATGTTGACATTCTGGAGCGTCATCTGCACAAAAAACATAATGGAGCCCATCAGAAAGAGCGGACAATACTCTTTTACAATTGTCGTGACGGATTCACTGGCAGAAAACAGATGCGCATACAGTTCCGGCACCCGAAGCGAAAACGACCAGATGGAGATGCAGAAGATAAAGGCTATCACCGTGACATACTGGATGCCTTTTTTCAGGCGGCGGGTATCGCCCTTTCCGTAATTATAGCTGACAAAGGGCTGCACGCCGTTTCCAAGCCCGTTAAGCGGCAGAGAGATAAGCTGCAGGGCGCTGAGCATGACGGTTAAGGCAGCCGTATAATCTTTATTGCCTCCGGTTGCACGGTTTAGGTTGATATTAAAGACGACTTGAATGGCACATTCGGTAATCGTCATCACAAACGGTGTAATGCCAAGAGAGAGGATGCTAAGGCACCTCTTAAGGGAAAGCCGCATTTCCGGAATCCGGAAGCAAAAAAGGCTCTTTTGGGTGAGAAAAAATAAAATCACGCACACGCAGGAGCAGAGCTGGGAAATAACAGTTGCAAGGCTGGAACCCCGGACACCCATGTGAAGGAAAAAAATAAAAATCGGGTCTAACAGAATGTTGATGACGGCGCCAAGCAGAACCGAGCTCATGGCAAACATGGAGTAGCCCTGCGTTAAAATAAACGGATTTAACCCCTGCGCTAACATCATAAAAACGGTTCCGCAGGCGTAAATTTTCAGGTAGGAAACGGCAAATTCCATTGCACTTTGCGGACAGCCAAACAGCGTGACAATTTCTCTGGAAAAGAGAAAAGTTACAGCGCCGATTAAAATTCCAAGCAGCACAAGTAAGGAGAAGGCGGTATTGAAAATCCGGTTTGCTTCCGGATGGTCGCCTTCTCCTAATTTTATGCCGGCTCTCGGCGCACCGCCGAGACCGATAAGATTTGCAAAAGCCTGAATAATCAGTGTGATGGGGAGTACGATTCCAAGAGCCGCCAACGCATCCATTCCGGAATTTTCAATCCGGGAAACATACATCCGGTCTACAATATTGTAGAGAAAGGTGATAAGCTGTGCGATGACAGCCGGGACGGAGAGTCGTACGATGAGCGGAAGGATGCTTCCACTCCCTAATTGTGTCGTAATATCCTGTTGCGTTTTCTTCGTGTGTAACATTTCTTAGTTCACCAAAATCATTTTTATTCTTATTCCGCAGTCTCAATCGGAGCGTAATTTAAGCTGACACGGATGTCCTGACCATAGTTTCCGAAGGATTTTCCGAAAATAGTCAGACCGCCTACATGCGCCGCATCGTCTTCAACCGCCATGCGGAAACGGATGCCGCTGCGGTAATCTAAGTCAAAGCTGTCAATCGTGACATCGGAAATCTTAAGACCGTCAATGTAGGTTCCCTTCTTATTAATCACAAGCAATTTTAAAAGACCATACTGGTTCCAGTTCTGCGGCCACCAGTCCGGAGTAAATAAGCCCTTTACATCACCAAAATCGCCAGGCGAAGTCCAGGTGCCGACACAGACGTCGTTTAAATAGAAGCTGATATCACTCGGCCAGACATTGTTGATGCCGGGAGCCTCGGAACTTAACTCTGCGGAAATTGTAATCTGGGTAATCCGCTGGGAGCTTGGGATAAAATTTGGAATGACATATTCGACATATCCCTTGGTGAACCAGAGAATATCTGCGTTGTAGCGGTCCGGATGCTCGAAATACCGCGCGTCGTCAACTTCGCCGATTAACGCCTTGCTCGAAGCAAGACCGCAGGTAGGGCAGATATTGTAGCTGGAATAGTGACCAACTTTTAATTCGGTGTTGTAAACATTCTGGAAATCCTCCGGTTTTTCCAGATCAATCAGAATCTTATCAAGATGTACAGAGCAGATTTTCTGATTGCCGTGTCCGGCGGATTCACTGGACGTGCTGATAAGCCCGCTGCTTTCAAGCTTTTTGATGTGTCCGGTCAGAGCGCCGTTTGTGATGTTTAAGCGGGAAGCAAGCTCGTTCATGCTCATATTATTGTTTTCCAGAAGAATATTCAGGATCTGAACGCGGACGTCAGAGCCAAGTGCCTTAAAAATTTCCAATCCATCATTAAGAGAAGTAATGTGTAACAAGGCAGAAACCCTCCATTTGTATCATGCGGACAACAGGCAGAAGTCCGTGTTTTTGTTTATCTTTTTCTAAAAAATATTATAAGAAAAAACCACTTTTTCGTCAATTTAATTCTAAATAATTTGAATTCCTGTAAAGAAGCAGCCTGGAATTCCCGACCCAAATCGGTCAGAAGAAGGGATAAAAGACTTGCAGTCTCAGAGTAAAAGAGGTATAATTTATGAAAATATAAAATAGTTTATTATTAATTAAATTACTTATGAAAAGGCGGGGAAAATGAGATGAAAAAAGGGGGCTTCCATACTGGAACACCGGTGCATGACCCAGCGGTTTTTGTAGACAAAGACGGAAAATATTATATCTTCGGAACACATATGTCGGCGGCGGTTTCGACCGACCTGCGTTACTGGAACTGTTTTGCCGAGGGGGTAACGGAGGAGAATCCGCTGTTTACCAACCTGTTTGATGACAAAAAAGAAGCATTTGCCTTCTGTGGCAGATTTGACGGAAAAGATTATGCGGTCTGGGCGCCGGATGTATCCTATAATCCGGTGATGGGAAAATACGTGATGTATTTTTGTACCTCCGGTTCCTATGTAAAATCAAGTATCTGTATGGCAGTGGCGGATGAAGCGAAGGGACCTTACACTTACGTGTGTGCAATCCTTCACTCCGGTTTTGATGCGCAGACAGTCGAGAAGACAAATGTAGAAGACGTATTGGGAGAGGGAGCGGATATTTCCCGCTACTTAAAAAAGAATGGACATTACAACAATCTGGCATGGCCGAACTGTATCGACCCGAATACGGTCAAAGACCGTGATGGGCGGCTCTGGCTGGTGTACGGTTCCTGGTCTGGCGGAATTTTCCTTATCGAGTTAGACGAGGCGACTGGGCTTCCGATTCATCCGAAGCAGGATGTGAAGAATCAGGTTGACCCTTATTATGGGAAAAAGCTTCTGGGCGGCGGACATAAGTCGATTGAGGGACCGTATATTCTGTATGACCCACAGGCGGATTATTATTATCTGTTTGTATCGTTTGGCTGGTTGAATCGCGAGGGTGGCTATCAGATTCGTCTGTTCCGCTCCAAAAAGGTGGATGGACCGTATGTGGATATGGATGGACGCACGTTCCGGAGAGTCAATCATCATGACCCGTATGGCTTAAAGTTAATTGGAAATTATATTTTTCCAAGTCTTGAGTGCGGTTACAAATCGCCGGGACACAACTCCGCATTTATGGATCAGGACGGAAAGATTTACATGGTTTACCATCAGAGATTTGACATGGACACCGAAATGCATGAGCCAAGGGTACATCAGTTGTTCCGTACACGAAACGGATGGCTTACAGCAGCACCGTTTGCAACCGAGGGCGAGATGCTCTGCCCGAAGTCGTACCACGAGTCAGAAATTTGCGGGACGTATTATGTAGTGGAACATGGGCTTGATATTTCCAACGAGATTCATAAGCCCGTCAAAGCGGAATTTACGATGAATGGGGAAGTCTTAAAATACCGCGACCAAAATGCAGAGAGCGTTTCAAAGGAAACCTATGCGAGACCAATCGGGAGTTTTACACTGGGCGACGAGAGTTGTATCACCTTAAATATCGGCGAAAACAGTTATGAGGGGGTCATTGTCCAGCTCAACGACGAGGCTGGCAATCCGACGATGTGCATTACAGGAGTAGGCGCAAATCAGAGCGCCTGGGCAGTGCGTTATTTATAAGCCGGATTTTTGGCAGGAAGAGTACCGGCAGTATTCTATAGGAAAATGACAGGAGAAGGATATGAGAAAAGACAGATTAAAAAGCGTATCATTAAACGATGTGCGGATTGAGGATGCTTTCTGGAGCAAGTACACGAAATTGGTGACGAAGGAAATCATTCCTTACCAGTGGCGCGCATTAAACGATGAGGTGGCGGATGCCGAGGCAAGCCATTGCATTGAAAATTTTAAGGTGGCGGCAGGACTCTCCGACGGAACCTTCCACGGCTGGGTGTTCCAGGACAGCGACCTTGCAAAGTGGTTAGAAGCGGTGGCATACTCGCTTTCCTATGAAAAAAATGAGGCGCTCGAGGCGCTTGCAGACGAGGCAATCGAGCTTGTGGGCAAGGCACAGGAGAAAAATGGATATCTGGATACGTATTTTTCAATCTTAGAGCCGGGAAAGCAGTTCTGCAACTTAAAAGAGGGGCACGAGCTTTATACCGCAGGACATTTCATGGAGGCGGCAGTTGCCTACTATAAGGTGACCGGCAAAGATAAGCTGTTAAAAATCATGGAAAAAAATGCGGATTTAATCTGCGAGGTGTTCCATACGCCGGAATACGAAAATGCCGTGCCGGGACACGAGGAAGTGGAGCTTGCGCTTGTGAAGATGGCAGAGGTGACCGGAAAAGAGCAGTACTTGCAGATGGCAAAGGATTTTATCAACCGCAGGGGAACGGAGCCGAATTATCTGTTTCATGAGCATGAGAAAAAGACATTTGTTGATGTGTGGCATGACCCAAATCCCTATGAGACACGCTACGGGCAGGCACATCTGCCGGTCAGGGAGCAGACGACGGCAGAGGGACACGCGGTGCGCGCCGTTTATCTTTACTGCGGCATGGCGGATATCGCAGGCATTTATCAGGACAAGGAGCTGTTAGCGGCATGCGAGCGCCTCTATGACAATATTGTGGAAAAACGGATGTATTTAACCGGAGGAATCGGAAGCTCCGGGACGTTAGAGCGTTTTACCACCGACTATGACCTGCCGAATGATACGAACTATTCCGAGAGCTGCGCCTCCATCGGACTGGCATTATTCTGCCGCCGGATGGCACAGATTACCGGGGATGCAAAATACATAGAGACGATGGAGCTTGCGCTGATGAATACGGTCCTTGCCGGAATCGCAATGGATGGAAAGAGTTTCTTTTATGTAAACCCGCTTGAGGTCTGGCCGGCAAACTGTATTCCAAAGACAGACAAAAACCATATCAAACCGGTGCGTCAGAAGTGGTTTGGCTGTGCGTGCTGCCCGCCGAACATTGCAAGAACGCTGGCATCCCTCGGCGAATACATTTATTTTACCGGGGAGGACGGACTCTGGGTGAACCTGTTTGCAGGCGGAACACTGCGGGTGGCACTTTCCGGCAGAACACTGCGCCTTGAGACGAAAACCCGGTTCCCGTTTGAGGGAAAGGTAACATTTCAGTTTGAAGAAGAAAAAAATGACAGCTTAGAGGGCAGGGAGGAGACGCTTCATATCAGAATCCCTTCCTATGCAAAAAATGTAAAGCTCACCGTGGATGGAACAGAGCAGAAGGTATCGGCAGAGTGCGGCTACGCATCCCTTACGGCAGACTGGAAAAACCAGACAGTAGAGCTTACCTTTGAGATGCCGGCACATTTTGTCTATGCAAATCCGGCAGTGCGCGCGGATGTCGGAAAGGCTGCCATTGTGAAGGGACCGCTTGTGTACTGCCTTGAACAGCAGGATAATGACGAGAATCTTGCCGCATTTTTTGTAGATACGGCGGCGCCGCTTGAGGAGACCTGGTGCGAAGATTTACTCGGTGGTGTGACAAAGATTACGGCACATGGTGTGCGGGTAAAGACAGCTGACTGGAATCCTGGGCGGCTTTATGGCACAGTTCCGGTAGGCTTTGAGGATGCCACATTAACGCTCGTGCCTTACTGTAACTGGGGAAATCGCGTGCCGGGTGAGATGGCAGTCTGGATGAAGATGCGCTAAAAGATTGACAAGCGTCCTTTTCGTGGCTATAATCAGAATGACAAGAAAAGTTGTCATGAAACTGGAGGAAAAAGATGCCATTATATAACCATCTTAAAGAATATCGGGCAAAGATTGATGTCAATCAACAGGAAATGGGACGGCTGGTAGGTGTTTCACGGCAGACCATCAGCCAGATTGAGCGGGGGGATTATTCCCCGTCAGTCACGCTTGCGCTTAAGATTGCAAAAGTATTTGAGGTTCCGGTTGAGGATATTTTCTGGTATGAGGAGGACGCAGATGAGTGAGAAAGCAAATCAGAACAGGAGAGAGGACAAAAAAGCCTTTAAAAAATTTATCGTCATTCTGGCTGTTTGCTTTGTCCTGGGAGGAATCGGTGGATTTTTCAGCGCCATTTTAGCGGAGAATGGGGCGGCACGCCCGATTGGGGATGTGATGATAGACATCCTTACGGTGATTTCGCCGTTTGCCAATATCGTGATTGCAACCGTACTCTGGATTGTCTGTGCGGCGATATTTAAGCAGTGTAAAAAGCAGCTTGAGGGCTGGACGGAAGAAGATGAAGAGACATTTAGCCAGGTGGATATCAGGCTCAGCTATCTGATGTGGATGCTCTCGGTAGCGCTGATTCTCAATTACTTCTTTATCGGAGCGGGAATCTATTGCATGGAAAGAGCACCAATCGGAAAAATGTCAGCAATTTTGTATACCATTCTGCTGGTCGTGGGTGTATTTTACAGCCTTGCGGTTATCGCCGCCTATCAGAGGAGAATCGTCAATCTCGAGAAGGAACTAAATCCGGAGAAACAGGGTAGCGTTTACGATACGAACTTTCAGAAGCGGTGGATGGAAAGCTGCGATGAGGCAGAGCGCATGGGAATCTATAAATGTGCCTATTATTCGTACCGGACGACACAGATGGCATGCCTTGTGCTGTTTTTAGTCTGTCTGTTTGGAATGTTTTTGTTTGACTTCGGTTTGATGCCACTAACCATGGTAATCATTCTCTGGGGAATTTCCGCATGCAGCTATTTTCACAGTGCCATCCGCCTTGCAAAGCATCCAGGAGAGCTGACACGATAAAACCAGGTCCGGTTTTTTTTGAATTTGGTAAAGAATACCTATTGCAAAAACCAGAAAGTTATTGTATGATGACCATGTTATATGACTGACGGATAAGTGGAATTACCACATGAAGTATAACGTACAAAAGCCGACCGTCTGGGCACAGGAACCCAGACCCTCGGCTTTTTTGTTACCTTTTTTACTTTGGAGAAAGCCCTTGACAGTCTGGGGGAGATGATGGTATATTCATGGAGTTAGTGACAACTAACTCTCGTGAGCAAATTGAGACAGAAGTGAGGAGGATAACACTGATGCAAAACGAATGGAGAAACTTTAAAGGTGGTGCCTGGGAGACAGAGGTAAATGTACGTGATTTTATCCAGAAGAACTATACCCCTTATGACGGAGATGAAAGTTTCCTTGAGGGACCGACCCAGGATACGAAGGACTTATGGGACGACGTGTTAGAACTTTCCAAAAAGGAGAGGGAAGCAGGCGGCGTTCTTGATATGGACACAAAAATTATTTCCACGATTACTTCCCATGGACCGGGATACCTTGACAAAGACAAGGAAAAAATCGTTGGTTTCCAGACCGATAAACCTTTTAAACGTTCCTTACAGCCTTACGGCGGTATCCGTATGGCAATGAAAGCCTGTGAGGATAACGGCTATCAGGTGGACCCGGAGGTGGTAGAATACTTTACCACACACAGAAAGACACATAATGCAGGCGTGTTTGACGCTTATACACCGGAAATGCGTGCCTGCCGTTCTGCACATATTATCACCGGACTTCCGGATGCGTATGGACGTGGACGTATTATCGGCGACTACAGAAGACCGGCACTTTACGGTGTAGACCGTCTGATTGAGGATAAAGAGGAGCAGTTAAACAACACACGTGTCATCATGTATTCTGACGTGATTCGTGAGCGCGAGGAGTTATCTGAGCAGATTCGTGCGCTTAAAATGTTAAAGAAATTAGCTGAGATTTACGGATGCGATATCTCAAAGCCGGCAACAAACGTAAAAGAGGCAACACAGGCATTATATTTTGCCTACCTTGCAGCCGTTAAGGAGCAGAACGGTGCAGCAATGAGCCTTGGACGTACCTCAACCTTCTTAGACATCTATGCAGAGCGTGACTTAAAAGAGGGCACCTTTACCGAGAAGGAAATTCAGGAAATTATCGACCAGTTCGTCATGAAACTGCGCTGCGTAAAATTTGCACGTACACCGGAGTACAATACCATTTTCGCCGGAGACCCGACCTGGGTAACCGAGTCCATCGCAGGAATCGGTGTCGATGGCAGACATATGGTTACGAAGATGTCGTACCGTTACCTGAATACATTAAACAATATCGGAGCTGCACCGGAGCCGAACATGACCGTACTGTGGTCTGTAAAGCTGCCGGAGAACTTTAAGAAGTTCTGTGCAGAGATTTCCGTGAAACATTCTGCTATCCAGTATGAAAATGATGATATTATGCGTGTAGTACATGGAGATGATTACGGAATCGCCTGCTGTGTTTCTTCCATGCGTATCGGAAAAGAAATGCAGTTCTTCGGGGCAAGAGCAAACCTGGCAAAATGTCTGCTCTACGCAATCAACGGCGGTGTAGACGAGATGTCCGGCAAACAGGTAGGACCGAAATATCGTCCGATTACTTCCGAGTACCTTGATTTTGATGAGGTGTGGGACAAATATAAGGACATGATGAAGTGGTTAGCAGGGGTTTATGTCAATGCGTTAAATATCATTCACTATATGCACGACAAATACTGCTATGAGAAAATCCAGATGGCGCTTCATGACAAGCAGGTACGCCGCTGGTTTGCAACCGGTATCGCCGGAATGTCCGTAGTAGCAGATTCCCTTTCCGCAATCAAGTATGCGAAGGTAAAACCAATCCGCGATGAGAACGGAATTGCCGTTGACTTTGAAATTGAGGGAGATTTCCCGAAATACGGAAATGATGATGACCGCGTGGATGAGCTTGCACAACAGGTGCTTCACACATTTATCGGCTATGTCAAGGGAAACCACACCTACCGCGGCGGAATCCAGACAACTTCTATTCTTACCATTACATCCAATGTGTCTTATGGTAAAAATACAGGTGCAACACCGGATGGAAGAAAGAAAGGAGAAGCGTTTGCTCCGGGTGCAAACCCGATGCATGGACGCGATTCCCACGGTGCAGTAGCATCTTTGGCATCCGTTGCAAAGCTTCCGTTTATGGATGCACAGGACGGTATCTCCAATACCTTTACCATCGTGCCGGATGCACTTGGAAAGAGCGATGAGAACGAGAAGAGCAACCTGGTTGCACTGCTTGACGGTTATGTGGAAAAAGGCGGACATCATTTGAATGTCAATGTCTTAAACCGCGAGACATTATTAGATGCACAGAAACATCCGGAGTTATATCCGCAGCTTACAATCCGCGTTTCCGGATATGCGGTAAACTTTATCAAGCTGACCAAAGAGCAGCAGGATGAGGTAATTGCGCGTACATTCCATGAGAGAATGTAGTGCCAGACGGCAGCCGGACAGACGCAATACGGATGCATAGAAGCGAGACAAGAAACGCATCCTAAGAGAAAAGATATTTCAGGAGGCACGTATGGGGAAGATTCATTCGATAGAAACATTTGGTACGGTAGACGGACCGGGAGTGCGGTTTGTCGTATTCTTTCAGGGATGCCCCATGCGCTGCCTCTATTGTCATAATCCGGACACCTGGATTATGGCGGACGGAAGCGAAATGACGGTGGACGAGATTCTTGAAAAGATAGAGCGCAACCGGAGTTTTTATACAACGGGAGGGCTGACTGCAACCGGAGGCGAGCCCATGATGCAGATGGAATTTCTGACGGAGCTTTTTTCCGGGGCAAAGGAGCGGGGAATTCATACCTGTCTTGACACCTCGGGAATCATGTTTCCGGAAAACGAAGCGGATTTTTGTCTGAAAGAGGGAGAGACGAAGGAATCCCGTATGGCACAGATTGCACGCCTGATGGAGGTCACAGACCTTGTGATGTTAGACATCAAGCATATGGGGGAGGAAGCGCACCGCGTGCTCACCGGACACTCCAACCAAAACAGTCTGGCGTTTGCAAAGTATCTTGCCAAGATAGGAAAACCTGTGTGGATTCGTCATGTGGTAGTTCCGGGGATTACATTTGACAAAGAAGAGCTGACAGAGCTTGGACATTTCTTAAAGACACTGCCCAACCTGGAGAAGCTCGAGGTTCTTCCGTATCATTCTCTTGGAAAAGTAAAGTATGACAACCTTGGCATGGACTATGCGCTAAAGGACACGCCACAGCTTACAAAGGCGGAGGCAGCAGAGGCGGAGAAAATCATCCGTGCAGCAATGTAAATCAGACATCTGCATAAACAAAATCTAATTTTTCTGAAAAAATTGTAAAAAATACACATATTTTCTTGCTATAATGTAAAAATCTGGTATAATATAAGTATGATATATCTTGTATCAAATAAACGGCAAAGGGGTTGGACATCATGAGAATTAAGATTACAGCAAGAAACATCGAATTAACCGAGGGACTGAAAACGGCAGTTGAGAGCAAGTTATCCAAGCTGGAGAAATATTTTACTCCGGACACAGACGCTTATGTAACACTCAGTGTCGAGAAGGAAAGACAGAAGGTCGAAGTTACAATTCCAATGAAAGGCAATTATATCCGTTCCGAGCAGGTCAGCAACGATATGTATGTATCCATTGATCTTGTGGAGGAGGTACTTGAGCGTCAGCTTAAGAAATACAGAACCAAGATCGTGACCAAGCAGCAGAATGCAGCATCCGTATTCAAACAGGAATTCATTGATGCGAATGACGAGGACGATGAAGAAATCAAGATTATCCGCAGCAAGAAGTTTGATATGAAACCGATGTATCCAGAAGATGCCTGCGTACAGATGGAATTATTAGGACATGACTTCTATGTATTTATTAATGCAGAAACAGAAGAAGTAAACGTTGTTTATAAGAGAAAAGGAAATACTTACGGTCTGATTGAGCCGGAGTGCTAAGAATCAGGCTTAGCCGAAATTTCATACGAAGAGAATGTAAAACTGCCGCAGTGCTTTCGCACTGCGGCAGTTTTTGCGCCAGCATCAGTATAGGAAAATCCGTTATAAGCGGTATTTTCTTATTTAATAAGAGAACTTCCCACAGAGTATCTGAAATAGGTAGAAAAAGTTGTAAAAAGAAACTTTAATAATCATAATTGTAGTACGGTTTACGTGTGTCGGCTGAAAGAACAAAAAGAAGAGGAGATTGAGGATGTTAGAAAATGACAAACAGTTAGATACAGTATTGGGAAGCTTTCGGGATAATATAGAGGTATGGGGGAAGTTAAAAAGCAGGCTTTGCGTAGACGAGGAACGTTTTAAGGTGCTGCAGGAGATTGTAGCAGGAGTTACAAGCTGGGAAAATGAAAAATTGCGAAATGAAATCTATTTATATGGAAGTATGTTAAAAGGTTCGGATCTGCTGGGAAGGCAGATTTTTTTATGGCTGTTATGCGTGCTCGAGGAGCTTGAAACAAAGAAGGAATCCATAGAATAACAAAGGGGAAAAGGGCTGGCGCACGGAAGCCTTAGAATGTCAAAGGAATCCCTTGTCATTCGCGAAAAAAAGGTATAAGATATAGCAGAAAAGTTTTGAGATAGGAGAATAAAACAATGAAGATTGTGGTTTTAGCAGGTGGTCTCAGTACAGAAAGAGATGTTTCCTTTAAGACAGGAGATATGGTGGCAAAAGCATTGCGGGAGAACGGACATCAGGTCATTCTTCTGGATGTGTTTATGGGATATAGCGACAAAGAAGAAAACTTAGACGGTATTTTTGACCGTGCCGAAGAGGTCAGCGTGAAGGTTTCCGGTATCCCGGAAATTGCACCGGATTTAGCGAAGGTGAAGGCATCGAGAAAAGACCAGTCCGATAATTTCTTTGGACCGAATGTAATTGCACTTTGCCAGATGGCAGATGTCGTATTCATGGCACTTCACGGCGAAAACGGTGAGAACGGAAAGATTCAGGCAGCTTTTGATTTATTTGGTATCCGCTATACCGGAACCGGATATTTAAGCAGTGCCCTTGCAATGAACAAGGGAATGGCAAAACAGCTTTTCTTAGCAAATGGAATCCCGACCCCGAAGGGACTCGCAGTCAAAAAAGCAGAGTGTGACAGAAGAGTCGAGAAGTTATCAGAACATCTTGGACTTACTTTGCCATGCGTGGTAAAACCATGTTGCGGTGGCTCAAGTATCGGTGTGTCCATTGTGCGCAGTGAGGAAGAATTTGGCGCAGCGCTTGAGGAGGCATTCCGCTGGGAAGAGGAGCTTGTAATTGAAGAGTATGTCGAGGGACGCGAATTTTCCGTTGGCGTGTTAGATGGAAAGGCACTTCCGGTCATTGAGATTGCCCCGGTACAGGGATTTTACGACTACAAGAATAAGTATAAAGCGGGAAGCGCAGTAGAGACCTGCCCGGCAGACCTTCCGGAAGAGGTTTCAGAGCAGATGAAGCGCTATGCGGAAAAAGTGGCAGAGGTGCTCGGCTTAGACACCTATTCCCGTTCCGACTTCCTTTTAAATGGAAAGAATCAGATGTTCTGCCTTGAGGCAAATACGCTTCCGGGTATGACACCTACAAGTCTGCTTCCTCAGGAGGCGCAGGTGGTTGGAATGAATTTTAACCAGTTATGTGAGAAAATCATAGAGCTTTCTTTGCGAAAATATAATAACTAACAGGAAGAAAGAGCGGAGGCGCGTGTGAAAGACATGACATTAAACCGCATTGCTGCGGTGTGTGGCGGAACCTATTATGGGGACGAGAGCAAAAAGAACGAAGAGATTGCCGGCGCTGTCATTGACAGTCGTCAGGTAGAGCCAGGGTATCTGTTTATTCCGATTAAGGGAGAGCGTGTGGACGGACACACGTTTATCCCGCAGGTTTTTTCCAAGGGAGCGCTCGCAGTGCTTTCAGAGCATGAGTTAGAGAATCCGGCAGGACCGTATATTCTCGTGGATTCCTGCGCAATGGCGATGCAGAAGATTGCAGCGGCATACCGGAGAGCGCTTGATGTGAAGGTGGTCGGTATCACCGGAAGCGTTGGAAAGACCAGCACGAAGGAAATGATTGCGTCTGTGCTGTCACAGAAATATAACGTATTAAAGACGGAAGGAAATTTTAACAACGAAATCGGACTTCCACTTACTATTTTTAAAATTCGTAAAGAACATGAGGTGGCAGTTCTTGAGATGGGAATTTCTCATTTTGATGAGATGCACCGTCTTGCGGAAATGGCGCAGCCGGATGTTATGGTAATTACAAATATAGGATTATGCCATCTTGAAAATCTGATTACAAGAGATGGGATTTTAAAGGCAAAGACGGAGAGCTTTGAGCACCTGTCCAAAGACGGAATCGTCATTTTAAATGGAGATGATGACAAACTTGCAACAGTATCCGAAGTCAATGGAAGAAAGCCGGTGTTCTACGGAATTGGAGCAGTTTCCGATGGAAGCATGGAGCATGACTCGACCGGAAATGAACGGGAGATTTATGCGGAGGATGTGCGTGCAATTGGTCTGGAATGTACGGAATGTACGGTTCATCTCGGAAAAGAGGTATTTTCTGTGACACTTCCGTTAGCGGGCGTGCATAATGTATACAATGCACTGGCTGCGGCAGCGGTTGCAAGAGAGCTGGGACTTACAGTGGAACAGATGAAGCGCGGAATGGAGACAGTAAAGACCATCGGCGGCAGAAGTAATCTCATTGAGAAAGACGGCATGACGATTATTGATGACTGCTATAATGCAAATCCGGTTTCCATGCAGGCATCCATCGAGGTACTTTCCCATGCGGCAGGAAGAAAAATTGCAGTGCTCGGTGATATGGGAGAGCTTGGAACAGAGGAAAAGCAGCTCCACTATAAAGTGGGCGCCTATTTTAAAGGAAAGAAGATTGACGCTTTATTTGCAAGCGGCGCGCTTTCTGCCGAGACGGTAAGAGGCGTAAAAGAAAACAGCCCTGCCACTGAAGTGTTCTATTACGAAGACAAAGAGGCACTTGCGCAGGCACTGAAAGATTACTGCAAAGAGGGAGATACGATTCTTGTAAAAGCCTCTCATTTTATGAATTATCCGGAAATTGTAAAAGCATTGCTTGCATAGAGAGAATCTTAGTTTCGATGGTTTGACACATTTGAAATGGTGTGCTATGATAATAAAAAAGAGTGCTACCGATAAACGGTTAGCCCAGATAAACTATTTGTTACACAATGTAACCGCCAGTTTTCTCAGGACAGGGCGGTTACTTTTTTTGCCTTTGCTGTTTTTGCCTATGACATAAAACAACGTGGCAACACTAATTAATACACTTACGAGCTGTAAAAGCTCTGATAATGTAATCATCAGCATCCCCTCCCTCACATGGATTTCATCCTTGGGATGATTTCTATGTAATCGGAGGGTTCAGTCCCTCCGTTGGAGGGCTAACCGCTTACCATTCATTCAGTAGCACTGTTCTTAGTATATCAGATAGTTACTTAATACACAATACGACATGAGTAGAAACTATATCAATTCCTTATTCTTAACAAGCATCTCCTCAATAATTCCCTGGCAGTGTGCACCGATTTTCCTGCGGGTTTCCCTGTCAAGGCTGCCCGGATAAATCGGGGTACCGTATTCCACAATTGCATGTGTTTTTTTCACCTTTGGAAAATGATTTTCAAGAATTTCGGCAGAGTTTGTGATTGCCATCGGAACGATGGCACAGCCGGTCTTTTCTGCCATTTTAAAGCTGCCCTCTTTAAAAGGAAGCATCAGGTCGTCTGTTTTGTTTCTGGTACCTTCCGGGAAGATACAAACGGAAATACCATTTTTAATATTTTCAATTCCGGCGAGAATTGTCTTTAAAGCTTCCTTTACGTCCTCACGATTGATGAACAGGCAGTGAAGTCTGCGCATCCAGGTGGAGAGCAGAGGAATTTTTTCCATCGTGTTTTTCGCAACATAGCCGGTCAGTCCCGGGCACCTTGCGTAGGTGATAATGATGTCAAAATAACTTCTATGATTTCCAATATAGAGAACTGCTTCATCCTTTGGAACATTTTCTTCACCGATGACGGTAACCTTGGTTCCGCAGATAAAAAGAATAACACGGAATGCCCACTGTACCATGCGAAGCTGGCTTAATTCCGCCGCCTTTGGATTGATTTTGTGGATAATCCATTCGACTCCTAACACAGGAATACCGAGAATCAGATAAAGAATTGCAAAAAGTAGTGCCAAAATTGCTCGAATCATGGAAAAAGTCCTTTCTGGTTATAAATCATAAAATTTTAATGCGCAAGCGCAGAACCGTGCAAAGCTTCCGTCTGGCACTGCTCATTGCTTATTCACATTATATCGAGTATATCACGGAAAAACAACAAAGAAAAAGGCATATTTTTCAACTGTTTGGAATAAGATGATATAGAAGTCAGTGAGTGGGTGGATGGCATGGAGAAAATAAGGCGGGAAATTCCCGGCGGAATCTATGAAATGTGCATGATAGGAATTTTCGTGTTGCTTGTGGTAATCTGCGGTGCGGCGGGTGGATGCAGCATCGAGGAGGGAAACCGCACGAAGGTCCGCGACCTTTCTTATGAGGTATTGGAGGAAGCGGCGGTACCAGAGGAGCTGCTTAGCCAGATTGAAGAGAAAAAAGCTGCCGATTTTAAGTTAAGCTATACGGACGATGAATATCTATACATTGTCCACGGATACGGCGAACAGGAGACAGGAGGCTACAGTATCTGCGTGAAAGAGCTGTATCTGACCTCAAATGCAGTGATATTTGATACAGAGCTGATTGGTCCGAGAAAAGGGGAAAATGCCAGCGCAAGCCCGAGCTATCCGTATATTGTGATTCGTACAGAGCCGCGAGAGGAAAGTATCATTTTTGAATAAAAATAAATTTTCTTAAAACTTATATTTGTAAAATATTTTGTTTGACAAAAATTTAACGCAGTGCTATACTAAAGCACAGAGAATTCGGTGATGAGGATGAGATAAAGCCGGATCAGGGAGGGGACATATGCAACAGACAGATATCAGTAAAGTTCGGGCTTCCGTACATCAGCAGTGTGGCAGTAAAGTTATGATCCAGCTCGACAGAGGACGCAATAAGGTAGACATCCAGGAAGGCGTGATTCAGAAGGCATATCCCAGTGTTTTCACCGTTCTGGTGCGTGATGAGAGAGAGGAGAATCCACCACAGTTATTATCATTCAGTTATTCAGACATTATTACAAGAGATATCCGCATGAAACTTTGCTAGAGCGGACAATAGAACAGAGACATATTTTCCCCCGGCGGTGAATAAGATAGAGACAAAGATTCACGCACGGGGGAATTTTTATGGAGTTAAAACGAATTACACTGCATAGAAGACAGGAAAAAGGAAATGCAGTCAGCCAGATTACGCTGGACGATGACTATAATGTGCCAGATTACCGACCGGACATTGTAAAGGTACTAAAGGAAAAAGGAGAACTTCGTTTTGACGAAGTAAAAGCCGGGAACGGTGCACTCTGGGTGAAGGGAAGCCTGAACTTTAAGGTGCTTTACCGCAGTGAACAGGAAAACGGAGGAATCAGCTGCCTGCGCGGGGAAATTCCTTTTCAGGAAAAACTGAACATGGACGGCTTGCAGGATTATGAGCCGGTTCGGGTGCAGGGAGAGGTCGAGGATATCACCATCGGTGTTATCAATTCCAGAAAACTGAATGTGCGTGCGGTCGTTGTCTTACGTGCAGTGGCGGAGGAAGAGCGGACGGAGGAACTGACCTGCGGACTTGAGGACGGGGAGGAATACGAGCAGAAATTTAAGGAGAGGGAAGTACTGCAGTTATTACTGGCAAAAAAAGATGTCTGCAGGCAGAAAAATGAAATCGTGCTTCCTTCGAGCAAACCGAATGTCCGGGAAATCCTCTGGCGCAGCATTGAACTACGCAACGTGGAAAGCCGTCTGGGTGACGGGCGTGCAGGCGTGACCGGAGAAATCCTTTTATCTGTGCTCTACAGCGATGAGGAGGATGGCGACAGACTTCAGTGGTATGAGACGACAGTTCCACTTGATGCAGGCACGGAATGTGAATTGGATGAGACGGATGTAATACATCGGATTCGGGCAGTTCCGGCTTCCATGGAGGTGGAAGTAAAGCCGGATTATGACGGAGAGGAACGGATATTAGTGCTTGAGCTTGCCTTGGAGCTTGACATTCGTGTCTGGAGGGAAGAGCGGGTAGAACTGTTAGATGATTTGTATTCCCTGAAAAAAGAAGTTGTGCCGATTCGTAAAGAACATAAGACCGAGCGGCTTTTAGTGAAAAATTATGCCAAGAGCAGACTTGCGGAGACGATTGAGCTTGCGGAGCAGCAGGAAAAAATATTGCAGATTTGTGCCTGCGAAGGAAAGGCAGTGATTGAGCGGCAGGAACTGACACCGGAGGGCGTGCTTGCGGAGGGAGTGGTTCAGGTAGAGCTGCTTTACATAACGACGGATGACCATATGCCGGTTGGCGTCGTAAAAGAAATCTTCCCGTTCCGGCAGGTTGTGGAAGTCACTGATATGCCGACGCAGACGCGGGTGGAATTAGACGGCGGCATTGAGCAGCTGTCTGCCATTATGCTTGACCAGGAGCATATTGAAGTCAAGGCACTCATTCATCTGGATTTGATGGCATTTGCGGAGGAGACGGCAGACAACATCGAATCTGTCGAGGAAAAGGCACTTGATATGGAGAAGCTGAAAAACAGTCCGGGACTCACCGGGTACATTGCAAAGGAAGGGGATGAGCTGTGGGAGATTGCAAAAGAAAATCACACTACCGTGCGTTCCATCCTGAATACAAACCCTATCAAGGGAGAGAAGCTTTCTGCGGGAGAACGCATCCTGATTGTAAAACAGGTCGGATAAAAATCGTATTTTGGTGGAACAGGCATGATTTCAGTCATGCCTGTTTTTACTATTTTTGTAAGATGAAAGCTATAAATTAATCCAAATGCCCTCGTCCTTGATTTCAGCGTCGGGCAAGCTACGATAAAACCGTTGAGCATCCTCATTAGAAGCAATCACACCAATCAGCGTATCGGCTCCCTGCTCTTTCAGTTCCTTGCGTAAGGCCTGCATGAGTGCCTGAGCAACACTCTTATGGCGGTAGCTTTTAATAACACAGATCCAGTCTAAGTATGCTTTCGTAGAACCGTCAAAGTGACTGCAAATCTTTGTTGAGTCAATCCTGCCCACAACTTTTCCATCCATATAAGCGAGCAGGGATAAGGAGTTTGAAAATGCCGGATTTTCAAAACTTGCGGTTACATCAGCGATGTACTTCTCATCGATTTCCCAGCCCCAGAAATCCTCCTCACAGCGTAGGTCACGCTCAAACTGCAAAACATCGGGAATGCGGTCTTTCGTGTAGTGTTTGATATCTATTAACGTTGTTTCTTTTGTCGCCATAATTGTTACCCCCTCAAAATAGTGTCTAATCGCTATATGCTATAATGGCAAATAATCTTTTCAAAGTCAACGGATTCACGACAATATTCAAAAAGAAGTACAACCACTCTGCGAAAGAACGGAATTTTTTGAAGTAAAATAATGGAAAAACTAACAATTTCACAAGGTATATGCTAAAATAGGTGTGGTATGGCAGTATCATACCTGTTTTGCTTAATGGGAAAGAAGTTAGAAAGGACTACGCTTGATGAAATTTACGGAAGCGATGAAACACTATAAAAGACAGATTGCCGCAGCACTGGCGGTTACGCTTGGACTTGGGTGTTACTATCCGGTACAGGCATCGAAGGTGTCGGACAAGACCGAGACGAAGCAGGAAGTGCAGGAGAAGAAGGAAGACGCAGAAAACAAAAGAGATGCGGCGGCGGAGAATCTCGACAACATCAATCAGGAAATTGAAAATATTGAAGGTGTGCAGAGTGGTCTGTATGAAGAGATGGAGACGTATGATCAGGAACTGATTGCGCTTTTGACGGATATGGATTTGCTCAAGCAGGATATCAGCAACAAAGAGGATGATATCGCACAGGCAGAAAAGGATCTGGAACAGGCGAAGGAAGAGGAACAGACGCAGTACGAGGCGATGAAAGTCCGCATCCAGTATATGTATGAGAATGGAAATGAAGATTTCTGGACAGCGTTAATCAGTTCCCAGAGCATCACTGAGCTTTTAAATCGTGCCGAGTATGCAACTGAGGTTTATAATTACGACAGAAAATTATTGGAGGATTATCAGGATGCGGTTGCCCAGGTGGAAGAGCTGCAGGAGCAGTATGCATCAGAGCTGTCCGAGATGGAGGAACTTCAGATAAGCCTGGAGGAACAGCAGACCGAGTTGGAAGGAATGATTGAAAAGAAGCGTGCTCAGATTGCAGATTTTGATACGCAGCTTGCAAGTGCAAAGTCACTTGCTTCCCAGTATGCAGAGACCGTGCGCAAGCAGAATCAGATTATTGCCAAGCAGGAGACAAAGCTGGCACAGATTGCTGAAGAAGAGCGGCAGGCAAAGCTGGAAGAGGAGCGCCAGGCGAAGTTAGAAGCAGAGCGCCGTAAGGCAGAGGAGCAGAAGAACCAGCAGAGCACGGAAAATGGAAGCACGGAAAGCGGAAGTACGGAGACCGGCAGCACGGAAAATGGTGGAAGCAGCAATACAAACGGGAATACTTCAAATGGAAGCAGCTCGAATAACAGTAATTCGAATACGAGCAATTCCAATAACAGTAACTCAAATTCCGGCGGAAACGGACTTGTTGATAGCAGCCTGGATCCAGGATATGCGACAAATGTAAGCGGAACGGATGTTGTGAATTATGCGAGCCAGTTCGTGGGAAATCCATATGTCTATGGGGGAAACAGTCTGACAGAGGGAACGGACTGCTCTGGATTTATCAATCTGGTATATGCACATTTTGGAATTTCAGTGCCGCGTGACTCCTACTCGCTCCGCAGCGCAGGAAAGACCGTAAGCTACGAGAATGCCAAGGCAGGAGATATCATCTGTTACGCGGGACATGTGGCAATTTATATGGGAAATGGTAAGATTGTCCATGCGTCCACCCCGTCAACCGGAATCAAATATGGTACGGCAACCTACCGCACAATTTTGTCCGTGCGGCGTGTGCTCTGATAGTGTGCGTTGTAATTGTAATTTCTGGAAAAAAGTGGTATCATGTGCGTAGCAACGAGCAGTGCCAGACGGGAAGGCGAAGCATTTTCGAGATGCACTGCGAGAAAAGGAGGCAAATCCTCTCCTCGTCTAACGAGACTCGGATTTTGCTTCGCAAAACAAGGAGGATTTTATGCAGTTTGAACAGTTACAAAAAGATATGATTGCAGCAATGAAGGCAAGAGATAAAGTGCGCAAGGACGCAATTTCCACGCTGGTTTCAGCAGCGAAAAAGGCAGCGATTGATGAAGGATGCCGGGATGACATCAAGGAAGAGTTAGTAGACCGTGTGATTTTAAAGGAAATCAAATCCGTAAAGGAACAGATTGACACCTGTCCGGATTCAAGAGCGGACTTAAAGGAAGAATATCAGACGCGTTATGACATCTTTATGGAATACGCACCGAAAATGATGTCTGCGGAGGAAGTAGAGGCATTTATTAAAGAAAAATTTGCAGATGTTCTCGCCGGAAAAAACAAAGGCATGATTATGAAAAATGTAATGCCAGAATTAAAGGGAAAGGCTGACGGAAGCGTTATTAACCAGGTGGTGGCAAAACTTTGTCAGTAAATACAAAAAAAGATAAGAAGTTCCCGCTCCGGTTTACATCCATCGTGCTGCTATGTGTGACGATTGCGGCAGCAGTATCGGTGCGCTCTGGCAGCAGGAGAGCGTATTATACAATGCCGGAGGCACTTGACAAAACAGTTATCGTGGTGGATGGAACAGAACTTACGGTACAGGATGTGGCATTTTATATTGCCTATCAGGAACAGCAGGTAGAGAAAGAAGCCTACACGTATAATCCGAAAGACACGGGAGAATACTGGCGTTCTTACACCAACGGCACGTTTATCCGCACAGAGGCAAAGCGTGCCGTTGTCCAGATGGCAGTTCATGATGAGATTTTTTATCAATTTGCCAGAGAAGAGGGGCTGACACTCGAGGAAGAGGATAAGACGTATCTTGCGAATGCGCAGTATGATTTTTTGAGTGACCTTGGAGAAGAGGGCATTGCAGCGCTTGGCGTGAGCGAGGATGTCTTAAAGGAATCCATGAAAAAAATTGCATTGGCAGAAAAAAGTCAGCAGCTTTATGCAAAAGAACATGGACTCGAATTTGATGATTATTCCTTAGGCGGTGCAGCTTACACACAACTGCTGGAGGAACACGATTACAGTGTCGTGGACGAAAACTGGGATCGGGTGCATTTTGGAAGTATTACGGTAAACCATTAGGGAAAGTCGTAGGAAAGGCAGAAAAAAATGACTGTAAAGATAGGAAGAAATGATCCGTGCTGGTGTAAAAGCGGCAGAAAATATAAAGCGTGCCATCAGGCGTTTGATGAACGGATTGCAAAAATTGCGGCGGAAGGACACATTGTTCCGACCCATGACCTGATTAAGACACCGGATCAGATTGCAGGCATCAAGGAAAGCTGTAAAATCAACATTGCAGTGCTTGACTATATCGAAAAACATATTCATGAGGGAATGAATACCGCAGAGATTGACAAGATTGTTTATGACATGACGACAAGCATGGGCGGAATTCCCGCACCGCTTCATTATGAAGGATATCCTTACAGCGTGTGTACTTCCGTGAACGACCAGGTATGTCACGGATTTCCGTCCAAGGATGTCATTTTAAAAGCAGGAGATATTATAAATGTAGATGCATCTACGATTCTGAATGGTTATTTTTCGGATTCTTCGAGAATGTTCTGTATCGGAGAGGTAAGTCCGGAGAAAAAACGTCTGGTGCAGGTGACCAAAGAATGTGTGGAGAAGGGCTTAGAGCAGGTAAAACCATGGGGCTTCCTTGGAGACATGGGACAGGCGGTGCACGACCACGCATTTGCAAATGGTTATACGGTTGTCCGGGAAATCGGCGGACACGGTGTCGGACTGGAATTTCACGAGGAACCATGGGTTGGCTACAATAGCAAGAGAGGGCAGGAGATGCTTTTGGTTCCTGGAATGATTTTTACAATTGAGCCGATGGTCAACATGGGCGCACCGGATATCTATATCGATTCCAAGAACGACTGGGAAGTATATACGGATGACGGAATGCCTTCGGCACAGTGGGAAATCATGGTTTTGGTAACAGAAACCGGTCATGAAGTGCTTTGCTGGTAAATTGTGTACAAAAATTCACATTTTCTTCAAAGAGAGTTCAAAATTTATACAACAGTATTTCACAAATGGGGGTTATATTAATATCATCACATAAGAGTGATGAAACTTTTTCATAAATTCTCCCCCTTTTTTAAATCCACCATTCCCCAATGGTGGATTTTTTGTTGGAAATGTAGTATTGTAAAAAATAGGAAATGTATGTCAGGGAGGGGAAGAATCATGGAAGAACTGAGTCAAAAGCTAGAAAGGCTGTTAGCGCAGGCATCGGAAGCGGGGCAGATTGCAGGCGGAAACGTACTGATTTTGCAGGACGGAAAGGAAGCTGCCTACGCGCAGGCGGGATATGCAGATAAAGAAGCAGGGGTTTTTTATCAGAGGGATGCTATCGTAAGGTTATATTCCATGACAAAACCCGTTACGGCGGCAGCGGCGGCATTGCTTGTGGAACGCGGAATCCT
Organism: Roseburia sp.; assembly: GCA_050874345.1. GTDB lineage: Bacteria > Bacillota > Clostridia > Lachnospirales > Lachnospiraceae > Roseburia. The sequence continues at coordinate 98,894 of JBNMKM010000007.1, read as the reverse complement.
TGACTTGGCAGAGAATGTAGAAAATTATCTGCCGGGCTTTCATAATGCGGTGGTAGCCGAAGAGGGCGGACTTGTGCCGGCAAAGCGTCCGGTGCGTATTTATGATTTGCTTCATATGACCTCGGGGCTTTCCTATGGCGGGGACGAGACGAGTCCGAGCTCGGTCGAAGCGCAGAAACTGTTTGACCGCATGGGAGAAGCGCTTGGAACGGAACACGAGATGGGAACGATAGAAGTGGCAAATCGGATGGGACTTTGCCCGCTGGCATTTCATCCGGGGGAAAAATGGCTTTATGGAACCTCAGCGGATGTGATGGGAGCGGTTATCGAGACGGCGTCCGGGATGCGCTTTGGGGAATTTTTAAAAAAAGAATTTTTTGAGCCGCTTGGGATGAAAGATACAGATTTTTATGTACCGGCAGAAAAGCAGGGAAGGCTTGTCAAGGTATATGAAAAGACGCCAGAGGGGCTGGTGTGCTACCGTGGAAATCATCTGGCAATCAAAAACAGTGGGGATACGCCGCCGGCATTTGAATCCGGTGGAGCAGGACTTTTTTCTACACTTGACGATTATGCAAAGTTTGCAGAAATGCTCTTAGAACAGGGCTGTTATAAGGGAAAACAGATTTTGAGCCCGCAGACGGTGCGCAGTCTTACCGGCGGGAAACTGATGCCGTGGCAGCAGAAGGTTTTGGAGAGCACGTGGGATGGACTTTCCGGTTATACATATGGAAACTTTATGCGTGTGGCAGCAGAGCCGGCGTGGACACTGATGCGGACTTCCGCTGGGGAGTACGGCTGGGATGGCTGGCTTGGCGCATATTTTTGCAACAGTCCGGCAGACAGACTGACGATGCTTCTCACCATCCAGTTAAAGGATGCCGGAACAACGGAGCTTACCCGCAGAATCAAAAATGTGGTATGGAGCAGCCTGTGTCAATAAATGTGAGGGTAAAGAGAAGGTAAAACGGTATGAATTTTGATTTTATTCTGGAATGTGAGACGAGTGACGAGAAGCGAAAAAAGCAGTATGAGGAAATTTACCGGCTGATTGATGAGGCAGAGCACATTTACTGGGTAGATAAAAGCGGCTGTGCAGAACTTTTGTGCAAGGCGGCAGAGCAGATTTGTTATGCCTACAATGACCGCTATGAGGTCGGATTTGGACCGGATACGAAGCTGGAGGGTTTCTTGTGTTACTCGGGCGGCGAGGCTGACAACGTGATGGTAAGCCGTTTCTTAAGTGTTGTGCGAAAGGAACAGAGAGACCGGCTAAATAAGTTACGTGTGTTAGGCGAGGACTGTGCGCTTGGCGAGGCGGCACCGGATAAGGGCATGCCCCTAGAGGAGCGCATGGAGCAGAATGTCAGACGCATGATGGAAACCATGATGATTGTGGCGGCAGATATGTGTAATCGTCTGGAAAATAAAGAAACGTTAAAATTAGACAAGCTCGAGTTCAGCGAGGAGGCACTTCCGGTTGAAAAACCGCAGCCCCCAAAGAAGAAATTCTGGCAGAGAATATTTCAAAAACCGCGACAATAGTCGCGGTTTTTTGTGAACCATTAGAAGTTGCTTCCGTTCCAGCCCCAGTGGTCGGTAGGGAAGTAGGCAACGTATATATGGTCAGAAGGAATCCCAAGTTCACGTTCAAAGAGTGCGCAAAGCTTTGTGGTCATCTGCTTGCATTCTGCGGCAGCAGGTGTACCGAAGGTCTTGATTTCTACATATGCGACATTTGTGGTACTTCCTTGATAAGACAGGTACACATCGTCCTCAAATCCAATCATGACCCAGTTCTCGCCTTTTCCGAGGCAGTCACTTGTGATGCTGCACAATTCCTTTGTGAGTGCAGACTTTTTCTCATCGCTTAAATGTTCCGTGGTTTTTGTATTGACAAATGGCATATACAATCCTCCTTGTTTTGCGAAGCAAAATCCGAGTCCCCATGGACGAGGAGAGGATTTAACTCCTTGTTTTGCGAAGCAAAATCCGAGTCTCGTTAGACGAGGAGAGGATTTGCCTCCTAAGTTTTGTATTTATTATACTTCTATTATATACAAATACAGGGGAATTGAAAAGTTCTTTTGAATGTTGAAAAATGTCGAAATATTTTGGGGCAGAAGAGTAGAAATTCGTCGAAAAAACCGCTATAATCAGCATAGAACAGAAATTTGTTTTTCAGGTTAAGGAGGAAAAAGAACTTGGACGAGAAGAAGGACTACCGTTATAATGACATTTCGGAACGATACAGGAAGATGAACAGCGTGTTTGTTGTATCGGCAGCTTTTTTGTGGGCAATGTTTTTGCTGTATCTGTTATTTAAACTTGCAGTAAAAAATATTGCGCAGATTACAGCAGTATCTAATATTGTATTGATTCTTGTATTTTTAGTATCTGATATTGTGATGTATTTTCGTGACAAGAGCAGCACGGGATTAAAAAGGGTTGTTGCAATTGAAATGGCAGTGGAAGTGTTGCTGTTGGGATTACAGACAGATGCAGAATTTATTTTCTTTGCAGCAATCGGCATGCTTGCATTGCAGATACCGTACTATGACCGGAAAGCTTTTAAAAAATTTACAATTGCATATGTGATTTTAAGTGTACTGATTGTAATCGTGCACACGGTAAAAGGAATTGGAATGGGAAGCGTAGACGATATGAGCCGCACTCTGTGCATTTTCCTGTTATATTATGTTGTTTACCGGGTCGGCAGCATCAGCAAGACGTTCAGTGACCATGCGCTTGGTTCGGTAGAGGAACAAAACAGCAGACAGCAGGAAATCATGGATGATATCATTGATGTTTCAAGGACCGTGCAGGATGAAACACAAAAGAGCAGTGGACTGGTGGATGAACTGGTTCATACCACAGAATCGGTTGCCCAGAGTATGCGTGAAATTTCATCGGCAACGACTACGACAGCACGCAATATCGAGGAACAAAATGGCATGACGCAGAGTATTCAGGATGCTATTGGACAGACCGGAGAACGCTCGAAGAAGATGGTTGCGATTGCGACAGACTCCAACGAAAGCATTCAGGAAAACATGCAGATTATGGAGCAGCTTAAAACACAGTCGGAGCGGATTGCGGCGACAAATGGTGCAGTGACAGAATCAATGGAACGTTTGCAGAGCAAGACAAAAGAGGTAGAGGAAATTGCCGGCATGATTTTAAATATTTCCGGACAGACAAATCTTCTGGCGCTGAATGCTTCTATTGAAAGTGCACGTGCCGGAGAAGCCGGAAGAGGATTTGCGGTTGTAGCAGAACAGATTCGCCAGCTTGCGGAGCAGACAAAAGATTCTACCGAACAGATTACCAGAATTATCAATGAACTGAATGATAATGCAAGCGAAGTGGTGCACTCCGTGGAAAATTCTGTGGATGAGACACGCAATCAGAATGAAAAGATTCTTGCCGCTGCAGAATCCTTTGAGCGTCTTAACAGCAATATGACAGAGCTGATTGACGGCATCAACGTGATTGACAGCCAGATTAGTGGCCTGTCAGATTCCAATAACCGTATCGTGGAGAATATTTCACAGCTTTCTGCGGCAACAGAAGAGGTGACTGCCAGCGCAGAGCAGGTGCGTGAAATGAGCGAGCAGAACCTGACTTATGCAGAGGATGTAAAGAATGCCATGGGTCATATCAAAGAGAAGACAGAGGGAATGCAGCAATATCTCTAAAGTTTATAGATGCATACGAAAAAAAGATTGCAGCAAGTAGAACCATAATAGATTTAGCAGAGGGCTAATTCCATTATGGTTCTTTCATTTATATTGACAAATCTGTTTGCTAAATGCGAAGCATATTGTTGCACAGAGGTGTATATTCAGGATGTTGTTAGTTGTCCGGACAGCAGCACAATATCTGTTTGAGAGGAGAAAGTCATGGAATGGATTACATGTATCAGGGAGTCAATCAATTTTATGGAGCAGCATCTGTTGGAAATAAAAAGCCCGGAGGAGGTGGCGGACCACGTTCATATGTCCAGCATGTATTTACAGAGAGGATTTCAGGTTCTGACAGGCTATACCCTGGGGGAATATATGCGAAACAGAAAGCTGTATCTTGCGGCGCTTGAGCTGGCAGATACGTCAGCTTCTGTGATTGATATAGCCCTAAAATACGGGTACGAAACACCCGCGAGCTTTCACAGGGCATTTGTGAGATTTCATGGCTTTTCCCCTACTGATATCAGAAAGAACAGAGGGAAAATAAAGTCCTTTCTGATGTTGAAAGTGAGTATCACAGTGCAAGGAGGAGAAAATATGCAGTTTCGTATTGAAAAGAAGGAAGCTTTTAAAATCGCAGGTTTTAAGGAGGAGTTTTCTTTTGAAAATTCCTATGAAAAAATCCCAAAATTCTGGGAGAAAACGACCAGTCAATATGCGTCCCATCTGACAAAAGGATTAGAACCGGTGGGTGCTGTAGAAAATTATATTGCATCTCACCATGTGGGGGAGCTTGGAGTCTGCATCGATGACCGGGAAGATGGAAAATTTGAGTATCTCATTGCCGGCTATGCAAAGGAAGAAAGTGGGATTCCAAAGGAGTTTACTGTCCGGGAAATCCCGGCAGGAACATGGGCGGTTTTTGACTGTACCTTAAAGACGCTGCAGGACACCAATACTTCCATATGGAAAGAATGGCTTCCGGCAAATAAGGAATATGAGCTTGTCGGCAGGTACAATGTGGAATGGTATTCGCCGGAGGGTATGCCTGGTTTGGACCAGAGGTGCCAGATTTGGATACCGGTGGTGAAAAAGTAAAAGAATCGGAAAATAATGTGCACTCTCAGGTGGAAATCTGGGAGTGTTTTTGTTATGATAATTGTAAAAATATCATACATTTGGGGGAAAAGGTATGAATACGGTATGTCGTGATATCTTTCGGGCAATCCATGAGAATAAATGGCTGAGCATCGAGTACAAAAATAAGCAGGAAGAAATAACAAAATACTGGATAGGGATTATGGATGTGAATCCGGTGAAGAGAACGCTTTCTGTGGAGGGACTTCATCTGGGGAAAATGACGACGATGAAGTTTTCTGTATATATTGATTCTATTTTATCCTCCAATATTGTGGAAGGGTCTTATTTTGAAGGGAAAGAATCTTTGAAAGAGGATATCCAGCTGAATCAGCAGAAGTATGTTTCTTTATTTCACAACGTATCTAATTTGAAAATTTTAAACTATTATATCGATTGCAACAAATTGGACTCGGTGCCTTATAAGACTGAATACAGTCTGCTTCGTTATTTTGATGGAGATTGTATCCGCAGTGGAGATTATCATCTGACGTCTGAGCAATTTCAGGAGATTGTGTCGAATTTCCAATATGGAAGTACCAAGAGTACACAGAATAGACGAATCAAACAAATCGCATTGAATGTGCTGAGTGTGCCCATGAAGCAGGGGTTGTATGTTCTGGCATACCGGGAAATGCGATTGGATGTGACGAAAAAATGTCTGCGGCCGGCGGAAGAAATTACAATCTGTACGGAGTTTACGATAGATGGAACAAGCCAGAGCATCCGTAAATTTTTGGATGCGGATGATTATGAATTATTAAATGATTTTGAAAAAAATCAGGAGCTTATTAAGGATAGAATTGCAGAATGTAATTCCCATATCAAAGGTGTGGATGATATGCCGTATCTGATTGCAATTGGAAGAGATATGATATTAGACCTTCATGAGGAATACAGAGCAATTGATGATATGTTTCAAAAGGAGGAAGTGCCGGCACCCATCAGAGCCTTTTTTGGAAATTTGGTACAGGAACCGGCAAGCAGGAAGGTATTCCCGATTGCTTTATTAAATAAGCAGATTAATCTCGACCAGTTATTGGCAATTCACAATGCGATGAAGTATCCGTTGGCATACATTCAGGGACCACCTGGAACGGGAAAGACAAACACGATCGTAAATACGCTTGTGACCGCCTTTTTCAATGAGCAGACGGTACTTTTTGTGTCATATAATAATCATCCAATTGACAGTGTGTGCGAAAAACTCCAACATATTCCAAATGGAAAGAAAGGGGATATTCCATTTCCGATTATCCGATTGGGGAATGATGAAAAAGTCGCAGAAGCCTTGGAATACATAGAAAGGCTATATGAGAGCACTAAGGATATCAATATTTTTGAAGGAACTCTGGAGAAAAGAAAAACAGACAGAATTGCGCGGACGAGGCGATTAACTGCCTTGTTGCAGGAATATGAGGAGCGATTGAAATTATTTGAGACAAAGGAAGCAATTCTCAGTCTGATGGAATCCAACAAGCATTTGACGTTTCAGACACAGTTACAGGGAGTTCAGTTAGCACAGGTTGAGGAACGAATTAAGCAGACACGGGATTTTACGGATGAGGAGGCTCTTGAACTGGTATTAGAGGATGAAAAGGAGTTTCGAAGCTATCTGTACTACACTTCTGCAAAGTGTATTAAGCGTCTGCAGGAGCCGAAAAATTCTGACCTTTTAGAGATTGTCAGAATGGAGGAGAAAGAAAAGAAGGTTAAGGCATTCAATGAGTATCTGCGAAATGAGGACAATTTAAAAAAGTTTCAAAGAATTTTTCCAATTATTGCAACGACTTCCATTTCAGCACACAAGGTAGGAATACCGGGGGTACATTTTAATATGGTAGTTATGGATGAGGCGAGTCAGGGGAATATTGCGACATCGTTAGTGCCAATTATCCGGGGGGAGAGTCTGATGCTTGTAGGGGATCCACAGCAGCTTAATCCTGTGATTTTACTGAATCCGGTGGAGAACCAGAAGCTTCGGAAAATGTATCAAATAACGGATGAGTACGATTATATCAATAATTCCATTTATAAAGTTTTTCTGGCGTGTGACTCTGTCAGCAGGGAAATTCTGTTAAGCCATCATTACAGATGTAATAAACAGATTATTCAATTTAATAACAAGAAATACTACAATGGAAAATTGAAAATCTGTAGCCAGAGTCAGGAGGAGAAGCCCTTAATTTTTCGGGATATACCGGGAAACAGTACCTATTACAAAAATACGGCTCCACTAGAAGTGGATGAGATTGTTCAATATGCGTTGCATCATAAAGAGAAAAGTATTGGCGTGATAACACCATTTGCAAATCAGAAGGAACTGATTAATCAAAAGTTAAAAGAGAATGGTTTGGAGAATGTGACCTGTGGAACGGTTCATGCTTTTCAGGGGGATGAGAAGGATGTGGTACTATTTTCTCTTGCACTTACGGACAAGACCAATCAGGGAACCTATGGGTGGTTAAAAAACAATAAAGAATTAATCAATGTGGCTGTTTCGAGGGCAAAAGAGAAACTGATTGTTCTTTCGAGCAGCAAGGAATTAGAACGGCTACATGGTAAGTCAGATGATGACGATCTCTATGAGCTGGTTCAATATGTGAAGCATAATGGAGAGACAACTGTGACTCCAAAGACAAATTCATCGAGGGCACTTGGCATCAAACCATACAGTACGGAAACAGAGCAGGCGTTTTTGGAAAATCTGAATCACGCCCTGGATAATGTGTTGAATACGGACCATAAGTGTACGGTTCAGAAGGAAGTGAGCATTGCGCATGTTTTCCAGGATAATGGTAATTACAATGATTTATTTTATACGGGAAGGTTTGATTTTGTTGTATATGAAAGACAGCCGCGGTCGAAAATAGAGATTCCCATTCTTGCGATAGAATTAGATGGAAGAGAGCATCAGGAAAAAAGTGTTGTAATGGAGCGTGACAGGAAAAAGAACCAAATCTGCAAGGAGCATGGTTTTGAACTGATTCGCATTGAAAATACGTATGCCAGAAGGTATCAGTATATGAAAAATATTTTGATGAAGTATTTTGCCAGTGTAAAATAGTTTGAGTATAGCATATAAATGTGGAGGAAAAAGAATGGCATCAGATTGTACCGTAAAAATTGATGAAGGGTTCATTAATCTTCGCGTGGGAGCGATTATCATGAAGGGGAACAAATTCCTGATGGCAGGTAACGAAAAGAGCAACTATCTGTATTCGGTAGGTGGCAGAATTAAGTTCGGGGAGACGGCAGAGGAAGCTGTAATCCGGGAGGTTTATGAAGAGACCGGCGTTCAGATGGAAGTGGACCGATTGGGTTTTATTCATGAAAACTACTTTTGTGGAGATTGTGAAAAGAACAAAGGTAAGTTGATATATGAAGTATCTTTTTTCTTTTTCATGAAAGTGCCAGAGAATTTTACACCTGTTTGTGACAGCTTTACGGAGGATGACCATAAGGAGTCTCTGGTGTGGGTTACGGCGGACAGTGATATTACCTATTATCCGGAGTTCTTCCGGACAGAGCTTTCCTGCCCGAAACCGTATGTGCAGCATATCGTTACGGATGAACGGGTGAAAGAGGGAAAGTGTTGAGGATTATTACTGGACATAGCCGCAAAAAAGCGGTATATTTTTGGGGAAAGCGGTAGAGGAACGACAGGCTCTCTCTTAATGTGAAGAAAATGATGAACTCCATGTTCAATGCGGCAAAAGAGTTGTACCAGAAATTAGATCATATGCCAAACCTTGACCAGGGGGAGCCGGAATGAAAAACAAAGTATTTATGAATAAAGGATAATTATGCAAAAAGTAAAAAAATTTATTATGAAATTAATCCTGCCGGTGTTGATTATAGCCGTAACAGTCATTTTATCAGTGAGTACCTATCATAAAGTTTTACATATGGAAGAAGAAATCTGCTGGGATACACTTAAGGCAACAGCAGATAATATAAATAATGAAATACAGATCCGCTTTAACGATAATATTGCAATATTAAAATTAGTGGCAAATGCGATGATCCAGGAGGAGCGTGTGGAGTCCTACAATGCGATTAATGAACATATCAATGATTTTCAGAAGATGACGATTTTCAGTCGCATTGATGTTATTTATCCGGATAATACAGCTCTGATGCAAAGTGGTGAGAAAATAACGATAGGGGATGGATTTTCTTTTGATGAAGTTGCAGCAGAAGGGGAACATATATCCACCAGAAAAAATGATATAGAAAATGGCAAAGAGGTTGTGTATTATTTTGTTCCGGTGGAGAAGCAGGGACAGACACTTGCTTTGCTTGTCGGTGTGATTGACTGTGAAGATTTACTGGATATTTTTAAGACAACGGCGTATAATGGAGAGGCATTTAGCTGTCTGATCGATTATAAGGACGGCAGTTTCATTATGGATGACTGGCATGAGAAACTGGGGAATCTATATGAAATGAAACAGAGACAGCAGTTGAAAGGCTATGAGGATGTTGATTTAATAGAGGATGTAAGCAATGCGAAAACAGGTGTCACAGCCTATAAATCCGCAGAAAATGGAAAAAACTCCTATATGTATTATACACCCGTAGGTATTTTTGATTGGGAATTGCTGATTGTCGTGCAGGAACAGGTTGCATTTGCAAGTGTTTTGCAACTGAGACAAATCCTTTATCTGATTGAATTTATCGAGGTAGCTCTTTTGGCTTTATACTTTGTCTGGACTTTGATAACAGTGAATCAATTGGAAAAAAGCAAGGAAGAAATTGAATCACAGAAGCAGATATTTGAACAGTTAAGTTATAGTGACACGTTGACGATGACTTATAATCGCAACAAGTACAATGAAGAGATAGAAAAATATCAGGATATGGATCATTTTCAAGTTGGAATCGCATTATTTGATTTAAACGGGTTAAAAAGTATCAACGATGAGCAGGGACACAGGTTTGGAGATATACTGATTAAAAATACTGCAAAATATCTCTGTTCTTTATTTGAAAATAAGATATATCGTATCGGAGGCGATGAGTTTGTTGTACTTGATCCGGATACAACAGAAACGCAATTCTATGATAATGTAAGATCTGTCTGTGAAATGATGAACAGTAACAATATTAGTATTTCAGTGGGGGCTACCTGGGCAGAATACGGAAAAGAATTTAAGGAGAAGATTAGAGAAGCTGACCGGCGGATGTATGAACAGAAAAATGCATATCATCAACAGCAGCAGGCTGTACAACAGGAACGGCCGCAATAAATGTTTTTTGGAAAGTTATAGTGAAGAAAGAGTCATGGAGATTGCCCGATATATTATTGACAATAAACAAAAAGTATGATATCTTTTCAACAACATAAGAAAAGCAAAGACGGAAAAGAGTAGTTTAGTTGGAAACATCCAGAGAGAATAACATTTGGTGAAAGTTATTTATGTGGAAAGTAGACGAAAACCATTCCAGAGCTGTAATGCCGAAATGATGTAAGTGTTACCGTATGCCTGCGTTAAAGGATAGGATTTGATAGAATCTGAAGTGAAAAGTTAAGGTGGAACCGTGCTAAAAGCACCCTTAAGACGATGTGATGATGGTCTTATGGGTGCTTTTCTTATGTTGTTTCAAAAAATGGCAGAAGACCAAAAAAAGAAAGGAGCAACAAATTATGAAGGTTCTACGAAAAAACGGAGAAATTGTAGAAGCAGGTTTTGAAGAACAGGAGGGAAAGAAAGCATTTTGGCATACGAGTGCGCATGTACTTGCACAGGCGGTAAAACGTTTGTATCCGGAAACGAAATGTGCGATTGGACCGGCAATTGAAAATGGATTCTATTATGATTTTCAGTTTGCGTTTCCTTTTTCAGAAGCAAATCTAAAGGAAATTGAAGAAGAGATGAGAAAGATTGTAAAAGAGTCGCTTTCATTGCAGGTCTGTGAAAAGTCAAAGGAAGAAGCGCTTCGTTTCATGGAGAAGGCAGATGAAAAGTACAAAATGGAATTGATTGAAGAGTTAGATGACGCAGAACAAATCAGTTTTTATAAGCAGGGGGAATATGAGGAATTTTGCGCAGGTCCCCATATCACAAATGTTTGTCATATTAAGGCTGTCAAATTACTGTCGGTTGCAGGCGCGTACTGGAGAGGAAATGAACAGAATCAGATGCTTACGAGAATCTATGGGATATCTTTTCCAAAAGCATCGCAGTTGGAAGAATATCTGCATATGCTGGAAGAAGCAAAGGCAAGAGACCATAGAAAATTAGGGAAGGAACTTGGAATATTTACGATTTTTGATGAGGGACCGGGATTACCAGTATTTTTACCAAAGGGGATGGTACTGAAGAATTTGCTCATTGATTATTGGAGAAAGATTCATCATAGAGAGGGATATGTGGAAGTTTCTACGCCGATTATGTTAGAGAGAAGTCTCTGGGAGACGTCAGGACACTGGGATTTTTATAGGGATAGCATGTATTCCCTTAAGGTAGAGGGAGAGGATTATGCAATTAAGCCGATGAGTTGTCCGGGTGGAATGTTGGTGTATAAACTGGAGCCAAAATCTTATAAGGAACTTCCTATAAGAATGGCAGAACTTGGACTTGTGCACCGTAATGAGAAATCCGGAACGCTGCATGGTCTTATGCGAGTACGTGCGTTTACGCAGGATGACGCTCACATTTTTATGAGAGAAGATCAGGTGGTGGACGAAATACAGGGAGTGATGCGTCTTATTGATGAGGTTTACCAGAAATTTGGTTTTTCTTATGAAATAGAATTATCAACGAGACCGGAACATTCCATAGGAAGTGATGAGGATTGGGAGCTTGCTACAAATGCCCTGGCTCAAGCGGTTTGCGGGATGGGGAAATCTTATGTGGTAAATGAAGGGGATGGTGCATTTTATGGACCTAAACTGGATTTTCATTTAAAAGATTCAATCGGCAGAACGTGGCAGTGTGGAACGATTCAGCTCGATTTCCAACTTCCGCAGAGGTTTGATATTGATTATGTTGGAGCAGACGGAGAAAAACATCGCCCAATTATGCTGCACAGGGTTGTATTTGGTTCCATTGAACGTTTTATCGGTATTCTGATAGAACATTATGCAGGAAAATTTCCTGTGTGGATTGCACCGGTACAAGTCAAGGTTCTTCCTGTTTCGGATAAATACAATGATTATGCAAAGAAAGTTGTTGCGCACCTGGAAGAAAAGAATATCCGAGTGGAACTGGATTCCAGAAATGAAAAGTTGGGATATAAGATTCGAGAGGCGCGGATGGAAAAAGTTCCTTATATGATTATTGTTGGCGAGAATGAACAAAATAAAGAGCTGGTATCCGTAAGAAAAAGAGATGGGGAGGCTGATAAACAGGACTTAGGCGAAATGAGCTTAGAGGATTTTGTGGAACTGGTGAGGGGAGACGAAGAAGATTTATAGGTGATAGTATAAACGAAAAATCCCCTGCATACAATGTAACAACAAGCATTGCAGGGGATTTTTTTGAAAAGTTATATTGAAGAAAGAGCCATGGAGATTGCCCGATATATTATTGACAATAACACCACTGTGCGTCAGGCTGCGAAACATTTTGGTATTAGCAAGAGTACGGTACACCCAGTCGTGTTAAAATGGAACATAAATGGTACATGAACTTTAAGAGCAGATATAATATGAAATAGTCTTTTATGTGAGAAAATTACATAGAAGACTATTTTTTTGCTTAAAATCGCCAGTATAAGGCAAAAAATATGTGAAATTTTAAGAGCCAGTTGGTTGATGGTTCTTGAAAATAAATTGAAGTTGCGAACTCCACCCTGTTTTATATATGAGGTTCAAACTTCACGACCTAGACAAGTCGTTAAACTGTCTTTTTTTGTTGCCTAATTTTACAGAAAGAAAGGAGTTGTAGCATTATGACAAGGTATTTTACAGGAGTAAAAACAGTTGAGGAATTAAGAAAAAGGTATAGAGAGTTATTGAGAAAATACCACCCTGACAATGAGAATGGCAGTACAGAAATTACACAGCAGATAAATGCAGAGTATGACCGCTTATTTGCCAATTTAAGCAAAGAAACACAGTCAGATAATCAATCGAATACCTATGCTAAAGATGATGAAAATAAGGCATTTAAAGAGGTTCTAAACAGTATTATCCATATCAATGCAGATATAGAAATCATAGGCTCTTGGATATGGGTTCATGGTGGTTATGAATATCGTGAATTGTTGAAATCCATTGGTTTTAAATATGCACCTAAAAAGAAAAGCTGGTGTTGGCATTATGGAGATTATAACCGCTATCACAAGAAAGAAATCTCTCTTGATGAAATCCGCATGAAGTATGGAAGTCAGTCTGTAAATCATAAATCTAAACAATATGCGTTGAATTAGGAAAGGAAGTGTTTTTATGTGCATGATGAACTATAAGCCTGTTGCAGAATATAGCAGTCCTTGTGGCAGTTGTCCCGAATATCTCAGTAGCTGTATGCCGGTTGTTACAAATGGTTTTCTAATCGAATGTGACCTCTGCTATTGTGAATGGTGCAGTTGTTATGATGATTGTATGAATGGGGGTGTTGATAGTGAAACTCATGAATTATGATGAACGAACCTTGATTTTACAAAATTTACGACCAGTTACAGAACAACAAGTGAATAAAACATACACAAAGGCTCAATATCGTATTCTGTGCAATCTGATTAGACAGAAACGAATTACAGAGCCTTTTTTTATGCTTGTATTATCTTCATTATACGGATTGGATGACTGGAAACAGTTGAGCTATGAAGAAATGTATGAGTTAATCCATATTCTAACTTTTTACGATTATACGAAAGAGAGGTTATAGCCATGAATGAATTATTAAAGAAAATATATGAAACTGTTATAAGTCAAGAAGATGATGTTATTGAAATGGATAAGCGTATCAATTCTTGTATGGAAGAATACATATCACATTATATTGATGATTTTTCCGAACAGGATATAGAACGTATACGAGATTTTGTATGCTATGCGATTTTGACAAGTGAAAAAGAAGCATTTCAATTAGGAATAAAATATGCTGTCAAAACGTTAATATCCTTATTAACTGATTTATAAAATCTCAATCATCTTTAAAATTTTTTGTTTCTTATCGTTATCGCACTCTTTTAATGCTCTTAATATCTCGTTATCCAGTGCAAGCAAAGAATTTTCGTACTGGTCAGATAAAAGATAATCTATTGAGGTGTTGAGGGCATTTGCGATAGCAAGAAGCACATTCAAGCTAACTTTTGTATGATTATTCTCAATATTTGAAATATGTGAGGTATTGCAACTAACCATTTCTGCTAAATTGTCTTGCGTTAAACCTTTACTAATGCGTATTTCTTTTATTTTTAATCCAAGTTTTTCATAATTGACTTCTTGTTGCAATTAGAACACTCCTTTGCCTATATGGGTATTTATATGCTCTAATTGTAATATTGACGATTTTATGATAGAATAATCTGAATGAGTGGAAAGTACTTATATAGACAAATAAAGGGGGATGCTTATGACTAATGATGGAATAAAAAATTACTATAAAATACTTAATGTAAGCAGAACTGCATCCAAAGAGGAAATAAGGTCTGCTTACCGTAAACTTGTTAAAGTAACACACCCCGATGTAAATAAAGCACCGGATGCAAAAGAAAAGTTCCAAGAACTATTAGAAGCGTATGAAGTTCTTTCTAACGATGAAACGAGGGCAAAATATGACGAGCTAATTCGTTCTTGTATGCAAAAATCTCCTAATGCAAGAGCACAATATCAAAACTTTAGGCAGAATGAACAGAGAGAAGCCAGACAAAAAGCACAAAAATATTATTATATGTCGTTGGATGAAGTTTTGTCTGCGTTTGCCAGTACATTATTACACGGAGAAAAAGCGGCAAAGGTTCAGTTAAATACAAAAGTGTATCATATACTGGGACTTCGTGTATTGTTTTGTTGGGGTCTAATTGCAATGATGGGAACGGTTGTATTAACAATTCCTGCCATAATACTAATCTCACATGTTATCAAAGGATTTTTCTATAATGGAACATTTGTGGGAATTATACCCATTGTAAAAGGATTTTTGCTTGTATTTGCCGAGTTTATGGCAATCGCCATGGTAATATTTTTTATTCAATTAAGCTTAGGGGCAATATGATAAGCAAAATTTAATCAAACCAGTTGCAGGAAAGGAGACTTGTTTTATGAGATATTTTAGTAATCCACAGTCTATAGGACAGTTAAGAACGGAATATGAACAACTAATGTCTGAGTTGCAGAAAGAAGCTGTTAAAAATGAGTATTCGGATGAAAAGTTCAAACGGGACTTAAAAGAGTTGACTGATGAATACGATATGTGGTTGCAAAAGCTAAGAAAAGAAGGTGCTGTCGAAAAGCATAGTGCTACTACCTACTTTAAAAACCCTAGAACATTAGAAGAATTGGATAATCAATATCGAATATATATTAGGAAATTGTCAAATCAAAAAGGTGGTGATAAACTTCTTGAAAAAATTGAACAAGAATATAAACGTTTGAAAAAAGAAATAAAATATAATAACGGACAATATACTCTCACACAACAGCTTCATAGAGAAATCATCGAATTGAATGAAACAAGAAATTACAAAAACAGGATGCAGGAAGCAGAAAGGCGGTCATATAGAAACAGAAAATATACCAAAGAAGATATGCAAAATCTGATTACACAGCAAAAACAGATTATTTACAAAGCGATAACAATATATCTAAAAAGAGGCATTGTTTTAAAGTGTGATGTATCAGAGGTTAGTAATTCTGACATGATGAAAATTGTAAATAATAATTTCATTGTTATTGCAAAATTGAATGATGAATTTGATGAAATCATTAAGGAAACTGCCTATGTATTAGAAGCAGTTGCATTACAGAATAATACTTCTCTTGCAAAACTGAATTATCAAATGGAACAAATAATTGGAGAATATGCAAAAAAAACATATCTTGCATTAGAAGATAAATATGCTGACCCAATCAAAATGTATAATAGAGATAAAGATGTTAAAGCAGATAAAAAATATAATAAAATTGGGAAAGTTGGTGGAAAAATCATATGGTATATGTTCCTTTTGGGATTTCCGGCATTCATATTACTCATAGCGTTTAGTGAATTTAGTTATAACCATAATATGACAGATTTAATGGGAGGAATTGAAACAGCCATTTTCATTGCAGGTATTGAACTTATGATAGGTTTGATTATCAAACATATAAATAAAAAGAATTTGAAGAAAAGAGCGAAAGCAAGAACTTATGATGAATTGTAAGATTACTTGCTAGTTGTTACATATTCGGGCAGAGTACCAACCTATAAAACAGGAAAATGGTATTCTGCCTTTTTAATGTAACATTTTGTTATTGATTACTGGTTATGTACATTTGCAGAAAGTTGTGATATTGAACCTTAAAATAAATTGTTTCTAGCAAAGCCTGTTTAATATACATATAAAAATCCATATTTGTATAGCAGGTTTGACAATCCCCGATTAAGAGTAACATTTTTCTATAGTAATGGTAGTGGTACTGGTAATAAGTTGATATATCGGTGTGTTACAAAATGAATGTTCTGTTTTTTTAATTCATTTTTTATTCGATAAATCTGATTAGCAGTTAATGGAATTGTTCGTTTATTGCGAATGCATCTTGCTAAAAGTAATGCATTTGATTTACTTTTTTGTGTTTTAAAAATACCTTGCACTTGTTTTTGAAATTCAGTTGTACGCAATATTTGACGGTCTAATCCCACTGCTGAAATCATGGAAGAAAGTAGTTCCTTTTGAAAATCCGGCTGTAGTACTTCATGCATAGTAGATGGTATGTTTCTTTTTTTACATTCATATATAATGCATTGTCTGCGTAGCATAAATTCAAATCGGTATAAGTCTTCTAATCTATCCATTGTCTGTAAATAAATTTCATGCTGACGATGTACGGATAATGGATATTCTGCACATATACGGTCTTGTATTTCTTTTATTTTGGGATAGGCTCGAAATACCTTATTGGATTTTTTATCTGGTCTGAATGAAGAATTAAGATAACAGGTATTTTTATATTTGACAGCTCTATAGCGAGGTAATGTTAATAATTCATATGCCTGTTGGTAATCTTCTCTTTTCCCTGCGGGGATTTGGTGCATTACAAACAAATCTATTCTTGATGCAATCCAGTCATGAAAGCTATTGGGTTTATCGTATGGTGCTAATATTACCCATGGAAATACGGATAATTTATTGGATATAATTTGATAACATCTATCTTCATCAAAATGTTTTACATTGTAAGTATTAGAGCCATTTAATAATTTGGGCAATGAAAAAACAACAAATAAGCGACCTGTGCCATACATATCGGGATAAAATGTGAAATATATCTTATCTGTTTTTAAATACCAATAATGAAGATAGGCATCTTTATTATGTGTGTTAAATTTCCATGGTTTAGGCATTGTAATATTATAAGGATATTTGTTGGCAAAATTATAATACATACTAATGGTATCCGCATAATTAATGCTCATAAGAACAACCACCTCCAATAATTGTTAGAAACAGTATAGCACATTGGGTTGACTGATGCAACTTTTTATTAATGTTATTGTTGACATATGGGAATACATATATTATACTGGTGACACAAAGCAAAAGATAACGATAAAATCACAACTATCTGATATTAACTATTGAAAGGGATGATATTATATGGAAGATACCAGTGCACGTATAGGACATAATATTAGAAGTATAAGAAAAAACAAAGGATTTACCCAACAGTACATAGCTGACCATGTTGGAGTGACAAAACAGACTATTAGTAAGATTGAAAATGGTGCGACTGCTAATCAGTCGACCCTTGAGAGAATTGCAAAAGCATTATTTGTAGATATACAGCAGTTATATGAAAAAAGACCTATTCAAAAATCAGCAAATGATATTGTCGACTTTATCACAATAGATGAAAAGGAAGCTACTTTGCATGAACAACTTTATCCATTATATAAAAATCTTAATGACATTGTTGCTAAGCGATATGCAGAAACTATTAGAAAGAAGTGTAGTTTAGATGCAGAACAAATTGAACAGATATTAATAAAGGCAGGATACCATGCGGAAAGTTATTCGCCGAAAGAACTGTGTGAAATTTGTGAAAAGTTAAATAATGAATTTATATTAAAAGTTTATGCTATTTTAAATGATACAACAGAAGATAATTAATTACGAAAGATAATCACAATCCTAATGGTGGGTTGTGATTTTTTTATTATGAAAAGAATGTTTGTTTTTGTCGAAAATGATTATCTTAAATTCATGTAATAATTGCTAGAAACAAGCCATAGATTAGAGCAAAGGGGGCGATGCAATGGTAAACAATAATATAGTATTTTTAGATGAAAATGATATTAGTATACATGAACAGTTGTTAGCTAAACTGATAGCAGAAGCGTTGCTGTATCAAGTAAGAATGGAAAAAGAGGACAATGTTGTAAAACAAGAGAGAAAATAAAAATATAAGAATAACAGAACCATAAAAGCATTCTATAGTTATTCATATAGAGTGCTTTTTTTATAAAATATAAAGTGAGAAAGGAAGTAATGATTATGAGAAGAGCAGTTGCATATGCACGAGTATCGACGGACAAAGAAGACCAGTTAAATTCATTGGAAATGCAGAAAGAATTTTTTGATGATTATGCCGATGAAAAAGGGATGGAATTAGTAAAAATTTATGCTGATGAGGGAATAACAGGAACAAAACTGCGAAACAGAAAAGAGTTCCAGACGATGTTACTTGATGCAGAAACAGGGAAGTTTGATGTGCTGTTAGTAAAAGATGTAAGCCGATTTGCAAGAAATACTGTAGATGGTTTAACTTCTTTAAGAACATTGCAGGATAATGATATTGAGGTTATTTTTATTAACAATCTCGGTATTATTGGAAACAATGAATTTCTAATCACAATTTATTTTGCAATCGCACAGCAGGAAAGTGAAAATACATCTAAGCGTGTGAAGTTTGGCAAAAAACAGAACATGAAAAAAGGGAAAGTACCGAATCAAGTTTATGGTTATGATAAAGTCATAGGAGATTATTTTCATTTAAACAAAAATCCGCAGGAGGTAACGGTTGTTCAACGTATTTTTGATTATTATGTAAATATGGGAATTGGTGCTTCTGCCATTGCACGAATTTTAAATAAAGAGGGTTTGAAAACCAAACGTGGAAAATCGTGGTATCAAAACTCGGTAACAAGAATATTGAAAAATGAGCTTTATATCGGTAAAGTTGTCAATGGCAGAGAAGAAATGAAAAACATTTATTCTGACAAACGAAAGGAAGTGTCAGAAGAAAATTGGATTGTGGTGGAAAACCCCGAATTAGCGATTATTGATGAAGATTTATTTTATAAAGCACAGGATATTCTACATGGACGTTATGAAAGTTTTAAAATGACAAAAACAAGACACAGCAACCGTCATGTATTCAGTAATTTGTTAAAATGTGAATGTTGTGGATATTCATTTAGAAAAGCACAGGTCAGAAATAAGATACCAAACCATGAATGGATATGCAGTAATCGGAATTATAATGGTGTAGAAGCCTGCCCGAATAAAACAAAGGTTAATGAACAGGAAATGCTAGAAAGCATTGTTGAATATTTGAAAAAATATTATAAGAATATGGATAAGATGATGGAATGGACAAAAAAGGAGTTTGAAATTCTATATAAGCAGACACTTCCAGATGATAATAGTCTTGACAATTTAACATTAGAAATTGAACAGGCTAAGAAGAAACTTGAAAAACTGGATATGAAATTTGAACGTGACATTATATCCATTGACGAATATGAAGTAGAAGCAAAAAAGCTGAAATCAAATATTATAAAGCTGGAGTATCAGTTGCAGGATTATAAAGATACTGGAAAAGTATCAAAGCAGTTAGACACACTAATGAAAAACCTGTTTTCAAACATAGAAGAAACATTAACAACAGATGTAATTACAAATGAATTGTTAAAAAAAATCATTGATAAAATTGTTGTAAGTGAAAATGGGGAGATTAAAGTATATATGAAAATCCTAGGAAATTTTGAAGTGGATGCAAGTGTTCCGATTTGTAACGTCGGTACATAAAGACGTCACCGAGCGTCTTGTGCAGGTGAATCCTGCACTTGCCCAGGAGGCAAGGAAAATTCTTGATGTCAATAAGTCGGAGCGTCATATCCGCGGCGGACTTGCCACAAGAGAGAAATATGCACACCAGCATATGCATTAGAGGAAAGAGTCATCATATGGAAGCCATATGGTGACTTTTTTCCTTTCAGGCATTTAGTATCGAATAATTGCGGCTGATGTGTTATCATAGAAAAAAATGAATGAAGTACTTTTGGACTACAAAAAAGATGACAGGAGAGTTCTATGCTTTTATGGACAATGAAACCAATCGAGATATGGAATGAACTGAAAGAAACGGGTGTTTATCATTGTGATGCAGGCAAATTTTCTATGCCGGAATTTCGGCAGTATTATGATTGGCTGGTGGAACAGATGAAAAAAAGAATAGGTGCACCGCCAACAGGTGTAGAGTTACCGGTCTGGGCGTGGTATATGAAGGATGGAAAAAGAAAAAAGCCAGATTTGCGTTCAGAACGATGGGCATATGGACCTGGTGATGAAGATTATGTCTGTATAGAAGTGGACGTTGATGAGAGCAGGGTACTGTTGTCAGATTTTGATGCGTGGAGTGTGATTTTATGTGATGGTTTGCTTTCAGTATGTGAGCAGGAAGATGAAGTTTTGGAAACTCAATACGAAAAGTTATCAGAGGCAGAGCAGTTGAAATTTAAGAGAGAAAACTGGGAACGGGCATTTGATATAAGTCCATGTGATAATGGTTGGATTAATCAGGGAAGCTGGGTACAAGCCACATTCTGGGAATTGTGGTTGGAAGACGTTCAGAATGTAAAATTTTTTCATACCGGGAAATTAAAAAGAGATTGAGAATAGATAAATTAGTGGCAAAAACCAGGCAGGAGGAAAACGAATGAGTGCATTTGTGTCATTTGAGCAGGTGGGAAAGATATATAAGACGGGAGAACTCGAGATAGAGGCACTTCATGATGTGAATTTTGAGATAGAGCAGGGGGAATTCTGCGTTATCGTCGGGGCATCCGGCGCTGGAAAAACGACGATTTTAAATATTTTAGGCGGGATGGATACGCTCACGAGCGGGCGCGTATTTTTGGACGGACAGGAGATATCCGGCTACAATAAAAGGCAGCTTACGGCGTACAGGCGCTACGAAATCGGATTTGTGTTTCAGTTTTATAACCTCGTGCCGAACCTGACCGCAGTGGAAAATGTGGAACTTGCGGCGCAGATATGCAAGGAGCCGCTTGATGCGGCG
Organism: Roseburia sp.; assembly: GCA_050874345.1. Lineage (GTDB taxonomy): Bacteria > Bacillota > Clostridia > Lachnospirales > Lachnospiraceae > Roseburia. Next base: position 77,615 of record JBNMKM010000007.1, on the reverse strand, counting down.
GAGGTGCTTTGTGAGGTGGGACTTTCCGAGCGTCTTACGAACTTCCCGGCACAGTTGTCGGGCGGCGAGCAGCAGCGCGTGGCAATCGCGAGGGCGCTTGCGAAGAACCCGAAGCTGCTTCTCTGTGATGAGCCGACAGGGGCTCTCGACTATCAGACCGGAAAGGCAGTTTTAAAACTTTTACAGGATACTTGCCGTAAAAAGGGAAAAACGGTAATCGTGATAACGCATAACCAGGCGTTGACGGCGATGGCAGACCGCATTATCACGGTCAAGAGCGGCACGGTTGTGGATATGGTCAAAAATGAGCACATTGTGGACATTTCAGAGATTGAGTGGTAGGTTGGGATGAAATCAGAAATTTGGAAATCAACATTTCGGGAAATAGGACAAAGCCTCGGGCGCTTTTTGGCAATTTTGGCGATTGTAGCGCTCGGAGTGGGCTTTTTCGCAGGACTTAAGGTGACGCAGCCTGCGATGATAAAAACAACAGAGCAGTACTTGCGGAAAAATCATTTTTACGACTACCGGATTTTATCCACGGTGGGATATTCCGAGGAGCAGGTGCAGAAATTCCGGGAACAGGAGGATGTGTGGGCAGCAGAGGGCGGCATATCCTTTGATATTCTCTGTCAGGGAGACGGTGGAAATGAAAAAGTGTTAAAAGCCCTCAGTATTCCGTCGGAGGTCAACCGGATTGTGGTGGTGGAGGGAAGACTACCGGAAAACGACAGCGAATGTGTCGTGGATGCCAACCTCTACGATGCGTCCAAGATTGGAAAAAAGATTGTGCTCTCGGAAGGAAACACGAAGGATGATTTGGCACGGTTTAAAAATGGAGAGTATACAATTGTAGGAACAGTGCAGTCGCCGCTTTATATACAGTTCGAGCGTGGAAATACCTCACTTGGAAATGGAAGCGTGAACGGTTTCTTTTATCTGCTGCCGGAGGGATTTGACGTGGATTATTACACGGAAGTGTATGTGAAGTTCGCGGCGGATTTTCCGATGTACAGTGATGATTACAAGGATTATATCGAGCAGAAAACAAAAGAATGGGAGACGCTTTCTAAGACGCTTGCAGCGGAGCGCTATGAGACGGTTTTGGCGGATGCAAAAAAACAGCTTTCCGATGGGAAAAAAGAGCTTTCCGAGAAGCAGCAGGAGGCGGATGAGAAATTTTCAGATGCCAGGCAGCAGCTAGAAGATGCAAAAGAGCAGATTTCGGATGGGGAAAAACAGCTTTCTGAGGCAAAGAAACAGCTTGAGACGGCGCCGGACGAGCTTGCGGCAAAGGAACAGGAGCTTGCTGATGCGAAGACACAGATTTCGGAAAAAGAAGCACAGCTAAATCAGGTGGAGATAGCGATGGGAGTACTTGTCTCCAAGGTGCTTGCGGGCGAAAGCATTTCTGCGGAAGGGATTGCTGGGGATGGAACGTCCCTGGGCAGTGATGCAGAAGGTATGGGAGCTTTCTTAGACGGGATTGATATGTCCAATCCGACGGCGGCACTCGCGCAGATCAGGGCACAGATTGCAGATGGCAGGAAGCAGATAGAAGCGGCAAAACAACAGGTCAAGGATGGCGAAGCGGCACTTGCGCAGGCAAAGAAACAGCTGGCCGATGGACAGAAGGAATTAAAGGAGAAAGAAGCAGAGCTTGCGCAGGCAAAAGGAAAATATGAAGATGGAAAAAAAGAGTACGAGGAGGGCGTAGCCGAGTATGAGACGGCGGTTGCAGATGTCAGAGAACAGATTTCGGATGGGGAGAAGGCACTTGAGGAGTTAGAGGAGCCGACCGCGTATGTACTTGACAGATATACGAATGTAGGATATGTATGCTTTGAGAGCGATTCCGGAATTGTGGACGGTATTGCAAATGTCTTTCCGGTGTTCTTTTTTCTGGTGGCGGCACTTGTGTGCATCACGACCATGAACCGGATGGTGGAGGAGCAGCGGACGCAGATAGGAGTGTTAAAGGCACTCGGATACGGAGAGGGAAGCATCATGGCAAAATACCTTTTCTATTCCGGGGCGGCGGCTGTGACGGGCTGCGTACTTGGATTTTCACTGGGAACCTGGTTTTTCCCGAAGGTTATCTGGTATGCGTACGGAATGATGTACCGGGTGGACACGTTAGTCTACGTATTTGACTGGAAAATGGCGGCAATTTCGCTGACCGTGTCGCTTCTCTGTTCGGTCGGAACCACGTATTTCTGCTGTCGAAAAGAACTCGCGGAGGTAGCGGCGGAGCTGATGCGCCCGAAAGCACCGAAAGCCGGAAAACGTGTGGTGCTCGAGTATATCCCGTTTATCTGGAAACGCCTTAAGTTTTTACAGAAGGTGTCGGTGCGAAATGTTTTCCGCTATAAAAAACGGTTTTTCATGATGGTTGTCGGAATCAGCGGATGTACGGCGCTTCTTGTGACCGGATTTGGAGTGCGTGATTCTATTACAAACGTGGCGACACAGCAGTACACGGAAATCGAGACTTACGATATGTCTGTGCATACAAAGGATGCCGTGGATGCGGATTTCCGCACAAAATTAGAAAAAATCGAAGGGATTGCCGCATATGCGCCGGTCATGGAAAAATCGGTGGATTTAAAGGCGGATGGCAAGACCAAATCCATCAATCTGGAAATCATCGATACGGAAATGGACTTTACCCCATTTTTAAACCTTCATACGGTGAAAAAGGAGCCGATTGCGCTTCCGGGCGAAAATGAGGCGGTGATTTCGCATAAGATTGCCGAGGATTATGACATCAGTGTCGGAGATACCTTGACGCTTGTAGACGAAAATCAGAAGGAGATGAAGCTTACAGTGAGCGGCATTTTCCAGAATTTCGTTTACAATTACGTTTTTATCAGCACACAGACGTATGAACTGGAGACGGGGGAGCAGGCGGCGTGCAAAACCATCTGGCTGAACCGGGCGGATGGACAGGATGTGCACCTTTTGTCCACAGTACTGATGAATACCGACGGCGTGACAGCGGTGACGGTCAACGAGGATATGCTCGAGCGGTTTTCTAATATGATGAGAAGCATGGATTTAATCGTAATCGTCATCATCCTGTGTGCGGCGGGGCTTGCCTTTATCGTGCTTTATAACCTGACGAACATCAACATTACGGAGCGCGTCAGGGAGGTTGCGACCATCAAGGTGCTGGGATTTTATGAAAAAGAAACCGCTTCTTATGTATTCCGGGAAAATACGGTGCTCACCTTTTTGGGGTCACTGCTTGGACTGCTGCTCGGATATTTCCTGCACCGGTTTGTCATGAGCCAGATTCATATCGACCTTGTGGCATTTGATGTGCATGTGCGTCCGGTGAGCTACTGCTACAGTGTTCTTTTGACACTGGCATTTGCATGGTTTGTAAACCGTATCATGCGCAGAAAAATTGACAGCATCAGCATGACGGAGTCCTTAAAAAGTGTGGATTAATACAATATATAGACAAAAAACTAAAATATTATACTAAAACCTAAAAAAATATGGCAAAATGCAGGGAAAAGGGTAGAAAAACCTGTAAAAATATGGTAAAATGACGGCAGAAAAAACTTCTATTTTCAAAGCAAGGAGGCAAATCCTCTCCTCGTTCAAAGGAACACGGATTTTGCTTCGCAAAACAAGGAGGATTGGGTATGAAAAGTTTGAAAGGGAAGGTTGTGCTTCCACTGCTTTTGATTGCAGTCATTGGAATCGGCTCCTCTTTTCTGGGGTTATTTTCATTGAGACAGCTCGGTGCGTTAGGCAACCAGATTGCAGGGGAACAGGTGCCGGTCATTATTACACTCGATGCCATTTCGTCGAATGTGCAGAAGCTGCAGCAGCTTTTGCTGACACACAGCGTCATGGATACAAAAGAAGATAAAAAAGAAGTGGAAGAGCAGATTGCAGTTGCGGTGGCAACAACCAATGCTTATCTGGAGAATTATAATAAGCTGACACAGGACAGTGCAGTTTATGAGGAATTATCCAACTACTTCAATCAGTATATGGAAAAGTACGATGCGACGTTAAGCCTTAGTGCAATGAACAACACCCGTGAGGTGACAGCGCAGGTAAACGGAGTCCTGACAGAGATTTTTAATCAGCTCAACGATGAGATTCAGACACTTGTTGAGCAGGAACAGACCAATCTTGGACTTGCCAAGGGACAGCAGACCAACATTTACCAGAATGCCGTGATTATCGCAGGCGGAATGCTTCTTATTATGGTAATTGTGTTTGCAGTCAGCGTCTTTGCAGTATTCATGACAATTGTGGTTCCTACAAAGCATTATGAGAAAAAACTTCGTGAGATTATTCGCAGAATCAACGATAAGGATGGAGATCTCACGCAGAGAATTCCGGTGCAGACGGCGGATGAGGTGGGACATCTTGTACAGGGTGTCAACCTGTTTATCCAGACATTACAGAATATTATGGGGCAGATTGTCAATTCGTCTGGCAATCTTGACGATGCGTTTGGACAGGTAAATGAAAGCATTTCTCTGGCAAATGAGAACTCCGGTGATATTTCGGCTGCGATGGAAGAAATTGCAGCGACCATGGATACGGTGGCATCTACCATCAATGGCATCAACGAGAGCACGGCTTCTGTCGGCAAAGACGTGACGGATGTGGCGGATGTGACAAAAGGTATTCACGAACATACCTTAGAGATGCGTAAGCGTGCGGAAGCCTTAGAGCAGACTGCGGCTGCAAACAAGACCGGAACAGGCGAAATGATGGAGAACAGCCTCGAGAAGCTCAATCAGGCAATCGAAAACAGCAAGAGTGTGGAGAAGGTCAATGAGCTGACAAACGAGATTTTAAATATTTCCAGCCAGACCAACCTTTTGGCATTAAATGCTTCCATCGAGGCGGCGCGTGCGGGAGAAGTAGGACGCGGCTTTGCAGTTGTTGCAGATGAAATCAGACAGCTTGCGGACAGCAGCAGGGAGACCGCAAACAAGATTCAGAACATCAACGGAATCGTGGTCAGTGCGGTAAACGAATTGAGCAGCAATGCAAACGAAATCATGCAGTATATTTCTTCTACAATTCTGCCGGATTACGACAATTACGCTGTTTCAGGAAAACAGTACCGGGAGGACGCAGAGGAGGTCAGTGCAGCAATGGATGACTGCCAGAAGAAGATGGAGGAGCTGACCGGACATATTTCTCTGCTGATGGATCAGATGAATGAGATTTCAAGATCAGTAGGCGAGTGCAGCCAGGGTGTTAATACTTCTGCGGACAGCACATCGAAACTTGTAGGTGAAATCAACAGCGTATATCAGAATGTGGAATCAAGTGTGCAGGTTGTTGCCAGCTTAAAGCAGCAGTCAGACGCATTTACCAATTTATAGGCAGGGAAGGAGAGATTGCGATGAAAAAGAGATTACTGGCAGTACTGCTTGCAGGAGTGCTCACCGCTATGAGCGCCGCCCCTGTCTTTGCAACAGAGACGGAAAGTGTGGAGGACACAGCAGAAACGGAAGCAGCAGAAGATGAGGAAGTCATAGAGGAAAGCACGGAAGGCGAAGAAGCCGTAGAAGAAGGAACGGAGGCAGAGAGTGCCGGAATTGAAATTCCGACCGGAAATATGGTAGATGTGGACGTTATCGACCTGTCGTTGCACGCAGAAACCAGCGGAGAATTTGGCCCGGTTTACGCATATGAGAACCCGTTTAAGGGAAAAGATACCTCAAAGGGTGTTGTGCTGGAGTTTTATGCAAAACCGACCTGGGAAGTTCATGAGTTAGGTGCTATCTTTGCATTTGTGGGAAGCGGAGACTATGATGGAAAATTCTATTTTTCTCCGGGTTCTTATCTCGGCTTTAACAGTGCCGGATTCGGCGGTTACTTTGATGCAAACCTGTTTAACTATACGCTTGTCACCGACTATATCAAGGATGGCGCTAAGATGCGTATTGAGGTAAATCCTTCCGGTTTTGCGGTATATGCAGACGATGTGTTATGCTATGACCAGAGTATTCTTGATGACCCGAATGCCGGTGCAGGAGACTATACGGCAGAATCTGATTTCTCTCCGGTGCTTGAGTGGCTTGCCGGTGCGGATGTGCTGTATTTTGGATATGGTTCCTGGTGGAATTCAGTCGGAACAAATGAAGCAAATATTGACCTTTCCCAGGTAAATTTCCGCTTGGCAGACGGCATGGTAGTGATGGATCAGCTCACTGCCGATAAAGATCTGGTAGAGTCGTTAGGCGGCAGTGTTACTGCAGGGGAAGAGGAGACGGCAGAGACCGTTGAAATCGGAACAGCAGATGTGGAAATTTTTGATATCAATTCCGTTTCGTATCAGGGAACGTCTGTGCTTCCGGTGATGGCAGCAGTGGTAGTGCTCGTTGCGGTGGCAGGAGTTGTGGTTGTTATCCTTGTGATGAAAAAGCATCACTATAACGATGTTTAGAAACGAAACCATTGCCTTTTGTAATAAGTAGGCATAAGTTGTAGAAATAGTTTAAAAAGTTTGTGAAATATAAACAATTACATAATAGATTATTTTTTGCTATGATAGTAACACGACGTGCAGCCGAAGAGCGATCGCAGAAGCGATTGTCCTTCGGCTGCTTTTTTAATTTTATTTCATTCAAAGGAGAAAAAATAGTATGCCAAAAACAAAATTTCAGGAAGTAGTTTTTACGATTCTTATGGTCTGTGTCATGGTGTATGTCATGATTGCCTACAACATTGCCTTAAACAAAGGTGGAATGACAAATGAAGTGTTTCTTTTAGTGTTCCACGAGTTTGTGATTATGGCACCGCTTGCATTTGTGCTGGATTTCTTTTTATTTGGCTGGCTGTCGAAAAAGCTGGCATTCCGTATCGTGACACCCGGTGAGGACAAGCCGATTATGGTTATTTTGGCAATCTCTGCCATCACTGTATGCCTGATGTGCCCGGCAATGAGCCTTGCTGCGACAATTCTTTTTAAGAGTCCGGGGGCGGAGGTGATTGCCGTATGGTTTGAAACGACGGTTTTGAATTTTCCGATGGCGATGTGCTGGCAAATCTTTTTTGCGGGACCGCTTGTGCGTGGAATTTTCGGACTGTTGTTTAAAGAAAACCGTTAGAAAACAGCGGTGACCGCTTATTTTGTACAATTTCATCAAAAACGCCTTGTAAACGCAGAAATCCTACATTATAATAGGAACAAATGAATTGATACAGGAGGAAGCAATGGATAACGAAAAAGTAATTGTCATTGACTTTGGCGGACAGTACAATCAGCTTGTTGCAAGGCGTGTCCGGGAATGCAATGTTTACTGTGAGATATATTCCTACAAAACAGACATTAACCAGATCAAGGCGATGAATCCAAAGGGAATCATTTTGACAGGTGGTCCGAACAGTTGTTATGAACCGAACTCTCCGACTTATTCCAAGGAGTTGTTTGAACTGGGAATTCCGGTACTCGGTCTGTGCTATGGCGCACAGCTTATGATGCACGTGCTTGGCGGCAATGTGGAGAAAGCTCCGGTACGCGAGTACGGCAAGACAGAGGTGTTTGTGGACACAACCTCACCGCTGTTTGGAGATGTGTCTCCGACAACCATCTGCTGGATGAGCCATTTTGATTATATTTCCAAAACAGCACCTGGATTTTCAATTGTAGCGCATACGGCTGACTGCCCGGTTGCAGCAGCTGAAAACCGTGAGAAAAATCTGTACGCAATCCAGTTCCATCCGGAGGTGCTTCATACGCAGGAGGGAACCAAGATGCTGCACAACTTTGTGCGCGGTGTCTGCGGTTGTGCCGGCACCTGGCGCATGGATTCTTTTGTGGAGCATACGATTCAGGAAATCCGGGAAAAAGTTGGCGACGGCAAGGTGCTGCTTGCACTTTCCGGCGGCGTAGATTCTTCCGTTGCAGCAGGTCTTTTGTCCCGTGCAATCGGAAAGCAGCTCACCTGCGTTTTTGTTGACCACGGTCTTTTGCGAAAAGACGAGGGCGATGAGGTGGAAGTCGTATTTGGTCCAAACGGTCAGTTTGACCTGAATTTTATCCGCGTCAATGCGCAGGAGCGCTATTATAAGAAGCTTGCCGGTGTTACGGAACCGGAGCAGAAGCGCAAGATTATCGGCGAGGAGTTCATCCGTGTTTTCGAGGAAGAAGCAAAGAAAATCGGTGCGGTTGACTTCCTTGCACAGGGAACGATTTACCCGGATGTGGTAGAGAGCGGTCTTGGCGGTGAATCGGCTGTCATCAAGTCCCACCACAACGTAGGCGGTCTGCCGGATTATGTTGATTTCAAGGAAATCATTGAGCCGCTTCGCAACCTGTTCAAAGACGAGGTGCGCAAGGCAGGTCTTGAGCTTGGCATTCCGGAAAACCTTGTTTTCCGTCAGCCATTCCCGGGTCCGGGTCTTGGAATCCGTATCATCGGCGAGGTGACCGCTGAGAAGGTCCGCATCGTGCAGGATGCCGACTACATCTATCGTGACGAAGTGGACAAGGCAGTTGCAGCCTACAAGAAGGAGAACGGCGTGGCACCGTCCTGGATGCCAAACCAGTATTTTGCCGCCCTTACCAATATGCGTTCCGTCGGCGTTATGGGCGACGAACGTACCTACGACTATGCTGTGGCACTGCGTGCCGTCAACACAGTCGACTTCATGACAGCAGAGTCAGCCGAGATTCCGTTTGAAGTATTGCAGACGGTAATGAGCAGAATTATAAACGAGGTGCGCGGAGTCAATCGGGTATTCTACGATTTGACGAGTAAGCCACCTGGAACGATTGAGTTTGAGTAGTAAACAGAGCTTCATAAATGGCGTAAACAAGCCATTTATGGGGCTTTCTCTTTTGTCGTGATACCTATATGATACCTGTTTTGATAGTACCACAGATATTAATGCGTACTAAACAGAAGTGTCATAGGTATTCTCTATTATCACATTTCTTTTTATTTTCAAAAATTATCCCAATTATATGAAACACCAAAAACTGGTGCAAATTAGCGAAAATACACCAGTGGTGTCACTTCCGTAAAAATATGGATTGCTGTAGACTTTATAATACAAAATAAAAAGTCCGCCAGAGAATATGTTTTGACGAAAAAAGTCCATGAGAGAATATTCTGCAAATCTAGGCTTTGAATTAGAATGAATGATGTAATCAAGAAACAAGGATGCTGCTATATTTGTTAAAAAAACCGTTATTGTACCCTTATCTGAGAAAAAGGACCGGGTTAGTCCCTTTTAAAAATTAGGATAAGAAAATACAATAGTTGCAACAGGTTATATAGAAGATGCAGCTGGCAATACAAGTGTTTGATACATACCGGCAATTGCCGGGGAGAGGAGGTGAACGTACCATGGAGAAGTTATATTACACAGCAAAAGAGGTTGCTGAGATGCTTGATGTATCAGTATCTCATGCATACAAAGTAATAAGAGAAGCTAATAAGGAACTTTCCGCTAAAGGCTTCTATGTCAGAGCCGGCAGAGTAAGCCGCAAGTATCTTGACAGTAAAGTATATGACTTATGTGATAAGACAGCATAAGGGAAAGGAGCAGTTGTATGGCAGCATACAAGGATGAGGCGAGGGGGACATGGTATGTCTCCTTCCACTACAACGATTGGACAGGTAAAAACAAAAGAAAGCTCAAACGTGGCTTTCGGACAAGAAAGGAGGCATTGGAGTATGAGCAGAAGTTTCTGCTGCAGCAGGCAACAAATCTGGATATGAAGTTTGAGGACTTCTACAGGCTGTATGAAGAGGACTTAAAGCCAAAGCTGAAGCTTAACACATGGCATACAAAGGATGTTATTTTTCAGAAGAAGCTGATTCCATATTTCAAGGACAAGAAGATGAATGAAATCAGTCCTGCGGATATTATCAAATGGCAGAATGAGATGATTAAGAAGAGGCAGGCAGATGGCAAGCCATATAAGCCGACTTATCTGAAAACAATGCAGTCAGAGCTGTCAGCCATATTTAATCATGCGGTACGCTTTTACAATCTGAGAGAAAACCCTGTAAAAAAGGCTGGAACGATTGGAAAAGGCAAGGCTGATGAGATGGAGTTCTGGACAAAAGAAGAATATCTCAAGTTCATAGAATGTGTAAAAGACAAGCCAATATCTTATTATGCGTTCCAGATTCTTTACTGGTGCGGAATAAGGGAAGGTGAACTTCTTGCCCTGACACCGGCAGATATTGATTTTGAGAATAAGAAACTTCATATCACAAAATCTTATCAGTATATCAATGGTGAAGATATCATCACAGATCCTAAGACAGAAAAGAGCAGAAGGGATGTTGTAATTCCTGATTTTCTGGTAGAAGAGCTAAGACAGTTTATCGGAATGCTATATGGATATGGAAGGGATGACAGAATATTTCAGATTACAAAGTCCTATCTGCACCACGAGATGAGCAGAGGAGCTAAAGCGGCAGGAGTAAAGAGAATAAGAATTCATGACCTCAGGCATTCGCATATTTCTCTTCTTATCCGTCTTGGTTTTTCAGCGGTAGCCATTGGAAACAGGGTTGGACATGAGAGCCAGACAATCACATTTCATTATGCACATATGTTTCCGACAGAGCAGATAGAAATGGCTGATAAACTTAATGAGGAATTTATGCCGGATACAGGGAATGGAGGCGATATTCAGTGAGTGGAGTTCATAAGAATCCGACAATCAGTTTTCGCATATCGGACTATGAAAGGCGTGAAATAGAAGCCAGAATCAAGGCAAGCGGAATGATGAAGAAAACATTTTTTACAAGATGCTGCATCTATGGTCGAATCTGTGTTGTAGGTAAGAAAGAAACTATATATATGCTTGTGCAGACAATTGAGAAGATGCAGGCAGATATTCACAAAATGTATGATGAAATCATAGAAACAGGACAGATAAGAGAAAAAGAATCACCGGTTGATGGTGAAGCTTATACAGATATTGAAGAATTGCAGCATGACTATCTTGCTATGATAAAAGCAGTTGTGGATATGCTGGATGGTGCAAAATACCTCTGGCAGAAATAGTGGCTTTCCTGACGGCAATCGGGAAAGCCACGGCAGATAACAAAAGCGGGCTTCTGTTACCAAAACACCAATTAAAGTATAACAGCAGCCTACTTTTGAGACAATGATTATTTACGAAAGTGAGGCAGACAGTGGAAACAAATACAGAATTAAAAATGATACACCTCTCTGAGGTAGAATCACAGCAGATTAAATGGCTGTGGTATCCGTTTATCCCTTATGGAAAGCTGTCAATAGTGCAGGGAGATCCAGGTGATGGAAAATCTACGCTGATACTCAATATTGCAGCAAAACTGTCAAGGGGAGAACGAATAGATGAAAATATGAATATTACTGAACCTGTAAATGTAATATATCAGACGGCAGAAGACGGGCTTGCAGATACAGTCAAGCCGAGGCTTGAAGCAGCAAATGCAGACTGCAGCAGAATATCAATCATAGATGAGTCTGATAAGAGTGTCAGTATGACGGATGACAGGATAGAGGAAGCCATAAAAAGAGAAAATGCGAAGTTGTGCATTTTTGATCCGATACAGGCTTATCTTGGTGGAGATACTGATATGAACCGGGCAAATGAAGCCAGAGAAATGACGAAGAAGCTTGGAAGTATTGCTGAAAGAACAGGCTGTGCCATTGTTCTTATCGGTCATATGAATAAAGGTTCAGGAGCAAAGGCTGCTTACCGGGGAATGGGTTCCATAGATTTCTTTGCTGTGGCAAGGAGTGTAATGCTTGTCGGCAGAATTGAAGGACAGAGCAACCTTAGGGCAATGATACAGATAAAGAATAATCTTGCAGCATTTGGTCATCCCAAAGCATTTGAACTGGCAGAGGATGGATTTCATTGGTTAGGTGATTATGAAATTACCGCAGATGAAGTGCTTGGAGGTATAGTGCCAAAGGCAAGTAAACTTGAGATGGCAAAGCAGTTTTTAAGGGAACAGGCAGAAAGAACACAGAGAATTTTAAGTACAGAGATTATAGAGCTTGCAGCACAGGAAGGAATATCGAAGAGAACACTTGAGACAGCCAAGAAGGAACTCAATATAAAGGCTGAGCGTTGCAATAATAACTGGTACTGGAATTTGCGAGCATAAAAATCTAACATCGCAACATTGCAAAGTGTCAGGTTTTGCAATCTTGAAGCTTGCAAGGTTGCAAAATATATAGACCTTGCGATGTTGCGGTCTTGAAAAGAAAGGACAATGACTATGACATTATTTGAAGAATTAGGTGTTGAATATAAAGAAGTGGATGGAATTTTATATCCTCTTTTATCTGTTGATGAAGCAGAATACAATCTTACGGATATAGGAAAATATGGTCGGATGTGGCTTAGGTATATGGAAGAAAATGAATCTTCTGAGTATCGACATATGGCAAGAATGGGACAGCTTAGAAAGCAGGCAGAGGCAGTAAATGAAGAAGCTTATGAGCGATTGGACAATATTGAAGCAGCATGGTTGAAAAAGCATATGACGGGTAAAAAGAAAACATTTATGGAGCAGCTACATTTGCGGAATCAGGCAAGAGCGATGGCAGAGGAAATCGTGATAAATGAGATTGTGTTTAAGTGCAGATGGGGTTTAAAAGGCTGATGCTAAAACCATCGGAGAGCCCCCGCAGTTTTGTCAGTATGACGAAACTGCTAGGGGGTTATCATCTATGGCAGAGCCAAGATGATAACCGCACCTCTCTGACAGAAAAATACGAATAAGAAAGGACAAATGCCTATGGGAAATGTATCATACTCTGCTCATATAAGCAATGGCAAGAGTGCGATAACAAGTAAAAAAGCACTTGCAGGAGTTGCAAAGCATAACCTGCGTAAATATAAATCTGCAGATTACAGCTCAGACAATATTAAGCTGATTTATGGAACAATGGATTTGTTTCAGGATGTTAAGCGGGTGTATCACAGAGAATTTGATGATGTGGTAAAGGAATATAACAGCAGGCAGAAAAGAGAAGACAGAAAGATAAAGGACTACTTTGAACATGTCGCAGGACTTAATCAGGATATGGCGGTAGAGATTATTTTTCAATGTGGGGATAAGAAATACTGGGAAGAACATTGGGAAAATAAAGAGGATATGTCTGAGGTATTCGATTATATTCTTGACTGCCTGCAAAGGCTACTGCCGGAGTTCAAGATTGCAAATGCAGTCATACACTTTGATGAAGCCAGTCCGCATATGCATGTGGTAGGCGTTCCGGTATGGGAAGGAGCAAAGCGTGGCTTATCCAAGAAAGTATCAAAAAGAAATGTGTTTACACCACAAACATTATCTGTAATTCTTCAGGATAAACTGCGGGAGGAGGCAAATTATGGTTTTGAATATTATTTCAAGGAAGAACTGGCAGAGAAGAAAAAGGGTCGCAACCATGACTTGTCTGTGACAGAATATAAGGTAGCACAGGAGAGTAGGAAGCTTGCTGATATAAAACAGCAGAACAATGAAGAGCAGGAGAAAAATACTAAACTGAGAAGCAATAACGCAAGCATATCATATCAGATTGCTACACAGGAACAACGCCATAGCAGAAATCTGGATGTTATAGCTGCCGATGAGGATAGGCTGGAGACAGTCAGAAGTAATATTAATGCAGCAGAAACGGAATATGCAAAATATGCGGATATGATTACGGATAAAAAGAATAATCTTGAACTGCTTTCTTCAAAGGAAAGTGAACTGATAGAGAAAACAAAGATTGCGGAGAGTGTATATGATCTGTTCAGACAGGGTGGAACTGATGATGTTAGGGATAAGCTTATTGATGTGATGTATGAGAACCAGAAGCTTAGAGAAGAAAATACGACATTAAAGGAACTACTGGAAAAGGCGTATGAGTTTATGAAGCAGTTTGTGATCGATGGGGTTAATCTGTTGGAGAGATTTCTGGAGAGTGTGGGGAAGGTGGTTGATAAAGTTCCTAAAAGAACAAAATAAAAACATCTGTTCGTGCAACAAAGTATTGACATTGACATACGAAGAAAGTATCATAAATTTATGAAGCAGGAGGAACAAATGAGATGAGAAAATCAATTTCAATCAGTATAAGAGTGAGTGAAGAAGAATTAGATAAGTTTAAGGAAGCAGCAAGATTAGAAGCATATTCATCATATAGTGAGTTTATAAGAAGAACGGCATTAATAGAAGCTGCCAAAATAATTAAAGAAAATAATGAAGGAGAGGATACCCATGAACATAATTAGTTTGTTTAGTGGATGTGGTGGATTAGATTTAGGCTTTGAAAGAGCTGGGTTTAAAATTCCTGTTGCAAATGAGTTTGATAAAACAATATGGGCGACATTTAAAGCAAATCATCCAAATACTCATTTGATTGAAGGTGATATAAGACAGGTAACAAAAGAAGATATAGAACAGTTTATAAATGGAGAGGTTGACGGAATTATCGGTGGACCACCTTGTCAGTCGTGGTCTGAAGCAGGTTCATTAAAGGGAATTAAGGATGCCAGAGGACAGTTGTTCTTTGATTATATTAGAATACTAAAGGAATTCCAGCCTAAGTTCTTTTTGGCAGAAAATGTAAGCGGAATGTTGGCAAACAGACATTCAGAAGCGGTGCAAAATATACTGAATCTTTTTGATGATGCTGGATATGATGTGTCATTTACTCTTGTAAATGCAAAGGATTACGGAGTTGCAGAAGAAAGAAAGAGAGTGTTTTATATAGGTTTCAGGAAGGATTTGCACATTGATTTTGGATTTCCTAAAGGCTCAACAAAGGATGATGATAAGAAAATCACCCTTCGTGATATTATATGGGATTTGCAAGATACGGCTGTTCCATCAGGAGAGAAAAATCATCATAATCCAGAAGCAATCAATAACAATGAATACTATACTGGAGCATATTCACCAATATTTATGAGCCGTAACAGAGTAAAAGGATGGGATGAACAGGCATTTACAGTTCAGGCATCAGGAAGGCAATGTCAGCTTCATCCACAGGCACCTAAAATGGTTAAAGTGGCACAGAATGATTGCAGATTTGTAGAAGGAAAAGAACATCTTTATCGTCGAATGACAATTAGAGAGGTTGCCAGAGTACAGGGGTTTCCGGATGATTTCAAATTTATATATGAGGATACTAATACAGCATATAAAATGATTGGTAATGCTGTTCCAGTTAACCTAGCATATGAAATAGCTGTTGCGATAAAGAAATACCTAGAAGGTAATGGTGCAGAGGTTATTGTAGATAATGAGGTTATAGATGCAAAGGAGGTTAATGAGAAGAAAGTGAGTACAAAGAGTAATGATCAGGGTAGAGCATATGAGTATGCTTGGATAAAAACACTTTACAAGGCATTATGTGAAATGCGAAAAACTAGAATAGTTGATAATTCTAGCTTGCATGCAAATGAAAAGGCATGGGCTCTTATGGATGAGGAAATGCAGCAGACATTTATGATATCAGCAGAATCAGCAATTGATACAGTGCTTGAAATGGAACCTAAAATGTCAGAAGGCAGTAACGATGAATTGACATTAGAATTTCAGAAGGACGGAGCAGGTGTAAAGGGTGATGTAAGAGATATTGTTATTAGAAGAGAAGATATTGAGTGGGAAATAGGATTAAGTATCAAACATAATCACGATGCCGTAAAACATAGCAGGTTAAGTCATAAACTCGATTTTGGTAAAGAGTGGTTTGATATGCCTTGTAGTGAGGCATATTGGGATGCGGTTCAACCAATATTTGATATGTTGAAGAATGAAAAGGATAATGGTTCAAGATGGTCTGAAATCAATGACAAAGATGAGGTAGTATATGTACCTTTATTACAGGCATTTATGGATGAGGTTAATAGAGCATATAAAGAAGATAAGAATATGCCACGTAAGATGATAGAATATCTTATTGGAATAGAGGATTACTATAAGGTTGTCAGCCGTGATAGTAAGCGTCTTACTATGATTCATACTTTTAATATGCATGATACTTTAAATAAACCAAGTGAAAATAAGGTGTCGGCAATTACTGTGCCAGTAGTAGAGTTACCTACAAGACTTGTGGCACTTGAGTTCAAGCCAGGAAGCACTAATACAGTAGAAATGTTTTTGGATAATGGATGGCAATTAAGTTTCAGAATTCATAATGCAAGTACAAAGGTTGAACCAAGCTTAAAATTTGATGTACAGTTTATTGGTATGCCGACATCAGTGCTGAATATTGAATGTAAATGGAAATAAGGCGGTACAGACATTGAGAAAAATGCTATTAAGTTTCAGACCGGATGTTTATGAAAAAATAAAATCTGGTGTGAAGATATTTGAACATAGGAGAAATTTTCCAAATGAACCTATAATGGCATATATGTATGTTAGCTCACCGGTGAAGGCAATCACCGGTGTTGTATACTTGGGTAAAAGGCATTGTCTATCTGACTGGATGGAATACTATAAAGAAGATAGCAATGCTGTTACCCGAATAAAGGAATATATGGAAACTTATCATTATAGATATGCAATGGAAATAGATAGATTTCAGGAGACATCACAGATATCATTAGATGACTTAAGAAAAAATGTTCCGGGATTTGTAGCACCGCAGATGTATATATACTTGGATAACACGGAGCTACTAAAGTATATAGAAAGTAACTTGAAAATGAAAGATGTGTATGTGGAACATTTATTTGATGGAATCAATGGTAGTCAGGTTTGTGTGCATTAGAATGCATATTTAGAAATTGTGATTGGAGATTTTATGGAATTTTTTTCTACAAGAAATAAAGTTATAAGTATCAATCCTAATGGATTAAGAAGTACAAGTATAGAATTACGAGAACGTATATGGAATGTGTTCTATAAAGAAGAATATGACTATTATGATACTGTTGATTATACTTCGTACACAACAGGTATTGAAGATATGATGCTTGAAATGGGAATTAGATATGAATTTCCTGCTAATAAGAGTGCAAAAAATGCAAACGTTGAAAAATTACACAAGTATGTAGTTCAGAATGGAGGAATATGGTATCGAATTTACGATTTTATTGAAAAATACCTTAGATTAATGGAAGGGGATAAACTACAACAAATAACAAAAGAATTCAATCGTATTTTTGAAGAGGAAGTTGCTCCATATAGAATTTTGAATGGACTGGTTGTACCTATTATAGGTAAAAGTGAATTAGCAGCAATAGGTGAAACAATTAATTCGAAGTATGAATCTGTTAGCATACATATGACAAAGGCATTAGAGCTATATTCTGATAGACAGAAACCAGATTATGAAAATTCAGTAAAGGAATCAATAAGCAGTGTTGAAGCTATGTGCAGTATTATAACAGGGCTTTCCGGAGGAACGGCAACCTTAGGAAATACATTAAAAAAATTAAAAGAAAATGGGATTAATATACATCCGGCAATGGAAAGTGCATTTAAGCAGTTGTATGGATATACTTCAGATTCTGGTGGAATAAGGCACGGCAGTATTGAGTTTGTTAATGTGGCAAGTGAAGATGCGAAGTATATGTTAGTGTCATGTTCAGCTTTTGTAAATTATTTGATGGAAAAATGGATAAAACTTAATGAATAGAAAGGGGTACTTTAAATGAGAAATGTATTTGTAAGTTATTCACATCGTTTAGACCAGAGTGATGCTGATGATTTTAGAAGAAAATTTGGAGATTCAGGAATGGTATTTTCAGACAGATCGTTGGAAAATTTAGACATAGGATATTTATCAGATGATACTATTAAGGATAATTACATAAGACCTAAGATAAGACAGTCATCAGTGACTATTGTACTTATTGGAAAAGATACAGGAGGAAGATGGTGGGTTGATTGGGAGATTTACTATAGTATGCTTAAAACTGTTGGTAATGAAAGAAATGGGGTATTAGGAATTTTATTGCCAAATAAGGAACATAATATACCTAATCGCATATTAGAGAATTCAGATTATTGTGAGGTTATATCAATGCCACACAGCAAATTTGAACTTGAACAAGCAATAGAGCGAGCATATAGTAAAGGTATATCCGCAGGAGCTGGTACCTTATGTTCTTGAACCGAAGAAAGAAATTGCACATTTTGTTTCAAAGCAAATTTAGAAGATGAGATTATAGGTGTTGATGGAGAAGAAATGTGTTAGAAATTAAATTTTATGATAAAGTAGACGATTCATTACTGAAGTTTGCAGTAATAATCTCACAGAGCAACGGCAAGTGGGTGTTTTGTAAGCATAAAGAAAGAGATACCTATGAAGTGCCAGGAGGGCATCGAGAAGTAGGCGAGAATATTCTCGAAACCGCTAAAAGGGAGCTCCAGGAAGAAACAGGAGCAGAAAAATATGAGATAAAGCCAATCTGTGTATATTCAGTGATAGGCAAGACAAGAGTAAATAATACAGGCGAGGAAACTTTTGGAATGCTTTATTTTGCGGAGATAACTGAATTTGCTAAAGAATTACATAGCGAAATGGAAAAGGTTATATTAATGGATGAGTTGCCTGAGAACTGGACATATCCGTTGATTCAGCCTAAATTGATTGAAAAATATTTACAGGTAAAAAAATTCTATAGTTGGAACAACAGTAACTGTCACAGTCGATAGACCATTAGGAAGTTATCATCCAGAATATAAAGATATGTATTACCCGATAAATTATGGGTTACATTGAAGGAGTTATGGCACCAGATGGAGAGGAGCAGGATACCTATATATTAGGTGTAAATGAGCCAGTAGGTAAGTTTACAGGTAAAATTATTGCCATTGTTTATAGAAAAGATGATATAGAAGAAAAGTGGGTAGTTGTGCCTGACGGAGTGACTTTTTCAAAGGAACAAATCAGGAGACAGATTCATTTTCAGGAACAATATTTTGAAAGTGAAACTGTGATGTAATATTAAGGAGATTGCTATGTCATTAGGATTAAAAAGAGGAACAGTGCGGCTTGAATCACATGATAAACAGTGGGATGAGGCTGCCATTCAAACAATCAAAATACTTAAATCTATATTAGGAGATGCTGCTATTGATATACAGCATATTGGAAGTACAGCAATACCGGCAATTAAAGCAAAACCAATTATTGATATTGTCGTTGGTGTAACTGATTTTGATAAAGTAATGTTACGTAATGAGCAATTACGACAAGTGGGAATATTTTATCGTGGTTCAGATGTTGAACATCAGTTTCTTTATGTAATGGGTGATATGGAAAAGAATATCAGGACACACCATATTCACGTTGTGAAATGGAATGGAACTGAGTGGAAAAATTATATTCATTTCAGAGATTATCTAAATGATAATGAGAATATGGCTTTGCAGTATCAGAAGGTAAAGGAAGAACTGGAAAGTAAGTATGCAGATGATAGAGTAGCATACACTAATGGAAAGCAAGATATGATAGACCTTATTCTTGATAACCAATAATTTTTTCCCTTGCAGAGGCATTAGTTCTTATGTTAGTATACTATCTAAGGAAAGTACCCATGACAGGGTGGTAGCCTCCCGAGTTTTATGATACCGGTTTACCGGAATACATAGGAAGGGAGGTGGCGCCGATGACGGCTTATGAGATCATTTCGATTTTCATTGGGATATTAGCATTGTTGATGTCCTTTGGTAGCTTGATTGTAGCGTTGCTTGCCTTTCTCGATAAGAGAAACAAGCGAAAATAAAAATGCCTATCCTGTCTGCCAACAGGATAGGCGGTGTCCTTAAGGACATTCATTAACCTAAACTCGGAGCATCCACCTTTGGAGTGGGTGCTTTCTGTTTAATTAGATATTATCATCTTATGTCTGATAATTCAAGAGGTTTCGCTAATTTGGAAAAATTTTTACAGTAAGCCTGTCAGTTCCTTTTGACACAACCATGTTGTCATCAAGCAGATGTTGCTTGATTTCTTCGATGTTCTCATTAATACGCTGTAAACTGGCATTGTATTCTTCTTCAGAATAATCATCTTTCGCATTTATCATATTTTCACGAATTTCCAGCACTTTCATATAGGTACAGAGTTTTTTATTGATGAGGTTGTTCTTAAAGGACAGCTTTACAGTTGATGGCTTAAAATTGCCCTCATCATCTTTATCTGCCTCCAATTTCATATCAATCTGATCGTCTAATTTAAACAGCAATGATAATACATCAGAAACTGTTTCTATATCAAAATCCATGAAAATGTTAATACTGATGCCTAATGCATTGGCAATCTTTAAAAGCTGGTCAGGCTTTGGGTTTCGGATTCCGTATTCATATTTCTTTATGGTTGCGGAGTTTATGCCGGATAGCTGACCAAGTGTTTCTTGCGATATTCCACGCATATTACGAAAATATTTAATCTTTTCTCCAGTAGTCATAAAAACAGCTCCTTTATGATATGTTATCTCTATTCTATCACAATAGGACACATTTGTGTATAAAAAGTTTGATGAATTACTTGACAGACACAAATGTGTACCATATAATATGGATAAACAAGGTCACAAAAGTGTACTGAAATAAAATATGAAAGGAGAACACAATATGGAGAATACGATGAAGATGTATGTAACAGCAGATGAAGCGGCACAGATTCTTGGAGTATCAAGAGGATATGCTTACAAAATCATTCGTGGTCTTAATAATGAATTGAAAGAAAAAGGCTATCGGGTGATTTCAGGCAAGGTACCTACAAAGTATTTTGAAGAAAAGTTTTATGGCATGGCAGTTGGTTAAAGGAGAGGAGATGATAATATGCCGGCTACAAGAGATGGTAAGACTTGGCGCAGCCAGTTCTATTATGAGGACTGGCAAGGCATACGCCATAAGAAGAACAAAAGAGGTTTTAAGACAAAAGCAGAAGCAGAGGAATGGGAGCGTAACTTCCGGCAACAGCAGAGAAAGGATCTGGATATCAACTTTGAGAACTTCGTTGAAATCTATTTTGCTGATATGGAGAACAGACTTAGAGAAAGTACGATTAAGAATAAACGATATGTGTTTGATCTAAAGGTTACGCCGTATTTTAAGAAGAAAAAGATGTGTGAGATTAAGACAGCGGATATTCGTGCATGGCAAAATGAACTGATTAAACAGGGATATGCACCAACTTATCTTAAAAGTATCAATAACCAGTTGGCAGCACTTTTCAATTATGCAGTCAGATATTATGACCTGAAAGATAATCCTTGCAGAAAAGCAGGAAGTATCGGAAAAAGCAAGGCTGACGATATGGAGTTCTGGACAAAGCAGGAATTCAAACAGTTTCTTCCATCTATGGATAAGAAACCGGAGGCGAAGATGGCATTTATGCTTCTTTATTGGACAGGAATGCGCATAGGTGAATTACTGGCACTTACCTATGAAGATATTGATTTAGAAAAGCGTATTATAAGCATTTCCAAATCATATCAGAGATTAGATGGAAAGGATGTGATTACACCGCCTAAAACACCAAAGAGTAATCGTAAGATTACAATTCCACCATTTCTGGCAGAGGAACTAAAGGAATATTGCAGTCATTTATATGGGATTATGCCAAATGAAAGAATGTTTCGGTTTACAAAGTCTTATATGGAACATGAGATTGTACGAGGTATAAAGGAAACAGGCGTAAAGAGAATCCGTCTGCATGATCTGCGGCACAGCCACGCATCACTTCTGGTGGAACTTGGATTTCAGCCATTGGCAATAGCAGAACGACTGGGACATGAAAAGATAGAAACAACATTAAATACTTATTCACATTTATATCCGAATAAGCAGGCAGAACTGGCAGACAGGCTAGAACTGGAGAACGAAGAGGGCAATCTATGAGCGGAGTACACAAACATCCAACAATCAGCTTTCGTGTATCGGACAGAGAGCGGGAAATGATTGAAGCCAAGATACTTGCGAGCGGTATGCAGAAGAAAGATTATTTTGTACGTTCTTGCATTTATAACAGAATATGCGTTGTAGGTAAGAAAGAGGTCATATATCAGCTTGTAGAAGAATTGCAGAATATGCAGACCAATATATCCGAACTGGTAAGGCAGCTGGAGCAGCAGGATGTAACGCTTACAGACGAAGGATTGGAAGATATGCGGAATGACTGTATGGATATGTTACAGGCGATTATTTCAATGCTTGATGGTGCAAAGTATCTCTGGCAGGGAACAAAGGAAGAAAAAGAAAAAAGTCCCAACAGCGGCAACTGTCAGGACTTGTGATAACGGGAAAACCTCTGTTATCAATATAAATACAACTAAAGTATAACAGAGGTTCTTCCAAGGAGCAAACAAAACATTATAGAATTTGGAGGACATTTATGGAAGAACAGAAAACAGAATTAAAGATGATACGGATGTCAGAGGTACGATCGCAGGAAGTGAAGTGGCTGTGGTATCCATTTATACCATATGGAAAGCTGACAATCATTCAGGGTGATCCGGGAGATGGAAAAACCACATTAGTTTTAAACATAGCAGCCAAGTTATCTAAGGGAGAGCATCTTGACAACGATATGAATGTACAGGAGCCTGTAAATGTGATTTATCAGACGGCAGAGGATGGACTGGCAGATACAGTAAAGCCAAGACTTGAGCTTGCCGGAGCGGATTGTGAAAAGATACTTGTTATTGATGAAAGTGATAAATCCCTGTCTATGGCAGATGGAGAAAACGGAAGTGGTAAATCTGGATATACACGATTATTGAACAATGCCTTTATTTCAAAGGCTAGTGCATTATAATACGGGGATAATTTTATGAGAAAGAGTGATGATTTGATATATAGTTTATCAAAGAAAATGCTGATTTTTTTATTTGGGTATTACTTTATAATTTTAATTTTGGGAGGAATTTCCGCAGTTATAATTTCCTGTGGTTTAATGAAAGAGGTAACTAAAGAGCAAATTATAAAACAGGCATTTGCTATATCTATAGCAGTTAGTGGAATGTTATGTAGCGTTCAATATATTAAACGATTATATAAGGCTTGTTTGACAGATAGAATTGAAATAAGTAACGATTTGATAAAATGTATTGGAAATGTTACATATTTCATTTTTAGACCTTTTTTTGCCTTTGTTTTTGCAATAGTGATGGTATTTATGCTTTTATCAGGAATGTTTGTTGTTACTGGAAACTTGGATTATATTTTAAATGAGAAATTTGTGTATTTGTGTGTAATTATATCAAGTTTTTTGGGATATTCAATTGGTGATTTGTTAGATAGATTTGAGAGGATTAGTAAAGAAAAAGTTTCTAATTTATTATAAAAATATGAAAGGAATGTGGTAAATATGGCTGACGAAAGAAAAGAACTTATTAGGGAACTGCAAAAGTTGGCAGAAGAAGTTTTAGCATTAAAGCAGGAGCATCGTCAAAAACGCCCTATTGTCATTGAGTTTAGTGGTTCTCCGAAAGCGGGAAAAACTTCGTGTATTAATTCTTTGGAATTGTTTCTAAAACGTAATGGATTTTCAGTCAGTATTGTACAAGAGAGAGCAAGCGTTTGTCCGGTTAGTGATAAACAGAGCCCAATGTTTAATTTATGGACTGCTTGTATGTCATTGGCGGGGCTTATAGGAACCCTTGAAAATAAGAGGAATCAGGTGGATGTATTAATTTTGGATCGAGGAATTTTTGATGCCCTGTGCTGGTTTCAATGGTTAGTTGATAATAAAAAAATGGAAAAGGAACAAAAAGAAATAACGGAGAACTTTTTGCTTATGGGAGAATTGGTAAAGTGTATTGATATTGTGTTCGCTTTTTGTGTTTCTCCTAAAATATCTATTGAAAGGGAGTATGCAACACTACTTACAGATAAGTTGGGAAGTATTATGAATGAAAAAGTATTGGGGGAATATTTGGAGGCAATTGAGGATACAATAGTTAATAAGAGTGACTTTTTTCATAAGGTGTTTAAAATTGAAACTTCTTGCAAAAATCAGGATGAGGTAGGTAGGGAGGTCACAACAATAACTCTTGAAACATTAAAGGGGCTTCTTATGGAACGTATTGGATACTTTGAAAAAAATGAGGCATTGAAAGAGGTATTACTATCAAAAAGGGTGTTTGATTCTATTCAGTTGGAGAATATATTAAGCCCAATTAAATTTGATTTGAGAGATAAGGTTGAAGTAAATTTTGATTTTTTGCAACCCATACCGATAGCTATAATTACTAATAAGAAGAAAAATAAAATATTGGTAATAAAGAAGAATAAAAATGCGGTATCTGAATCTTCACCTGAGAGAGATAAGATTTTACTTTATATTGGAGGACATTCGCGTTATGAAGATGCAACTGAGGTGACTTCCCATGACTTTGTTTCAATCTGTAAAAGTACCCTAAAAAGAGAAATAAAAGAGGAAATAGGTATTTCTATAGCGTTAAATGGCATACAACCATTTTATATATATACGCCTTCCAATGAGCGGAGTGAAAAACATTTAGCTGTTTGTTTTTTGGTTCCTATTGATGAGGATGGAATAAAATTGCGCTTGGATTCTAATGAGCTTATACTTAATAAAGGTAAAAGTAAAAGTGGAAGATTTCTAACAATTGATGAAATATGCCAAGAAACTGAATTAGAACAATGGAGTGTAATGATTTTGAAACATTGTTTTAATACGGAATATAAATCCGGGAGTCAATTAACATTATTCGATGATTAAATAGCTGTTTTGTATATAATTATAGATACCATATGAATTTATAAAGAGAGATTTTTTTGTTTAACAAAATATTGACAGATTCAAATATTAGAGAGCTTTTATGCACTTACACCATATAGTCATACATTGTAACGGTTTGGAAACAACCATTCAGTAAATTGGAATAATAAGTATGATTTATATAAAAATAGGCTCCATATCTGAATAATAAATTCAAAGCCCCAAGCCGCGTGTTTACGCGGCTTGGGGATTTTTATGTTGATATGATAATAAAATGATATATAATAATAGAAATAGCTTTTACGGGAGACAGAACAATGAAGCATTTTTTACATTTGAATGATTTCTCAAAGCAGGAAATAATGCACATATTTGAATTGGCAGACAAACTAAAATCCGGCAGTGGAGAAGGTGATTTATTAAAAGGTAAAACGATTGTTTTATTTTTTCCGGAAAGCAGCATTAGAACGAGGGTTTCTTTTGAAAAAGGAAGCAAAATATTAGGAGGAAACACAATTTTATTTCCACCCGAAGCTCTTGACAAAAAAGAGGACATCAGGGATGTGATAGGATATCTTGAAAATTGGGCGGATATGGTGATTGTTCGTCACAAGGACTTGAACTTGATGGAGGATATGGCGAAGTATTCGCAGATTCCGATTGTCAATGCAATGACGTCTGTAAATCATCCATGTGAGATACTGGCGGATTTATATGCACTTTCAAAGAAATATGCGAATTTTTATGAAAAGAAATATCTATTTATGGGGACAAAGGGAAATATCGGAAATACGTGGAAAGAGGCATCAGAAGTGTTTGGATTTGAGTTTACGCAATGCTGCCCCAAAGGATATGAAATAGAGGGTGCTCATGTATGTTATGATATAAATCAGGCTGTCACAGCGAAAGATATTATTTGTACGGATTCCATTCCGTTCACAGCGAGAGGCGATTTTGAAGGTTTCCAGATTACATTAGAACGATTAAAACTGGCAAATAAGGATGTTTGCCTGAATCCGTGCCCGCCGTTTTTCAGGGGAGAAGAAGTGTCGGCGGACGCGATTGACAGTAACTATTTTGTGGGATATGAGTTTAAGAAATCTTTATTAGAAGTCCAGCAGGCAATGATCTGCTATTTGCTTGGCTGTGAATAAGTATATATTAGGGATTGGAAAAAATGATAGAAAACGCATTGGAGTATATAAAAGAATTGTTTTCAGGTGACAGCAGCGGACATGACTATTATCACACCGTCAGAGTATATAAATTAGCTGTCGAGATTGCGAAACAGGAAAATGCAGATGTGAATATTGTTCAATTGGCGGCGTTGCTGCATGATGTAGATGATAGTAAACTTTTCCCGGAGACACATGACACGAAAAAGAATGCAGTTGATTTTATGACGGCAAATAAGGTGGATGCAAAAGTGATGGATGCAGTGTGCAAAATCATAGAGGAAGTTTCATTTGCAGGAACCGATTCCGTTGTGCCCAGTACTATTGAGGGAAAATGTGTGCAGGATGCGGACAGGCTGGATGCGATGGGAGCAATTGGAATCTCCAGGACATTTGCGTATGGTGGCAGCAGGGGAAGAACGCTCTATGACCCGGATATAAGCCCTCGGATGGGGATGGGAAAAGAGGAGTATCAGAAAAATCAGAATACGACGAGCATCAATCATTTTTATGAAAAACTACTGTTATTGAAGGACATGATGAATACGGCTATGGGAAAGAAATTGGCAGAGCACAGACAAGCTGTAATGGAAGAGTTCCTTACCGAATTTATGGCGGAGTGGGAAGGGGAAAAGTAAACCTGCACGGTAAACACGATGAAACATAATTGGGAGGAAGGTTCATGGATATTCTCTTTAAAAATGACGAGTTTGTATTTTCCTACAGAGTCGGCGGAATACTGATACACGATGGAAAAATTTTGTTGCAGCGTCCGAAAAATGACGATTATGCGATTATTGGCGGTCATGTTGCAGCGATGGAGACAAGTACGGAGACGCTTAAGCGGGAATTTGAAGAAGAGCTTCATGCAAAAATAGAGGTTGGTGATTTGCTGGCAATTGGTGAAATATATTTTCCATGGGGCAAAAAGCCATGCCATCAGATATGTTTATACTACAATATACATCTGGTTGACGAAAATATTCCGTTAAACGGCATTTTTCATGGATATGATGAGCTGGATAACGAGAGAATCGATTTGGATTTCTGCTGGGTTCCATTGGAGGAATTGAGGAAAGGCGTGAAAGTATATCCACTAGAACTTATTCCATACATACTTGAACCAAAGAAGGAAACCGTACATTTTATTTCAAAACAGATTTAGTCAGGGGGAAAATACTATGTTAGAAGTAAAATTTTATGATACAGTGGATGATTCATTGTTGAAATTTGCGGTAATCATTTCACAGAGCAAAGGGAAATGGGTGATTTGCAAGCATAAAGAAAGAGATACCTATGAGGCGCCGGGCGGACATAGAGAAGAGGGCGAAAGTATTCTCGAAACAGCGGAAAGAGAGCTGAGGGAAGAAACGGGAGCAATCAGCTTCGAGATGAAACCGATATGCGTATATTCCGTAACAGAAAAGACCGGAGAAAATGATACTGGTGAGGAATCATTTGGATTACTTTGTTTTGCAGAGATAACGGAATTTGAGAAAGAACTGCATAGTGAGATAGAAAAGGTTATGCTTATGGATAAACTTCCGGAGAACTGGACATATCCTTTGATACAGCCAAAATTGATAGAAAAATATTTGATTATGGAAAGGGAAAATTACACCAGAAGTCAGTTGGTTGCAAAGCAGACAATCGAATATATAAAGAAAATTATCAAACCGGGAATTTGTTTGGCAGATATCCGAAAAATTTGTGAAGAAAAAATGCTGGCGTTAGGAGCAGACTCTTTTTGGTATTGGGATGTTGGGGCATTTGTGTTTGCGGGTGATGAAACCACTGTCTCGGTATCAGGAAAACAATATGTAACATCTGATAGAATCATAGATGATAATGATATTATTACCATTGATTTAAGTCCGCAGATAGGAAATATATGGGGAGATTTCGCAAGAACGCTTGTAGTGGAGAATGGTAAAGTTATAGATGACGTGACAAAAATTCAGAATCCGGAATGGAAAAATGGTTTAAAGATGGAAGAAGAATTACATACAGAATTGCTGCAGTTTGTCACAAAAGAAACGACGTTTGAAGAATTATATTATCATATGAATGAATTTATAGTAAAGAATGGATTTGTGAATCTGGATTTTATGGGAAACTTAGGTCATTCGATAGTGAAGAGCAAGGGAGATAGAATTTATATTGAAAAGGGGAATAAGGAGAAGCTTAGTGATGTGCAGTACTTTACATTTGAACCGCATATCGCATTTCCTGATTCAAAGTATGGGTATAAAAAAGAAAATATTTATTATTTTGAAGGAGATAAACTGGTAGAATTATAGAAATGCGGATGTTGTTTCAAAGGTTCTTTGGAATGTAACTGCTGGTTGCGAAAAACGGGCGGAAAATGTGAAGCTCATTGTATTTAAGGATATATAATTGTAAGTAAAATACAGCAATGCTATAATAATTTTGACGAGTTTATATTTGGTATCAGCTTTTGAAGGGGAGTGAAAAGATGGATTTTGATTATGCCATTCTTAGCAATAAAGATAACTTTACGATATTTCGTTACGGGGATTATGTAATAAGATTTAAGGCGCCATATTCATTAGAAAAATATACAGCTGTAAAAGAATGGGATAATGGGTATCTTGTTGTTATGGCAAAATATCGTCATAATAAAGAAAGCGAAGAGGAATATATTGACCTGATTCCAATATTAGAGAATTTGTATATTTTGCCGGAGATATTTTTAAAACCGATTAAGGGGGTAAGAATAGAAAATGCCTGATATTAAAAAAGTAGCAGATGAAGCGGATATGATTATTAATGGATATTATGAGCAGGATAAATAGTCAGCCAAACCAATTCAAAGGAGCCAGAAAGTGCCGCATATGTGGCATTTCCAGCTCCTTTTTGCCTTGAATAACAAACTTGTGCCTTCCATTTTTTCAGGTATAATAGAAACATGATATACAATTGTCGTATTTATAGCGAACCACTGAAACTAGAAGAGACATGAAACAGGAAAAGGAACCACTATGGGGAAAACAAAACAGCAGAAAATAAAAACACTAGCGGAATATATCATTGATAAAACCGACACAGACAAATACCGCGCGGGAACACTTGGCGGGTGGAAGCATCTGAACGAAATAACAGAGCTGATGGAGGCAGTTGGGGGACGGAGCAAGCTGATGGAACAGGCAAGTTTTTTGGAGAAAAATACCACGGCAGGGCGAGACGGTAGATTCGTAGTTGACAGAGGGCAGGTAAATACGGAGATTAGAAGAATCGATTATGAAATCAGCGTGATTCCAGAATTATGTAAACTTGAAAAGCGGGAAGATACCAGGGAACATCAGATAAAATTAATATCCATGGTGGAGCGTTGGCGGGAAGATGCAAGGGATTACGAGTGGGTTTGTGAATATTATGACGATATTTTGAAAAAATTGGTTGCGGGAAAAAAGCTTCAGGATGCAGAGGACGAACAGCGTTTTCACTGCATCAATGAAATTGCAAAAATAAAGGAGCCGGTCTGGGAGCGCGTATTCAGTGCGAGAGTGTTGCAGGATTCCAAACTTTTTGAGAAGAATTACCGCAAGAAGATGGTGACGATTCTAAAGAACTATTCTCCGTACTATGAGGAAGGTATGGAGGACTATGACGTGGAAGACGATGATGCGAAAGAGGATGAAAAGGGGAGTTCGGGATTAGAAATTCTCAAAATTCATGGCATTTTATCCTACGCGCAGACCCTTGAATGGAAAGGGGCGCTGCAATATCAGTTAGACGAGGAAAAAGTGGTTGACACGACGGACAATATTTACGGAACCGTGCTTAATACGCAGACCTTAGAACATTCGAGACCGGTCGGGGTGTCAGGGTGCAGGAAAATTATGACCATTGAAAATAAGGCAAACTATGAAAGCATGCCCTATGAGGAGGGCGCGCTTTATATTTTTTGTCATGGATATTTTACGCCAAAGGAGGTACGCTTTTTAAAACAGTTGTGCGCGGTTGCACCGGAGAATTGTGAATTTTACCATTGGGGCGATATGGATTTTGGCGGAATCAGTATTTTCCAGTTTATCCGGAAAAAAGTTTTTCCGGAATTGAAGCCGTACAGGATGGGAGAGAAGGATTTTAAGGATGCGCTTGAAAAGGGGGCTGGAATACCGCTAAAGGCTTCCACAAGAGAAAAGCTTGAGAAAAAAGATGCCGGATTGCTGGCAGAATTAAAAGAAGCAATTCTTCAAACGGGGATGACAATCGAACAGGAGCGGCTGCTCTAGGTAAGAAGAGAAAACGGATTGAGATATTTTAGGGGGAATAAATATGACAGACGATCAAATAAAAGAATTAGAAGCAATTTTTGAAAAAGCCAACAGACGTTTTTTAGAAAAAAATCCCATGTTATTTGAAATGAAGGTATCAGAAAGAACATTGTGTGGGGCACTGATGCTTGAACTATATGAGGTACTAAAAGATACTCCATACGCATCGTATTTTGTGGATGTGGAATATAATCGCAATGTAGGTGGAAAGTTAAAAACAATGCAAAAAACATATATGGGACCGGAGGAACAGATAGTAACGATTAATTGCGATTTAATCGTTCACAGCAGAGGGCAGATTTTTCCTCAGGACAACTTGATTGCTTTGGAGATGAAAAAATCGACAGGGAGAAAAAGCGATAAAGAGAGTGACAGAATCAGACTGAAGTGCCTGACTCGAAGTCCGGGTGAAACGATATGGAGCTATGATGGCAAAACATTTCCGGAACATGTTTGCGGATATGGGCTTGGAATCTATTATGAAGTGAATTTCAGGAAGAATTGTATAACGGTGGAATATTATAAAAATGGTTATTGCTACTGTGAATATAATAAGGAAATTTTGCCAGTTTGCTAGCCATCCTCAATTCCTCCCATATATAATACAAACATGACACACAGTTGTCATGTTTGCTGTGATAACATAAAAATCGTAAAAGGAGCAGCGATGAAAATAGACAGGCAGTTAGGAATTTTATCCATACTATTGCAGAATGCTTCGGTTACAGCGCCTTATCTGGCAGAGCAGTTTGAGGTTTCGAGGCGCACCATAAACAGGGATATTGAAGATTTGTGCAAGGCGGGAATTCCGATTGTGACAAGGCAGGGAGTAAACGGCGGCATTTCCATTATGGAGAACTATAAGATTGACAAAACGCTGTTCACACGCAGCGAAATGCAGGACATCCTTGCGGGGCTTCGGAGTTTAGACAGCGTAAATGGAACAAACCGCTACGGAGTACTGATGGAAAAGCTCCAAGCGGGTTCTTCTGATTTTATGGTGGGAAACCAGTCGGTTTTGATTGATTTATCCTCCTGGTATAAAGACTCTCTTGCGCCGAAAATAGAGCTGATACGGTTGGCGATAGAGCGGCACAGGGAACTGGAATTTGTCTACTATGCGCCAAAGGGAGAAACCATCCGGTGCATTGAGCCGTACTACCTCATCTTTCGCTGGTCGAGCTGGTATGTATGGGGATGGTGTAAAAAACGGGAGGATTTCCGGCTTTTTAAATTAAACCGGATGGATGAACTTCAAATGTCGGATAAAACTTTTACAGTCCGACCGATACCGATGCCGGATTTAAGCGATGAGCGGGTTTTTCCCGGTGGAATAAAAGTGAAGGCTTTGTTTGAGCCGGACTGCAAGTGGAGGCTGGTAGAGGAATTTGGAACCGGCTGTTTTAAGGAGCAGGAAGACGGAAAGCTTTTGTTTTGTGCGGATTACACGGATAAAGAGAACCTGATAACGTGGCTGTTGTCGTTCCGGGATAAGGCAGAGCTGTTGGAGCCGGAAGAGATAAGGCGGGAACTAAAACAAAGTATTTTTTTGATGGAAAAGAAGTACGGTGATAAGCACTGAGAGGAGAAAAGATGGCAGAGTCAAGATGTGGCATTTTGTGCGGCAGATGTAGCTACCGGGAAGAAACAGGGTGCAGGGGATGTACCAATATTAAAAATCCGTTCTGGGGAAGTTGTCCGGTGAAAAGCTGTTGTGAGGGAAGAAAACTGGAGCATTGCGGCGAATGTGAGGAGTTTCCGTGCAGCACATTGCAGGAATTTGCATACGCCAAGCAGGAAGGAGACGAGGGGGTGCGCCTTGACCAGTGTAAAATATGGAACGCAGCGCAGTTTATGAAATATCCCTGGATTGATGAGTTTTTGATGGCAAAGACGGGTGTGGAGAAGCTGCCGCCACAATGGAACTGGATTCGCTATGCAGTCGGAGGAAAAATGTTTGCGGCGGTGTGCCTTGGCGAGGATGACAAGCCTTATTACATAACCCTGAAATTAGAGCCGGCAGAAGGAGATTTTTTGAGGCAGCAGTACGAGGACATCATTCCCGGATATTACATGAATAAAACACACTGGAATTCCGTAAAGCCAAATGGAAATGTGCCGGATGAACTGCTGAAGGATTTGCTGGAGAAATCCTATTTTCTGGTGCTTGGCGGATTCAGCAAGAAGAAGCAGAGGGAAATTCTTGGGGGTGCGGAAAATGGCATTTACAAAAAGCCCGATTGACAATCCTTACTTTTTACTATATACTTTGTATAACAAAGTAACAGAGGGATGCCTATGAACGAAAAGTATGAACGCCAGATGAAAAAGGGAGTTTTAGATATGCTGGTTCTAAAACTCCTTGAGCGGGAACCGAAATACGGATATCAGATTATTCAGGAGATGCGTGAAAAAAGTAAGGACACATTTTTGCTGAAGGACGGAACGCTCTATCCGATTCTGTACCGGCTTGAGGATGACAAACTCGTGAGCAGCGCATGGAGCGAGGCGGACGGGAAGCAGGTTCCGAGGAAATACTATAGCATTACCGATGCGGGCAGGGAGAAGCTTGCTGAAATCGAGACGCTGTGGAACCGGATTTCGGAGGGCATTGTGCGGATTATGGAGGAGGAAGCATGAAGGCAGAGACATATGTAGATAAAATTGTAAAGCAGATACAGTGTGGCAGGGGCAAAAAGGAAGAAATCCGAAAACAGCTCTTAGGGGACATCAAAGAAAGAGTGGCTGCAGGTGAATCAGAGGAAGCGGTGATTGCCCAGATGGGAACCATCGAGGAGCTTGCGGAGGAATTTAACGAATCTATTTCTGCGAAAGAGAGAAAACGCAGCCGGAAAGTCAAAAGGGTAAAGATGATAATCATCACGATACTTGTAATCGCCGGATTATTTGCGGTTGCAACTGCGTTGCTATACTGGATACTGCCGAAGGGAACGGATATTTCAGAGAGCAGTATTTTTGGGAAAGAGCAGGTGGAAGCGCGGGTAGAAGAGGTCATAAACCTGTTGGACGACGGAGCGTATGAGACGCTTGCCGAAAACGCCACCGAGCAGATGGCGGGAGTTTTAAACGATGAGGATATGGACGCTGCGAAGCAGATGGTTGGAGACGACTGGGGGGCGCGGGTCGAGCTTGGAACGATTTATATGCAGGAAGTGGAGCAGCAGGGTGTGCATTATGTTATTACACAGGTGTCAGTTTCCTACGAAAAGGTAACTGTGACATATACGATTACATTTGACGAGAATATGAAGCTTGCTGGAATTTATATGAAATAAAACTGCCGCAGGGCATAAAAAAGAGGGCATCTGGATGTCAAATCCGGATGCCCTCCTTGCAAAGATATGCGGTTCTCGGAGAATCAGATAGCTGCTATGCAGCACTGCATCATGCAGCCCCTTAAAGTAGGTGGAACGCAAATAATTCTTAACACAAATAATTTTGTTTGCCTGCCCGGTGAAAATATTTTACGTGCATTCCGCCGGATAAAAGCATCGTGCAGAATTCCGCTACCGGAATGGCAGCCCACACGCCGCCTAACTCAAAGAACTGTGGCAGAATCAAGAGCGAGAGCACTGTAAAAACAAACGTCCGGCTAAAGGAAATGATAGCCGAAATCTTACCGTTTGAGAGCGCGGTAAAGAAACCGGAGGAACAGATGTTAAAGCCGCTGAACAGGAAGTTTATGGCAAAAATCTGAAATCCTGTGATGGCAAGCGAGAGCGTTACCGGGTCGGTTGTAAAAACAGTGACGACAGACGTAGATAAAAAGTATGCGGCAAGCGCTAAAATAACGGAGGAAGCGGCAACAAACAGGAAGGAAATTTTATAAACCTTTTTTAACTCCGTTTTGTTGCGGGCGCCGTACTGGAAGCCGACAATTGGACTGATTCCAATCGAAAAGCCTAGGTAGAACGCATTAAATAAAAACTGCCCATACAGGATGATGGTGATGGCGGCAACGCCCGGTGCTCCGGCAAGGCGCATCAGGATAATGTTGAACAGAAATGTCACGACAGCATTGGAAAGCTGCGAAATCATTTCGGAAGAACCATTGTAGCAGGCGCTTACAAGAACTTTACAATTCACGGAAAATCTAGTAAAATATAATGTCTTTCTGGAGAACAGGAAAAACAAAAGTCCTGCAACTGCCGGAACAGACTGTCCGATTCCAGTGGCGAGTGCAGCACCGGAGATTCCAAGGTCAAATATGACAATAAAAACATAGTCTAACGTGGCATTTAAAATACCGGCACCCATGGTAAGTGCAAGTCCAAGACGCGGATGTCCTGCGGTGACCAGATAAGACTGGAAGAGGGACTGCAGCATACAGGCTGGGGCAAACAGCATGGAAATCGACAAATATTTTTTGCAGTCATCCAAAAGAACCTCATTTGCACCGAGGAAAAGAGAAAACTGTGTCTGAAAGATTTGTGCCAGGACAAGAAGCACAATGCTGACTGCGATACCAACGGTGACAAAAAAGGTCAGGTATTCGTTCGCAAGCTTGTGGTTACCCTGCCCGAGGGTTTTACTGATAATCGCATTGCCGCCTGTGGCAAGCATCGTTGCGATTGCGACCACGACATTGATGACGGGGTAGACGATATTTAATGAGGATAGGGCATTGCTGCCGACAAAGCGTGAGACAAAAATACCGTCAATAATGGTGTAAAGAGACATAAACATCATCATGACGATGGACGGGGCTGCAAACTTTAAAAGCGACCAGGGTGTAAACCGCTGGTTGATAGAACTGTTCATGATAAAATCCTTTCTTAATATAGATATTGCCCTGCAAAATAGCAGTAGACATATCATAGCATATCCGATAGAGTAATACCAGAGCAAATATTGGGCGAGGGAAATGATGGAAAAACAAGGAGTAACAATATGATTTTGCAAAAACGGATTCCAAAGGACTTCTACCGTCTGTTCCGCACGCGGAACATGGAGGCATATATGATGTTCCTCGTGGCAATCTATGATGAAAATAATGAGTTATATACGGCGATGGGGCTTACCACAGCAGAGGGAGCGGCAATCATCGAGGAGACGATGGAACGCGGACACATCTACTGGCAGGCGGATGAGGAGACAGCAGATGAGGATGCAGGCGAGATTGCGGGTGAGGAGACAAACGAGACAGACGCTGCTTACCCCGGAACCCCGACTGCAATCTTAAGAAGACTGATTCGGTGGGGCTGGTTAAAAAGCGATTACGATGAGCGGCTGAACACGGATATTCTCTCTTTTCCGGAGTATAGCCAGCTTTATGTGTCGCTGTTTAAACGGCTGCAAAAAGAGGACGACAGCGGGGAGAGAGAAAGTATTCTTTCCATATATAGTGCACTTTATACGTATCACGCAGACCGGGAGAAAAACAACGAGATTTTAAAAAGTGCACTCCGGACATCGAAAAACTTAGAGCAGCTTTTGTCCAATATGCAAAACGGCATGAGAGCGTACTTTGACGAGCTGTCCCAGAGCCGGAATTTTATGGAAATCCAGAAGGTTCTCGTCGACGAAATCAACAACAGTGACAGCAAGCGTTATGCGATTCTTACTACAAGTGACAGCTTTTATCGCTACAAAGAGGCGGTGAAAGAACTGATCAGCCAGATTTTAAATGAAAATGAGGAGTTACAGCGGAAACTCTCGGCGGAAATTGCATCCATGACGGCAGAGTTGCCGCAGGCGGATTCATTGGAAGTAAAGAGAATCAGGTACAAGCTTACCAGTGCCGAAGAAGCGATGACGATGGTGTATCAGGTGGAGCGGGAATTTGATTTGATAGAGCGCAGATACAACAAACTCATCGAGCAGAAGGCGGTGTTTGCAAAGCGTGCACTTGCCAGAATCCGCTATATTTTCCAGGAGGGAATCCATGATGAGGATAATATCCGAAAGCTGCTGCATCTCCTTTCGGCAAGTCCTGACAGGGATGCTGTCTTAGCGGAGCTTGGAGAACGGGTGAAGGTTTCGATACCGTATAAGGCACTGACGGATGACAGCCTTTATAAGCGAAGAGACAGTGCACGTCCGGAATTTCGACCGCTTGAGCCGGAAGAAAAATTCGGACAGGAAAAACAGGAAATCGCCGACTTTGTGCCAAAGCCATTGTATACACGCAGACAGCTTCGGAAATTTTATGAGGAAAACAGCAAAGATGGCGTATTTACGACCACAGAGCAGACGGTAACCTCGATGGAAGATCTCGAGAAGATGATGTTTTTATGGCAGGAGGCAACCGGAAACCAGAGCGAGGAAGACCTTGTGCACTTAGACGGAGAGATTAAAAATGAGGAAGGTTTTACCTTTTCAAAACTCACGATTCAGGAAGCAAAAGCGCAGAAAGGATAAACGGACGGATGTTAAAATATATGGAGGAACTGTCGCAGAGTGAGGCGGCAGCGATTAAGAAAACGATTCAGGAGCTTTTTAAGCAGACCTGTATTTTACAGGTGAAATGTGACCCGGTTACGCTCATCGAGCGGGACAACCCGCATTACCGCACCTGCGCAAACCACAGGGAATTTATTGCGGCGTATTTATCGGTGCTTGATATCGAGCTGGTGCATGACCCGCAGGAGCGGCTGTTTCGCATTAGCGGAGACGGGATGCCGACGGAGCATATGAATCTTGTGACGACAAGAATCATGCTGATTTTAAAAATCTTATATCGGGAAAAAATCATGGGAGACGGCTTAAACGCCACCGTGACCTGTCTGCGGGAAATCCGCGAGAGCGGCAGAAACACGAACCTTTTGACCCGAAAGCTGACCAATCAGGAGTGGCAGGATGCGCTGATGCTCTTTAAAGTACATCAGATTATCGAACTGCCGGGTGCCGTCGGCAATGTGGAGGACGATACCCCGATTTATATTTACAGTACCATAAATATCTTCTGCTCTTCGATGGATATCAATGAGCTGGTGGCACAGTATCAGAATCAGTTGGAAGAGGAACCGGAGGAGGTAGACAGTTGAAACAGGCAAAAAAAATCATCACCAGAATGTGCATCAATAACTGGGGCGGCGTCCGTCACCAGATATTGGAATTTAATGAATATGTGAATCTGTTCAGCGGAAAGAGCGGTTCCGGAAAATCAACCGTGATGGATGCGATACAGGTCTTATTATATGGAAGCTTTTCACCAGCGTTTTTAAACAAAGCCGCAGACGATGCGAAGAACAGACGAAGCGTTCTCAATTATCTGCGCGGAGAGCAGAAGGACGGAACAGCAAACCGCGAGGGCGTCGATTTCTGTTCCACACTTGTGCTTGAAATTGAGGATACCGGAACGCACAGTTTTACCTGCGTGGGCGTGGCATTTGAAGTGAGACGCGGCGACACCGAAATCAAAAAATATATCTTTTTCAGCCATGCGGGACGGATTCCGGAAAACGGCTACAGCAATGAACAGGGCTATGTATACACGAATCAGGAAGTAAGGCAGTTCATTGAGGAGCGGGCAAAATCTGAGGAGAGCCGCACAAGAGACGTCAACCGCATCTACACGTCAAGAGAGGCATATCTCGCGTCGCTCTATGATGTGATTTTAGGTTACATCGACGGAACAAGATTTCAGATTATGGAAAAAAGCGCCATTGCACTAAAAATGTCGAACGGAACCGGACAATTTATCCGCGATTATATGTTCCCAAAGAGTGAAAACAATGTCATTGAAAAAATCAGTGACCAGCTCGGCGCTTATCGTGACATTCAGGAGAAGATTAAGGACATGCACCACCGCATCGAGCTGCTGCGGGAAGTAAAGAAAGCGGGCGACCGGTTAATTGCTGTTGGCACCGATATTTTAAGAGAGCAGGCGCTTGTTGGCTGCATTGACGTGATAGATTTGCAGGATAAAATCGCTGTCCGGGAACAGGAGCTTGCGGCAAATAACGAAGAGCTGGAAAAAATTTCACAGCAGATGCAGACGAAGCGGGAGTTTTTAAGTGAGACGGATCAGGAGCTGATACAGGTCATTGCCGATTTGAAGGCGGGCGACCTTGGGGCAAAGGAAACACAGCTTGCCGAACTTGAAAAACGCAAAAAAATGCTGACGGATAACCACAGGCAGTGGCGTAGAATCTTAGAGGGACTGCGGGCCTGGGAGGAAGACGAGATTGTCACCGACTATGTCAGCAACCCGATGCTTCATAAGATTGAGGCGTTTACTTCGGGCGAGGTGTCCATAGAGCAGTGCCAGGAACTTCGAAACAGTATCCGGGATACGATAGAGAGCATTAACGAGGCGTTAGAGGAATATCA
This sequence comes from Roseburia sp., assembly GCA_050874345.1. Taxonomy (GTDB): domain Bacteria; phylum Bacillota; class Clostridia; order Lachnospirales; family Lachnospiraceae; genus Roseburia. The sequence goes on along the minus strand of JBNMKM010000007.1, from coordinate 39,187 downwards.
GGACGAGCGCCGCGAGACGGAGAAAAAAATAAAAGAGCTGCGCACCTTAGTCGACGATATGCAAAATGACAGAAAGCCGTACTCACCGGTTTTAAAAGAAGCGAGAGGGGCACTTGAGCGCAAATTGACCAACCAGTATGGGCGTACCGTAAAAGTATCGATTCTGGCAGATTTATTTGATGTGCGGGAAAAAGAGTGGAAGGACGCCATCGAGGGGCGGATGGGAAGACTTAAGCTGTCACTTGTCACGGAACCGAAGTACGCCCATGATGCGGCAATTCTTTTCCGGGAAATGAAAAAATATGAGGAGGTAGACCTTATCAATACCGCGGCAATCGAGCAGAGCAGACCGCAGGCAGAGGATGGTTCTCTTTATGAGGCGGTGGAGACGAAGCTTCCTTATATTGATGCGTGCTTAAAGCGTTATCTCGGACGGATTCAGAAATGCTATTCCGTGGAGGAACTTGAACAGGTGGCAGATGGTGTGACACCGGACTGCTATTCCTACAGCAACTTTATTTTCCGGCATCTGCGCAAGCGGGATTACGACAAATATGCCTGCATCGGAAGCCGGGTTTCCAAGGCGAGACTGGAAGAATACCGCACAGAGCTTGCAAAACTCGTTGCAGAAAACGAAGAGCAGCTTCGGATGATTCGCGGTTTAAAGGGAGCATCCGAGTTTGAAACACTGCATAACGAGGATACGTATTTTGTGAACCTGTCAAAAGCCGGGGAAGAATTAGGAAGCGTGGAAGAAGCGGCAGAAAGACTCCGTCAGGACATTTTAGCATTAAAAGAAGGAAAATACAAAGAACTGCAGGAGCGTAAGGAAGTGCTTGAGACAAAGAAGTCTGCATTGCAGGGCGAGATTGACAAGATACAACAGACTACAAATGACTTAAAACAAAAGCAGGGACATCTTGAGGGAGATATCGCCAACTATAGCAGTGCACTTGAAGATAAAAAGCAGGGTTATGTCGCAAATCCGGAGTTAGAACAGGAAGCGGCGGAGTTATTAAAAACGCGCTCCGGTCAGAGCATTAAAAATCAGAAGATGGCGCGGATTGCAGAGTTGGAGGAGTTAGAGGAGCAGGAAACTGAAAACCGTCAGACAGCACGAAACCGTTTCATCAGTGAATACCCGTCGGTTGGCTTCAGCGGCGTGGAAAAGCATAATGACGGATACGTCTCCCTGCTAAACGATTACGAGACGGACTACGAACCGAAGTATGAGAGCGAGTTTGAGAAGCAGTGTGATGTCATTTATAAGAGTCTCAGGGAAAATGTGATTGCGACCATTCACGGCGATATCAATGCAGCAAGACGCCATACGCATGAAATCAACCGTCTGCTTCGCAAGACGAATTTTGCGGACAGTACTTACCAGATTAAAATTGAACCGGCAAAAAATGAAAACCGGCAGTTTTATGAGATGCTGACGGCACCGGAGCTTGACAGCAAGAATGTCGGTAACACCGGAATTGAGGGACAGATAAGTCTTGGCGAGGATGAATTTTACCAGAAATATGAAGCAAAGATTAAACTTCTTACAGACAAGTTCATGCCGGTGAGGGACGAGGATGGCGCACAGCGCGCGGCGCGATTAAAGGAGATGGAGCAATATGCGGATTACCGCAATTACCTGTCATTTAGCATGTATGAGCAGGTGACAGACGCTGAGGGCAACGTAATTCGGGAAAACTTTGTCGACGAGATGGCAGGGCGTGATTCCGGCGGTGAGGGACAGAATCCGAAATACGTGGCGCTGCTTGCCGGATTTGCGATGCTTTATATGCAGCAGAGCAACCGCGATTCCAAAATCAAACTGGTACTGTTAGATGAGGCTTTTTCCAAGATGGATCAGGAGCGAAGCGCAGTCTGCTTAAAATATGCGAGAAAAATGGATTTACAGCTTATCGTCTGCGTGCCGGATGAAAGGTTACAGTCGTTAATCCGCAATGTGGACTGCGTGTACGGTTTCAGACGATTCAATAATCAGATTTCCATGATGCATATCGACAAGGGCGATTACTTAAAACTCATGGAGGGTGAGGAATAGCAAACCTTTTGGTTGTATTGTTGCCCCAGAAACGTTATAATAGGCACAAAGTGTAAGAAGGAGCGGTTTTTAATGTATCAGTTTAGCAGTCGGGTGCGTTACAGTGAAGTAAACAGTGAAAAAATTCTGACTCTGCCGGCATTGCTGGATTATCTGCAGGATTGCTGCATCTTCCAGTCAGAGGAACTTGGAGTAGGCGTCGATTATCTGGCAGATAACCATGCCGCGTGGGTCTTATCCTCCTGGCAGATTCGTATCTGCCGTTATCCCAAGCTTGGAGAGCAGATAACCGTCAGTACGTGGGCGTATGATTTTAAAGGCTTTTACGGATACCGGAGCTTTAAGGTCGAAGGGGAAGATGGAGAGCTGCTTGCGTATGCAAACTCGCTGTGGGTGTTTATGGACACGGATACAATGCGTCCGGTGCGGATTAAACAGAAGATGATAGACGTGTATCTGCCGCAGATGGCAGAGATAATCGGAACGGACTGGGGGGACCGGAAACTCCGTGTGCCGGAAGGCGGAACTGCCGGGGAAAAGATTCGGGTGCAGAGATGCCACATCGACACGAATCATCATGTGAATAATGGAAAATATGTCCAGATGGCGGAAGAATTTCTGCCGGAGGACTTTGAGGTTGGAGAGCTGCGGGTGGAATACAAAAAAGCGGCGGTCTTAGGTGATGTACTGACACCTGTCTATTGTGTGGATGAAAATCAGGTGACGGTCACACTCGCGGATGAAGCAGGAAAAACCTGTGCCATCGTGCAGTTTGAGAAAGGAGCGAGAAGAGAGAAATGATGCGACTGGGAGAATATCAGCGCCTTAAGGTAATCAAAAAGGTAGAGTTTGGCGTTTATCTTGCAGAGAAGGAAGAGGATGAACTTCGCGTACTGCTTCCGGAAAAACAGGTTCCGCAGGGGACTACAATTGGGAGTGAAATCGAAGTCTTTTTATACAAGGATTCCAAGGACAGGCTGATTGCAACAACGGCAAAGCCGGCGCTCACCCTTGGAGGAATTGCAGCATTACGTGTGCTTGAGGTGGGAAAAATTGGTGCATTTTTGGACTGGGGCCTGGAAAAAGACCTGTTTCTTCCATATAAAGAGATGACCACCAGGGTACAGCCGGAAGATGAGATACTGGTAACGCTCTACATTGATAAGAGCAAAAGACTCTGTGCCAGCATGAAAAAACTGTACGATTTGCTTTCGACCGATGCACCTTACAAGAAGGGCGATGTTGTAACCGGAAGGGTTTACGAATTCAGTGACAATTTTGGAACGTTTGTGGCAGTCGATGACAAATACTCCGCAATGATACCGTCTTACGAAGACTGCCGGATGTTACGCATCGGGGATGAAATCGAGGCAAAGGTGTTAAATGTGAAGCCGGATGGCAAGCTTGATATCACGCTGCGCGAAAAGGCATATATCCAGATGGATGCCGATGCCGAAAAAATTTTAGAACTGTTAGATTCCTATGCCGGAGTGCTTCCGTTTACCGAGAAAGCATCACCGGAGGTCATCAAGCGCGAAACAGGACTCAGCAAAAATGCGTTTAAGCGCGCAATCGGACATTTATATAAGGAACACCGGATTGAATTGAGTGACAAGGCAATCCGTAAACTATAATTAGTTACAAAAACATGATACAGGGGGATACGACCCCTGTATACAGAAATGGAGGCTTCTATGAAAAACGTAATCAGCACAGACAAGGCACCGGCAGCAATTGGACCATATTCCCAGGCAATCGAAGTAAATGGTATGGTGTATACATCCGGAATTATCCCGGTTGTACCGGAAACAGGTGAAATCCCGGAGGGTTCTGCGGCACAGGCAAAACAGGCGCTTATGAATCTTTCCAATCTGCTTGCAGCAGCAGGAACCGATATGAACCATGTGGTAAAAACAACTGTATTTATTAAGGAAATGAATGACTTTGGCGCAATCAATGAAGTGTATGCAACCTTCTTTGAGGGAGATTTCCCGGCAAGAAGCTGTGTGGAAGTCGCACGTCTTCCAAAGGATGTAATGCTTGAAATTGAGGCAATTGCAACAAAATAAAAATTGGAAAAATATGGAAAACAGATGTTTTGTGTAAAAATAGCACAAAAATAACTGCTAATATCTGGTAAAAAATCACAAAGGCTAGCGGTTGACATCGGAAAGCAGCTTTGATATAATAACCACGTAACAAATGTAACAAATCCGTAACAAATATGAGACCGTTTGGAGGGTCCGTTTTTATGTACAGAAGTGTTAAGAGAATTACAGGATGTTTCGTGGCGGGAGCGCTGGCAGTCAGTGCTTTCCCAATGGATATAAAGGCTGATTCAGCAGCAGGCGTTTCCAATGTCATGTCAATTGCAGCGTATGAAGAAGAGAACAGTGCAGCAGGTTTTTCCCTGTCCCTGTCCCAGTATCTGACCGAGAGTGGTGAGATTGCTGCAAAGGCATCTGCGGAAGCAGCAGAGCAGGTCAGCGAGAATGATGCACCGGAAGTTGAATCTGAGTATGCAGATATTGCGATTGCACAGGTAGACGGCTATGTGCGTGTACGTTCCGAACCGAATACGGACAGCGAGGTGGTTGGTAAGCTGTACGACAAGTCAGCAGCTACCGTATTAGAGACAGTTGATACCGAGGATGGCGGCTGGTACCGCATTACATCCGGAAGTGTTGACGGATATGTAAAGTGTGAGTATGTGGTGACTGGGGATGAAGAGCTTGCGAAGTCCGTAAGTACCCGTTATGCAACCGTTACAACAGAGACTTTATTTGTAAGAGAAGAGCCGACAACAGAATCCGATATCCTTGATATGGTACCGTTAGAGGATGACCTGGTTGTATTATCAGAGCCGGAGAATGGCTGGGTATTAGTAGCAGCCGAGAAAGGAAACGGATACGTTTCAACCGATTATGTAACATTTTCTACTGAGTATGTGCTTGCAGAATCCAAAGAGGAAGAGGAGCGCAGACTTGCGAAGGAAGAAGAGGAACGTCGTCAGGCGGCTGCAGCAGCAGAGGCTGCAAGAAAGCAGCAGAGTTCCCAGAGCTCCAGCCAGAGCAGTTCATCTTCAAGCAGCAGTACAACAACCTACAGTGCACCGAGCGGTTCCAATGGTCAGGCGGTTGCAGAGTATGCGTGCCAGTTTATCGGTAATCCGTATGTATACGGCGGAAGCAGTCTTACAAATGGAACGGACTGTTCTGGATTTGTCATGAGTGTTTACAGCGCATTCGGAATCGGACTGCCACATTCTTCAAGCGCGCAGCGCAGCAGCGGCTATGAAGTAAGCCTTTCTGAGGCACAGCCGGGTGATATCGTATGTTACAGTGGTCATGTAGGAATCTACATCGGCGGCGGACAGATTGTTCATGCCAGCACACCGGAATCCGGAATCAAGATTTCAGATGTTGGATACAGAACGGTACTCAGTGTCAGAAGAATCTTCTAATGAAAGAATCCAAAGAAATTTAAGCCCCTGAAATCAGAGAAATCTGATTTCAGGGGCTTTTTTGTCCCATGATAGCTTTTTTAACTCTGGTACGAAAGTATGAAGGGAAAACCTGCATCCTGCAAGGGGGGTGAAACTGTCAAAAAAGGCGTGTGTACAAGATGCACAAAAATAAAATGGTTATCCCCAAAGTGAGGACAACGTAGATAAGTTTATCCAGAAGTTATCCACGGCAAAAAATGCGTAAAAATGGAAAAAATCAAGTTATACACGAAGTTATACACATTATCCACAATAAAAACTGTAGAAAACTTGGTTTACATAGTAAAAAACTCGAATGTTTGTTTTGTATAGAAAGTATAAAGTTGTGGAAAAAGGCATTAAAATTTCAAAAAAATGTTGACATTTCAATATTGAAACAATGGAAAACAAATGCAAAAAAGTGTCAGTAAATTCCAAAACAAAGGTGGAAATTGAGCGGTGAATTGCTGAATCTTGAAATGTGAAAAAAAATTTGCTATACTACTTGGGTATATTTTTTCGATGAAACTGGAACTATATGGGAGAAATATGATAAAGAAGATAGATATATTAGGAATGCAGCTTGATAATTACACCGTGCGGGAAGCAATGATGCTGGTGGAAAATTATCTGAGCGGTGACAGACTAAATACCATTGAATATGTATCAGCGCAGATGCTCCTTGCCACAGAAGAGGACGAGGTGTTAAAGGATGTGATAACATCTTTGGATCTTGCAGTCATCAGTGACCGGGAAATCATCCAGGTAGCAGGGGAAGCAACGATGCAGCGCATCCGGGAGACGGAGGAGAATGACTTCTTCCTGGAATTTTTTAAACGGGTAGAGCGCAATCGTAAGAGCATCTATATTTTAGGCGAGACGCAGGAAGCGATTGCTAAAATAAAAGAAAAACTTGCACAGGAATTTCCAAAGATTGAACTGTGTGGGGAATATGCGGTGAAAGAGTGCGTGGGGGACTTAGAGGCAGTTATCAACGATATGAATGTGAAAACACCGGATGTGATTGTTTCCATATTATCTTCACCGAAGCAGGAACATTTTCTTGCGGAACATAAGGACAAGATGAATGCAAATGTCTGGTATGGCATCGGGGACATCGGGGAGTTGGAAAAGAAGCGTGGTATCCGCAGCATTTTCCGCAGCTTTGTAAGGCGCGAAAAATTAAAGAGCGGGATTGCAAAATATCAAAAGAATGAGGCGTAACAACAATGCAGGGATTATTAAAAAAGAAAACGCTTTTTCTGGATTATGTTCTGCTGATTATCGGAACAGCATTGGTGGCAGTGAGTGTCCAGTGCATCTATGATCCGCTCAACATGGTAACGGGAGGTTTCAGCGGTCTTGCCATCGTTGTGAAAGATTTGACGAAGGGGATTATGAATGGTGGAATACCGTTGTGGTTTACGAACCTGGTATTAAACGTTCCGATTTTTCTGGCGGCTTTTAAGATAAAAGGAAAGAAATTTATTTTAAGAACGACGATTGCAACCCTGATGTTATCCGGCTGGCTCTACATTTTGCCACCGGTGGATTTGTCCCAGGGAGATTTCGTCCTGGCAGCAATTTTTGGAGGACTCTTAGGCGGTGCCGGAATGGGACTTGTGCTTCTCGCCAAGGCGACAACCGGTGGAACCGATATGCTTGCCGCTTTGATTCAGCATTACATGAGACAGTATTCGGTTGTTCAGGTCATTCAGGTGATGGACGGACTGATTGTGATTATCGGCTGGTATGTGTTTGGAATCCGCACGGCGCTTTACGCAATTGTGGCAATTTTTATCACTGCGAAGGTGTCGGATGCCCTGATGGAAGGTTTGAAATTTTCCAAGGTGGCTTATATTATTACAGATGAATATGACCTTGTGGCAAAGGAGATATTTAAGGAGCTTGAGCGTGGTGTGACGGCAATCAAGGCGAAGGGTATGTATTCCGGAAATGATAAATGTATGCTTTACTGTGTCGTAGCGCGCAAGGAAATTGTTACCTTAAAGGAAATCGTAGCGGAGATTGACCCGAGTGCATTCGTCATCGTGACGGATGCCAGAGAAGTGCTCGGTGAGGGATTTCAGGAGCATGGAAAAACGACTTTGTGAACAATTAACCTGCCGCAGACGGCTGGAAAATACAAAAAAGAAAGAGGAAGTGCATAAAAAATGTGCATTTCCTCTTTCTTTTTTTGCTGTTTTGCATTAAAATATATGCTAGATGTTTTGTATTTGGAAAGAATGGGGAAAATTCATTGTGAAAGTTGCCCATGATATAGAACAAATTCAAGAGGAATGAGAAGGAGCGAGGCTATGATTTCAAATCAGATACTTCAAAATACAATTGACGGGTTGAAGGGAATCACCCGGATTGACCTGTGCATTATTGATGTGGAAGGTAAAGTACTTGCTGCAACATTTCCCGAGGCAGAGAAATATATCGAACCTGCACAGTCGTTTGTCTCCTCACCGGCGGACAGCCAGATTTTAAACGGCTGCCAGTTCTTTAAGGTATTTGACGAGCATCAGCTTGAATATATCCTTTTGGCGAACGGTGACAGCAACGATGTTTACATGGTGGGGAAAATTGCCAGTTTCCAAATTCAGAATCTTCTGGTAGCATATAAAGAGAGGTTCGATAAGGATAACTTTATCAAGAACCTTCTGTTAGACAATCTGCTGTTAGTTGATATCTATAACCGTGCAAAGAAACTGCACATTGACACGGAAGTACGCCGCGTTGTTTTCCTTGTCGAGACCAATCGGGACAAGGACGGCAATGAGTTGGAGAAAATCCGCGGAATTTTCGGTGGAAAGACCAAGGATTTCGTAACGGCAGTAGATGAGAAGAATATTATCGTAGTCAAAGAAGTAGGGGACAATGAGAGTTACGAAGAGTTAGGAAAGACGGCGGAGATTCTTGTGAATCTCTTACGTACGGATGCAGAGAACGATGTCCATGTTGCATACGGTACCATTGTCAATGAAATCAAAGAAGTATCGCGTTCCTATAAGGAAGCGCGCATGGCACTTGATGTCGGAAAGATTTTCTTTGAAGACAAGGATGTTATCGCATATTCCTCACTTGGAATTGGACGTCTCATTTATCAGCTTCCGATTCCACTCTGCAAGATGTTTATCAAAGAGATTTTTGATAACAAGTCACCGGATGACTTTGACGAAGAAACACTGACAACCATCAACAAGTTTTTTGAAAACAGCCTGAATGTTTCAGAAACCTCAAGACAGCTCTACATCCATCGTAATACGCTGGTGTACCGCCTGGACAAATTGCAGAAATCGACAGGTCTCGATCTTCGTATTTTTGAAGATGCAATTACCTTCAAGATTGCGCTGATGGTGGTAAAATATATGAAGTATATGGAGTCGCTTGATTATTAAGAGACGTCGGGCAGTAAGAAAAGAGGATTGGCATGATAAAGCTAGAACATATCAGCAAGTCGTATTCTGCAGGAATTCCTGCGCTTAATGACGTAAGCCTTGATATTGAAGAAGGAGAGTTTGTATTTGTCGTGGGGGACAGCGGTTCCGGAAAGTCAACGCTGATTAAACTCCTGTTAAAGGAGTTAGAACCCACGGAAGGCACAATTACGATAGACGGAAAACAACTAAACCGCATTAAAAGAAGGCAAATCCCGAAATTCCGCCGGAACATCGGCGTTGTATTTCAGGATTTCCGTTTGTTAAAAGACCGGAATATTTATGATAATGTTGCATTTGCGCAGAAGGTCATCGGAGAGTCTACCCGTTCCATCAAGAAAAATGTGCCGTTAATGCTTTCCATGGTAGGTCTTGCGGCAAAATACCGTTCTTATCCGAAGCAGCTGTCCGGAGGAGAACAGCAGAGAGTTGCAATTGCGAGAGCACTTGTGAATAAGCCGAAGATTCTTCTTGCGGATGAGCCGACTGGTAATTTGGATAATAACAACGCATGGGAAATCATGCACCTGATGGAAGAGATTAATGAAAAAGGAACTACTGTAGTAGTTGTTACACATAATCTGGAAATTGTAAAAGAAATGAACAAACGTGTAATCACGATGAAAAAAGGTGTTATCGTGTCAGACGAAAAAGGGTTTGACGGAGGTGATTACAATGAGGATTAGTACATTTTTTTATACGATTAAGCAGGGACTTGTCAATATCTGGAAAAATAAGATGTTTTCCCTGGCATCCATCGCAACGATGACAGCGTGTATCTTTTTGTTCGGACTGTTTTATACTATCGTGATGAACTTCCAGTCGATGGTGAAAGATGCTGAATCTGGTGTGGCAGTCACCGTCTTTTTCGATGAGGGAATCTCACAGGAAAAGATTGATGAGATTGGAGATGAAATCCGTTCGCGGGTAGAGGTTTCCAAGATAGAATTTACCTCTGCGGATGAGGCATGGGAAAGTTTCAAAGAAATTTATTTCGAAGGAAATGAAAAGGTAGCAGAGAGTTTTGCAGGGGACAACCCGTTAGCAAACCATGCCAGCTATGCAATCTACATGAATGACATTTCGATGCAGTCAGCACTTGTAACGTATCTCGAGTCGTTAGACGGTGTACGGGAAGTCCACAAATCGGAGATGGTGGCAAACACGCTGACGGACTTTAACAGCCTGATTGGATATATTTCTGCGGGAATTATTCTAATTCTTCTCGGTGTTGCAGTCTTCTTAATCAGCAATACGATTACGGTGGGCATTTCGGTGCGCAGGGAAGAAATTGGAATTATGAAACTAATCGGTGCAACGGATTATTTTGTACGCGCGCCGTTTGTAGTAGAAGGAATTGTAATCGGACTTGTAGGAGCAGCAATTCCGCTGGGAATTTTGTATGTGCTGTATGAAAAGGTAATCGTTTACATTATGGATCGGTTCAGTTTCATCGGAAGCATGATGAATTTCCTTTCTGCGGACACCGTATTCCACACGCTTGTACCGGTAGCACTGGCACTGGGAGTTGGAATCGGATTTATCGGAAGCCGTATTACAATTCGCAAGCATTTGAAAGTATAAGGAAAAATCCATGGAAAAGAAAAGGCTGATGAAGCGGATTGCGGCAGGATGCCTTGCGGTTTTGCTTGCGGCAGGAGGCAGCATTTATCTTCTGCCGGCACACAAGGTGGCGGCGTCCGCAAACAAAAATACCACAAAAGATGCTTCTACGACCAGCCTCAGTGATGCAAAAAAAGAAAAGGAAGCATTAGAGGCGGAACTTGCAGCGGCAAAAAAGACCATCCAGGGCTTAAAGGATTCCAAAGAGGGCGTGGAGGAGAAGGTCGCTGAACTAAATACAAGTCTTTTGAATATCTCAGCACGGATTGCAACGTTAGAAGGCCAGCTTGCTGACAAGAATAATGAGATAGCGGATGCAAAGGAACAGCTTGCCGAAGCCGAACAGAATCTTGCAGATACCAAGGAGCGGCTTGCCGAAGCTGAAGCCGAGAAAGAACAGCAGTATGAGGATATGAAGGTTCGCATCCAGTATATGTATGAGAACAGTCAGAACAGCTACCTGCAGATGCTTTTGGAAGCAGGCAGTATGCGGGAACTTTTAAATGCGGCAGATTATATTTCGGAAATTGAAAAATATGACAGGCAAAAGCTGGAAGAATATCAGCAGACAGTGGCTTCAATTGAGGATATGGTGACACAAATCACCGGGATGGTAGAGCAGATTACTGCGATGGAAGAGCAGCTCGAACAGGATTATGACGACCTCGCATCCTTAAAAGCGACAGTCGAGGAGGAAAAAGCTTCCGTGGCTGCGCTGATGCAGCAGAAGGAAACAGAACTTGCCGGACTGACGGATGAGATTTCGGATGCACAGGACGATGTCGCTTTTTATGAGGCTGAAATCCAGGCACAGGAAGAACTGATTGCAGAGATTAAACGATTAGAAGCAGAAAAAGCGGCAGCGGGGCAGACAGATAATCCTTATACCGGAGGCGCATTTACCTGGCCGTGTCCGAGCAGCACGAGAGTCACCAGTGATTTCGGTGTGCGGGAGTCCCCGATGGCAGGAGCGTCAACGAACCATAGAGGAATTGATATTGGGGCATCTTACGGTTCCGACATTGTGGCGGCGGCAGACGGAACAGTCAAGTCAGCAACCTACAGCAGTGCCTGTGGTAATTATGTCATGATTGACCATGGCGGCGGTCTGTATACGGTATACATGCACGCGTCTTCACTCTGCGTGTCAGCAGGAGACACCGTATCGGCAGGAGAAGTCATTGCAAAAGTTGGAAGCACGGGGATTTCTACTGGAAATCATCTCCATTTTGGTGTATCATTGAATGGAAGTTATGTCAGCCCGTGGAGTTATTTTAAATAATTAAGTGGATGCAGCCTGTCTTTGGCTGCCCATAAAAATTCCCTGTCTGCGGACAGGGAATTTTTTACTCTATAGGAACTCCCTATAAGACAAAAGCAGGCTTGCAAAGATGCGCACAATTTATTTTGACGAAACGCATATATTTGAATTTGACAAAAGGGCATCGCACAGGGCAAGAGGAAAGGAAGACAGCATGGATTATCAGGATTATAATCAAAATGAACCGGAAAAGAAGAAATCAAAATTCGGCTGGGGAATCGTAACAGGCGTTCTTGGAACCGTGTTAGCGGCAGGGGTTGCATTGAACGTATTTTGTAAGACAACCGGAACCACCATTTATATCATGGGAGCGTCGGATACGTCAAAGTCTGCGATTACAGCGGCAGACAGTGACAGTACGCTTCTCGATGAGGACACGGTAAAGAAGATTAACGAACTTGGCACGTACATTGATTATTACTACTATGATGACGTGGAGGAACAGGCATTAAAAGACGGATTGTATGCAGGTTTGCTCGAGGGCGTCGGAGATAAATATTCCGTGTATTACAATGCGGATGAATATGCGGATCTGCAGGTGAGTACAACCGGGCAGTACTACGGAATTGGTGCAGGCTTAAGCCAGAATAAAACGACGATGGAGGTGACAGTCAATAAGATTTATGAGGGAACCCCATCGGAAGCGGCTGGAATGAAAAAGGATGACGTGATTCTCTCCGTGGATGGAACAGAAGCGACCAGTATGGAACTTACGAATCTGGTAAAACTGATTCGCGGGGATAAGGGAACGACGGTACACATTGAGGCATACCGCCCGTCAACCGGGGAAAGCTTAACCTTTGACGTGGAGCGTGCGGCTGTGACGCTGCCGAGTGTCAGCTCGCAGATGCTTGAAAATTCCATCGGATACATTCAGATTGACTCTTTTGAGACAGATACGGCAAAGCAGTTTGAACAGGCGCTTGCAGGTTTGCAGGAACAGGGAATGAAGTCGTTGATTGTGGATGTGCGTTACAATCCGGGTGGAATGGTAACGTCTGTCGTACAGATATTAGACGATATTTTGCCGGAAGGACTGTTAGTTTACATCGAGGATAAATACGGAAACCGTCAGGAATATAACTCTGATGCGGATACGTATCTTGACTGTCCGATTGCGGTATTGATGAACGAAAACAGCGCCAGTGCGGCAGAAATTTTTGCCGGAGCCATCAAGGATTATGATTACGGTACACTGATTGGAACGACAACCTTTGGAAAGGGAATCGTGCAGACCATCTTCCCGTTAGAGGACGGCGATGCGGTCAAGATTACCACGGCAAAATATTTTACACCAAAGGGAAATTACATTCATGGTGTGGGAATCGACCCGGACATTGAGTTAGAGTATGAGTATCTTGACCCGGATGGGGAAGAATACGAGATACAGTATGATAACCAGGTTCAGAAGGCGATTGAAGTACTGACAGAAAAGATGGGAGAATAATATTGAGAAAAGAAATGATTTGGCGCATTGCCACAACGGCTGCTGTAGTAGGATGGATGTATCTGATTTTTTCCTTTTCCGCACAGCCGGCGGTGGAGTCTTCACAGGTGAGCAGTTCTTTTTCGGAGGAACTTGTGGGGACCGTTGCCCGAATCTTTGGAATTGATATGACAGGGGAATCGGTTGTACGCCTTGCGGCGGCAATCGAATACCCGGTGCGGAAAGCAGCCCATATGACGGAGTATGCCATCATGGGACTGCTTTCTTTTGCATTTTATCAATCCTTTGGAGTTGGGAAAAAACGGTATCTGATTTCACTTTTGACGGCGGCAGCATATGCGGCAACGGATGAATTTCATCAGTTGTTTGTGCCGGGAAGGTCAGGGCGGATTAGCGATGTGTGCATTGATACGATTGGGGCGGCAATCGGACTTTTAATTCTGTATTTTGTCTTAAAATTAATCCGAAAGCATTGCGAAAAAAAGAACCATCCATTACAATAATTTTATGAAAATATGAAAGAGGTGATACTGTGGTAGAATTAGATCAATTTAAAGTGACCCTGAACACATACAGGGAACCGCTGCAGGAAGTGAGGGATTCACTTTGACCTGGCTGGAAAAGAACAGAAAATCCAGGAATTAGAGCGGGAAATGGAAGCACCGGACTTCTGGAATGATCCGGTGGAGTCCCAGAAAAAAATGAAAGAGCTTAAGAGTATGAAGGACGATGTTGCCACATACGAAAAGCTTAAGACACAGTTTGAAGATATTGAGACCATGATTGAGATGGGCTACGAGGAGAACGATGCCTCTCTTATTCCGGAGATTGAAGAGCTTCTTACGGATTTTATCAATACGTATGACGGAATCCGGATTAAGACGCTTTTGTCCGGGGAATATGACGGAGACAATGCCATCGTATCGCTCCATGCCGGAGCCGGCGGAACCGAGTCCTGTGACTGGGCGGCAATGCTCTACCGGATGTACAGCAGATGGGCGGCGGACAAGGGATTTACGCTTGAAGTACTTGATTCGTTAGACGGTGATGAGGCGGGAATCAAGTCCATCACATTTCAGGTAAACGGAGAGAATGCATACGGCTATCTGAAATCCGAAAAAGGTGTGCACCGACTGGTGCGGATTTCCCCATTCAATGCGGCAGGCAAGCGTCAGACCTCCTTTGTATCCTGCGATGTAATGCCGGATATTGAGGAAGATTTGGATGTGGAAATTAACGATGACGATATCCGTGTGGACACCTATCGTTCCAGTGGTGCCGGCGGACAGCATATTAATAAGACGTCATCCGCCATCCGTATTACACATTTACCAACCGGTATTGTAGTACAGTGCCAGAATGAGCGTTCCCAGCACATGAACAAGGATAAGGCAATGCAGATGTTAAAGGCAAAACTCTATCTGTTAAAACAGCAGGAGAATGCCGAGAAGGCAGCCGGAATCCGTGGTGAGGTGACAGAAATCGGCTGGGGAAACCAGATTCGCTCCTATGTCATGCAGCCATACACGATGGTAAAAGACCATCGTACCGGAGTGGAGAGCGGAAACGTGGACAGTGTACTCGATGGAAAATTAGATCCGTTTATGAACGGTTATCTGAAGTGGTTATCGCTTGGATGCCCGAAGGGACTTGGAGGCAGTGATGAGTAGCGGACAGATTATTTTTCTGGTCATATTAGCGGCACTGCTTGGCGGTGGATTCTATGGGTATCATGTGATCCGCACGAAGATAGAGTCGTTTTCAAGAGCCGCATTTGGCACAAAATCGCTTGTGGAGGGATTAGAGCAGCAGGCGGATCTGATAGCGGAAACGCCGAAATCCGTTTCTGGAATGACGCGGATTTTTGAACCGCAGATACAGAAGGACTTTCCGGATTTTAACCTGGTTCAGTTTAAAAACAAGGCAGAAAATATGCTGATATCGGCGTTACAGGCGATATCAGCAGGAAATATCTCACTGTTGCGGGAGGCAAGTGATGAGCTTACTGAGCAGGTGAAAAACCAGATTCAGGCAAATGAGGCAGAAGGGGTACAGGAGACCTACCGTCAGATTCATATTCACCGCACGGAAATTACAAATTACGTAAAACGTGAAGGTAAATGTATTATTACATTTCAAAGTGCCGTCGAATATATTCATTACAAGGAAAAGGACGGCAGGGTGACAGACGGAGAGAAAGAACGCAAACAGCAGACCAAATATAACATAGAAGTCATGTATATCCAGAATGAAAAACTTGCAAAGCTTGATAACGCGGTGGGGACGACCTGTCCAAACTGCGGGGCGCCGATTGTAAATCTCGGTGCACTGCGCTGTGAGTACTGTGGGATGGCAGTGACACCGATTAATTTAAAGGTGTGGACACTGCACCGCTATTATGAAGTGGATTATCATCATGTTTAGGAATGCTGCATAAAGTAAAGCAGTCTACATATTTTTAGCAGGAGGAAATGAAAATGGGTATTATCAAAGCAATTGGACAGGCGATTGGCGGGGGATTTGCAGACCAGTGGTTAGAGGTAATGGAGCCGGATGATATGGGCGACAAAACCGTCTTTACAAGTGGTGTCAGAATCCGCAAGGGACAGAACACGAAGGGAACCGATAACACAGTTTCAAATGGTTCCGTGATTCACGTGTACGACAATCAGTTTATGATGTTGGTAGACGGTGGTAAGGTTGTGGATTATACCGCAGAGCCGGGATACTACAAGGTAGATAATTCTGCATTGCCGTCCATGTTAAACGGTGAGTTTGGTGAGTCTTTAAAGGAAACTTTTAACCGTATCAAATACGGCGGTCAGACTCCGACGATGCAGAAAGTATTTTTCATCAATTTACAGGAAATTAAGGGAATCAAGTTTGGAACCAGAAATCCAATCAACTACTTTGATAATTTCTATAACGCAGAGCTTTTCTTAAGAGCACATGGTACTTATTCTATCAAGATTACAAATCCGTTACAGTTTTATGCGGAGGCAGTTCCGAGAAATAAAGACCATGTGGAAATTGATGAGATTAACGAGCAGTACCTTGCAGAGTTTTTAGAGGCATTACAGTCCTCCATCAACCAGATGTCTGCGGACGGCACCCGGATTTCCTTCGTGACCTCCAAAGCAAGAGAACTTGGAAAATATATGGCTGATACACTCGATGAAGAGTGGAACCAGATGCGTGGTATGGAAATCCAGTCTGTTGGTATCGCAAGCGTATCTTACGATGAGGAGTCCCAGAAGCTCATCAATATGAGAAACCAGGGCGCAATGCTCGGAGACCCGACTGTCAGAGAAGGTTATGTCCAGGGCGCAATGGCAAGAGGCTTAGAAGCGGCAGGTTCCAATGCAAACGGTGCAATGGCAGGATTTATGGGCATGGGAATGGGCATGTCTGCGGCAGGCGGAATGATGGGTACAGCATCCCAGACCAACCTTGCACAGATGCAGATGCAGCAGCAGAACCAGCAGAATCAGCAGATGCAGCAGAATGTGGCACCGGCACAGAGCGCAGCAAAAGCAGGATGGACCTGCGAATGTGGTCATGTGAACACCGGAAAATTCTGCAGTGAATGTGGAAAGCCGGCACCGGCACCGGCCGGGGAATGGACCTGTGAGTGTGGACATGTGAACACTGGAAAATTCTGCAGTGAGTGTGGAAAACCAGCACCGGCGGCAGAGTGGACGTGTGAATGTGGAACCGTAAACACCGGAAAGTTCTGCAGTAATTGTGGGAAAGCGAGGAACTAACGATGGCAGCAGTCAGTTTTAAATGTCCAAACTGTGGCGGAGAACTGATTTTTGACCCTGCCACCCAGAAATATAAATGCGAATACTGTGTTTCGACATTTTCACAGGAAGAACTTGACGCCGCACAGCACATGGAGGGAAACGAGTTAAGCGATGAACCGGATGCGGCGGAGACCCATGAGCAGGAGAAGGAAGAGGACATCGATGCGGCAAATGCAGTGATGTACCGCTGCCCGAGCTGCGGCGCAGAGATTCTGACGGAGCAGACAACGGCAGCAACTTTCTGCTACTACTGCCATAATCCGATTGTGCTCAGCGGAAAACTTGAAGGGACCTATACGCCGGAAGAGATTGTTCCGTTTAAGGTGACAAGGGAAGAGGCAGTAAAAACGTTTCTCGATTATGTGAAAAAGAAAAAATTTATCCCGAAGGCATTCTTTGATAAAAAGCAGATAGAGAGCATGAGCGGTGTGTATTTCCCGTACTGGAATATCGACGGTTATTACGACGGGGATATGCAGGCGGAAGGAAAGAAACTCCGTACCTGGCGTACCGGGGATGAAGAATATACGGAGACGAAAAACTATCGAGTTTCCCGAAAAGGAAAAGTTATTTTTAAGAACCGTGCCGAGGGTGCGTTAAAGAAAGCCAATTACAAGCTGATTCGCGGTGTAATGCCCTACCGGATGGAAGAAAAGAAAAAATTTAATATGGGTTACCTGTCAGGCTTTTTAGCAGAGCGCAGAGATATTGAACAGAAGGAACTTGAGAGCAGCATTGAGAATGAATTGCAGGATGACGCAAAGATTTTACTGCGGGAGAGCGCAAAAGGCTATAACGCCGTAACAGTGAACAGCTGCAATATCACCAATCCGGTTCTGAAATGGAAATATGCACTGCTTCCGGTCTGGACAATCACCTACAAGGGTAGAGATGGAAGAATCTATTATTATTCCATGAATGGACAGACAGGAAAACTCTGCGGAGAACTTCCGGTGGACTATAAAAAAATTGCACTGACGAGTGCAGTCTGTGGACTGATTGCCTTTGTCCTTGTGCTGTTAGGAGGGTACTTCGCATGAAAAAGATTACACGATACTTTATGGTGTTTTGTATGATGCTTCTGCTCGGATGCAGTACCGTATTTGCCGGACAGCAGGGAAATGTCTATGATGATGGGGAACTTTTGTCCGAGACAGAACTTGCCTCCTTGAGCGAAAGCATTGATGCACTTGCCGAGACAACCGGCTGGAATATTTATGCACTGACCACAGAAGATGCCGGAGGAAAAACGTCACAGGCATATGCGGATGATTTTTATGATGAAGCGGCACCGGATACGGACGGAATTGCACTCTTAATTGATATGGATAACCGTGAGATTACGATATCCACAAGTGGAATTGCAATCCGTTATCTGACAGATGAGCGAATCGAAAGAGTCCTTGATGCGGGATATGATTATGTCAGTGATGGGGAATATTATGATTGCTTAGATGCAATGCTGGAAAAAGTTTCTTTCTATTACGACGCAGGGATTCCGGACGGACAGTACAATTATGATACAGAGACAGGCGCAATATCAAGATACTATTCCTTAAGTGCCATGGAAGTGGTGGCAGCAATTGTGGCAGGTGTAGCGGTAGCTGCAATTGTATTTTTGTGTATTGTCGCAAAATACCGTCTGAAATTCGGCTCCTACAAATATGATTTTCGCGAAAACGGATATCTGAAGCTGACCGAAAAAGAAGATGTGTTTGTAAATCAGCACGTTATCCACCGCCATATTCAAAGGGAGAATAGCAGTAGCAGCGGTGGCAGCAGTAGCAGTGGAAGAAGCAGTACACATACCAGCAGCGGCGGGCATACACACGGGGGAGGTTCTCGAAAGTTTTAGGCCGGACGCATAGGAATACTATGATAAGACAAATTTAATAGGAAAACACTGGAAAAAAGAGGTTGCGAAAGCAGCCTCTTTGTGTTATTATCTTCCTCGTGAGGACAGTTGTAAGCCCTACACAAACACTAGGAAAAGAGGATTGGGTTAGAAGTGATGGAAAAAGGACAATATTTTGTCTTAAAGGAGAGAGCTGTACCGGAGGTGCTGTTAAAGGTCGTTGAGGCAAAGCGGCTGTTTGACTCCGGCAAGGTGCCATCCGTACAGGAAGCAACGGAAATGGTTGGAATCAGCAGAAGCTCTTTTTATAAGTATAAAGATGACATATTTCCGTTTCATGAGACGGCGCGTGGAAAGACAATTACAATGGTCATTCAGTTGGACGATGAGCCGGGACTGCTGTCAGTGATATTAAAGATTGTAGCGGAATATCATGCAAATATACTGACAATTCATCAGAGTATTCCCATCAATGGAATCGCATCTCTGACACTCAGCGTAGATATTTTACAGCAGACGGGAAATGTCGAGGAGATGATGAACCAGATTGAGAAGATGGAAGGAATTCATGGCGTAAAAATATTAGGTCAGGAGTAGACGGAGGGATTATGATTAAGATAGCTGTTATGGGATATGGAACAATCGGTTCCGGTGTAGTGGAAGTATTAGACATCAATAAAAATAACATTGCCAAACGTGCAGGAAAGCAGATTGAAGTAAAATACATACTCGATTTGAGAGATTTTCCGGGAGATCCGATTCAGGATAAAATTGTGCATGACTACAAGACCATCGTAGATGACCCTGAGGTACGCATCGTGGTGGAGACCATGGGCGGCGTGGAGCCGGCGTATACTTTTGTAAAGGCAATGATTGAGGCTGGAAAGCACGTAACAACTTCCAATAAAGCACTGGTAGCTGCAAAAGGTGCGGAGTTAATTGCACTTGCCAAAGAAAAAAATGTAAACTTTATGTTTGAGGCAAGTGTAGGAGGAGGAATCCCGATTATCCGCCCGTTAAATTCCTGCCTGACAGCAGACGAAATCGAAGAGATTACCGGAATCGTCAACGGAACCACGAACTATATGTTAAGTAAGATGGCAGACGAGGGTGTGGAATTTGACACAGCATTAAAGGATGCACAGGCAAAAGGCTATGCGGAGAAAGATCCGACCGCAGATGTGGAAGGCTACGATTCCTGCCGTAAGATTGCGATCCTCACCTCATTGGTGTGCGGACAGCAGGTTGATTTTGAGGATATTCACACAGAGGGAATCACAAAGATTTCTGCAACGGATATCCGCTATGCGAAAGCAATGGGCAGAAGCATTAAACTTCTTGCCACCAGTAAAAAGACAAAAGACGGTTATGCTGCAATGGTAGCGCCGTATCTGCTTTCCCCGGCAAATCCGCTGTTTTCCGTAAGTGATGTCTACAATGCAATCTTTGTACACGGCAACGTGCTCGGAGATGCCATGTTCTACGGAAGCGGCGCCGGAAAGCTGCCGACTGCAAGTGCCGTGGTTGCCGACATTGTGGAGATGGCAAAGCATCTTGAGATTAACATTGCGGTAGAGTGGAGCTCAAAGAAAATGCAGCTTTCTGATTACAGAGAGCTGGAAAATCAGTTTTTCGTGCGTACTTCTTCTGCAAAAGAAGACATCGAGAAGGCATTTCAAAACGTATCTTACGTAGAGCTTTCCGATGTGACGGGCGAAGTTGGATTTGTGACAGAGACCATGACAGAGGCAGACTACGAGAAGGCTGCGGCAGCACTTAATGTGATTCAGATGATTCGTGTGGCATAGGAAGTTCCGGGAGGAAAGGAAAATGAAATATCTGGTTATTTTGGGAGATGGAATGGCAGATTTGCCGATTGAGAGTCTTGGAAATAAGACACCGTTGGAGTATGCATCGACACCGAAAATGGATGAACTTGCAGCAAAGGGAGAGATTGGAATGGTACATACCATTCCGGATGGAATGAAACCGGGAAGTGACACGGCAAACTTATCCGTGCTTGGATTCGACCCAAGAAAATTTTATTCTGGCCGTTCTCCGCTTGAGGCGCTCTCCATTGGCGTTCCGATGAAGGATACGGACATCGCGCTCCGCTGCAATATTGTGACGCTCTCGGAGGATGAAGATAACTACGAAGACCGTACAATTATTGACCACAGCGCAAGCGAAATCAGCACCGAGGAATGTGCCGTGCTGTTGGATGCTGTAAAAAAAGAACTGGAAACAGACGAATTTCATTTTTATCTTGGAACGAGTTACCGCCACTGCCTGATATGGGAAAATGGCAAGGTGCTTGATCTGGTTCAGCCGCATGACGTGCTGGGACAGAAAATCGGAGATAAGCTGCCACAGAACGAGGCACTCCGCGATATGATGAAGCGCAGCTATGACATTCTGGTCAACCATCCGATTAATGTGGAGCGTAAAAAACGGGGCTTGAATCCTGCAAACTCCTGCTGGTTCTGGGGAGCCGGCACAAAACCGGCACTTTATCCGTTTGAGGAGCGCACGCACAAGAAGGGTGCCATGATTTCTGCGGTTGATTTGCTGAAAGGAATCGCAGTCGGAACCTCGATGAAGGTCATTACCGTGGACGGGGCAAACGGCGGACTTGACACCAACTACGAAGGAAAGGCACAGGCAGCCATCGATGTGCTCACAAAAGACGGCTATGATTTCGTATACGTGCATCTGGAAGGACCGGATGAGATGGGACACCAGGGCAGCGTGGAGAAAAAAGTGACTGCCATTGAGAGACTCGATGCGAGAATCATAAAACCGATTGTGGAAGGGTTAGAGGCAGCAGGCGAGGCGTTTCGTCTGGTGATTTTACCGGATCATCCGACACCAATCTCTATCCGTACCCATTCAGCGGACAATGTACCGTATCTGCTGTATGACAGCACAAAAGAAGAGCAGCACGACTGGCATTATAACGAGCGTGAGGCAAGGGAGACCGACAACTTTATTGCAGAGGGGCATAAGTTAATCGAATACTTATTGCAGATGTAAAAAAACGCCCGGGCATACAAAACGCACAAGCGTGCATAAAACGCACAGATGTGCGTTCGTATATCTGTGCGTTCACAAATCATCACAGAACTGCGTATACTAACAGAGAGTGTATCCAGTTTGAGGTGGGAGTATGCAGGCAGTTTTGCTGATTCTTGCCCTTAGCATCGATATTTTTATTGCGAGCGCCGCCTGCGGTGCAGAGCATATTACAATTGGAAACCGGACAGCACTCTGTGTCAGTGGAATCTGCAGCGGAGTGCTGTTTTTTTCATTGACGGTGGGAATGTTTCTTGACGGAGTGTTAAAAGAAGAGAATACGACGGTTCTCTGTTTTGTAGGACTTTTTTTAGTGGGAGCATTTAAGCTCACAGAGTATGCCATTCATGCCTATATAAGAAAACACCGGTTTTTGTGGAAAAGAGTAAAAATTTCCTTTTCCCAGTTAAACTTTATTTTAAGCATTTATAATAATCCGGCTGCGGCAGATAAAGACCGTTCTTCCACGATGTCTGTGCAGGAGGGAATCTTCTTTGCACTTGCCATGTCCTTAGACGGCTTATTTGGTGGGCTTGGGGCGGCATTTTTAGACTTGAATCTGTGGGGAACGCTTGCACTGAATTTTTTGTTCAGCTTCCTTGCGGTGCGTCTTGGGAGTTATCTCGGAAGACGCATGGCAGCGGGAAAAGATACGGATATCTCCTGGCTTGGCGGAGCGTTGTTTTTGGGGTTGGCGTTCAGTAAGTTACTAAAATAACCGTGGATTTGTAGATTTTGTAAAAAAAGAGTGCACAAAAGATAAAAATTTAGTGGAAATACCGAATAGGCTATGGTATAATACAGATAAATCAGATATAGGGAAGAAATCAGAGAGTGGAGATGATTTTAAAACTTACGGCTGTAGGAACAGCCAGTAGGCTTTATTTTATTATCTCCGCTTTTTGCGTTAAGGAGGGTATTATTATGGCAAAATATGTAATGGCACTGGATGCGGGAACAACCAGCAACCGTTGTATTCTGTTTAATGAGGCGGGAGAGATCTGTTCGATGGCACAAAAGGAGTTCCGGCAGTTTTTCCCAAACCCGGGTTGGGTGGAGCATGATGCAAATGAAATCTGGTCGTCGATGCTCGGTGTTTCTGTGGAAGCGATGAACATGATTGGGGCAACGGCGGAGGATATCGCGGCAATCGGAATCACGAATCAGCGTGAGACATCAATCGTCTGGAACAAAGAGACGGGCGAGCCGATTTATAATGCGATTGTCTGGCAGTGCCGGAGAACATCAGATATTGCGGATGCGTTAAAGAAAAAGGGATTAGAGGAAGAGTACCGCAAAAAGACCGGACTTATCATCGATGCCTATTTTTCCGCTACCAAGATTAAGTGGATTCTGGACAATGTAAAAGGGGCAAGAAAGCTCGCAGAGGAAGGAAAGCTTCTCTTTGGAACGGTGGAGACCTGGCTTATCTGGAAATTTACCAAGGGCGAGGTACATGTGACGGATTATTCCAATGCGTCCCGTACAATGTTATTTAACATCAACGACCTTTGCTGGGATAAAGACATTTTAAGGGAACTTGATATCCCGGAATCCATGCTGCCGACACCGATGCCGTCGAGCCAGATTTACGGTTACACCGACCCGTCATTTCTGGGCGACTCCATACCGATTGCGGGAGCAGCCGGAGACCAGCAGGCAGCACTCTTCGGACAGACCTGTTTCCATGAAGGGGAGGCAAAAAACACGTATGGAACCGGCTGCTTTTTACTGCTCAACACAGGAGAAAAACCGGTATTTTCCAAGAATGGACTTGTAACTACAATTGCCTGGGGACTGGACGGAAAAGTCAATTACGCACTGGAAGGCTCTATCTTTGTGGCAGGTGCGGCAATCCAGTGGCTCAGGGATAATATGCGCATGATTGATTCATCTGCGGATTCTGAATATATGGCAAACAAGGTGCACGGAACGCACGGCTGTTATGTGGTTCCAGCATTTACCGGACTTGGAGCGCCACACTGGGACCAGTACGCAAGAGGTACAATTGTGGGACTTACCAGGGGAACCAACAAGAATCACATTATCCGCGCGACCCTTGAGTCCATCGGACTTCAGGTGTGTGATGTCATCGACGCGATGCGTGCCGATGCCGGAATCGAATTAAAATCGTTAAAGGTTGACGGCGGTGCAAGTGCAAACAATTTCCTGATGCAGTTCCAGGCGGATATGATTAACGTTCCGGTCAAGCGTCCGGAATGTGTGGAGACGACTGCGATGGGAGCTGCTTATCTGGCAGGACTTGCAGTGGGTTACTGGAAGAGCAAGGAAGATGTGATATCGAACCAGAAGATTGCGAAGGTCTTTACGCCGGAAATGTCAGAAGAAGACCGCGCCGCAAAGCGCAAGGGCTGGAACAAGGCTGTAAAATATGCGTTTGGCTGGGCAAAAGACGAGCCGGAAGAGGAAGAAGAAAAGATGCGCTAGGAAACTGCGCTTCATAGAGAATGATAGGAACCGGAAGAGACGGCTGTACGTTGAAGAAACGTATGACTGTCTTTTTTTGTGCGATAAATTTCTCTAGGATTTTCGACAAAAAAATGATATGATAAACAGAGGGCTTTCGGGAAAAAATGGAAGGTGTGAAAGAAATCATGGAAATCAGATGGATTGACGGCGCCAAGCTTGGTGAGGCAGTGAAGCTGGCGCAAACAATATATGAGCAGTGCGTGCGATATCAGATTGCCACGGCAGAGGAAGTCGGGCAGTTTTACGGCTATGTGCGTGCGGAATATCTCTGGGAAGAAATGACGGCGGACAGGCTGTTCGTATGGGGTGTCTGGGAGGAAGGACGGTTGTGCGGCGTATCTGCGATGCAGCGGACCGGACACATCACCATGCTTTACGTGTGCCCCGAGGAGCAGCATAAGGGGTACGGTACCGCACTGCTTCGGACGATGGTGGATGCGACGCGTTGCCTGCACCTTGGACAGACGACGATAAATGTTACACCAGTCGGTGCCACAGGCTTCTTTTTGCGGAGAGGATTTTACATGATTCCGGGCGGCGATGCATATCCGAACTTTGTCTCGCTCGCCTGTCCGGTGACAGAGCCGTCCCATGCGTATGAGATGGGGCCGGAAGAACCACAGGTGCCTGACCGGGTAACCTATTCCAAACGGATGCCGGACACAAAGTGGATTGTCGGGCTGTCTGTAGGAGTGCTTTGTTTTATTACGGTGGCGACGGTACTTTTAACTGTTTTACTAAGTTAAAAATGCAAAAAATAGCGCACGGGAGGAAATAGATGTTAGAAGATAAGCTGGATCTGACTTTTTATGCAGGTCAGGACTTATACAGTGATGGAGACGTGGAGGAGGAATTACTTCAGGCAGTACAGAATCCGGATGCAATAGAGGAAAAGCTGCTGACGGGGGATTCCTGGCCACATTTGTACCATTTGTCGAATATTCGCGAAAATATATTGGACTGGTACAATTTTAACCCGGAAGGGACACTGCTTGAGATTGGCTCCGGCTGTGGAGCCGTGACCGGATTGTTTTGTAAAAAGGTGCGTCACGTGACAGCGATAGAATTGTCAAAACGTCGTTCGATGGTGAATGTAACACGCAATGAACAGTACGACAACCTGACAATTATGCTTGGGAATTTTGAGGATATCCAGATTCAGGAAAAATTTGATTATGTGACGTTAATCGGTGTGTTTGAATATTCCATCTGCTATATTAACAGTGACAATCCGTTTATGGACATGTTAAAGCGCGCAAAGAGCTTTTTAAAGCCGGGCGGAAAACTGTTCATTGCAATTGAAAATAAATATGGCTTAAAATATTTTGCAGGGGCAACGGAAGACCATTCCGGCAGAAACTTTGACGGGCTTGAAAACTACGTTGCAGTAGACCGGGTACGGACGTTCTCAAAAGGAACATTGGAAAAAATGTTACAGGATGCCGGGTTCACAAAAAACCAGTGGTATTATCCGATGCCGGATTACAAGCTGCCGGAGGAAATTTATTCCGACAGAAAGCTGCCGGTGCATGGAAGCATCCGGGGAAATTGCGTTTCCTATGACAGAGACCGCTATGAGCTGATGGATGAAAATCTTTGTTACGATTCCGTCTGCGAAGACGGACTGTTTCCACAGTTTGCGAATTCGTTCCTCATCATCAGTGAAGAAGGGGAACATATAGAAGAAAAGCAGCCAGAGGTTTCCTATGCAAAATACAACCGTGAGCGTGTACCGAAGTATCGAATCAGTACGCGGATTTTAACAGGGGCAGATGGAGCCAGATGGGTGGAAAAAGCTGCGTTAAGTAAGGAAGCGGAAGCGTATGTTGCATCTTTTACAGAAAACAGGAAGCTGATAGAGAACATGAATGACAAAATCGTTCCGGTGGAAGTGTTAAAGCAGGAACCAGGACGAATCTGTTTTGAATTTGTGGAAGGAGAATCACTTGCAGAACAGATACAGAAATTTCTCGGCAAACCAGAACAGCTTGGCAAAGCGGTAAAAGAGGCGTTAGAACAGATTTTTGATGTTCGCCAGGAGATGTGCGTAAAATTTGAAGAGACACCGGAATTTCAGAAGGTATTTGGAGCACTTTCCCCGGAGGCAAAGGTGTTATTCAAAGAGAGCAGAGCGCTGGTAAGCTCGAATCTGAATATGGACTTTGAGAATTTCGTGCCGGATGGAAATGGCAACTATCATTGGCTGAATTATGACTGGGTCTTCCAGTTCCCGGTTCCAATAGAATATTTAAAATATCGAACCCTGCTTCATTTTTACAATAAAAACAAAGCGTATATTGTACGGCATGAGACAACCCCGTTTTTGCAGCAGTTTGGATGCTCGGAAGAACAGATTCGGGTATTTGATGCGATGGAAGACCGGTTGGAACAGTATGTATATGGAGAAAACCGGAAGTATCTTTATAAAAGAAATTATGAGAAAAATGTCATTCACATTGGGAAAAAATTCCAGAATGGGGAGCCATGGTTTTTATCCATTATGCGGGAGGTAGACCGGCTGGATGAAGAAATGGGAACAGACCACAGAGAACTGGTGGAATGTCATGTGAAGATGCACAAAAAAAGTGTATTCTGGACGAAGGTAAAAAATAATCTGCGACATCCGAAAGCAGCAATAAAAAAAGTGATTCACAGATTAAAATAAAAACAAATTCAAGGAGGAGAAACAAACATGCAGGTAGAATCAAGTAAAATCCTGACAGCAAAAAAACCTCTGCTGAAGAAACTTTTAGAAAGACTTCTTACAGAGTATTCCTATGTCTCTATTTTAGCATGTGATTCCGAAGAAAAAAGCTACGGAATCAGCAAAAATGGAACTTTTATTGCGGAATCAGAACTTTTCAATGAAATTGGCTATGTCATCAAGGCATATGACAAGGAAAGCTATGGGGAATATAGCTTTAACGAATTAAACGAGGACAACCTTGAGACAATTGCGGCAGCAGTAAAAGAACATCTGATGCCATGGAAGGAGGATCTTCCAAAGAACGTCGGAGTGAAACAGTACGGCGCATTTGCAGAGGAAGAGACAGCCTTTGAAAAGAGTACCGAATGTAAAATTAATCCAACGACAGTTGGCGATGATAAGATTATCGACCAGGTAGTAAAACTGCGTGAGAAGGTATTAAAGAGCGACGAGAGCATTTTAGACTGCCAGGTGCGCTATGAGTATCAGATTTATCACAAACTGTTCCTTTCCCCGAAAAAAGACATGATGCAGAACGTGATGTGGTCATCTGCAATGATGTTTGCAATGGCGGGAAGAGGAGAAAAGGTAGAATCTGCGTTTAAGGCATCCTCCGTCTGCGGAGGATTTGAAGTGATGGATTCCATGGAAGAGCAAATTGCTCCTCTGGTAGATACGTTAAACGCACTGCTCACAAGTGAACCGATTACACCGGGAGAATATGACTGTATCTGTGCGCCGGATGTTACCGGAATGATTGTGCATGAAGCATTTGGACACGGCGTGGAGATGGATATGTTTGTCAAAAAACGGGCGCTTGCAGAAAAATATGTAGGCGAGTACGTAGCGTCTCCGCTTGTGACGATGCATGACGGGGCAGCAGCACAGGGTGTGGAACAGACTGCAACTTATTTCTTTGACGATGAGGGAACTCTCGCACAGGATACCGTGATTATTGAAAAGGGTATCTTAAAGAGAGGAATCTGTGATGCGCAGGCAGGAATGGCACTTGGCAGTGTGCCGACCGGAAACGGACGCAGACAGAACATGGACCACAAGGCATATACCCGTATGACCAACACCTTTTTTGAGGCGGGTACGGATAAAGTAGAAGATATGATTGCTTCCATCAAGCACGGATTTTTGCTGGAAAATGCATCCAGCGGTATGGAAGACCCGAAGAACTGGGGTATCCAGTGCATGGTAGGACTTGCAAGAGAAATCAAAGACGGAAAACTTACCGGAAAAACCTATTCTCCAATTGTTTTAACCGGATATGTACCGGATTTGTTGAAGTCCATTTCCATGATGTCCGACGAGATTGAATTGTGCGGTGCAGGTATGTGTGGAAAAGGCTACAAGGAATGGGTGAAGGTATCAGATGGCGGCCCATACATCAAAGCACGGATTCGACTGGGTTAAGAGAAGGAGGTACATCATGTTAGAGAGCATTTTAAAGGCAGTCAAAAAGAACGGAATTGAAGAATACCGCATCATCCGGAGAAAAACAGAAAATGCGGAGCTCTACTTCATTAAAAAAGAACTCGATATGCGCAGAATGAAGAGCCTCTGTACTTATCAGGTCACAGTTTACCGCGACTTTGAGAAGGATGGAAATAAGATGCGCGGTATGGCGGGTGTCCAGATTGTTCCGGAGATGGATGAAGAGACCATCGAGAAGAAGTTAGCGGATGCTTATTATGCAGCATCGTTTGTCTGCAACCCGTATTTTGAAATTCCGAAGGGAAAAAAAGAGGAACCGCATATCATGTCAGGCAGACTTCCGGGAATGTCCTTAGAGGAGACGGCGAATGCGTTTGCCAGAGCAATCTATGCAGCCGATACCAGAGAAGATTCCTTTGTCAACACCGCAGAAATCTTTGTAAACAAAGAGAATGTGGCAATCTATAATTCACAGGGCGTGGAAGTTTCCTATGAGAAGCATACGGTAAAGGGCGAGTACGTGGTACAGTGCCTCACACCACAGGATGTAGAGTTATATCAGGATTTTTCCTTTGTGGACTATGACACGGAGGAACTGACAAGGCAGGTGGCAGAAGCGTTAGAGACCGTCTGTGCAAGAGCCAATGCAACAACAGCTCCGGCAAAGGGAGAGTACAATGTTATCCTTTCCGGAAAACAGATGTATCAGCTTCTTTCTATTTATACGGAAAGAGCGATTAACGGCTATGTGTATGCCGGATATTCCAAATATAAGGTAGGAATGGGTGTGCAGGGCGATGATGTGACCGGAGAGCGCATCAATATGACATTAAAGGCATTAGAGCCGTATTCAGAAGATGGAATTCGTATGAAGGATATGGACTTTATCAAGGATGGTGTCTTAAAGGCAATTCACGGAAACTGCCGGATTGCTTATTATATGGGAATGGAACCGACCGGAATTTATGAGGGCATGCGCGTCAATAACGGAAGCGTTTCTGTCGAAGAGATGAAGAAACAGCCATACCTTCATGTGGTACGGTTTTCTGATTTCCACATGGATGCGTTGAGCGGATATTTTGGCGGCGAGATTCGCCTTGCTTATCTTTACGATGGAGAAAAAGTCATTCCGGTGACCGGTGGCTCCATCAACGGAAATATGTTAGAGCTTCAGAAGAATATGACATTCTCAACGGAGCGTTATAAGGACAGCCGGTATGACGGTCCGATGGCAGTTCTTTTCCAGAATGTGCCAGTGGCAGGCGTATAGGCAGATGGGTGCGGGAAAGTCGAAAAAGATTTTCCCGCATTTCTGAAAAAGAGGTTGAAATATATCTTATTATATGATAAACTTTTTACAATTTAGGGATAAATCGGGCACAGCAGAAAAAGGCTGGTTATGTCTGCCTAACTATCTAAGAGACTCATGGGAAAAGAAAAACGGAAACGTTTTTTCTTTTGGAAAAATAAGAAAGGACACGGAAAACCAATGAAAGCATATTTAATACTTGAAGATGGGAATGTATTCACCGGAACAAGCATCGGTTCGACCAGAGAAGTCATCAGTGAGATTGTATTCAATACATCTATGACAGGATACTTAGAGGTGCTTACCGACCCGTCCTATGCAGGACAGGCAGTTGTTATGACATATCCGTTAATTGGAAATTACGGAATTACACCGGATATGGAGTCAGGGAGACCATGGCCGGATGGCTATATTGTACGGGAGCTCTCCAGAATGCCGAGCAACTTCCGTTGTGAAGGAACCATCCAGGAGTTCCTTTTAAAACATGATATTCCTGGTATCGCAGGTATTGATACCCGTGCCCTTACCAAGATCCTGCGGGAAAAGGGAACTATGAACGGCATGATTACGACGAATGAGAACTATAATATCGAAGAAATCATTCCGAAGTTAAAAGCTTATACGACCGGAAATGTTGTAGATAAAGTAACCTGCAGCGAAGCTTCCGTGTTAAAGAGCGTTCCGGCAAAGAAGTTTAACGTAGCATTGATGGATTTCGGCGCAAAGAAAAACATTGCAAAATCCTTAAGCGAGCGTGGATGTGAAGTGACGATTTATCCGGCGCATACCTCTGCGGAAGAGATTTTAGCAGCCAATCCGGATGGAATCATGTTAAGCAACGGACCTGGAGACCCGAAGGAATGTACGGAGATTATCAAAGAAATCCGTAAATTATATGAATCGGATGTGCCGATTTTTGCAATCTGTCTTGGACATCAGCTCATGGCGCTTGCAACCGGTGCAGACACGCACAAGATGAAGTATGGACACCGCGGTGGAAACCATCCGGTAAAAGACTTAAAGACCGGAAGAGTTTATATCTCTTCCCAGAACCATGGTTATGTGGTAGATACCGATAACCTTGACCCGAAGATTGCAGTTCCGGCATTTGTAAATGTCAATGATGGTACAAATGAAGGACTTGCATACACCGGAAAGAACATCTTTACCGTACAGTTCCATCCGGAGGCTTGCCCGGGACCGCAGGATTCTGCATATCTGTTTGACCGTTTTATTGAGATGATGCGTAAATAGGAGGAGAAGAGATGCCAAGAAATCATGATATCAAAAAAGTATTAGTTATTGGTTCCGGTCCTATCGTCATCGGACAGGCAGCAGAGTTTGACTATGCCGGCACACAGGCATGCCGTTCCCTGAAAGAAGAAGGCGTTGAGGTTGTGTTAGTAAACTCTAACCCGGCAACCATCATGACGGATAAAGACATTGCGGACGAGGTTTATATCGAGCCGCTTACCGTCTCTGTATTAGAGGAGATTATTGCAAAAGAAAAGCCTGACAGCGTGCTTCCGACCTTAGGTGGACAGGCAGGATTAAACCTTGGAATGGAACTTTCCGAAAAAGGAATCCTTGACAAATATGGTGTAAAACTTATCGGTACAACGGCTGAGACGATTTTCAAGGCAGAAGACCGCCAGGCGTTTAAGGACACCATGGAAAAGATTGGAGAGCCGTGTGCAGCATCCCTCGTGGTACACAATGTAGAAGATGGAATCCGTTTTACCAACACCATTGGTTATCCGGTTGTACTCCGTCCGGCATATACCCTTGGAGGAAGCGGCGGCGGTATCGCCCATAATGAGACAGAACTTATTGAAATCTTAAATAACGGACTTCGTTTAAGCCGTGTAGGAGAGGTTTTGGTAGAGCGCTGCATCGCCGGCTGGAAAGAAATCGAGTACGAGGTAATGCGTGATGCTGCGGGCAACTGTATTACCGTATGTAATATGGAAAACATTGACCCGGTAGGTGTCCACACCGGAGACTCCATCGTTGTGGCACCATCCCAGACCTTAGGCGATAAAGAATACCAGATGCTTCGTACATCTGCATTAAATATTATATCTGAATTAAACATTACCGGTGGATGTAATGTTCAGTACGCATTGAACCCGGACAGCTTTGAGTACTGTGTTATCGAGGTAAATCCGCGTGTATCCCGTTCTTCTGCACTTGCTTCAAAGGCGACCGGATATCCGATTGCCAAGGTAGCAGCGAAGATTGCACTTGGATATACCTTGGACGAAATCAAGAATGCGATTACCGGAAAGACCTACGCAAGCTTTGAGCCGATGCTTGACTACTGCGTTGTCAAGATTCCGAGACTTCCGTTTGATAAATTCATCACAGCAAAGCGTACACTGACTACCCAGATGAAAGCGACCGGAGAGGTCATGAGTATCTGCAACAACTTTGAAGGTGCACTCATGAAGGCAATCCGCTCCCTGGAACAGCACGTAGACAGCCTGATGTCCTATGACTTTACCGGACTTTCGGATGAAGAGCTGATGGCACAGCTTAAAGTGGTAGACGACAGAAGAATCTGGGTCATTGCAGAGGCACTGCGCCGCAACGTAAGCTACGATATGATTCATGATATTACAAAGATTGATAAATGGTTCATCGACAAACTTGCAATCATCGTTGAGATGGAGCAGGCATTAAAGAACGAAGAACTTACGGTAGAATTATTAAAAGAAGCAAAACGCATTGAGTTCCCGGATAACGTCATTGCAAAGCTGACCGGAAAGAGTGAAAAAGAAATTCACGATATGCGTTATGCAAACGGAATCGTGGCAGCGTACAAGATGGTAGATACCTGTGCAGCCGAGTTTGAGGCAGCAACCCCTTACTACTATTCTGTATTTGGCAGCGAGAACGAGGCAGAGGAGACAAATCCAAAGAAGAAGGTATTGGTACTTGGTTCCGGTCCAATCCGTATCGGACAGGGAATCGAGTTCGACTACTGTTCCGTACACTGTACCTGGGCATTTGCAAAGGAAGGCTGGGAGACTGTTATCGTAAACAACAATCCGGAAACTGTTTCCACAGACTTTGATATTGCAGACAAACTCTACTTTGAGCCGCTGACACCGGAGGATGTGGAAAACATCGTAAATCTGGAGAAGCCGGACGGAGCAGTCGTACAGTTTGGTGGACAGACAGCAATCAAGCTGACGGAAAGCCTGATGAAGATGGGCGTTAAGATTCTTGGAACGAAGGCAGAGGATGTTGATGCCGCAGAAGACCGTGAGCTTTTCGACCAGATTCTTGAGCAGACAAAGATTCCAAGAGCAGCAGGCGGAACCGTATACACAGCCGAGGAGGCAAAGGAAGTTGCAAACCGTCTTGGCTATCCGGTACTGGTACGCCCGTCCTACGTATTAGGCGGACAGGGAATGAAGATTGCGTTCAATGATGAAGAAATCGAAGAATTTATCGGAATCATCAACCGGATTGCACAGGATCATCCGATTCTCGTTGATAAATATTTACATGGAAAAGAGATTGAGGTTGATGCGGTATGCGACGGTACGGATATTTTAATTCCGGGTATTATGGAGCATATCGAGCGTACCGGAGTTCATTCCGGAGACAGTATCTCCGTTTATCCGGCGCCGACCATCAGCGACCATGTAAAAGAGACAATCGTAGAATACACCAAACGCCTTGCACAGGCACTTCATGTAGTGGGACTGATCAACATTCAGTTTATTGCCATGGATGAAGAAGTATATGTCATCGAGGTAAATCCGCGTTCTTCCAGAACCGTACCATATATCAGCAAGGTAACCGGAATCCCGATTGTAGACCTTGCGACCAAGGTCATCATTGGAAATACTATCCGCGGACTTGGCTATGAGCCAGGACTTGCACCGACAGCAGATTATATCGCTATCAAGATGCCGGTATTCTCATTTGAGAAACTGCGTGGTGCAGAGATTTCCCTTGGACCGGAGATGAAGTCAACCGGAGAGTGCTTAGGAATCGCAACAACCTTTAACGAGGCACTTTACAAGGCATTCCTTGGAGCCGGTGTGACACTGCCGAAGTATAAGCAGATGATTATGACTGTAAAGGATGCAGATAAGCCGGAGGCAGTCGGTGTGGCAAAGCGTTTTGAGGCACTCGGTTACAAGATTTATGCGACCAGAAGCACTGCAAAATATTTACAGGAGCACGGTGTCAATGCACTGCGCGTCAACAAGATTACACAGGAATCTCCAAATGTAATGGATTTGATTTTAGGCCACAAGATTGACCTTGTCATCGATACTCCGACACAGGGAAATGGTGATAAGACCCGTGATGGATTCTTAATCCGCAGAAATGCGATTGAGACAGGCGTTTACTGTATTACAGCGATGGATACCGCAAATGCACTTGCGAGAAGTCTTGAGACTGCAACCGGAAAACTCACACCGGTTGATATTGCAAAAGTAAAGAACATCTAATTGCAGAACGAAAACAAAAAAAGCTGCCCACCAGAAAATTGGTGGACAGCTTTTTTGTACGTTGCTGTTTGATTTTAGAAAAACAATTAATATTTGCTTGTTTTGTAAGTGAGACACTCAGAAACTTTGGTTTTGCTATTGTAAAGATAAATAGATACGTTATCATAGTTTTTCGGGTTAAGAGTTACCGTTTTTGTTAACTTGGTGCTGTTTGGACGATAAGACTGGGTGCTGTTTCCAGAGTAAACATAAACGGAACGGATGACCCAGTTCTTGTTGGTTTCAAGAACCATTTTCTGTTTCTTGTAAGACTTTTTATCCTTGTACTCGTCAATGTTTTTGTACTTGGAAGTGTAGTTCGTCTTTCCAATTTTAAAAGTCTTAAGCGGGTTGCTGTACTTCTTGATGGTAAGGGTTGTTTTTAACTTTACTTTGTTTACGGTGCAGGTGATAGTGGTCTTTCCCTCTTTGTAACCAAAGTATACTTTGATGTAACCGTCTTTTGCTTCTACCTTCATGTTCTTATTAGAACTTTTTAACTTCTTAATCTGGGATGCCTTCTTACAGTTCATAATGCTGATGGTAGTGTAATACCCTTTTGAATAACTGGTCTTATCACCAGGCTTGTAGGTAAGAACCATGTTGTCATTGTAAGGGTTGATGTACGGCTTGTTGGATGCAGCCGAAACCTCTACCGGTTTTGACAAAAACAGAGTGTCTGCAGTAAGCAGAAGGGTCAGTGCCAGCAGAAATGCGGCGGTGCGTTTGAATAATTTTTTCATCTCTCTACTCCTTTTTGAAATAAGTTATAAAAATTTTATGATTATTTATTATAGAAGCTATTGTAAAAAGTTACAATAGTTTCCAGCAAAAAAGTTATGATGGAAGGCTTACAGGTCAGAAGGACTCTTCACATCATCAAAGCCGTCAAAGGCAAATGCATTTAAGTCGATGACGGAATCAAGGCTCCGGTTGCGGCTTGCAATCCGTTCCTTGCTTTTGCGGAACCGTTCCATTGTCTCGAGAAGATGCTTATCCGCCTTAAATTGCTTTAAGGTGTCAGCGTCGATGGCGATACGGTTGTCCATCGTGCGCATGATGTCCGTGATATGGAACTGCTGTATCGTTTCGAGGTCACTTAAATCAAAGACACGGTGGTCACGGAAACGCAAAATCATCGGATGGGCAAAATCGGCTGCATTTTCAGAGAGAACGAGCGCTTTTTCGCCGTCTGATAAGTCGACGCAGGAGCCGGTCGGCAGAATGTGGATACATTCCGCAAGTGCAGATACTACCTTTGTATTGTAATCTTTCTTGTGCTCTGTGAAGTAATTCATGGCAGCAATCTCGGAAATTGGCGGATGGCTGATATCCATGGCGGTAAGCCGGTCGAATTTATCGGCAACACGCAAAATCTCGATGAACACGCGGGAAACCTTTGGTGAATCCTTAAGCTTTAAGGTGCGGCTGCCGGAAAAAACCTTATAGTGAATTAATTCCAGAGTGTCCTGCGGCAGATGATAGTCGTTGTAGCGCGGGCGAAGCGCTTCATAGCCACGTTCAAGGTTCGACTGGATGAAATCTTTTTCATCGGCAGAGAGATTGTCACCCTTGTCGAGAATCGCCTGCGGAACATACAGATAACCGATATCCATCAAAAGCGCTGCGGTAACCAGACCGATACGACACTCCGGTGCAACATGAAGTACATTGCACAACATAGCGGTTAAAATGGCGGTGCTGATGGAATGTTTGTATACAAAATCTGCAGAACTGCGCAGGTTCTGGGTAAAGTTCATCTTAGAGTCTCTTGCGCCGTACCGGGTTAAAATGGATATGGCAAGCTCCTTTAAAGTGTCCGGTGCTGTTTCCGCCTGAATCTTGTCAAGGTTTTCCTTTAACTGAAAGACATAGACAGTCTGAAACTGCTCGAATTCAAGGTCTTCCCTGGACAGAGGCGGAAGCGG
Source organism: Roseburia sp. (assembly GCA_050874345.1). GTDB lineage: Bacteria > Bacillota > Clostridia > Lachnospirales > Lachnospiraceae > Roseburia. The sequence goes on along the minus strand of JBNMKM010000007.1, from coordinate 2,686 downwards.
CTCTGCGGGTTCCAAGGTAAAGATACCAATCAGCCCGAAATTCTTGATGCTTCCAATTCCCTGTGATGTAAGTTTTGTGCCGCGCTCGTAGAGCAGGACACCTCTTTTGTTATAAATCGGCTTTGCAAGACGCATTCCCGGTTTTAAATCAGCTGTTCTTACAAATTGCATAATACCCCTCCGTTCTCCTGTCAATAAATTCCAGTTACCCTAAATTTTAGCATATTGAAAGGTGAAATACAATCTGTTATTATAAAGCTGAAAATGCCGTTTTACTTTGTCAGGAGAAGATATTCCTGAAAGAACCGAAGAAAGTAGTCTGATATATATGGAGAAAACGAAAATGAAGAAATGGTCAAAAAGAATCCTTGCGGCAGCAATGATTCTGCTCTGCTGTTTTTCAGTTTCCAGTCTTTATGCTGAAACGACCCAGCAGGACATCGACGACGCAAAAGACAGGATAAATGAAATTCAGGATCAGAAGGATGCTGCGGAAGACCTCGTGGACAGCATTGAAGATGAGAAATCAAGGTTGCAGGGAGATTTAAATAATTTAAATGATGAATTAAGCGGAATTGTGGGGCAGATTAATGACCTGGAAACCCAAATCGCGGAGAAAGAGCAGGAAATCGCAGACAAGAAACAGGAGATAGAAGACAAGCAGCAGGAAATAACGGAAGCACAGCAGAAGCTGGAAGAAACGGAACAGGAGGCGGACGAGCAGTATGAAGATATGAAACTTCGCATTCAGTTCATGTATGAAAATACAGAGCAGTCTCTCTGGACCGTGTTATTAGAGTCGGAATCGGTTGCAGATTTTTTAAACCGGACGGAATATATTACGGAAATTAACAAATATGACCGGAAACTTTTTGTGCAGTATCAGGAACTTCTTTCGGATATCAGTGAGCAGAAAGCCAGCCTCGAGGGAGAGATGGAGGAACTTGTGGCGATGAAGGAGGAACTTGAGGGACAGCAGGAGGAACTTGAGAGCCAGCAGGCAGAACGCAAACAGAAACAGAATTCTGTCAATGAACTGATTGCCAGCACAAGGAGTGATATTGCCCAGTCGGAAGAAGACCTTGCGGATGTACAGGAGTCTGTGGAGGACTTGTCACAGGAACTTCAGAAAATGATTGACTATGAGGCACAGCTTGAACTTCAGAAGGCGAAGGAAGATGCAGAACGCCTTGCAGCAATCCAGGAGCAGGAAAAAGAGGACACTTCCGGTGTCACCTATACGCCCGAGGACAGTGACCAGTATCTGCTTGGGGCAATCATCCAGTGCGAGGCGGAAGCAGAACCCTATGAAGGAAAGTTAGCAGTTGGAAGCGTTGTGATGAACCGCGTGAAGAGCTCGTATTTTCCGAATTCTGTGTCGGGAGTCATCTATCAGAGTGGACAGTTTTCACCGGTTGCAAGCGGAAGACTTGCCTACCGTCTCAAAGCCGGTGTGAGCGATTCGTGCCTTCAGGCGGCAAAGGAAGTGCTTGACGGTAAGATTACAGTGAACTGCTTATATTTCAGACGCAATAACGGGGTGATTTCCGGAACAGTGATTGGAAACCACGTCTTCTATTAAAAAATAAAAGGCATAAAAAGGGCAACATTTATAATATAGAAGAAAAAAGGCTGATTTTGTGGAAAATGCACAAAAACAGCCTCTTTTTTTAGGCAGGAGAACAAAGAGCATGATATTTTTTTAACAAAATAATTTCGTAACACTTGCAATTAAAGATGAAATATGTTAGCATAAAAAAGTACTTGAAAGGTTTGAAAAATAGCTGATTGAAAACAATGTACATTTATAAGTAAAGAGAAAAGGATAAATTCTGGGAAACACCCTTAATTTATTTTTTTTACTAAAAGATTGTTAAAAAATTAACAGCATTTTTCGGCAAATTATTTTTAAGAAAGAAACAAATCCTCTGCAACTGGCAGAGTTTTGTGTGAAAACTGAAAGGAGAATTTAAAATGGCACAGAAAGTAGTTTTAGCAGGCGCTTGCCGTACCGCAATCGGTAAAATGGGTGGAGCATTAAGCAATACTCCAGCAGCAGAACTCGGAGCAATCGTAATTAAAGAGGCATTGAACAGAGCAGGAGTGAAACCGGAGCAGGTAGATGAAGTATTAATGGGATGTGTTATCCAGGCAGCTCAGGGACAGAACGTTGCACGTCAGGCTTCTATCAAGGCAGGACTTCCGATTGAAGTACCGGCAGTTACATTAAACGTTGTATGTGGTTCCGGTCTTAAATGTGTAAACGAAGCAGCAACCATGATTCTTGCAGGACAGGCTGACATCGTTGTTGCCGGTGGTATGGAGTACATGTCTATGGCTCCATATGCCATGACAAAGGCTCGTTTTGGTTATCGTATGAACAATGCAACCATCATTGATACCATGGTAAACGATGCATTAACAGATGCATTCAATCATTATCATATGATGATTACAGCAGAGAACGTATGTGATAAATACGGCATTACCCGTGAAGAACTTGACGAGTTCTCAGCAAACAGCCAGCAGAAATGCGAGAAAGCAATCGCTGAGGGCAAATTCGATGATGAAATCGTTCCGGTTCCGGTAAAGGTTAAGAAAGAAATCGTTGATTTCGTTAAGGATGAGGGACCACGTCCTGGAACAACTGCTGAGTCTCTTGGCAAGTTACGTTGCTGCTCAGGTA
>JBNMKM010000006.1:0-125738 GCA_050874345.1 Roseburia sp. | reverse complement strand
TGGCACTTCTGTAGATGTCGACAACGCATCTATGTCCGATGGAACAGAGGGAACGGAAACAACTGAAAGCACGGAGACAGCCGGAAACACCGTTCATTCAGGAGAAGAGGAGACGGGCGGCGCGGTGACCCTGATGTTTGCCGGAGATGTGATGTTAGACGGGGTTCCAAGTGCCAATTATGATGCATATGGCATTACAGGAGTAGTTTCACAGGAATTATTAGACGAGCTGACCGGGGCGGATATTCTGATGGTAAACAATGAGTTTGCGTGGAGCGACAGAGGAACGGCGATGGAGGATAAGGAATATACCTACCGCTGTAATCCGTCCTATGTCACGATTTTAAAGGAACTCGGTGTCGATATCGTTTCGCTTGCAAATAATCATACACTTGATTTTGGAAAAGAAGCATTATCTGACACGTTTACGACACTTGACGGAGCAGGAATTTTATATGCCGGAGCGGGTGAGACAAAAGAACGCGCCGAGCAGGTTCAGGTCATCGAAAAGGGCGGCAAAAAATTCGGCTTTATTGCGGGTTCACGGGTGATTCCCGTCACGGACTGGAATATTGAAAATGCACAGCCGGGGCTTTTTACGGTCTACGATTACAGCAGGCTGGTGGAACTTGTGGCGCAGGCGAAGGAAAGCTGTGATTTTGTGACGGTATATCTTCATTGGGGCATTGAGCGCGTGGAGTATCCGGAGGAGTATGAGCGCTCGATGGCAAAGGCATGCATTGAGGCGGGAGCAGATTTGATTATCGGCGGGCACGCACACTGCATCCAGGGAGTGGAATTTATCGAGGGTGTTCCGGTCTTTTATGCGCTTGGCGATTTCATCTTTTTGCGGCAGACCGCACATTCTGCGGTTGTTTCCGTTACGGTGGAGGCAGATGGCACGGTATCTTACCGCTATCTTCCAACGTACACAGCGGGCGGGGTTACACAGCTTTTGGATGAGACGGCGGCGCAGGAGACGTACCGCTATGTGGAGGGAATCTCCTGGGGGATGACCATTGGGGAGGATGGAACGATTCAACCATAAAATTTTAACTATTTTTAGCTTAAAATTAGTTTACAGACAGGCGAAAAAATGCTATGATAAATCCATCGGTATTGAATTAAAACAGGGAAAAGGAGAAGAATTATGAGCTATATGGACATTTACAATGAATGGTGTACTGACCCGTATTTTGATGAGGCAACAAAAGCAGAATTAGCTGCCATCAAAGGGGATGAAGCGGAGATTGAAGACCGTTTTTACCGTCAGTTAGAGTTTGGAACCGGAGGATTAAGAGGGGTAATCGGAGCCGGAACAAACCGCATGAACATTTACACGGTACGCCAGGCAACACAGGGACTTGCCAACTATATTTTATCCCAGAACGGACAGGACAAGGGTGTTGCAATTGCACATGATTCCCGTATTATGTCAACCGAATTCGCGGATGAGGCAGCGCTGTGTCTGAATGCAAACGGAATCAAGGCATATGTGTTTGACAGCCTCCGCCCGACACCGGAGCTTTCTTTTGCAGTCAGAGAGTTAGGCTGTGTATCAGGAATCGTAATCACAGCAAGCCATAACCCGAGGGAATATAATGGATATAAGGTATACTGGGAGGACGGCGCACAGATTACACCGCCTCACGATAAGAACATTTTGGCAGAGGTTGCAAAGGTAACATCCTTTGACCAGGTAAAGACCATGGCAAAAGAGGATGCCGTAAAAGCCGGATTATATCAGGTTATCGGTGCTGCCATTGATGACCGTTACATGGAAGAATTAAAGAAGCAGTCCATCCATCCGGAGATTATCAAAGAGATGGCAAAGGACATCAAGATTGTATACACACCGTTACACGGAACCGGTAATCTTCCGGTACGCCGCGTTTTAAAAGAGCTTGGTTTTGAAAAAGTTTATGTGGTAAAAGAGCAGGAGCTGCCGGATGGCAATTTCCCGACCGTTTCTTACCCGAACCCGGAATCCCCGAAGGCATTTGAGCTTGCATTAAAACTTGCAAAAGAAGTGGATGCAGACATTGTACTTGCAACGGACCCGGATGCAGATCGTCTTGGCGTATACTGCAAGGATACAAAGACTGGCGAATATGTAACCTTCACCGGAAATATGTCCGGTATGCTGATTGCAGAGTACATCCTACGTGAGCGCACTGCAATGGGCACAATGCCGGAGAATCCAGCACTTGTAGAGACGATTGTTACTACCGATATGGCAAAAGCAATTGCGAAGGCATACGGCGTGACCTTAATTGAAGTGCTGACTGGATTCAAATATATCGGAGAACAGATTAAGTTCTTTGAAGAACAGCATACCTATCACTATGTATTTGGACTTGAGGAGAGCTATGGCTGTCTTGCCGGAACCTATGCGAGAGACAAGGATGCCTGCGTTGCAGTCATGATGCTTTGCGAGGTGGCTTCCTGGTGCAAGAAGCACGGAAAGACACTTTGGGATGCAATGCTTGATATGTATGAGAAATACGGTTACTACCGCGAAGGTCTTGATACCAAGACGCTTAAGGGAATTGACGGAGCTGCCCAGATTCAGGCACTTATGAGCGAGTCCAGACAGAATCCTCCGAAAAAATTAGGCGGATTTGACGTGCTTGCCGTACGTGATTATAAGGAAGATACACGCACGGATATGGTGACTGGAGAAGTGACAAAGACAGGACTTCCAACTTCTAATGTTCTTTATTATGAGCTGTCCGACAACGCATGGTGCTGTGTGCGTCCGTCCGGTACAGAGCCAAAGATTAAATATTACTTTGGTGTCAAGGGCAGCAACCTTGCAGATGCAGAGCAGAAATTAGAAGCGCTCAAAAAAGATTTGGTATAAAACCGGGGGGATTTTTACACATGAACATTCAGTTTGATGCAGAAAAGAAAATTTTTAAACTCGACACGGCAAACACAAGCTATGTGATTGCACTGGTGGATGAGGAAAATTTTATCGGTCACGCATACTATGGGGCAAAAATCAGCGACACAGATGTTTCCTATCTGATGCGTACCGCAGAGCCGCCGTTTGTACCGTCCAAAAACAACCGCGACAGAAGTTCCTTCTTTGACGCATTTCCGATGGAATATCCGGGAAATGGTGTGGGAGACTATAGAGAGAGCGCCATCGAAGTGCTTGACGACAACTGTCATACAGCGGTAAATTTCTGTTATACCGGTCATAAAATTTATCATGGCAAGCCAGCGCTTGCCGGAATGCCGGCGACCTTTGCACCGGAAGAAAAGTGCATGACGTTGGAACTTTTTGCAGAAGATCCTGTTTTAAAATTAAAGGCGGTCTTTTTATACAGCATTTTTGATGATGTGGATGCGGTTGTGCGGAGTGTCCAGATTACAAATGAAGGGAAAAAACCGTTACATCTGACAAGAGTCATGTCAGCAAGCATCGATATGGATGCAAAAGATTTTCAGATGCTGACACTTCACGGTTCCTGGGCGAGAGAACGCCAGATGGATCTGCGTGATATCGGCTACGGAAGACAGAATGTGGCATCGAGCAGAGGCGAGTCTTCTCACCAGGAGCATCCGTTTGTGGCACTGGTATCCGAGACTGCAACAGAAGAGCAGGGCGAGGTATACGGCTTCCACTTTGTTTATTCCGGCAATTTCTTAGCACAGGTGGAAAAAACACAGTTTGATTCCCTTCGTGTGATGATGGGAATTAATCCGAAAGATTTCTGCTGGAAGTTAGAGTCCGGAGAAACCTTTGTGGCACCGGAAGTGGTGCTCAACTACTCGGCAGCCGGTATGGGAACGATGACCAGAAACTTCCATGATCTGTATCGCAATCACCTGATTCGCAGTCCATATAAGGATAAAAAACGTCCAATCCTGATTAACAACTGGGAGGCAACGTATTTTGATTTCAATACGGAAAAACTGCTTTCCATCGCAAAAGAGGCAAAGAAGTGCGGCATCGAAATGCTCGTTATGGATGATGGCTGGTTTGGACACAGAAGCGATGACAATACAAGCCTTGGCGACTGGAAGGTCAATGAGCAGAAATTAAATGGTGGTTTAAAATATCTGGTAGATGAGGTCAACAAGATTGGTCTGAAATTCGGTATCTGGTTTGAGCCGGAAATGATTTCACCGGATTCTGACCTCTACCGTGCACATCCGGACTGGGCAATTGCACTGCCGGAGCGTACACCGTGCCGTTCGAGAAACCAGTTCGTACTGGATCTGTCAAGACCGGAGGTTGTAGATTATGTCTATGAGGCAGTTGCTTCTATTTTAAGGAGTGCCAACATTGCCTATGTAAAATGGGATATGAACAGACAGCTTACCGACCTTGGAAGCGTGTATCTGGAGAAAGACCGTCAGGGAGAACTCTGCCACAGATATGTGCTGGCAGTGTATGAACTGCAGGAGCGCCTGATGAAAGAGTTCCCGGACCTTCTTCTTGAGAACTGTTCCGGCGGCGGAGCAAGATTTGACCCGGGAATGTTATATTACAGCCCGCAAATCTGGTGCTCGGATGATACAGATGCCATCGAGCGTTTGAAGATTCAGGAGGGAACGGCACTTATTTACCCGTTGTCCACAATGGGCGCACATGTTTCCGACTGCCCGAATCATACGGTTGGAAGAGTGACACCGTTTGCAACCAGAGGAAATGTTGCATTGGCAGGAACATTTGGCTATGAGCTGGACATCACAAAGATTCCGGCAGAAGACAGAGAGCAGATTCCAAAACAGGTGGAGCTTTACCATAAATACAACGATTTAGTGCGCGGAGGCGATTATTACCGCATCGCTTCTTATGCCAAAAATCATGCGTATGACTGCTATGAGGTTGTGGCAAAGGACAAATCAGAGGCACTCATTACATTTGTTCAGGTATTAAACCGTCCGAATTATCACAGCAGACGGATTCAGATACCGGGACTTGATCCGAAGAAGCGTTACCGCAACGAGGAAAGCGGAGAAATTTATTATGGAGACACACTGGCAAATGCCGGAATTAATATTTTAAATCCATGGGGTGATTTCCAGTCCGTGTTAATCCATCTGGTAGAAGAACACTAAAAATGGAAAGGAGTGCGGAGAATGGCAAAAGCAGTAAAACTTGCGGATATTGCAGAACGCCTGGGCGTCAGCACCGTTACGGTGTCAAAAGCGTTATCGGGACAGAAGGGCGTCAGCGAGGAACTGCGTGAAAAAATCAAGATTCTGGCGGAGGAAATGGGATACCGCCAGCCCTCTGCCTCCCGGAAGGAAAAGGAACAAAAAAGTTACAACATCGGAGTTCTGATTGCGGAGCGCTATCTTGCAAAATATGATTCCTTCTACTGGCAGATGTACCAGCAGGTGGCAATCAAGGCGGCACCGAAATCCTGCTTTACCCTGATGGAAGTCGTGACAGAGCCGATGGAAAATGGAAATGAAATGCCACAGCTTTTAAGAGAGAATAAAGTGGACGGCGTCATCGTCATTGGCTGGCTGTTAGAAAAATATCTGAAATTCTTAAATGACAAGACAAAAGTGCCATTTATTTATCTTGATTTCTGTGATGAGAAGCAGGATTCGGATTCGGTTGTTTCCGACAGCTATTACGGGGCCTACCGAATGACCAACTATCTCTTTGAGATGGGGCATAAAAACATTGCTTTTGTAGGAACGATTCTTTCAACAGGCTCTATTACAGACCGTTATTACGGCTATTGCAGGTCGTTGCTTGAACACGGGATGCAGGTGCGGGAAGACTGGGTGATTCCGGACCGGGAACCGGAGACCGGGCGGATGTATCTGCCGGGGTATTGCGAACTTCCGGAGGAAATGCCGACGGCATTTTTCTGCAACTGTGACCTCACGGCGAGCATTATGGTTCATAAGCTGCAGGAAGCAGGCTATGATGTGCCGGGTGATATCTCGGTGGCAGGCTATGATAATTACCTGTTTCCGGGGTTGTGTGATGTACCGATTACGACATATGAAGTTGATATGCGCGAGATGGCAAGGCGTGTGATTTCTAATCTGATTGCAAAGATGAGCGGGGAAAGTTACCGCCGGGGAATCTGCATCGTAGAGGGACATCTGGTAGAAAAAGAGAGTGTAAAAAAACAATTGTAAAATAAACAAATCCCCCCTGTTCATTTGCAAAAATGGACAGGGGGATTTGCATGTTCTCACTCATTCTGATGCTATGTTTTAAGCGTGCATTGTTTCTCTCTTTTTCCAGCTTATAAATCCGTACATATCATTAAAAAAGAAAATGATAAAATTCACCACGACTGGCAGATACGCCGGGTTTTCTATGGATGCCAACAGCCATAAAACGATGAGTACGATATCATTTGATGCGTACCCAAGTGCGTAGTAGGAAGTTCTTAGCATCGTAAGGGAGGCTGCAAGAAAACTGGTTGTGATGGAGATGGTACTGAATAGGATATTGGGGGTATTAAGTGCAGATAATATAAAATAAAATACAACTGTCGTGATTGTCCCAAAAATCACAAGACCCACAATATGTTTTTTTGTCAGCTTTTGAATTGCCACTTCTTTTCCGTTTTCGGACGGATTCTTTAACCAGGTGATGGTTGACCAGATTGCCATTGGCATGGTCATACCCAGATAGGTAATCATTTCACCCCAATAGCGGAACCGCCAGGAGATAATGCCATACAGGATACTGAAAAGAATCATCAGTATCTGTGCCCAGACATTTCCTTTTGCTGCAAAAATTAAAGAGGTAATTCCTACACACGCTGCTATTAATGTAAGCAAATCAATATTTCCGGATAACAGATTGGAAATAATTACGACAAACAGAGAGCCTAACCACAGCCCCCATTCTTTCTTTGTTAAATCTTTTATTGGATTGTTCATGATAATCTCCTTGAATGAATAAATTTTTGTTTATTAATTCAGGAAACTCCGGGTCTAATATCGGTATCGACCGATTGTTTAAAATCATCTGAAAAAATCCTTCCGTTTGTGTCTGATTTCTATAGTATAACATATTTTATCCAGGCTGTGTAAACTATCAACAAATAAAAATAAATCAGAAATTATCTTAAATCTAATTTATAATAAAAACTAAAATTAATCTAATAACAGTAAATAAATTAGCTAATATTAGCTACAAAATAGACAAAAACACAAACTAAAAACTGGTAAAAAGATAAAAAATAAAATAAAATGCACAAAACAATGATAAAACGCAAAAAAGAATAATGACTAAAACATAAATAAATGTATACTTAAATTAACTTACAAATAAGTTAAATTAATCTTTCTAAGGAGGAAAAATTACTATGAAAAAGAAAAGGGTAATTGCATTGGCAATGGCATCCATGATGCTGTTTGGGGCAGCAGCCTGTGGAAACAACAGTGCAGCAGGAACAAATTCAAACAACGCAGATAATAATCAGGCGGCAACAGAGGCAGGAGCAGGAAATGCAAATGCAGATGCAGATGCCAATGCGGATGCAACAGATGCGGACGGAACTTTATCCTATGCAGACATCGTTCTCGGAGAAAGCTATACAGATATCACAACAACCATTCATGTGTTTAACCAGAGAACAGATATGGCAGAAGATTCCTATCCGGGAACTTCCTGGAACGAATACATCGCAGCATTCAATGAGATGTACCCGAATATCACTGTAGATCTTGAGGTTTCTACCAACTATTCCGACGATGCAATGCTTCGGTTACAGGGAGGAGACTGGGGAGATGTCATGATGATTCCAGCAGTTGATAAGGCTGATTTGGAAGAATATTTCCTTCCATATGGAACACTTGATGAGATGGACAAGGAAATCCGTTTTGCAAATACCTGGGCATACAACGATCAGGTATACGGTGTTCCATCTACCGGAAATGCACAGGGTGTTGTTTACAATAAACGTGTATTTGAAGAGGCTGGTGTTACAGAGACACCGAAGACACCGGACGAGTTTATTGCAGCATTAAAGGCAATCAAAGAGTATGACTCCTCCATTATTCCACTTTACACCAACTATGCAGATGGCTGGCCAATGGAACAGTGGGATGGACAGATTGCAGGAACCACAACTGGTGATGCAACTTATATGAACCAGAAACTTCTTCACACAAAGAATCCGTTCCGTGACTACGGAGATGGTACACATCCATACGCACTGTACAAGATCCTTTATGATGCAGTTGCAGAGGGACTGACTGAGGATGATTATTCTACAACTTCCTGGGAAGATTCCAAGGGAATGATGAACCGTGGTGAAATCGCAACAATGGTACTTGGCTCCTGGGCATATTCCCAGATGGTAGCAGCAGATTCTCACGGGGAAGATGTCGGTTATATGCCGTTCCCAATCACAGTAGATGGACAGCAGTATGCATCCTCCGGTGCAGATTACAGCTACGGTATCAATGTAAATGCAGACCCGACAAACCAGGCAGCAGCTATGGTATTCGTAAAATGGATGACAGAAAAATCCGGTTTCTCTTATAACGAGGGTGGTATTCCGGTAGCACAGGACGATGATAAGTATCCGGATGCTTATGCAGAATTTGGTAATGTAATATTTGTAGTTGATGAAGCAGCAGTTGAGGGAGAAGAAGACCTCTTAAATAACTTAAACTCCGATTCCGGACTGATGGTAAATGCAGGTGGTAAGTTAAAAGTACAGCAGCTCATTGAGCATGCAGCAAACGGAGATGAAACCTTCGATGAGGTAATGGACGAGTGGAACAGTGCATGGACACAGGCACAGGAAGATAACGGCGTTACCACAGAGGAATAAAAACGTAAGAGCGCGGTAAAAAAGGATGGAGAGTGTATGACAGCGACATCAGAAAAGAAAAGTATTTTAAAATGGGCAAGAGGGAGAAAAGGACAGCAGACCTTAATTATCATTGCATTTATGGTAATTCCGCTGACTCTGTTGTTTGTGTTCACCTATCTTCCGTTTGGAGAAATGGTAAAATTCAGCTTTTACAAGATGAAATACACGACGCCTGTCGATAAACGAGTGTTTGTAGGCTTTAAAAACTATGTGGAAGTTTTCCAGGACAAGGAAATTTTTGCATCCTTAAAGCTAAGCCTTTACTACATGGCAGGTTCAATCATTCAGCTTGCACTGGCACTTTATCTTGCAACCATTTTGAGCTTTAAGACAAAGGGAGAAAACCTGTTTAAGGGATGTATGTTTTTCCCATATCTGATTAGTGGTATTGCAATCGGATTTATCTTTAAATATTTTTACACCAGAGGATTCGTATTCGATACCATCTTAGGCTGGTGCGGCTTTGATGTGAATAACCTTCCGTACTGGTTAAAGGATCAGAAAATCAACAACTGGTCGTTAGTCGCAACCTCCGTCTGGCGCTATTTTGGACAGAATATGGTTCTGTTTATCGGAGCGATTATGTCCGTGGACGCAGAGATGTATGAGGCAGCAGAGTTAGACGGTGCCAATAAGTTCCAGCAGTTTTTACATATTATACTGCCGAGTATTAAAACGATTGTGACGCTCAACGTTATCTTATCTATCACAGGAGCGCTCAGCGCATTTGAACAGCCGTATGTTATCACAGACGGTGCAAACGGAACGGCAACGTACTTTATTAACATGAACCGCATTGCACACACGAACCAGAAGGTAGGTCTTGCCTGTGCAATGTCCGTGGTACTGCTTTTAATCATCTTTGCGTGCACCATCCTGCAAAAACTGTTTTTCAAGTATATTTACCGGAATGCGGATGAACAGGATGAGATTGTTACAAAAGAGGAACGCAGGCGCAGAAAACAGATGCAGAAAGAAATTCGCAGAGGAGAAAGGAGAAAAGCTAGATGAAAACGAGAAAAAAACATTATTCCGTTGGGCAGATTGTATGGATTGTCGTAAAATACTTTTCGCTGATTTTCTTTTCCTTTGTGGCAGTTGTCCCAATTATCTCCTGCGTGATTACCGCCTTTAAGACGGAAACAGAGTACAGAACCACAAACGTCATGACATTACCGCAGAGCTGGTTCAATTTCAGCAACTTTGTAGAGGCGTTTCAACGTGCTAATATGGGAAGAGCATTTTTAAATTCCCTGATTGTCATGCTCTGCGTGTTAATCGGTTCCGTCATTATCGGAACACAGCTTGCATATGTGTTAAACCGGTTCCATTTTCCGGGAAACGGACTGATTCGTAACCTGTTTTTATTCGCGTCTCTCCTTCCGGGCGTTGCAATGCAGGTAACGGTTTATCAGATTATGAGAAACCTGGATTTCATTAACCATCTGTATGGCTACATTATCATGATGATGGGAACCGATGTCATTTCCATTTATATCTTCATCCAGTTTATGGAAAACATTCCGACATCGCTCGATGAATCGGCGATTATCGATGGAGCTTCCTACTGGAAAATTTACTGGAACATTATGCTGCCACTGTTAAAGCCTGCGGTTGTCACCGCCTGCATTTTAAAAGGTGTCAGTGTATATAACGAATATTATGCAGCAAGTTTATATCTGACAAAACCGAATTTAAAAACGGTTGCAATTTCTCTATATACCTTTACCGGACCTTTGGGAAGCCAGTATAACCTAATCTGTGCGGGCGTTATTATCTCGCTTTTGCCGGCACTGCTTGTGTTCTTACTGTGTCAGAAACAAATCTACAGCGGCATTACTGCGGGAGCGGTCAAAGGATAAAAAAAGACAAGGAGTTTAGGCGATGAGCAAGTATAAAATGATAAGCCCGAAGGTGGCAAATGTTCCGTGGCAGGAGCGTCCGGCAAATCTGACCGGCGCTCCGGTATGGCGGTATGATGAAAACCCGATTATCGGAAGAAATCCGATAGAGGGAGTGGCAAGAATTTTCAACAGTGCGGTAATGCCGTATGAGGATGGATTTATCGGAGTGTTCCGGGGGGAACAGACGAACGGAATCCCTTATATCTATCTTGGAAGAAGCAAAGATGCGATTCACTGGGAATTTGAAACGGAAAAAATTACTTTTACAGACGAAAATGGACAGCCGTTTATGCCGGTATACGCCTATGACCCGCGTCTTGTGAAGGTGGAGGATACCTATTATATTATCTGGTGCCAGGACTTTTACGGGGCAGCAATCGGAATGGCAAAGACGACCGACTTTCAGACGTTTACAAGAGTGGAAAATCCGTTCCTTCCTTTTAACCGGAATGCGGTGCTTTTCCCACGGAAGATAAACGGAAACTTCATGTTGTTAAGCCGTCCGTCTGATTCCGGGCATACACCGTTTGGTGATATTTTTATCAGCGAAAGTCCGGATCTGGTGTACTGGGGAAAACACCGTCATGTGATGGGAAAAGGAAATGAATGGTGGGAGTCCTTAAAGATTGGAGGAGGTGCGGCACCGATTGAAACCTCTGAAGGGTGGCTCTTGTTTTACCATGGGGTGAGTGGAACCTGTAATGGATATGTATATTCCATCGGCGGAGCAATCCTTGATATTGACAATCCGTCCATTGTAAAATACAGATGTGAGAACTTCCTTCTGACACCGGAAAAATGGTATGAGGAGCGTGGATTTGTACCTAACGTATGTTTCCCATGTGCGACGATTCATGATTCGGAGTCTGGAAAAATCGCAATTTATTATGGTGCGGCGGACAGCTATGTGGGACTTGCATTTACCGAACTGGACGATGTAATCGATTATATAAAAGAACATAGTGTGGTCACCGGTTCTGATACAGAAATCGGAAGACGCTAAAGGGGTGGGCTGTCGCAGGAAAATTTCCTGTGATAGCCCATTGTCATGGAAAAAGGTAATTGTGCAAAAAAATCTGTCCAAAAATTGTGCACAATATGGAAAATGTGGGAAATGCACAAAAACGAGACAAAATGCAAAAATAAGTGATGAATTAACGAATAAAATCACTATAATTAAATTAACCAATTAAATTAAGTAGAAATTTAAGTAACAAAAAGTGGTTGATAGGAGAACGGGTGGATGGACACATTACAGATTATGAAAAAAGAAGCAGAGGAGCATTTAAAAGGGACGATTATCCCCTTCTGGGAGAAGCTGACTGATAAGACTTACGGCGGCTACTACGGTTATATGGGATATGACCTTACAGTGGATGAGAAGGCAGAAAAGGGATGTATCTTAAACAGCCGCATCACCTGGTTTTTTGCAAATGCTTATACGTTATTAAAAGAAGAGCAGTTGCTTGCACAGGCAAAACATGGCTACGAATTTTTGAAAGAACACTGTCTGGACAAAGAGTATGGGGGAATCTACTGGTCCTTGCAGTATGACGGAACACCGCTTGACACGACAAAACATACCTATAATCAGGCTTTCTGTATCTATGCACTCGCGTCCTATTACGAGGCATCGAAGGATGAGGAAGCATTAAAGCTGGCATTTGATCTGTTTCATCTGATTGAGAACCGCTGCCGGGACGAGGTTGGCTATCTGGAGGCATTTACGAGAGATTTTAAACCGGAGTCAAATGAGAAACTTTCCGAAAATGGTGTGCTTGCAGACAAGACCATGAACACATTGCTGCATGTATTTGAAGCCTACACGGAACTTTACCGTGTCTCAAAGGATGCTGCGGTAAAAGAGAAACTCTGCTGGATTTTAGATGTATTTGCAGAAAAAGTATACAACCCGAAGAAACAGAGACAGGAAGTCTTCTTTGACAAAAACTATAACAGTATTATTGACCTTCATTCCTATGGACATGACATTGAGACAGCATGGTTAATTGACCGTGGTGTGGAAATCCTTGGGGAAGAAAAGTACCAGGAGAAGATGTCCCCGATTACCGAGGCATTGACCGCACAGATTTATCACGTTGCATTTAACGGTCATTCCCTCGCAAATGAGTGTGATAAGGGCGTGGTGAACACACACCGCATCTGGTGGGTACAGGCAGAGACCGTAATTGGATTTTTAAATGGATATGAAAAGCAGCCGGAGCATCTGGAATACAAGGACGCAGCGCTTGCCGAGTGGGAATTTATCAAGAATTTCCAGATGGATAAGAGAGCTGGTTCCGAGTGGTTCTGGGAAGTGGATGAAAACGGAACCCCATATCCGGACAGACCGATTGTAGAGCCGTGGAAATGTCCGTATCACAATGGAAGAATGTGCATGGAAATTATCAAAAGAATCAAATAGAGGAGAGATGTTATGTTACACGAACGCTATTATGTAGAAAAAGAAAAGCAGGAAAAACTGTTAGAACGCAAAAACGTAAAATCCGATTTTTACAACGGAGTATTTGACCGTTACGAGTATCCGGTACTCACAAGAGAGCATATTCCGCTGACCTGGCGGTATGATTTGAATCCGGAGACAAACCCGTATTTCATGGAGCGCCTTGGCATCAATGCTGTGATGAATTCCGGCGCAATTGAGTTAAATGGAAAATATTACCTGGTTGCCCGCATCGAGGGAAATGACAGAAAATCGTTCTTTGGCGTGGCGGAGAGCGACAACGGAATTGACGGTTTCCGTTTCTGGGATTATCCGATTCTGTTGGACGATACCTGCCCGGAGGAGACAAATGTCTACGACATGCGTCTGACCAAGCATGAGGACGGCTATATCTATGGTGTATTCTGCTCCGAGAGCAAGGATACTTCGGTAAATGACCTTTCTGCAGCCGTTGCAGCAGCCGGAATCGTGCGTACAAAGGATTTAAAGACCTGGGAGCGCCTTCCAAATCTTGTAACCTTAAATTCTCCGCAGCAGAGAAACGTGGTACTGCATCCGGAATTTGTAAATGGAAAATATGCGTTTTACACCAGACCGATGGATGATTTCATCGAGACCGGATCCGGCGGTGGAATCGGCTTCGGACTCTGCGATGATATCACACATGCTGTAATCGATGAGGAAAAAATGACGAGTCTGCGCAAATATCACACCATCACTGAGGCAAAGAACGGTGCAGGTGCAACTCCGATTAAGACAGAAAAAGGCTGGATTCATATTGCACACGGCGTGCGCAACACGGCAGCAGGACTGCGCTACGTCATCTACGCATTTGCAACTGATTTAAATGACCCGTCCAAGGTGATTGCAGAGCCGTCCGGACTTCTTATCGGACCGAGAGGAGAAGAACGCGTCGGAGATGTCAGCAATGTTGTATTTACCAACGGCGCAATCGTCAATGAGCAGGGAGAAGTATTTATCTACTACGCATCCTCTGATACCAGAATGCATGTGGCAACGACTACAATTGACAAATTAATAGATTACGTATTCCACACACCGGCTGATCCGGGACGTTCAGTAGAGTGCGTTGCACAGCGCTGCGGTTTGATTCAGAAGAATCTGGAATTTTTAAAGAAGGAAAACGAAAACTAAAATCTGCGGTTGGGGGAAAAGAAATGTTTGTATCACCGGAACAGGAATATTTACAGTACAGCGGAAGGATTGACTTTGAGGACAAAACAGCGCCGGAGCTTGTCTTTGCCTGTACATCCATAAAACTCCGGTTCACCGGAACTTCTGTGAAAGTGCGGCTTCGCAATCACAGAAACTACTGGACGAATCAGATGGGCTATTTTTTGGATGGCACGCAGGGACGCATTACGCTGCGGAATGATGATAAGGAAGAAACATATACGATTGCGGAGAATCTTTCAGACGGCACGCATGAACTGTTGTTTTTCAAACGGATGGATTCCTGCCATACCGTAACCTTCCTTGGATTTGAACTTTCGGACGGGGCAGAGGTACTTGCCTGTGAAGAAAAAACAAAGCGCCGGATAGAAGTCTTTGGGGACAGTGTTTCCTGTGGCGAGGTTTCTGAGGCGGTAGATTATGTGGGAAAACCGGACCCGGAACACGACGGACAGTATTCAAACAGCTGGTATTCCTATTCCTGGATGACAGCGCGAAAGCTTGGCGCAGAGATTCATGATACCTCACAGGGAGGAATTGCACTTCTTGATAAAACCGGCTGGTTTGCCGGACCGGATTTCTGCGGAATGGAATCATGCTACGATAAAGTGCGTTACAACCCGCAGCTTGGGGAGCAGAAGCCATGGGATTTTTCGAAGTATATTCCACAGGTGGTTATCGTTGCCATCGGACAGAACGATAATCATCCGGATGACTATATGGCAGAGGACTATGATGGTGAGAAGGCAGAGCATTGGCGCATACATTATCAGCAGTTTATCGAGCGTCTGATGGAACTTTATCCAAAGGCACAGGTGATACTGACGACAACGATTTTGGGACACGATGCGTCCTGGGACCGTGCGATTGAGGAAGTGTGCAGAAGAATTGACAAAAAGAATGTGCATCATTTTCTTTACAGTAAAAACGGCTGTGGAACGCCCGGACATATCCGGATTCCGGAGGCAGAGCAGATGTCTGAGGAATTAAGCGGTTTTATCAAATCCCTCGGAGAAGAAATCTGGGAAGTATAAAAAGAAGGAGAAAAGACCATGGGGTATTCATTAAATTATGAAAATGGAATTGCAAATATCGGTAATTTAAGCCGCCTGAAAAAAGTGTTGGAGCGCGCAAAAAACGGAGAAAAATTAACGCTTGGATTTTTAGGAGGCTCCATCACGCAGGGAAGCCTTGCGTCAAAGCCGGAATTATGCTATGCACATCGGGTTTATGAGTGGTGGTGCGAGACATTTCCACAGGCGGAATTTACGTTTGTAAACGCAGGAATCGGTGGAACGACCTCCCAGTTTGGCGTGGCGAGAGCGGACAGCGATTTACTTGCATATGAGCCGGATTTTGTCGTTGTGGAATTTTCGGTCAACGATGACAGTACGGAACATTTTATGGAGACTTACGAGGGACTTGTGCGCAAGGTTTATGACAGCAAGACAAAGCCGGCGGTTCTTTTAGTACATAACGTATTTTATAATAATGGCGCGAATGCACAACTCATGCACGGAAGGGTGGCAAGACATTATGACCTTCCGGCAGTCAGCATGCAGAGCACGATTTATGCCGAGGTTGTGGCAGGACGGATTGAAAACCGTGAGATTACACCGGATGATTTGCATCCGAATGACGAGGGACATCTGTTAGTAGCTTCCGTTATCAATTATTTCTTAAATCAGGTGCGAAACGGTGCGATTGTCCAGAAGATATCAGACCGCGGGGAAGCGGAACTTCCAGCACCGCTTACGGCAAATGCGTATGAAAAGAGCGTGCGCTACAGAAATGACAACAGTAATCCATGCCTTGCCGGATTTGTGGCAGATAACGAACCACAGAATCACATCACAGACTGCTTTAAGAAGGGCTGGACGGCAGACAAAGTGGGTGATAAAATTTCCTTTACCGTAACGGGAAGCTGTATTGCAGTGCAGTACCGCAAATCCGTGAAGCTTCCGGCACCGATTGCAAAGATTGTTGTGGACGGAGACGAGGAGCACGGCGTTTTACTGGATGCAAACTTTGATGAGACCTGGGGCGACAAGCTCGAGCTTGACACCATTTTAGAGCACGGGGAAGAGAAAGAGCACACCGTGGAAATCCGTATCGTAGAGACCCATGAAGCAGACACAGTTCCGTTTTATCTGGTTTCCGTGATTGCATCCTGACAGGAAAGAGAGGAGAAAAAGACGATGTTTCGAGATGATTTTGTATGGGGCGTTGCAAGCAGCGCTTATCAGGTAGAGGGAACGGACAGTGCGGACGGAAGAGGAAAGAATGTCTGGGATACCTTTACGGAAGAAGGCAGAATTTTTGAACACCAGAATGCTTATACAACCTGTGACCATATGCACCGCTATAAAGATGACTATGCTCTGATGCGTAACCTTGGCATCAAAGCATACCGTTTTTCCTTAAACTGGGCGCGCATCCTGCCGGAGGGCATCGGACGTGTCAATGAAAAAGCGATTGCCATGTACCGGGATATGATTCTTACGATGAAAGAAAATGGAATCACCCCGTATCTGACCATGTTTCACTGGGAATTTCCACAGGCACTTGAGGATATGGGCGGATGGCGTAATCCAAAGGTTGTCGAGTGGTTTGGAGAGTATGCAAAGGTCGTGGCAGAGAATTTCTCTGATATCTGCGAGCACTTTATCACCATCAATGAGCCGCAGTGCGTGGTAGGGCTGGGACATTTGAGTGCTGTACACGCACCGGGTATCAAGCGCACGGTGGAAGAGACTTTTTTGATTGCACATCATCTTCTGATGGCACACGGACAGGCAGTAAAAATGCTGCGCCAGTATGCAAAACGCCCGATTAAGATTGGATATGCGCCAACCGGAGGTGTTGCATATCCGTATACCGATTCCCCGGAGGATATTGAGGCTGCAAAAAAAGTTTATTTTGGATTTTATAATCCGATGGATAACTGGACCTGGAATGTGTCCTGGTTTTCAGACCCGGTATTCTTAGGACACTATCCGGAGGAGGGGTTAAAGAAATTTGCAAAATATCTCCCGGAAATCACAGAAGCGGATATGGAGCTGATTCATCAGCCGCTTGATTTCATGGGACAGAATATTTATAACGGCTATTATGTGCGCGCTGGAAAAGACGGAGAGCCGGAGTTTGTGGACCGCGAACCTGGATTCCCGAAGACAGCAATCGGCTGGCCGGTAACACCGAAGGCATTTTATTATGGAATCCGTTTCTTAACCGAGCGCTATCCATTGCCGCTTTACATTACCGAGAACGGAATGTCCTGCCATGACAATGTGAGTGCAGACGGGAAAGTGCATGACCCGAACCGTATCGGTTTCCTTGATTCCTACATTGGCGCAATGCAGAAGGCAATTGAGGAAGGTTCCGATGTAAGAGGATATTTCTTATGGACATTCCTTGATAACTTTGAGTGGGCTGACGGCTTTAAGGAGCGCTTTGGAATTGTATACGTAGATTTTATGACGCAGAAACGTATTGTGAAGGATTCTGCATTCTGGTATCAGAAGGTAATCGAGACAAACGGTGCAAGTCTGTCCGTAAACCAGCCGAAGAAAGAAATCCTGTTTTTAGATCCGGTCTGCACGCACAATATCTGGGGCGGAACAAGATTGCGTGAAGAGTTCGGTTATCCGGTAGAGGGAGATGACATCGGAGAGTGCTGGGGTGTTTCCGCACATCCAAACGGAGACGGAACCATCCGGGAAGGCTCTTTTGCAGGAGAAAAACTTTCCAAGGTATACAAAGACCATCCGGAGCTTTTCGGAAATCTTTCTTATGACAGATTCCCGTTGCTGACCAAGATTATTGATGCTAAAGCAGACCTCAGTATTCAGGTGCACCCGGACGATGCGTATGCAAAGGTGCATGAGAATGGTTCTTTTGGAAAAACCGAGTGCTGGTACATTATGGATGCACCAGAAAACGCGACACTTGTAATTGGACATAACGCAAAGACAAAAGAAGAGTTAGCGTCCATGATTCACGAGGGAAGATGGAATGAATTTATCCGTGAGATTCCTGTAAAGAAGGGCGACTTCATTCAGATTGACCCGGGTACGGTTCACGCCATCAAGGGAGGACTTTTAATCTTAGAGACCCAGCAGAACAGCGATATTACCTACCGTGTATATGATTACGACAGACTTTCAAACGGAAAGCCGAGACAGCTTCACATCGAGCAGAGTATTGATGTCATCACGGTTCCGGCAAAATCAGTGGAAGACAGTGTGAAGTCCACCGACGGACTTGCCAAAAATCAGTGGAATGAGCTGTATTCCTGCGGCTACTACACGGTATTCTGTGCGGATATAGACGGCAGACTGTCCTTTGAACAGAAGCATCCGTTCCTCATCTGCTCTGTGCTTGAGGGGGATGGAATCGTTGCAAGCCGTCCGGTGAAAAAGGGAGACCATTTCATTCTTCCGTGTGGCTTTGGCGAAGTAGAGATGCAGGGGAAGATGCGTTTAATTGCATCTACCGTGCAGTAATTTCAGACACCAGGCAGTATTTCAGGAGAAAAAAGAAAGACCGGAAGAGCGTTTTTGACGCTTTCCGGTCTTTCTTTTTGCAGAATACATCCAAGAGAGAGTTGTATTTTAAAAATGGTCATGCTAAAATATAGGAAGAATAGCCTAGAAACAGTTCCTTACAAGAAAGCAGCGGGGGATTGACATGAATATATATTCGCAGATGTGTGGTTTGATTCTGATGATAGTGCTGACGGTTTTTTATGTCCGGAAAAAGGCACTGAATTTAAATACTCATATTGTCTATAATTATCTTTTGGGAGTCACCATTAGTTGTATTGTGCTTGACATCCTTTCGGTAGTTGTCATTTATTATCGGGAAGTACTTCCATTTCCAGTTGTTGCGGGAGTCTGCAAGCTGTATCTCGCCTCTCTGGTAGCAGAAGGGATGGAAGGGCTTTTGTACGTCTGTTCAGACGTTTATCCAAGACAAAAGGAATTTATACGTTCAACGAAATGGTTCAGTATTCTGGCACTTTGCATGATGATTATCATTTTCTGTCTGCCAATTTCGATTTATCATGAGGGAAATGTTGTATTTACGCAGGGACCAAGCGTGGTTTTTACCTATGTGTCAGCAGTTGGATTTGTGGTCATGAACATCATTCTTTTGATATATAAATGGAAGGAAATCAATCCGAGACGTGGCCGGGTCGTGGCAGTATGGCTTTTTATATGGGTGCTTGCAGCGCTGATTCAGTTTTTAAATAATGAACTGCTTTTAGTGGGATATGCGACAGCAATCGGTGTCACGATTATCTATCTGCGCCTGGAGAATCCGGAGCTGAACCTGGACCAGGCGACGGGATTGTTCAATCAGGGGGCATTTGTTGCATATATCCGCAATCAGTATATTCAGAAGCAGAATTTTTCTGCAATTGCGGTCATCTTCAGTGAAGGCCTTCATGCGAATACGGAGGAGAATTTAACGGAAAACTTTATGACGGATGTCATCGGAAAGATTGATTCCATGGAAAAGGCGCTTGTATTTAAATTGTCTGAGGATGAAATTTTAGTCTGCTTCCAGAATGTGTCTGATGCCACAGAAGGGCTGGCACAGATAAAAAAGATTTTTGAGGAACATGCGAAACTCTATGGGGAAGATATCATAAAACCGCAGTATCTGTTTGTACCGGATGGAATGGTGGTCAGCGACGGAAGAGAACTGTTACATCTGTTACATTATGCAGAGCGGAAGATGGAAGAGTATCACAAGCACGGAATTGTCACGGTTGACAGGGAAATCGTTTCACAGATGCACAATGAGGAAGACATGGTTGCGCTGATTCAGGAGGCGATGGAAAAAGACCGGTTTGAAATTTATTACCAACCGATTTTTTCGACCGAGGGAAAGAAATGTGTCAGCGCAGAGGCGTTAGTCCGGATGCGGGACACCGAAGGAAAGATTGTCGCACCGGGCAGGTTTATTCCGATAGCGGAGACAAACGGCATGATTTTGCAGCTTGGAAAGCTGATTTTTGATAAGGTCTGCCGCTTCTGCGTGGAACAGCAGATTGAACAGTACGGGCTCCAGTATATTGAGGTCAATCTGTCGGTGGCACAGTGCGGATATGTCAATCTTGCAAAAGAATATATTTCCATTATGGAAAAATACCGCATTAATCCGGGCTTTATCAATCTGGAAATCACAGAATCCGCTTCCTTAGAGGAGAAAGAGACACTGCTTCACAACATGAATCTGCTGATGGATTATGGGGTTCGCTTTTCACTGGACGATTTTGGAACCGGACAGTCAAATCTGAACTATATCGTGGATATGCCAGTGGATATCGTAAAGTTTGACCGCAAGATGACAAATGCCTACTTCGAGAACCAGAAGGCAAAATATGTCATGGATGCAGCGATGCATATGATTCAGGGAATGAAATTAAAAATTGTTTCCGAGGGAATCGAAGAGGAAAAGCAGTACGAGACAATGGAGAATCTTGGGATTGATTATATTCAGGGTTATTATTTTTCAGAGCCGCTTCCGGAAAAAGAATTTTTAAAATTTTTGCAGAATCAAAATGGTGCCTAAAAGTTGTCATAAGTCAGAGACATGCCGCATAAACTAACAGGAGAGATGGGAGGGCGGCATGAATCAGATGATTGCAGAACTAGAAGTGCTTGACGAATGGGCAAGAGACGCCATCGCCTTGGCAAAGGAGCGAAGAGAGCAGCAGGAAAACCTCTTTTTTGAGAAAAAACGCAGATTAGCGGAAAACTGCCGCAGACAGGCAGAAGTTGAATTAAAGGTGTGGAAGGACGAGCTGTTAAAA
Source organism: Roseburia sp. (assembly GCA_050874345.1). GTDB lineage: Bacteria > Bacillota > Clostridia > Lachnospirales > Lachnospiraceae > Roseburia. Next base: position 104,531 of record JBNMKM010000006.1, on the reverse strand, counting down.
AAGATAACAAAAGAGGAAGAGCGGGAAAAGGAGAAAATCTTAGCGGAAACAAAAACGCGTCTGCTCTGGTTTGAAGAGAAGAAAGGGACACTTGCCACACAGATTGTCCGGAAAATTACAGGCATGACAGATGTCGGAGAACTGTTATGACGGGCGGACTGTTACAGTACAGTGGTCTTCTGGCAAAGACGAAGGCGATGGAAGGAAAACTTCTCTCTGCGCAGTGGATAGAGGGACTCTCAAAGGCAGAGAGCATGGAGGCAGCCGTTGCGATGCTAAAAGGCAGCCCGGGATACGGACAGGCACTTTCTGAAACAGAGTGCATGATGCGGACAGAGGAGCTAGGGAAGCAGCTTGAGGAAAGTTTATACAATAACTACAAACGTCTGCAACAATTTGCAGGAAGAAGACAGAGAGAGGAATTAAAGCTGTTTACCTTCCGGGGAGAAGCAGACCAGACAAATGAATTAAGACGAAAGCGGACACTTTCGGACAGGAGAACAAAGGAGATTTTTACCGGACTCATGGAATTAGAGCATGAGCGGAAAAATCTTCTTTTTTTGTACCGGAAAGAGCGGTTTAAAGTGCAGGGGGCGGCGGGAATTCCGATAGAAGCCATAAGACAGGAACAGATGCAGTGGGATGCGAAGATAGACGGGACTTACCGCAAATTTTGTCTGAAATATCCGGTTTCGATAGCGCCCGTGCTCTATTACCTCTACCGGAAGCAGAAAGAAATCGAAGCCATACTTACGGCGGTTGAGGAGGTGCGTCTGTGGTCGAAAAATTAAAGTTTCTACATATAACAGGGCAAAGAGAAGACCTTGACCGCGTGATGGCAGAGTATTTAGAACATTATGAGATTCATTTTGAGCCGGCGGTAAGCGCGCCTGGAGAAAAAGAAAATCTCATTTCGATTGCAGAAAAAAATCCGTATCAGGAAAGCTATGAGACGGCAAAAAAACTCAGACGGGAGTTCCCGCAAGAAACATTTGAGACGGTTGTCTGTGAATCTCCGAAAGAAGCGGCGCATCTGGTGGAAGAGGTGGCGGTTAAGATTGGACAGGTTGCGGCGCAGGAAGCAGAACTCGAACGAAAAAAGCGTGAATGGAGCGGACGGTATGAACGCCTGCTGCCGTTTTGTACGTTAGATTATGAACTTGGAAAATTAAAGGCATTTGAGTGGATTATCGTATGGTTTTGCAGGATTCCCGCCAAAGAATATCCACTCTTTCGGGAGTATGTCAACGGAGAGGAGCGTCTGCTGTATTATGAATGTAGTGTAAAAGACGATGCCTGGGGTGTCTGCTTTGTCCCAAGGGCGGATGCGTCGTCCTGTGAAGCGGCACTTTCCTTTTTTGGGGTGGAACAGGTGAAAGTGGAGGAGGAAGAACGAAAGACGCCGGAGGTACTTTGCAGTGAAGCAGAGCGGGAACTTTTCGCCTGTGAAGAACAGAGAAAGGTGTTAAAGGGAGAGCGCATGAAAATCCTTTTGCATTACCAGGACAGGCTGTGTGGTGCCTATGAATGTCTGAGACGTTACTGCAAAAATTATGCGGTGCGGGAGTATGCGGCGTACACGAAACAGGGTGATTGCTTTGTACTGTGTGGCTTTCTGCGAAAGCGGGACGCAGGGCGGCTTTTGGAGGAGACAAGAGGGGATGGAAAGGTAAACGTCAGCGTGAAGGATGCAGCGGAGGAGGATGCCTTGCCGCCCACAAAGCTTTGCAATCCGGCACTGTTTCGTCCGTTTGAATTTCTGGTGGAGCTGTATGGACTTCCGGCTTACGGAGAAATGGACCCGACGGTTTTTGTTGCACTGACCTATAATCTGATGTTTGGCATTATGTTTGGCGATGTGGGACAGGGACTCTGCCTCTTCGTGGCAGGGGAGGCACTTTCCCGCAGTAAGGGGATAAGTCTTGGAAAAATCGTCTCTTCTGTGGGTCTCTTTTCGGCGGGATTTGGCGTGCTCTACGGCAGTGTATTCGGCTTTGAAAATGTGTTAAAACCGGTCTGGAGACGTCCCGCGGAAGACATTGGGACAACCCTGCTTCTTGCAATCGGATTTGGAATTGGACTGATTCTTTTTGCCATGATACTAAACATCATAAACGGCATCCGGGCGGGAGAGAGAGGACGTGTGCTTTTTAGCGAAAACGGCGTGGCGGGCATTCTGTGCTACGGCGGGCTGGTGCTTTTTCTTCTTGGAATTGTGACAAAAACAAAGCTGCCGCTTTGTCAGGCAGCAGGGGTTGCGGTGGTGATAGCGCTTCTTTTTATTCTGTTTCAAAAGCCGCTTGCGGGGCTTATGGATGGAACGATGGGAAAGGTAGACAAAGAAAAGCTGTCTCTTTCCGGCATCGGGATGGCGTTTATCGAGCAGGCGGTGGAACTTTTTGATGTGGTATTAGGGTATCTGACGAACAGCATTTCTTTTGTAAGACTTGGCGCGTTTGCACTAAGTCATGCCGGAATGATGGGAATCGTGTTGATGCTGGCGGGGTATGAGAGCGGCAATTTCCACTGGGCGCTTGCCGCGGTGGGAAATCTTTTGGTGATGTGCATGGAAGGGCTTGTGGCGGCGATTCAGGTGCTCCGTCTGGAATACTACGAAATGTTCGGCAGATTTTACCGGGGAAATGGGAAAGCGTTTGTGGCATTTGGGAAAGCAGAGGAAAGAGAGGGTGAAAGAAATGATAATTAAAATGATGTTTGTCGTAATACTTGCCATCAGCATGGGAGTTCCCTATGCAGGTTACCGTCTGACAGGAAGAAAAAAAGTGGGAGGAAAAATTTCACTTGCGACAGGACTGTTTCTGTTCTTTGGAACGGTTGTACTGGCGGATGTCTGGCTGTTTTCGGGACCGGTATACGGGGCGCAGATACAGACAGCAGAGGTGACGGGACAGGAGGGCTGGCGCTATCTTGCGGCGGCGCTTTCAACGGGGCTTTCCTGCATCGGAGCAGGCGTGGCGGTAGCATCGGCGGGAAGTGCGGCAATCGGAGCACTCAGCGAGGATGCTTCTGTCATGGGAAAGGCACTTATTTTTGTGGCGCTGGCGGAGTCTATTGCACTCTATGGGCTTTTGATTTCGTTTTCGATTCTGGGGTAGCGGATGAAGTTGTTTGTAATCAGTGAGGATGAACTGCTTTGCATGGGATTGCGGTTTGCAGGGATTGACGGCGTTACAGTAGCAGGAGAAGGAGAATTTAAAGAGAACTTGCAACGGGCGGTGGAAAATCCGGAGATTGGAATCATTCTCGTGACAGAGGGGCTTCTTTTGCAGTATGAAAAAGAGTGGCTGCAGGCGGCAGGAGGAAAAAGCCAAAAACTGTTTTTGACACTTCCGATGTGGAAAAAGAAAGAAGGACAGAGGGAACCTGTGGGAAAGCCGGGGATGGAATAGAGCATGGAGATTTCAGAAAAATGGAAAGCGTTTACGCAAATTGTAAAGGCACAGGTGAAGGAGCAGTGCAAACAGATTGAGACGGCGGAACAGACTGAGTATCAAGCGGACGGCACAGCATATGACAATGCAATACATAACAATCTGGCAGATAACGGCGCCGCCTGTGCTACATCGTCATATGAGAAAGAACTGCGGGAATGGAAGGAAGCGTGGCTTGCCGCAGAGCAGGAAAAATACCGCCTGTTTTTAAAGGAAGAAAAGAGCAGACACATCACGGAATATAAGCTTATGTGCCGCGGTATGGAAAGAAAGTGCGAGGATGCACTTTTTTCACAGGTGGAGAAAATACTGGTGCAGTTTCGGACAACAGACACCTACAAAAGACGTATGACAGAATGGATTGCAGAGGTGATGGCATTAGCAGATGGTCAGGAAGTGGAACTGGAACTTTCCCCTTCGGATGAAGCGTTACTGCCCGTTCTGACAGAACAGGCGGGTGTGACGCCGTTAGTAAGTCAGGAAGAATTTTTCGGCGGATTCCGGTGCCGGATTGTGGCATTAAACCGCTATCTGGATGAATCATTTGCCACAAAATTGCAGCGCATACGGGAGGAGTGTGACGGATGGCAGTAGAAAAAGGATATATCTATGTCATAGACGGACCGGTTATTTTTTTACAGGGAAAGACACACTTTGCGATGGGGGAACAGGTTTTTGTCGGGGAGAAGCGCCTGATGGGGGAAGTGATTGGGCTTACTGGAGAGCAGACAACCATTCAGGTATTTGAGAATACGACGGGACTTCGCCCGGGGGAGCCTGTCGAGGGAACCGGGCATCCGCTTTGGGTTTCACTTGCACCGGGGATTTTGGGACATATTTTTGACGGGCTGTTAAGACCACTCGAGGCTGTGTCCACCGCTCAAAAGTGGAAGGTACATATCACCGTATCTGCTGGCAGGAAGATTGGAGTCGGGATGGTTTTTGCCGAAGTGCCGGAGACCGCGTCCATCGTGAACCGGGTGTTGGTGCCGCAGGATGTGGAGGGTGAGGTTGTCTGGGCGGCAGAGGACGGGGATTATACGACAGGGGAGCCATTGCTTCGGATAAAGTGTTCTGATGGAAGAGAGGAGACGCTTTGTATGGAAAGTCTTTCGCAGATTCGTGTGCCAAGACCTATCCGAAGGCGTCATCCGGTAAACGCACCGCTTGTGACCGGACAGCGCATCTTAGATTCCCTGTTTCCGATTGCAAAGGGCGGTGCGGCTGCGATGCCAGGCGGATTTGGAACCGGAAAAACCATGACCCAGCATCAGCTTGCAAAATGGTGTGACGCGGACATTATCATTTACATTGGCTGTGGGGAGCGTGGAAATGAAATGACAAACGTCTTGGAAGAATTTCAAAAGTTGGCAGACCCGAAAACCGGAAATCTTCTGATGGAGCGGACGGTGTTGATTGCCAATACGTCCAATATGCCGGTGGCGGCGCGGGAGGCAGGCATTTATACCGGAATGACGGTTGCGGAGTATTACCGGGATATGGGTTATGACGTCGCAGTCATGGCGGACTCGACCTCACGTTTTGCGGAAGCTTTGCGGGAGCTTTCGGGGCGGATGGAGGAGATGCCGGCGGAAGAAGGATTTCCGGCATATCTTGCCTCAAGGCTTGCATCCTTTTATGAGCGCGCCGGGGAAGTGGAAACGCTTGGCGGCAGTTTGGGGAGCATCACGGTGATTGGGGCGGTATCCCCGCAGGGCGGAGATTTTTCGGAGCCGGTCACGCAGAATACGAAACGGTTTGTGCGCTGTTTTTTGGCACTCGATAAGTCGCTTGCCTATGCGAGGCATTATCCTGCTATCAACTGGATGGAGAGTTACTCGGAGTATGCAGAAGAACTGAAAATGTGGTATGAAAAGAATGTCGGTGAACATTTTTTTTATTATCGCGGAAGATTACAGGAGATTCTTGCCGGGGAAGCAAGGCTTAAGGAGATTGCCACGTTAATCGGGAGCGATATGCTTCCGGAGGAGGAGAAAGTGACGCTTGAAATGGCACGCGTCATACGGCTTGGATTTTTACAGCAGGATGCGTTTTTAAAAGGAGAGGCATTCGTGCCGTTAAAGAGGCAGTATGAAATGATGGAGACGATTGTGCTTTTGTACGAGAACTGCATGGAGCTTGCGTCACAGAAAATACCGTTATCGGTCATGAAAGAGAGCGGTATTTTTGAAAAAGTCATTGCAGCACGTTATAGCGGAGAGAAAGATGTTGCCAAATCCGGGGAAATGATTGCAGAATGGAAACGGGAAATGGGGAAAGAGGAAGGAAAGTCCAGATGGAAAACGGATACCTTGGATTAAAGGAACTAAACGGCGCGCTTGCCGTGCTTGAGGGGGTAAAAAATGCATCGTTTGGAGAACTGGTGGAATTGCAGACAGACACAGGCGCACAGGGGGCAGAACACAGGCGCTACGGACAGATTGTGGCGCTCTCGGAGGATAAGGCGTTAATTCAGGTGTTTGAGGGTACGGCGGGACTTACGCTTTCCCACACGCACACGAGACTGACCGGACATCCGATGGAGCTGCGTCTTTCAAAAAAAATTCTGGGGCGGACATTTAACGGCTTAGGAAAGCCAGTGGACGGTCTTGGGGCGGTGCACGCAGAGACGGTGCGTGCAGTGGACGGTGTGCCAATGAATCCGTGCGAAAGAGAATATCCGAGGGATTATATTCATACCGGCATTTCTGCGATTGACGGGATGATGACGTTAATCCGCGGACAGAAACTGCCGATTTTTTCCGGGAACGGTCTGCCGCATCAGAAGCTTGCCGCACAGATTGTAAGACAGGCATCCATCCGGGACGGTGAATTTGCAATTGTGTTTGCGGCGATGGGGATAAGTTATGATGCCGCAGAATATTATAAAAAAAGCTTTGCAGAGGGCGGCGCCTTAGAACGTGTGGTGATGTATCGTAATTTGTCGAATGAACCGGCGGCGGAGCGGCTCATAACACCAAAGGTGGCACTTACGGCGGCAGAATATCTGGCATTTGAACATGATATGCAGGTGCTTGTGATTCTTTCGGACATGACGGCTTTTGCGGAGGCACTGCGGGAGGTCTCTTCCCAGAGAGGCGAAATTCCAAGCCGGAAAGGATTTCCGGGGTATTTATACAGCGAATTTGCGGCGCTTTATGAGCGGGCAGGAATTGTAAAAGGGAGTGGCGGCTCGGTGACGCAGATTCCGATTTTAACGATGCCAGGGGGTGACATTACGCATCCGATACCGGATTTGACCGGATATATCACGGAAGGACAGATTGTGTTGGGTGAAGTACTGCACCACAGCAATCTTTATCCACCAATTGATGTATTACCGTCCTTATCGAGGCTTATGAAGGATGGCATCGGGAAGGATTACACGAGGGAGGACCACAGGGAAGTGGCAGACCAGCTTTTTTCTTCCTATGCAAAGGCAGGGGAGGTGAGAAAATTAGCAAGTGTTATCGGAGAGGAGGAACTTTCCGATACCGACCGCAAATACCTGGAATTTGGCAGGGCATTTGAGCGGGAGTTTTTAAGGCAGGGGGAATATGAAAACCGTTCGATGGAAGAGACATTGGAAATCGGCTGGAGGGTACTTTCCATACTGCCACCAGAGGAACTTGACCGGATAGAAAGGAGCGGCAAATGGACCCACATACATTTCCCACCAAAGGGAACCTGATGCTTGCAAAAAATGAATTTTCGCTTGCAGAACAGGGATTTGATTTGATGGATAAGAAGCGGAAAATACTGCAAAAGGAGCGCATGAAGCGTTCTGAGGATGAAAAAAAGCACAGGGAAGAACTGCAGCAGGAACTGGCGGATGCCTGTGAAACATTGCAGAAAGCCATTCTTTTTTGTGGAAGCGGTCAGATGGAAGCAGTTGCAGAAAAAATCCCCTTGGAACAGGGCATTTTGCTAAAGCGTTACAGCATTATGGGCGTGGAGCTTTTTGAGGCGGTATGGGAAAAGAAAACGCATTACCCGGATGTGCTCTTAGAACAGCAGACGTTATACACAGATGAGGTATACCGGAAGTTTTTGCTTTTAAAGGAAAAACTCATCCGGCTTTCGGAGGAGGAGACGGCAAAGTGCCGCCTTACCGTGCAGATTGTAAAGGCGGGAAAGCGCGCCAATGCCTTGCAGTATATCGTGATGCCGCGCTGTCAGATACGGATAAGACAGATTGGGGAATATCTTGAGGAGAAGGAGCGGGAGGAGCTTTCGAGGCAGAAAATCATCCGCAGACATAAAAATGAACCGGAGGTTTGACAAGCCATAAGGAAACGTTTATCATGGAGAAAAAGGATAAAATAAGAGGATAATACGAGAGGATAACACACATGGAACACTTTATTGATGAAAATACGGTCATGCACTTTTACTTAAAAGAATTAGAGGCAGACCATATCGAATTTTTAAAAGGAAAGGAGAAAGAAAAACAACAGATTGCAGACTGTTTAAATGCCCTGCTTGCGGCAGACAGCATGAATGACAAGATTCGGATTGCGTCCGGTCTTTGGAAACTGCTTTTTGCAGCATCCATGTCCTATATTGACCCGGATAAAAAAGGCTATGACAAGCTGTTTTCCTATTTTGACGAATATGTGGAATTTGAGGAACTGATTTTTGCATCCGATTCCTTCTACAGAGACCATACCCTGCATTGCATGTGGGTGTATCTGCTCGGCGAATATATTTATCGCAGTGGGGAATTTGAACCGATTTTTAAAACGGGCAGAGAGGATAAGAGTATCTTTTATGCGTTTTACGATGCCCTAAAGCAGCTTGGAATTGCAGACAGAGGAGAATTTAGGGTATGGAAGAGCCTGATAGAAGAAATCGACAGGGGAGAAAAATTACAGGATTCCGTGCGTTGTGTGGCAGCATTGACGCATGACCTTGGATATCCAATCAAAAAGATTGACAAGATTAACCGCAGTATCGGAAAGATTCTTCCTTTTTATGCAGTTGATAAGATTTCCGATTATAATTTCACCTACAGCAATGTGAATCAGAAATTTATCGATATATTTTTACGGCTGCTTTCTACAAATATAAATTACGTAATACGGACAGACGATGATGCGGACGGAAAAGCGGAAGAAATATTTCAGAATCTTCTTAAAATCGAAGAAAAAGGACGCGAGATACTCGGTGTCAATCAGGAATTTATAGAAAAAATTACGCCGGAACAGAAGGAATATCTGGTAAAAAATGTGAAGGTAATTTTAAGACAGCAGTACAGATATTCAGATGCGATGGCCTACAGCAGTGATTTTGAGAGCTATCAGCACGGAATCATGAGTGCCTTCCTTTTGTGCAAAAATTTGAGCAGCTTCCACAACATTGAGATAACGGAAGGAAATAATATTGAACTGTACAATGTGGATTATGCAAAACTGATGGCGAAGAAAGCAATCCTTAACAGCATCACAAATCATACCAGCGAAAACTTCCAGATTTCCGATATTAAAGAAGCTACATTCCTGACATTTGTAGACGAACTGGAAGAATTTTCCCGTATTTCCCGCGCCAGCCAGAACAGAGAGTATGTCGAGGAATTCTGCGACTCTGAGATTTACATGGATGAGCAGGGATGGTTTTGTGTGGACTTTAGCTTTGTCAATGATGAACTTGACAATCTTGACCCGAAGCGTGCATTTAAGGGCCGCTGCAAGCGCTTTCTGACTTTATTTAAAATTGCAGAACTGGATGAAAACTTAAAGATTCGTCTGCGCTGTATCGGAAAGCTGAAAAAGGATTCCTCCGTCTATCAGCTTGAGATTGCAAGAAAGCATGCGGCAATCTTTGTGGACGGAGTGGAGCAGAACATTCCACAGTACTTAAATTCTCCGGAGTTTTACACCAGAGAAGAATATGAACAGATGTAAGGAACAGAATAGAACAAAGAAAAATTGCAGATACTGACCAGAAACGAAAGCAGACAGGGCGGCGGTTAAGACCCGGAAAGGAGTCCGTGATGTTAAAACAATGGCAGAAATCAGAGTGTCCGAGTGACGAGGAATTAAAGAAACGTCTCACAGAGGCGAGAAAGAAGTTAGAACTTCAGCAGATGGAGGTAAAGGAGCACAAATTACCGGTACTGGTGTTAGTGGAAGGCTGGGGAACCGCCGGAAAAGGCTCTGTTATCGGACAGGTGATAAAAAATATCGACCCGCGTTTCTTTAAGGTGGTTTCGATGGATACGCCGACGCCGGAGGAACTGCGCAAGCCATTTCTTGCCCGCTACTTTGCAAACATCCCGGAGGCGGGAAAATTTGAGTTCCTTGATTCCGGCTGGATGGACGAGGTGATGAAGGAACGACTGCACGGAAAACTTTCGGACGAGGATTATGCGAGAAGGATTGAGAGCATCCGCTGCTTTGAGCGCCAGCTCACGGACAACGGTTATCTTGTGATGAAATTTTTCATGCAGATTTCAAAGCACGAGCAGGAGAAACGGATTGACCACTTACGGGAGAAGAAGGATACCCGCTGGCGCATCAGCAAAAATGATGAGTGGCAGAATGAACACTACGACAAATGTGAGGAGACATTTGGTACGTTTTTAAAAGACACGAATACGCCGGCGGCACCGTGGTATATTGTAGATGCACATACCAAAAAATGGGCAGAGTTACAGGTGCTTGAAACACTGACGCAGGGAATTGAGACCGCACTTTCGAATCATGCGATGGCTGTGCCGCTTCTGCCGAATACATTTCCATTAAAGAAAATGCCGCGCCTGTCGGAAATTCCGCTCGATAAGACGCTGGATGAGCAGACCTACAAGAAGGAATTAAAGCGTTTACAGGAAGAGCTTGGCGAGCTGCACAACCGTCTGTACCGCAAGAAGGTTCCGGTTATCATCGCATATGAGGGCTGGGATGCAGCGGGAAAGGGCGGCAACATCAAACGTATTACCGGAGCCCTTGACCCAAGAGGCTATGAGGTGCATCCGATTGCAAGTCCCGAGCCGCATGAGAAGGCAAGACATTATCTGTGGCGGTTCTGGACACGCCTGCCCAAAACCGGACATATTGCAATCTTTGACCGCACCTGGTATGGACGTGTCATGGTGGAGCGTCTGGAAGGTTTTTGCAGTGAGAATGACTGGCAGCGTGCCTACAATGAGATAAACGAATTTGAGAAGGAGCTTCACGACTGGGGCGCTGTCGTGATCAAGTTCTGGGTACAGATTGACAAGGATACCCAGTTAGCGCGGTTTAAGGAGCGCGAGGAGACGCCGGAAAAACAGTGGAAGATTACAGATGAGGACTGGCGCAACCGCGAGAAATGGGATCTTTACGAAAATGCAGTGGATGAGATGATTGAAAAAACCAGCACCACCTACGCACCCTGGCATATTTTGGAGTCGACCGACAAAAAATATGCGCGGATTAAGGCGTTAAAGATTGTCATCGAGGAATTAAAACGGGTGTTGGACTAACAGAGAAAAGCAGGAAAAGAGTATGATTTATGTGTTACTGGCGGCAGCAGTATTTCTGCTCGATTTTGCCATAAAAGCTTATGTAGACAAAAAATATGCGAGGAAAGTGCGCCACCCGAAATTAAAAGGTACGATTGTCATTGAAAAATATTATAATAAGGGCGCTGTTTTAAATTTTTTGGAGAAACGTCCAGGTGTAATGCAGGCACTTCACACCGCAGTGATGGCAGTGGCAGGTGGTCTTGCGGTCATATTGTCAAAGTGCCGCGGAAAAAAACTCTGCAAAACGGGACTGGCAATGCTTTTTGGCGGTGGACTGAGCAATCTTTATGACCGTTACACCAAAGGGCATGTGGTGGATTACTTCCATATTAATATCGGACCGAAATGGCTTCGCAATATTATCTTTAACGTATCGGACTTTTTTATTTTCTTAGGTGTAATCCTTGCAGTAATCGGGAGTGAAAAGGAATGACAAAAGAGACCTACCAGAAAAGGATGGCGTGGCTTTTGGCGCATCCGGGGGCGGTTAAATGGTTAAAAGGGTTAAATTGTGCACTGACGGGTGTGGTATTTTGTGCATATCCACTCTTTTTGTTGCTGCTGTTTGTGGAAAAAGACCCCGGACTTTTGCGTGCAATACTTGTCCCGGCGATTTCGTTTGTAGTGGTGAGCGTGTTCCGGCAGCTCGTGAACAGACCGCGCCCCTATGAGCGGTTTGGAGTGCCTGCAGCGCTAGCCAAGGATACCGCCGGAAAATCCTTTCCCAGCCGCCATGTGTTTTCGGTGTTTGTAATTGCATCCACGATATTTGTATGGAATCATCCTGCAGGCATTGCGCTTGGAATTCTTGGCATAGTGCTTGCGGCGATACGTGTGATTGGCGGGGTACATACCGTGGCAGATGTGACAGCAGGAATGATTGCCGGTATTTTATCCGGCATCATCGGATATGGATTTTTATAGCAGAAAAAGAGCGGATATCAGGTTAAGATATCCGCTCTTTTAATAAGCTTAACAGGGCATCGCCCGAAGAAATTCGTTCCTCTCCGATGCGGACACTCGCTGTTTCAAGTGCAAAAGAAAGTCTTGTGTTCTGAAACAGAATGTGACGGGAGGCTGCCTCATTTGAGAGCTGGTGCAGTCTTTCTTCAAAAATATCAGAGTCTAACACATTTTCATAGATGAAAAATGTATTTTCATCGTAGCGCACGAGAAGCGGTGTGTTTTCCGGTGTGCGGAAAGACTCTAAGAGAAGATCGTAAAGTTCCCGGATAAGACCGGATGCGGCAACCGAACCTGAGGTTAAAATCACGTCACTCATATTTTTCAGACGGACAAAAGCGGCATCTGTTTTTCCCGTCTTTGCCGCTTCAATCATAATGTTTGGCAGATGCTCGGAAAGATAGTGTCGGTTGTAGGCAGGCGTGTCACTATCGCGCAGGAGAGACTGATTGCTCTGGTGAACTGCCGTAGAAATCCTGCAGGAAGTCTGAGTCTGCGGGAGAATTGGGTGTTCAATAGGCTGGACAATCTCTAAGGCAAGTGTTTTTCCTTCGATGTTGACAGGCCGTGAAATGATGTAGTATGGTTTGTCATCCTGTACTTCATATTTGGACTGCGGCTGCCCGCTTTGAACAGCTCTGGCAGAGATGCAGTTGATGCACTGATAGGTGTAGTCCCATGAGCGATAACAGGTTTCCGCACTATGCCAGGAAAACTGCTTTTCGTTGGAATTTAATTCCATTACACGACATTCCGTCGGGTTTACCAGGCGGACAATCGGAAACGTCCGTTTGAGAACTTGTATTTCTTCATGAATCTGTTCACAGGTATAGTCTGTCATTGTTACCCCTCCATGCTGCATTTGCGTTTATTCTAACACAGTCAGAAACAGATTTCTATTATTATTGACATATTTACTCAAAAAGAGGTATATTTTTCATAGAATTCAGGATGAAAAATATACAACAGGGGTGTATTATCAGAATATAAAGGGGGAGTTTCTATGACCGACAGGGGAATGACAGCGGAACAGGTAGGACAGTTAGAAAAGGTGATACAGCTTTTTACACCGTGTATGGATGACTATCTTTATTTGATGGATTTAAAGCGGGATTACTACCGTATTTCGAAGACAGCTGTAGAACGTTTTTTACTTCCGGATGACCACTTTTATGATGCGAGGGAAATGCATGGAACCTTTGTTTATCCAAAGGATTATGTACTGTTACAGGAAGAATTTCGTAAGATACAGAATAAGGAGATTTCGTTCCACAATCTGCAGTACCGCTGGCTTGACCGGAAGGGGGAACCGGTATGGATTAACTGCAGAGGACAGGTGCTTTACGATGCGGAGGGCAATCCGGCGTATCTGGTTGGCTGTATTAATGAGATTGGAGAGCGTCAGAAGGCGGATAACACCAGTGGTCTGTTCGGCGAGGCAACTTTAAGTGCTTACATGGAAGAAATGGATTCGTTCCCGGATGGGTTTGTGCTGCGAATCGGAATTGATGGATTTAAAGATGTAGTTGGAAGCTTTGGCTCTCATCATGGAGATTATATCCTGCGGAAAACGGCAGAGTGTATCGGGGATGTGATTGCGGATAATCAAAAGCTTTTTCGTCTTGTGGGCGATGAATTTGTTGTGCTCGATCTGGTCGGTGGAAATAAGCAGGATGCACTGGAATTATATGATAAAATCCGCAACCGCATTGATGAATTTATTGAGGAGAGCGGTTATCAGACCGTTTTTACGATTTCCGGCGGAATCATAGATTTGGCAGAGAACAAGGAAAGCTATGAGACACTGTTAAAACTTTCGGAGTTTTCCATTAATCAGGCAAAGCATCTCGGCAGAAACCGCTGTTATACGTTTGAACAGAAAGATTATGATGTGTTCCAGGAAAGAAAGAAAATCATGCGCAGTCTTTATTCTGCGGCAGCCCACTCGTTCGAGGGATTTGAGGTTTACTATCAGCCGCTTGTGGATTCCGAGACATACCGTCTGCTTGGCGCAGAAGCGTTGATGCGTTATACGATGCCGGATGGAACGAGAGTGTCACCTGCTGAATTTATCCCGATTCTTGAGGAAACCGGACTTATCATTCCGGCGGGAAGATGGATGATGCAGCAGGCACTTGGTACCTGTAAAAACTGGCAGCAGGCGATTCCGGAGTTTAAGATTAATATCAACCTGTCTTACGTACAGGTCATGAAAAGCAATGTGTTAAAAGATCTTGTGGAACTGATTGCAAAATACGATTTAAAGAGTTCAAGTGTCGGTGTGGAACTGACAGAGAGCGGTTATCTTGATTCCAGCCCACATTTTGAAAAATTATGGCAGGAAATGAAAGACCATGGATTTGCACTTATTCTGGATGATTTTGGAACCGGGTATTCGAATCTGCATTGCCTGACGGATTTGAATCCGACCTATATTAAGATTGACCGTTCCTTTACTTTAAAGGCACTCAGTCGCTCTTATGAATATGACCTTTTAGTGCAGATTATCGAGATGGCGCACCGCCTGAATCTTGCCATCTGTATCGAGGGAATTGAGACACCGGACGAGATGCGGCGGATTCAGGTGCTTGGTGCGGAGTATATCCAGGGTTATCTGTTTGGAAAACCCTGCAGCAAAGCAGAATTTGAACAGAAATTCTTAGCAGAGCAAGGATAAAGATTTGACGGGCGCAATGAAAGCAGTGAGAAACTCACAGAGTGAGTTTCTCACTGCTTTCGATATTCCCGTGGTGTCTGCCCGAAACGCTTCTTAAAACTTCTGTTAAAATAAGAAAGATTGTCGAATCCGACTTCCGAAGCAATCGCAAGAATGGATGAGTCGGAGGAGACGAGCAGTCTTGATGCCATGGTGAGCCGGTATTCATTGAGATATTCGATGAAGGAGGTTCCCATGGTATTTTTAAAATATTTCATAAAATGGGAGGAACTTAAGCCCACTTCCTGCGCAATGTCTGCAATCGTAATTTTTTCCATATAATGATTTTCGATATATTTTAAAATCAGCTTCATTTTTTCTAAGGATTTGAGGTCTTTTCCCGGAACATTTTTTTTGCTGTATTTATGAAACAGCAGATAAAACAGCAGGAAAAGCTGGCTTTTGATAAAAAGCTGATAGCCTGCCGGTTTGGTTTTACAGATTTCGTCGTTTGCATCCACGCAGGAGGCAATTTCCGCATAGAGAGGCAAATCCGGCGTGAAAAGCTGCGGAAGGTATACATTTCCGGCGAGCAGTGGCAGAAAGAAATCATTATTGCAGGTGTCCGTCTTTTTGGAAATCAGAATGTTCGGGTGAAAGATAATATTTTCGTATTCCATCGACGCGTCCTCAAACTGTTCAATCGAATGAAGCTGTCCCGGAAGAATCAGCGCAATCGTTCCTTTTTCCACCGTGTACTGCTTGAAGTCTACTGTAACCTTTCCCTTTCCTTTCTTAATGTAGACAATTTCCATCTCATCGTGCCAGTGTAACGGTACACACGGGAAGTCCAACGGGATGGAGCATAGATAAGTGATATAAGGAAACAGAGGGTCTCCATGGGATACTTTTTCCTGATAATTTTCGTACTCTAAAATATTCATGATAGGATTGTACCTCGCTTGCGGAATGTCGCATAAAATAAGGGGGTGCGGGTGGTGTCGGTGATTTCTGATACTACTTTGATACTATTTTTATTCGTTGTGCCTGCGGCGATGCAGTAAGAGAGATAAGGCTTGCAATTTTTGAATTTAATGCGTATAATGTATTTAACAAGGGAGCTGGTCGGATAGCTTGCACCTATCCGCTCCGGCGTTATGTCTTAAGTTACAGAGTAACCGTCCAACCTTTAGCCGGGGAGTGGACGGTTATTTTTTGCGCTTGTAATTGCTCACAAGCGTTATGATTGCACAAAGCATGATGACAAAAGTAAACAAGTCAGAATATGTAACCATAGCTTGTCCCCCTTCCGCAAGGTCTCGGAACGGATGGCAAGAACCGTCTAACAGCTCCCTTGATTAAGTATACCATACTTTACCTTCAAGTAAAGATGTAATTATATTTGTCGCATATGATTTTGAATTGCTTTGTTTCGTATAGAAAATAAAAAAATATGATAGGATTGTACCACTTTTGCACAAAATATTACAAGAAAAAATAGCATTTTCCTCATATAATAATCAAAGAAACATGAAAATACGAAAAAATGCGAAACAAATTAGTTGGAGGGAATGCCGCAGGGCGGCAGAATGGAGGAAACAATGCAATTACAGGAAATCGTAACCAAAAGATATGCAAAGGAAATCAGCCAGTGCACGAACGAAGAGATTTATTACGCGTTGTTGGAAATGACCAAAAAAATGGCAGGAGAGCGTGTGACTTCTGACGGAAAACGCAAATTATACTATATCTCAGCAGAATTTCTGATTGGAAAACTGTTATCCAACAATCTGATTAATCTTGGCATCTATGATGAAGTGAAAGAGGTTTTAGCAGAAAATGGCAAAAACTTAAGCGAAATCGAAGAGGTTGAGCCGGAACCTTCTTTGGGAAACGGTGGACTTGGACGTCTTGCAGCATGCTTTTTGGATTCCATCGCAAGCCTTGGCTTAAACGGAGACGGTGTAGGATTAAATTATCACTATGGACTGTTCAAACAGGTATTCCGCAACAACTTACAGTATGAGACCCCGAACCCGTGGATTGAGAAAGAAAGCTGGCTGACCAAGACAGATGTTACCTACGATATCCCATTTGGCGGATTCACATTAAAATCAAGACTTTATGATATCGATGTTATCGGTTACGAGAACCGTACCACCAAACTTCATCTGTTTGATGTAGAAACCGTTGATGAGAATCTTGTCGGCGAGGGAATTGACTTCGATAAAGAGGACATTGCAAAGAACTTAACTCTGTTCTTATATCCGGATGATTCAGACGATAAGGGTCGCATCCTTCGTGTTTACCAGCAGTATTTTATGGTAAGCAACGGTGCGAGACTGATTATCGACGAGGCAATTGCGCGCGGCTCTAACCTGCATGACCTTCATGAGTATGCAGTGGTACAGATTAACGATACCCATCCAAGTATGGTAATTCCGGAGTTAATCCGTCTCCTGTTAGAGCGTGGAATCCTGATGGATGAGGCAATTGATATCGTGTCTAAGACCTGTGCATACACGAACCACACCATCTTAGCAGAGGCACTTGAAAAATGGCCGATTCATTTCTTAGAGAAAGCCGTACCACAGCTTCTGCCGATTATCTACGAATTAAATAACCGTGTGACAAAGAAATTTGCTGACAAGTCCGTTGCTATTATCGACGATGAAAAACGTGTGCACATGGCACATATGGATATCCACTACGGTTATAGTGTAAACGGTGTTGCATACCTGCATACCGAGATTTTAAAGAACAGCGAGTTAAATAACTTCTACAAGATTTATCCGGAGAAGTTCAACAACAAGACAAATGGTATCACATTCCGCCGCTGGCTGTTACACAGCAACCATGAATTAAGCGCCATGATTGAGTCTTTGATTGGACCGGGCTTTAAGAAAAATGCAGAAGAACTTGAAAAGTTAGGCGCATATGTGGATGACGCTGCTGTATTACAGAGACTTCTTGACGTAAAGAACGGCAGAAAGAAAGAGTTAAAGGATTACCTGGCAAAGACACAGGGAATCGAGCTGGATGACAACTCTATCTACGATATCCAGATTAAGAGACTTCACGAGTACAAGAGACAGCAGATGAACGCACTGTATGTCATTCACAAATATTTTGAGATTAAGGCAGGCAAGAAGCCGGCTCGTCCGATTACCGTGATTTTCGGAGCAAAGGCAGCACCTGCATATATCATTGCAAAGGATATCATCCATCTGATTCTCTGCCTGCAGCAGGTGATTGCAAATGACCCTGAAGTAGCACCATACTTAAAGGTTGTAATGGTAGAGAACTACAACGTAACACTTGCTGAGAAATTAATTCCGGCAGCAGATATCCATGAGCAGATTTCCCTTGCATCCAAAGAGGCATCCGGAACTTCCAACATGAAGTTTATGTTAAACGGTGCGGTTGCAATCGGAACCATGGACGGAGCAAACGTTGAGATGCACCAGTTTGTCGGCGATGACAATATTTACATCTTCGGCGAGTCTTCTGAGGACGTTATCAGCCATTATGAGAAGGCAGATTATGTATCCAGAAAATACTATGAGAATGATGAAAACATCAAACGTGCGATTGACTTTATTGTAAGCGATACCGTGATGGCAGTTGGACAGAGAGAGAACTTAGAGCGTCTTTACAACGAGCTTTTAAACAAAGACTGGTTTATGACCCTTCCGGATTTTGAGGACTATGTGGCAACAAAAGAGCGCATCTATGCTGATTACGAAGATCGTATGGCATGGGCAAAGAAGATGTTAATCAACATCAGCAAAGCAGGATTCTTCTCTTCAGACCGTACCATTGCACAGTACAATGAGGACATCTGGCATTTATAAAAGAAAATAGTGTGAAAGATTCATAGAGAGTCTTAAAAACCGGCCTTTGGGAGTCAGGGAAAAAGCCTGACGACAAAAGGTCGGTTTTGCGTGTCAGCAGTTTAAAATTCCTTGGCAGATGAAACAGAGTGTGCTATTCTTTTAGTGAAATAAGAGGAAGGAATTTTTAACATGAATTATATTGATATGCACTGCGACACGCTGGAAGCCGCATTGGTACAACAGAAGGATACGCTCTGGGAACTTCCGGGTGCCATGGTGGATGTGTCCCGCCTGAAGGCGGCAGGAGCGGCGGCACAGTTTTTTGCAATGTTTTTGCCGCAGAGGGATGAGCCTGAGTGGTTTGGATTACAGAAAATGCCGGATCTTGAGCAGCTCATGATGCAGATGTATGGTGTTTTTCAGAACACATTAAAACAATGCAGCGATACGCTTGCGTTTGCCGGAAATTATAAAGAACTGGAAGAAAATAAAAAAGCCGGAAAGATTTCTGCATTTCTTACGATTGAAAATGGCTGCCCGGTCGATGGCAGGATGGAAAATATCAAACGCTATTATGATATGGGTGTGCGGCTTATGACGCTGACATGGAACGATGCCAACTGCTTTGGATATCCACATTCTGCAAGACGGGAAGAGATGGAGAAGGGATTAACGGATTTTGGAAAAGAAGCCGTTTCCTATATGCAAAAGCTTGGGATGATTGTGGATGTGTCCCATCTGTCAGACGGTGGATTTTACGATGTGGCAGACGTGGCAGAGCGTCCATTTGTGGCATCACACTCGAACTGCCGGGCACTTTCTCCTGCAACAAGAAATCTGACCGATGACATGATAAAAGTGTTGGCAGAGCACGGAGGCGTTGCTGGAATTAATTTTGAGCCGTCCTTTTTAAATAAGGATGTCACCGATGAGGTGAGCCGGATTTCATGCATGTGCGACCATGTAGAACATTTTATAAATGTAGGTGGAATCGAATGTGTGGGAATCGGAACGGATTTTGATGGCATCGGCGGACAGTTTGAGATTGCGGACTGCACGGCGATGGAGCGCCTGTTTGAGGCGTTAAAACGCAGAGGAATCCATGAGGATGCGCTTGATAAGATTGCATGGGGCAATGTTGCGCGGGTAATCCGGGATACGATGTAACAGAAAGGAATTTGGAAATCAGAATGAAATTACAGAACATGAAAGTGCTGTCTGTGGCGGCAGTCCTTTCTGTCACTCTGCTTGCCGGGTGCGCAAATGAGCGCCTGGAAGATGAGCTTTCCTACCGGCAGGTGGGATTAAACTGCATGGCAGAAGGAGACTACGAGAAGGCAGAAAAAGCATTTGAAAATGCGTTAAAACAGCATATCGGTGATGTGACAGAGACGGAGCTTGACATCTGTTTTTATAAGGCGGCGGCGCAGTTTGCGTCTGGCAATACAGATGGGGCACTGGAAACCTATAATGCGTTGCTTGACTATGATTCGCAGAATGCGAATGCGTATTATCTGCGCGGAACCCTGCTTCTTTCACAGGGCGATTCGGAGAATGCCTTAAAGGATTACAAAGAGGCAGTAAAATATAATGCAAAAGATTATGAGCTTTATGTCAATATCTATGAGAACCTCGCTGCACATAATCTGACGGAGGATGGAGAAGACTATCTGAATGAAGCATTTTCCATCAAGGGGGATGATGCGGAGAGCCTGACCTGGCGGGGCAGAATCTATTATCTGCTCGGAGAATATGACAACGCCAAAACAGAGCTTGAGGCAGCAGTGGCAAAAGAAAGCACGCTTGCAAATCTCTATCTCGCAAAGGTTTATGATGAGACAGGGGACAGTGAAAAAGCGTCCACGCTGTACCAGACCTATCTTGCAAGTGGGACGGCGGATTCGGAGACAATGAATGCACTCGGCGAAATTGAGTTAGAGAAGAATAACTATGAGACGGCAATTTCCTACTTTGAACAGGGGCTTGCCATGGAGACGGTCACAGACCGGCAGGAACTGATGGCAAACAGCATCCTCGCCTATGAGTATGCGGGAGAGTTTGACAAGGCTTACGAGATGGCTCAGGAATATGTAAAGGATTATCCGGATGATGCCGATGTACAGCGGGAGTGCACGTTCCTTTCCACCAGACATGTGATGGAAGAGGATTCGGAGGCAGTGCCGGAGGAGACACAGTCGACGGAAGACATAACGCCGGAGAATTAGGAGGAGTATGGCAGAAACATTTGAAATCGAAGAACTCGAAGAAAAAGTGATTTTAGTCGGCGTCAGTGAGCAGGAGGGCGATGACGCGGAGGATTCAGTGGCAGAGCTTGCAGAACTTGTAAATACTGCCGGAGCAGTGGTTGTCGGAACCCTGATTCAAAAGCGTGAGCTCATTCATCCGGGCACTTATGTGGGAACCGGAAAGGTTGCGGAAATCGCGGAGCTGATAGAACAGACCGGTGCAACCGGAATCGTCTGTGACGATGAGTTATCGCCGGCACAGTTAAAAAATCTTGAGGATGCCTTACAGACCAAGGTGATGGACCGCACACTGATTATTCTCGACATTTTTGCGGCAAGAGCGACTACAAACGAAGGAAAAATCCAGGTAGAGCTTGCGCAGTTAAAATACCGCTTAAGCCGTCTGACCGGACTGGGACGGTCGATGTCAAGGCTTGGTGGTGGAATCGGAACAAGAGGTCCGGGAGAGAAAAAGCTTGAGATGGACAGACGTCTCATCAAAAACCGGATTGCACAGTTGAACCGTGAGTTAAAAGAAGTCCAGAGACACCGTGAGATCAACCGGGCACAGAGGGAGAAAAACCAGATTCCGGTGGCGGCGATTGTCGGGTATACGAATGCCGGAAAATCAACGCTTTTAAACCACCTGACGGACGCAGGAGTGCTTGAGGAAGATAAGCTGTTTGCAACCTTAGACCCGACGACAAGAATCTTACAGCTTAATAAGCAGCAGGAAATCCTTTTGACCGATACGGTCGGATTTATCCGCAAGCTGCCGCATCATCTGATTGAAGCATTCCGCAGTACGCTTGAGGAGGCAAAATACGCAGACTATCTGATTCACGTTGTAGATGCTTCCAATCCGCAGCGCGACAAACAGATGCACATTGTCTACGATACGCTGTACCAGCTTGATATTCAGGATAAGACGATTCTTACACTTTTTAATAAGCAGGATTTAGTCACAGACAAAGAACCGCTCCGCGACTTTAAAGCGGACGCTACATTTGCAGTGTCGGCGCGCACCGGGGAAGGGCTTGATGCCGTAAAAGAGAAACTAAGCGACCTTCTCAGGGAAAATAAAATTTTAATTGAGCGTGTCATTCCCTACGCAGATGCCGGAATTATCCAGCAGGTGCGAAAGGGAGGAGAGCTGCTTACGGAGGAGTACCGGGCAGAGGGAATCTATATCAGAGCATATGTCCCGATGGAACTCTACGGCAGACTGGGATAGCTTATTGAATCCGGTTTGCGGGTATGCTAAAATAAACGTAGCTTTTAACGTACATTTTTGAGAGAGAAAAGGATGGAGACACGACATGACCATACTGATTAAGAACGGACAGATTATCAACCCTGCCACCCAGATGGATGAGGTGCAGGATTTGTTAATCGTTGATGGAAAGGTAGCAGAAATCGGAAAACTGCAGAAGAAAAAAGCAGACCGTGTCATTGATGCGAAGGGCTGCTATGTAATGCCGGGATTTATTGATATGCACGTACATTTAAGAGACCCGGGATTTGAAGAGAAAGAGACCATTGAGACCGGATGCCGGGCGGCAGCACACGGCGGATTTACCACGATTCTTGCAATGCCAAATACGAAACCTGTAGTTGATAATGCGGACGTGGTAAACTATGTGCATAACAAGGCAAAGAATCTTGGAATCGTTCATGTATACCAGGTCGGAGCTGTCACAAAAGGACAGGAAGGCAAAGAACTTTCTGACATTGACGGCATGGCAGATGCTGGAATTCTCGCCATCAGCGAAGACGGAAAATCCGTCATGAACGCACAGCTTTACCGCAATGCGATGGAGAAGGCGGCAAAACGCGGACTTGTGGTATTAGCACACTGTGAAGATAAAAATATGGTAGCGGACGGTGTGATGAACGAGGATGAGAACGCCAGAAAATTAGGCATGAAGGGAATCACCAACTCCGTGGAGGATGTCATCATTGCAAGAGATATTATGCTCTGCAGAGATACCGGAGTGAAGCTGCACCTCTGCCACTGCTCCACAAGAGAGTCTGTTTACATGGTAAAACATGCCAAGATGGAACACACCAGAGTGACGGCTGAGGTATGCCCGCATCACTTTACACTGACCTCGGACGATATCAAGACCGTTGACCAGACGGTTCATATGGAAAAACAGCTTGCGATTGATGCCGATGCAGACACCAATTACAAGATGAATCCGCCGCTTCGTACCAGAGAAGATGTGGAGGCATTAAAGCTCGGTTTAAAAGCGGGAATCATGGACGTAATCGCCACAGACCATGCACCGCACACATTTGCAGATAAAAATACAACCATGAAAAAAGCGCCGTTTGGAATCGTGGGACTTGAGACGGCGGCATGCTTAACCTACACAGAACTGGTATTAGGCGGTTATCTGACCCCGATGCAGATGGCGGAGAAGATGAGCTATAATCCGGCAAAAATCCTTGGACTTGACAGGGGAGACATTGCACCGGGAAAACCGGCGGACATTGTTATTTTTGATCCGCACGCAACCTATAAGATTGACAAGGAAACATTTTTCAGCAAGGGAAGAAATACGCCGTTTGACGGAAGAGAAGTTACCGGAAAGGTCTGCATGACAATTGTAGATGGCAAAATTGTATACAGTGAGAAAGAGCAGGGAATCTAAGGATGCACAAATATGAAGAAACGGCGATTGTAATCCGCCAGGAAGAGATTGCAGATGATATTTACAGTATGTGGATACGTACAGAAAACATTGCGGGGGAGGCAAAGGCAGGACAGTTCCTGTCGCTCTACTGCAATGAGGGAAGCAGGCTGCTTCCGCGTCCAATCAGTATCTGTGAGATAGACAAAAAGGATAAGGCAATCCGTCTTGTATACCGTGTAGCCGGAAAAGGAACGGAAGAGTTTTCTGCGTTACATACCGGAAGCCAGATTCGCGTAGTTGGACCGCTCGGAAACGGTTTCCCGAAAAAAGAGCTCTCCGCATTTTTGATTGGCGGCGGTATTGGAATCCCGCCGATGTTACAGCTTGCAAAAGAATTAAACTGCGAGAAAAAGATGATTTTAGGTTTTCGCGATGAACTGTTTTTGATGGATGAATTCAAAAAACAGGGAGAGGTTTACGTGGCAACAGAGGACGGCAGTGCCGGAACCAGAGGAAATGTGCTTGATGCCATTGCAGAAAACGGGCTTACCGCAGATATTATTTATGCCTGTGGTCCGATTCCGATGTTACGTGCCCTCAAGGAATATGCAAAGGAGCGCGGCATGGAATGTTATATTTCCATGGAAGAGCGCATGGCATGCGGAATTGGAGCCTGCCTCGCCTGCGTATGCCAGTCCACAGAGAAGGATGCGCACAGCAATGTCAACAATAAACGTGTCTGCAAAGAAGGACCGGTATTTGCTGCAGAGGAGGTGGAACTGTAATGAATATGACAACAGACCTTTGTGGGGTATTGTTAAAAAATCCGGTGATGACGGCATCGGGAACTTTCGGTTCCGGAGAGGAATACTCTGAGTTTGTAGATTTAAACAAATTAGGAGCCGTTGTGACAAAGGGAGTGGCAAACGTGCCGTGGAAGGGAAATCCGACACCGCGTGTTGCGGAAGTGTACGGTGGAATGTTAAATGCCATCGGTCTTCAGAACCCTGGAATCGACCTTTTTATCGAGCGTGATATCCCGTTTTTGAAAAAATATGATACCAAAATCATGGTAAATGTCTGTGGTCATACCACAGAAGAGTACGTGGAGGTTGTGGAGCGGCTCGCATCGCAGCCGGTTGATTTGCTGGAAATCAATATTTCCTGTCCGAATGTCAAGGAAGGCGGAATCGCATTTGGACAGGACCCGAAGATGGTGGAAGCAATTACAAAAGAAATCAAAAAACACGCCGCACAGCCGGTCATCATGAAGCTTTCCCCGAATGTGACGGATATTACCGAGATGGCAAGGGCTGCGGAAGCAGGCGGAGCGGACGGTGTATCACTGATTAATACCTTAACGGGCATGAAGATTGACGTAAACCGCAGATGCTTTGTGCTTGCCAATAAAACCGGAGGAATGTCAGGTCCGGCGGTACACCCGATTGCAGTACGTATGGTTTATCAGACGGCGCAGGCT
This sequence comes from Roseburia sp., assembly GCA_050874345.1. Lineage (GTDB taxonomy): Bacteria > Bacillota > Clostridia > Lachnospirales > Lachnospiraceae > Roseburia. The sequence continues at coordinate 79,755 of JBNMKM010000006.1, read as the reverse complement.
GTTAAAATTCCGATTGTCGGAATGGGCGGTATCCAGAACGCAGAGGATGCCATTGAAATGATTTTGGCAGGTGCAACAGCGGTATCGGTAGGAACTGCAAACTTTCATGACCCTACCGTGACAGAAAAGATTGTAAAAGGAATTGCGGAATATATGGAGCGTTATCAGGTAGAGGATATCAAAGACCTGGTAGGAGCGGTAAGAGAGCGGTAAGCCTATGGTGAGCAGCTTATATCTTCTGACATTTATAGCATCGGTTGTCATGACCGGATGGTTTCTGCTGCGGAATAAGAAGACAGATAATCTGTATGTGGTTTTTTGCCTTCTTGTAATCATAAACAGCCTGGGACGATATCTTTTGTCTGTTTCCGATAACCTTTGGATGGCACTGACAGCGAATAAACTGATTTATGTGGGCGGCTGCTACTGTCCGTTGTTTATCGTGCTGGCGCTAAGGCAGCTTTGCGACATCCGGATTTCAAAGGTCATCACGGGGGGCATGACATTATTTTCCACAGTGATGATGGGCTTTGTCCTGACCATCGGGCACAGTGGCATTTATTATAAGGATGTGCAGCTTGCAGAGGGTGACGGATACCATTATCTGATAAAAACCTATGGACCGGCACATTCTGCGTATGTGGCAATGGTGCTGCTTTACGGACTTTTGATTGTCTATTACCTGATTTATGCCATCAGGCGGCGCAGCCATATTTCTGTGCGCACGGTGAGCGTCATCAGCGTGATGGGAATGGGCGTTGTCATTGCCTATCTCTTAGAGCGGCTTTTAAAGTCTAAGGTAAGTTATGTCTCACTGGGATATTTAGCGGCAGCAGTGTGTCTTGTCTATCTGTTAGAGCGCATTAATATCTATGATCTGACGGCGAATATTGCCGTTTCTGTGGAGCGGCTCGGAGAATACGGATATATTGAATTTGACCGGAAATACCGCTATGTCAATGCAAACTCCTATGCAAAGGAACTTTTTCCTGCGATTGAAGAGGAGTGGCGGATAGATGCGCCGGTTCCCGTGTCGGACAGCTACCTTTACCGGGAGGTTGTCTTGTGGCTGAAAGAATCGTCCTACGAAGGAAGTAAGATGATTTCGGTAAATGGCAGCTATATTCAGATGAGTGTGCGGGATATCATGCGGGGCAGAAAGCACAAGGCCGGTTATCTGGTCGAGCTGATAGATCGTACCAGTGAGCAGAATTATCTCAATGCGATTGAAAATTATAACAGCAATCTGCAAAAAGAGGTAGCGCATAAGACAGCGGATATTGTACATATCAAGGATATGATGGTTCTTGGAATGGCAACGATGGTGGAAAGTCGCGACAACAGTACCGGAGGGCATATCAAAAGAACCAGCCGTGTGGTAGAAATCTTTTCGGACAGACTGTCCGGTTGTCTGGATGAGTTTGGAATTTCAGAGGAATTTCTTCAGATGGTCATCAAGGCTGCGCCAATGCATGACCTGGGAAAAATTGCGATTCCGGATTCTGTGTTGCAGAAACAGGGCAAATTTACAGACGAAGAATATGAGATTATGAAGCGGCACTCCGCAGAAGGTGCAAGGATTGTAAATGATATCTTAAAAGGTGTGGAGAGTGAGGAATTTGTCCGTGTTGCTGTGAATGTTGCGCATTACCATCATGAGAAGTGGAACGGACAGGGATATCCGACCGGAATCAGTGGGGAAGAAATCCCGATAGAGGCAAGAATTATGGCACTTGCGGATGTGTTTGACGCACTCGTGAGTAAGCGGTGTTATAAGGATGCATATTCCTTTGACAAGGCATTTGGAATTATCGAAGAATCGCTTGGAACGCATTTTGACCCGAAACTGGGCAGGGTGTTTCTTACATGCAGGAAGGAGCTGGAGCAGTTTTACCGGCAGTAAAATAATTTGACACGAAGTCAGAATGTGATTATAATATTGCGGGAGCATACGACCCTGAGAGGAGCCTGCTCCCGTTTTGCATGGATAGAATGGAGATGAAGACGTGATAAATGAGCGTATCTGGGAGATCGTAACAGACTCTTTTTGGAAAATACTTTTTCGTGGAATTTCGGTGACGATTCCACTGACGGTCATTGCATTTTCACTGGCATTAATCATTGCGGTGGTGATGGCACTGGTACAGTTCGCAAATATCCGGGGACTCAAACAGATTGCAAGATTTTACATCTGGATTTTCCGTGGAACGCCGCTTTTAGTACAGTTGTTTGTTGTCTTTTACGGACTTCCCAATATTGGAATTTTAATTTCCCCATTCCCGGCGGCGGTACTTGTTTTTGCACTCAATGAGGGAGCCTACTGTGCGGAGACCATCCGTGCGGCGCTTGAGGCGGTGCCCAAAGGACAGCTTGAGGCGGGAAACTGTGTCGGTATGACCTATATGCAGACGATGCGGCGGATTATTCTCCCGCAGGCGATGCGCACGGCATTTCCACCGCTTTCAAATTCTCTGATCGCAATGGTAAAGGATACGTCACTTGCGGCTAATATTACGGTGACGGAAATGTTTATGGTGACACAGCGTATTGTGGCAAGAACGTATGAGCCATTGGTTCTTTATATGGAAGTCGGTCTGATTTACCTGCTGTTTTCTACGGTGCTGACGAAGTTGCAGCGTGTAGGAGAGAAGCGGCTTGGCACGCATAGAAGGAAGGAGGACTGATGGATGTTAGAGATACGGGATGTCAGAAAAAGTTTTGGCACGACGGAAGTGTTAAAAGGAGTCGGATTTGATGTTGCGCAGGGAGATGTGGTTGCAATTTTAGGACCAAGTGGTTCCGGAAAAACAACCCTATTGCGCTGCATTAATTTTTTGGAAACCGCAGACAGTGGAACGATGATTTTTGACGGGGAAGAATACCGGATGAATCACAGCTCCAAAAAAGAAATTGCACGGTTTCGGCAGAAGACAGCGTTTGTATTCCAGAACTACAACCTGTTTTTGAATAAGACGGCACTGGAAAATGTCACAGAAGGACTCATTATCGCACGGAAGATGCCAAAGAAGCAGGCAGCAGAAATTGGAAGAGCTGCGCTTGATAAGGTGGGACTGTCGGATAAATATCACTTTTATCCTGACGAACTTTCCGGTGGACAGCAGCAGAGGGTAGCGATTGCGCGTGCGATGGCGACAGATCCGGAAATCATTCTGTTTGATGAGCCGACCTCGGCACTTGACCCGGAGCTGACCGGAGAGGTGCTTTCTGTTATGAGGCAGCTTGCGGCAGAAGGAATGACGATGCTTGTAGTTACACATGAAATGGGATTTGCAAAAACCGTTTCAAACAAGACCATTTTTATGGAAAACGGCGTTATCGTGGAAGCAGGGAAAACAGATGAATTTTTTGGAAACCCGGCGAACGAACGTACACGGGCTTTTCTGCGGATGGAAGAACAGCGCTTAGAAGAACGGCCCGGAAAAGAAGAATAGAGAAATATAAGGAGAAAAAAATGAAAAAGAAACTGACATATGTTGCAGCACTCGCAGCAGCGGGAGTATTAGCACTTACAGGATGCGGAAAGAGCGAAACACCGCAGCAGAACGACGACGTGACAACGGAGGCGATGAACTCTGATTCTGAAGCGGGGGAAGGCGATTTACTTTCCCAGATTTTGGATAAGGGAGAAATTGTGGTTGCGATGGAAGGAACCTGGGCACCATGGACTTACCACGATGAAAATGATAATCTCGTGGGCTATGATGTGGAAGTGGCACAGCTTATTGCAGAAAAGCTCGGCGTGAAGGCAACTTTCATCGAAGGCGAATGGGACGGACTTCTCGCAGGACTTGATGCTGGCAGATACGACATTATGGTAAACGGTGTGGATATTACAGAAGAGCGTGCAGAAAAATATGATTTTTCCACTCCATATGCGTATAACCGCACAGCAGTCATCGTAAAGAGTGACAACGATGATATTCAGAGTATGGAAGACTTAAGCGGAAAATCAACCGCAAACACGATTTCAAGTACCTATGCAGAAGTCGCTGAAAAGTACGGCGCAACAGTAACAGGTGTTGACGATTTGAACCAGACATTTGAACTGCTGCTTTCCGGCAGAATTGATGCGACTTTAAACGCAGAAGTAACCTTCTACGATTATCTGAACGCACACCCGGATGCACCGATTAAGATTGCAACCTTAGACCCGGAAGTCACAGAGGTGGCAATTCCGGTGCGTAAAGGAGAGCAGAGCAAGAGCCTTCTTGAGGCAATTGATGCGGCAATCGGAGAGCTTCGGGAATCAGGAGAACTTTCCGCTCTTTCTGAAAAATATTTTGGTACAGATATTACAAATGCAGAATAAAAACGCCAGTCCGGCATAAAAAACTCCCTTTCAGGTATTTTATCTGAAGGGGAGTTTTTTTATAGAAATCTTTATAGAATCTTTATTTTTACCCGTTATTCTAATCGTAAAGAGAAAAGAAAAAGGAGAGATTTCTATGGAAATGATGCTTGAGACGGCAGAGCTCTGCCGGGATTTTAAGGCACAGAGAGCGGTAAATAAGGTTTCACTTCATGTGAGAAAAAATACAATTTATGGATTGCTCGGACCAAATGGAGTCGGAAAATCCACGATTTTAAAGATGGTGACGGGAATTTTAAAACCGACCTCGGGGGAGATTTTCTTTGATGGAAATAAGTGGAGCAGAGAATACTTAGACCAGATTGGGGCACTGATTGAAACGCCGCCGCTATATGAAAATCTGACGGCGAAAGAGAACTTAAAGGTGCGGGCACTTTTGACCGGAGCGGACGAAAAACGGATTGATGAGGTGCTTTCTATCGTGAAACTAAGCGATACCGGAAAAAAGAAAGCGGGACAGTTTTCACTTGGAATGAAGCAGAGGCTTGGCATTGCGTTAGCGCTGTTAAACCGCCCAAAGCTTTTAATTCTCGATGAGCCGACAAATGGACTTGACCCGATTGGAATCGAGGAACTGCGGGAACTGATCAAGTCGTTTCCGGCACAGGGAATCACGGTCATTCTCTCGAGCCATATCCTGTCCGAAGTAAAACAGATTGCGGACGATATCGGGATTCTTGCAAACGGAGTTTTAGGCTACGAAGCCCCCTTGAATCAGAAGGAAGATTTGGAAAAACTGTTTATGGATATCGTGCAGGCGAATCGGAAGGAGGGAGAATGGGAATGATTTCCATTATTAAAGCAGAATTTTTAAAACAGAACCGGACTTTCGGTGGAAAAATCATCTGGCTGGCACCGGTAACTACACTTGTGATTGCATTTATCCTGGTAGCTGGCATGACAAATGCCTATGCAGAGAGTGCGTGGAACTGGTGGTATGTAATGCTGCTGCCGGGAGCGCTTGCCATTTTGTGCGGGCTTACGATAGCGAAGGAAAAGAAAATCAAATATTTTTACCAGCTCACGCTTCCACTTGAGAAAAGGCGGCTGATGCTTGGAAAAATGTGTTACCTGATTCTTACACTGTTTGGCGCCAATGTTGTTCTGGCAGTGGGGGCAACCCTTGGGGGAGGCGTTCTTACCACGTCTGTGCCGGTGTCCGGGGCGGTTCCTGCGGTAATTGTGCTGACGATTACCTATCTTTGGGAAATTCCTTTTTTTCTGTTTTTGAGTATCCGGTTTGGAATGTTTGTGACGGTTTTAACAGGTATGCTGCTTGCAGTCATTGGAACGGGAATGGCTTCTTCGAGTAACTGGTGGATGTTTGCACCTGCCATCCCGATACGCGTGATGTGTCCGCTGCTTCACGTCCTTCCCAATGGACTTCGCGCAGAGGTGGGGGATGCACTGCTTGATGCGGGAGTACTGCTGCCGGGAATCATACTTTCACTGTTCTGGTTTCTTGTTGCGACAGTGTTATTTCTCAAATGGTTTGAACGAAAAGAGGTGCATTAGATGGAACTTATGAACTGCCTTCGGGCAGATGCACACAAAATAAAAGGACTGTCGCTTGTGCCGGCGCACATTTTGATACCAATTCTGGCAGTTGCCATATTTCTTGCCTATAGTTTTGGCAGAGGATGGAGTGAACTCGGGCAGTTAGAAGCGTTTTACGAGCTGATTGGAATGGGATTTCCGTTGCTTATCGGGATTTTTTCCGCGGTAATCGCCGAACAGGAGGCAAATGCGGGCAGAGGACAAAATCTTCTTACCTTGCGAAACAGGATGGCGGCATTTTTTTCAAAATTAGTGCTGTTACTGATCCTTGCACTTCTGGCACTGCTTGGTACTTCCCTACTCTTTGCAGCCGGATGTGCAAAACTTCTGGGAAATACTGCGTTTGGTGTGGAAATGTATGTTATAATGGCTTTTGTAATGTGGGGCAGCAGTATTCCACTCTATGTCTGGCATCTGTATCTGGCGTTTGTGGCAGGAAAAGGTGTCACAATGGGAACAGGAATTGTGGAAGCAATGGCGAGCGCTTTGTTTTTGACAGACATAGGGAAATTTGCATGGCGGTATGCGCCGTTTAGCTGGACGGCGCGGATTCCCAAAACGTATCTGAGTTACCGTTTTGGGCGGGCAGAGAGCATGACATTACCTGGAAATCTGCTGTTTCTCTATGGAATCGTGACGGCTGGAAGCCTTGTGTGCTATCTCTTCTGGGCAGCGCGCTGGGAGGGAAACAGGGCAGCAGAATAGAGAGGATTTATGGCAAATATATTGGCGATTGACGATGATACGGCAATCCTTCAGATGATTGGTGCAATTCTTAGAAAAGACGGGCATACGGTGACGTTACTTCCGGATGCAGTGAAACTGGACAGGACAAAGTTAAGTTTCTACGACCTGATTTTACTGGATGTCATGATGCCCGGCATAGATGGGTTTACATTGTGCGAAAAAATACGAAAACTTGTGGACTGCCCGATTCTGTTTCTAACGGCAAAGACAGGGGAAAGCAGTCTGGTGGAAGGTCTCTCGCTTGGTGCGGACGATTACATCTGCAAGCCGTTTGGCGTGATGGAGCTTCGCGCAAGGATCGGTGCACATTTAAGACGGGAGCACAGGGAACATGCGGTGCGGCTTTCGTTTGGAAGCGTGTGTTTTAACTTATCTTTAAAACAGATGACGGTGGAGGAAAACGTGATTCCACTCACAAAAGGTGAATACGATATCTGTGAATTTCTTGCGAAAAATCAGGGACAGACGTTTTCAAAGGAGCAGATTTTAGAGCGTGTGTTTGGATTTGACAGCGGAAGCAGTGACAGTACGATTACAACGCATATCAAAAATATCAGGATGAAGTTAGCGGATACGCACTGTGAGCCGATTAAGACGGTCTGGGGGATTGGATACCGATGGGAGTTATAAGAAAGAAAACGACGCTTGGCAGACTGTATTTAAAATACATTTTAATTGTACTCCCTGCACTGCTTGCCGGCGGATTTTTCCTGCTTATAATTTTTAATCTGCTGATTGTGAACGGAAAGATTCTTCCAGCAAATTTTACAGAAAAAAAGATTGAGGAAGCGCAGGAGACGATTGCGGATGCCGACACGGTGATGGATGCGCTGATTCCTCCGCTCTGTGAATATGTGGTGTTTGATAAAAAGGGTGCAGTGCAGAAAGGCAGTTTATCCGGAAAGGATGCAGATGCCGCATGGAGAGCAGTCTGCATGCAAGAAACCCAGGAAAACCGATATTTTTACAAGGTCTATTTTTATAAGGTCATTGAGCGAAGCGATGGGGTCTGCGTGCTGCGATATCGTCTGATACCGCAGTACAGCAGCGCATTTTTGCGGGAACATCTCATTCCGCCGCAGGAATTGTTCATTGGGGCAGCGTTTGTCATGATAACCGGAATTATCATTTTTTCATCGGTGCGCTTTGGCAGAAAATTAAAAAAGAAATTAAATCCGCTGTTAGACGAGGTGGAGCGGATTAAGGCGCAGGAGCTGTCTGATGCGGCAACGTACAGTGGAATCAGGGAAATCGACGATATTCTTTGTTCGATAGAGGATATGAAGGGAGCATTAAAGGAGTCTTTAGAAACGCAGTGGCAGATGGAACAGGAAAAGAACCGACAGATGTCAGCACTTGCGCATGATATCAAAACGCCGCTTACCGTTGTGCGGGGAAATGCAGAGCTTTTAGAGGAAACAGCACTGACAGAAGAACAGAAGCAGTATGCAGATTATATTGTAAGAAGTGCCGCGCAGATGCAGTCCTACGTGCAGATGTTAATCGAGGTCACAAAGTCAGCGGAGGGCGTTTCGTTTTCGCCCGTACCGGTGGGTACGGAGGTGCTTTTTGCGGAAATCAGAAATCAGACGGAAGGACTTGTTGCCACGAAAAAGTGTGAGCTTCTCTGGAAAGTGTCAGAAATCAGGAAAACCATTTGCATTGTGTTTGACCAGATTGTCCGCGCTGTCATGAACATTGTTGCAAATGCCATCGAATACACGCCGGAGGGAGGCGTCATCAGCATTTGTGTGGAAGAACAGGGCGAAATGCTTGCATTTATAATAGAAGACAGCGGAAGCGGTTTTTCGGAAGCAGCGTTAGCGCACGGCACAGAGCAGTTTTTTATGGAAGATGAGAGCCGCAGTGGGGCGCTTCACTATGGAATCGGTCTTTTTGCTGCAAAAACGATTGCAGGGAGGCACGGCGGGAAGCTGGTTCTTTCAAATTCCAGCCGGTTTGGCGGGGCAAAGGTGAGTCTTCTGATAAAGGAAGAAACCGCTTCGGAAGCGCTTGCGGGAAGTGGGTCGCTGCGTTACAATTAGGGAAAAAGTGGGAGAGGTGCTTTATTATGGCAGAGAAAAAGTTAGTTGCATTAACCTTTGATGATGGTCCATCCATCGAAACAACGGAGCAGGTCTTAGATGTTCTGAAAGAAAACGATATCGTGGCAAGTTTTTTCCTGATTGGACAGAACATCACAGAGGAGACGGAACATCTCGTGAAACGCGCGTATGACATGGGCTGTTCGATTGAAAATCATTCCAAAACCCACCAGGCGATGCCGACGCAGAGCAAAGAGGAAATTTTGGATGAAATTTCTTATACAACGGATGCAATCTTACGCATTACCGGAGAAAAACCAAAGTTTTTCAGACCACCATACATCAGCTATGACCAGAAGATGTTTGACTTAATCGACATTACATTTATCTGTGGCTACGGCTGCGAGGACTGGGAGCCGTCTGTGACGGCGGAGGAGAGAACCCGCCGTATTTTAAACGATGCGAACCCGGGCTTTATCATTCTGATGCACGACATGGCGGGAAACGTGCAGACCGTTGAGGCAATCAAAACCCTGATTCCGGCATTAAAAGAGCAGGGATATGAATTTGTCACCGTGAGAGACCTGTTTCAGAGGAGCGGTGTTGTGCCGGAACGCAATGTACTCTATATGGGCGCAAATGAGGTGCGGGAGTAAAAAGATATGAAAAAATTATTTTTTACAAGTAATACGAGACATTATCATAAAATTGATGGCAAAAAGGTTCCAAATGAAATAGACAATACGAATGGAATTATTGATCAAATGAAGCAATTAATGGATGCTAATAATGGAATCTTATATATTGCTGCTAGTCCAGATGATAGTGAAAAAGCAGACAGCTACGCATCATTAATTTTTAGTGGATTAAAATTATCGGGTATAACTTTTTCTAATTACTTCATACTGGATAATAGAACAAGAAATAATGCCTCCGAATATATTAAAAAAGCAAATGTTATATTTTTAAGTGGTGGAGATACTTATATAGAAAATGAATTTTTTAATCAAATTCATTTAAAAGAATTATTGCAGGATTTTAAAGGTATTATTATAGGTCAAAGTGCAGGCTCTATAAATATGGCGAAATCGGTTTATAATAGTCCGGAAGAAGGTGATGCATCCGAGCCAATTTACTTTGAAGGACTTGGATTAAGTGACGTTAATATTGAACCACATTTTGTTTTGGATACAACTGAATTTGACGATATGCAAACGTATCAAAGAAAACATTTATTAGAAGAATCCCAAAAAAGAACAATTTATGCTTTGTGCGATGGCTCTCATATATTAGAAACAGATGAAGCTATTATAATTTGCGGAAAATCATTTCTGATTAAAGACGGTATTATTACACAAATATGTAGCGACAGACAAACATATAATATTGATGCAAAAAAGAAAGCATGATTGAATTACAGGCTAAAGAAAAAGGGCACTTGATTTCTCAAATGCCCTAGTGTATAATCTACTCAGAAAGTGAATCGGATATGACTCCGATTTGCCCTCAGTTAAGATGATGAAATAGCATCTACTTTGGACGGTGGGATGCTATTTCTTTTTATTATAATGATTATCTATGTAAGACAGAGCCGCAAAAACTACTAACAACAAAGTGAGAACTTCCATTGTGTTCATAGGGCATCACCCTCCTTTGTAGACTAGAGGGCATCTAATAATCGGAAAATCACATCCTGCTTTCTCTTCAATTACACAGCAGTAGTATAACATAAAGAGAACAGATGTTCAATTAAAAGATATTTTTTTAAGTGAAATAAGCATAATTATTTTTGAGGTCGGAAATGGTTCCCGACACACTCTGAAAAAGAGTACCTGAGATGATGGATACACCGCCCATCCAAAAATAATTATGCTTTTATTATATGTTCTTGTTAGACGATTCCCACAGTGCTATACTGAGAACATAGAAAAAGAAACCGTGTGGAGGATTCTGGGCACATATCAGAGGACTCGGTTTTCACACGGTTTCTTTTGTAAGTTGAAAATTCATCCGTTTGGTGATACACTTTAAAGGTATATCTGTGTTTAAAAACGTGAAAAATAAGGAGGCTTCAATAAATGGAAAGCTATAAGCAGGAATTTATAGAATTTATGGTAGAGAGCGATGTGCTCAAATTTGGAGAGTTTACATTAAAAAGCGGAAGAAAATCTCCGTTTTTCATGAATGCAGGGGCATATGTGACCGGTTCCCAGCTCATGCGTTTAGGTGAGTATTATGCAAAGGCAATTCATGACACCTACGGCGATGATTTTGATGTGCTGTTTGGACCGGCTTACAAGGGAATCCCGATTAGCGTAGTGACCGCAGTCGCATTTGATAAATTATATGGAAAAGAAGTCCGTTACTGCTCAGACCGCAAGGAAGAGAAAGACCATGGAGCAGACAAGGGAAGCTTCCTTGGAAGCACTTTAAAAGACGGCGATAAGGTCGTGATGATTGAAGATGTTACCACTTCCGGCAAATCAATGGAAGAGACCGTGCCGAAGGTAAGAGGAGCCGCAGACGTAAAAATCGTAGGACTGATGGTTTCCTTAAACAGAATGGAAAAAGGACTTGGCGGGGAGAAGAGTGCGCTTGAAGAGATTCAGGACACCTACGGATTCCCGGCAAATGCAATCGTTACAATGGAGGAAGTTGTAGAACATCTTTACAACCGCCCATGCCAGGGACGCGTTGTCATTAATGATGAATTAAAGGCTGCAATTGATAAATATTACGAGCAGTATGGCTGCCGATAGAAAGAAACACCGCATTGTGGCGGGAGTCGTATTTGTACTTTATTTTATTGTGCTGTTCTATTTTCTCTTTTTCTCGGAAGAAATGGGACGGACTTATACAGAGCGCGAGTATCATTACAATCTGGTGCCGCTTAAGGAAATCCATCGCTTTATCCAGTACCGCGAAATTCTCGGAATGCGTTCCGTAATGCTCAATATCGTTGGAAATGTGGTGGCATTCATGCCGTTTGGGACCTTTTTGCCCGTGTTTGTGGCAAAAGGGAAAAAATTCTGGTTTACCGCACTCTATAGCTTTGAACTGAGCCTGTTTGTGGAAATACTGCAGTTGATAACAAAGGTCGGCAGTTTTGATGTGGACGATTTGCTGTTAAATACACTTGGCGGAATATTAGGGTATGTGCTTTACCGGATTTTGAAATACTTTTATATAAAGTGGAGAACGAATCGGGAAACGGCTGAAAGAAAAGAGGAATGAGAGAAAAAAAGCAATGAGAAGACGCAGAACATCTTACAAATTTACGGAGAAAACACATTCAAAGCGGGGAGCGGCAGCACTTTTTCTGGCATTAGTCTCACTGGGCGTGTTCGTATTTGTGGTATTGAAATCGTTTTACAGCGCGGGCGGCGGAAGTATGTATCTCGGCAGTGCAGGAGTGGCATCTATGCTGCTTGCGGTGGCAGCGCTGGTATTGGCATTTACAAGTCTTGGAGATGAAAATTCCTACAAGCTGTTTCCATTTGCAGGGTTACTTTGTTCCTTTTTGGCGACTGGAATCTGGATTGCGGTATATGTCAGTGGATTTGTAGGATAGGAAGGATTACTATGACAGATTTTGAAAAACAGATTTCTTTTATCATGGAGCTTGACAAAATTAAAAAAATCGGCAGACAGACGTATCTTTCCGATGCCAGCCGCAAGGAAAATGATGCGGAACATTCCTGGCACTTGGCGCTGATGTGCTTTGTGCTCGCAGATTATGCGAATGAGCCGATAGACGTCTTAAAGACCATGAAAATGGTATTGCTTCACGATGTCATCGAAATTGATGCGGGTGACACCTATGCCTATGATACAGAGGCGAATAAGACAAAGAGAGAGCGCGAGTTAAAAGCGGCAGACCGTATTTTCGGGATGCTGCCGGAGGCACAGCAGAAGGAGTACAGAGGACTCTGGGATGAATTTGAGGCAATGGAGACAGCGGAGTCAAAGTTTGCCAATATGCTGGATAAAGTGCAGCCGTTACTGTTAAATGATGCGTCGGGCGGAAAATCCTGGCTCGAGCACGGCGTTAAGAAATCCCAGGTGATGGCAAGAGATGCACGGGTACATGAGGGCTCGGAAGCAATCTGGGAATATGCAAAAAGCCTGATTGACCGCAATGCGGCAGAAGGAAAATTACGGGATGAATAGGGAAGGACATTAGCATGAGTAATAAATATAAAGAGATTTATAAGGAATCAAACGAGCTGGCAGAAGAGAGAATGGAATTAGCGACAGAACGTATTTCTGCAATTGCTGCGGGGGCAGCAGATGTGCCGGCTGTTTATCAGGATTATTTCTGCAAAACGGGAACCTTTTTATTAAAGCTGGCAGAAATCTGCAAACAGGCAGAGCAGGGGGTTCTTGAAACGATTTCTTTAGAGGCAGCAGAACAGCAGAATCAGGAATTGTATGCGGATATTCGTCCGGAGCACTACGAGGAGAGTTACGCAAATCCGGCTTATGCGGTAGAAAAACTCGGAAAAGAATTCGGAAATGCACTGAGCCTTTTATATGCACACTTTCGTAATCAGATTGAACACGTATATCAGGGAAAGAAAATGCGTCTTACCATTGCGATGGAGCTGTTTGTGGAAGTTTATAATGCGATGGAGCAGCTCAAAGAAGAAGTAGGAGGGGAGACGGATGCCACCGTTGCACATGAGGTGCAGCAGGCGGTTTACTGGTATTTCCACGATTACAGCGAAGTATTTGTGGAAGAAGTTATCCGTGGGATGCTTAATCCGGCAGAGGATTTTGCACTTGGAATCGTGATGGATTCAAACCTGAACGACCCGTCCTATCTGTACCGCTATGGACTTTATATCGGGGATAACGAGCGCAAGGTGGCAGAATTTTTGGGCAAAATGTCCGAGCAGGAAGTGCAGGCAATGGCGGACACCTATACAGAAGGCTTCCGCATTGGATTTGTTGCTGCAAAGAAAGACCTTACGAAGAAAAAAGTAGTCCGTCTTTACTACCCGGTTGGATTTGAGCGGATGGTGCGTGCTGCCGTTCATAATTTTGAAAAAATGGGACTTGCTGTGACAATGTTTCCGGAAAGCTCTTCTGCAAATAAACAGTATTCCTATGACCACAAAGAAGACCGTGCTTATTATCTCGATAAGGCAATTGTAGAACGCGGACTGGAAGTGAGAAAGACTTACATGGAGGAGCAGAAGGAGCTTGCAGCAGGGTATGCAGGACCGGCAGTTATCGAAGTGTTTGGTCAGGTGCCATTTTCACCGGAGACCAAGGAAGAAAAACTGCAGTATAATGAGAAACAGCAGCAGCTTTGCGTTTATGAGATGAGTGAACGCGGACAGATTAATAACCGCTATATTCCGGGGGATGAGTACAGCTTTACCATTATCGCATATCCGGTTCCGGAAATCGGCGAGAAGTTCGAGGAGATTTTTGCAGAGACTGTAAAAATCAATACCTTAGATTATAAACTTTACCAGGGCATCCAGCAGAAAATGATTGACGTGCTTGATGAGGCAGACCGTGTGCACATCACCGGAAAGGGTGCAAACAAGACAGACTTGTATGTCAATATCTGGAAACTTAAGGATCCCGCAAAAGAGACCGCATTTGAAAACTGTGTGGCAGATGTCAACATTCCGGTGGGAGAAGTATTTACCTCTCCGGTTTTAGAGAAAACCGAAGGAAAGCTGTTTGTCAGCCAGGTATATCTGAACGGACTCAAATATGAGAATCTTGAGATTGATTTCAAGGACGGTATGATTGCAGAGTATCAGTGTACGAACTTTGAGGACAAGGAAGAATGTAAAAAATATATCCGAAACAATGTTCTGATGCGTCATGATACGCTTCCGATGGGTGAATTCGCAATTGGAACCAATACGACTGCCTACCGGATGGCAAGAACTTATCAGATTGCAGACAAGCTACCGATTCTGATTGCCGAGAAGACAGGACCGCATTTTGCAGTCGGAGATACCTGTTTCAGCCACGAGGAGGACAGACTGACCTATAATCCGGACGGCAAGGCAATCGTTGCAAGAGAAAACAGTGTTTCTGCACTGCGCAAGGTTCCGGAAGAACAGGGTGGCGGAGAGGCAAAGGCATACTTAAACTGCCATACCGATATCACAATTCCTTACGATGAACTCGATAAGATTACGGTCATTCGCAAGGATGGAAGCACCATAGATATCATTTCAGACGGAAGATTTGTTCTGCCGGGAACAGAGGAGTTAAATATTCCGTTGGACTAATGGGGATTAACCATAGAGGTTATGAATAAAATTTGCACGAATGAGAGGAAACATACAGTTTCGTGCGGGAAAGAGGATGAATATGGCAAAAGTAGGAATTGTAATGGGCAGTGACTCGGATATGCCGGTAATGGCAAAGGCAGCAGATATCTTAGAGCAGCTTGGAATCGAGTATGAAATGACAATCATTTCTGCACACAGAGAACCGGACGTGTTCTTTGAGTACGCAAAGACTGCTGAGGAAAAAGGATTTAAAGTGATTATTGCAGGTGCCGGAATGGCAGCGCATCTTCCGGGAATGTGCGCAGCGATTTTCCCGATGCCGGTTATTGGTATCCCGATGCATACCACATCACTTGGCGGAAGAGATTCCCTGTACTCTATCGTGCAGATGCCGTCCGGAATCCCGGTGGCAACCGTTGCAATCAACGGCGGTGCCAACGCAGGACTTTTAGCTGCCAAAATCCTTGCAACAAGCGATGAGGCATTACTTGCAAAACTCAAAGATTACAGCAAGACTTTAAAGGAGCAGGTGCAGGCAAAGGATGCCAGACTGCAGGAAGTCGGTTATAAGAACTACTAAAAAAGAGGATAAAAACCGCCCGCAAAACCGGAATTTATGTGCCGGATTTTGCGGGCGGTTTTTGCTATAAAGCTTAGAGCTCATCAGTTTTAAAAGTGGTGTAGCCTTCGTAATAATAACTGTGGTCGATTCCTTTCATATACATTTCCTGGTTCTCGGTATCGTCTGTCAGAGCATTTTTCAGGAGATATTTTATCTCGATATCCCTGATGGGACTGCGTTCCATTGCAAGCAGGTAATCCTCTTTGTCGACTTTGCTCCAGTCAACAACTTTTCCAAGCTCCTGCTTTAAAATATGGTCAAGCCAGATGCGCATGCTTCTTCCATTGCCTTCACGAAAAGGATGGGCAATGTTCATCTCAACATATTTTTCAACAATTTCGTCAAATGTAGACTGTGGCATTTTGTCAATGTTTGCAAGTGATGCCTCAAGATACATAAGCGGTGCAAAGCGGAAGTTTCCTTTTGCGAGGTTGACCGTCCGGATTGTTCCGGCGAAGTCATAGATTTCGTCGAAAAGATATCTGTGTATTTCCTGCAAGGTGGAAAACGTTCCGGCATCGGTGCGGTCAAAAAAACCGTTTTCAAATAGTGCAAGTGCCTTTTTCTTGCTGATGCGCTCTTCTTCGCGGGCAAGCTCGGCAGAGTTGTCAATTCCAAGTTTATTTTCAAGCATAGAAGATACCCCATTTGAATTTCTGATAAAAATGATTTCCATATTTATTATACAATATCAATTTTATTTCTGTAAATTTATTTCCGTCAAAACTTTTTATAAGAAAACACAAAATTTGCGTTCTGACATATTAGCAAAGATAATAAGTAAGATAATAATATATAATTGGAAAAAGTGGCGCGTTCCCGCTATACTATAGACAGATAGTTTAGAAAGACGGAATTTTCCGGCAGGGGCTGTGTCCGCATGGCATCACAGCTTTCTGATACATAAGAGCCGTGCAGAAACGAGGGAAAAATGGATTACAAAAATTCTGGTGTAGATATTGAGGCGGGATACAAATCCGTAGAATTGATGAAAAAATACGTAAAGGAAACCATGCGTCCGGAAGTATTAGGCGGTCTTGGCGGATTCTCAGGTGCATTTTCCCTGAAAGCGATTCAGAAGATGGAAAATCCGGTTCTCTTATCCGGTACAGACGGCTGCGGAACCAAGGTGAAGCTTGCATTCCTTTTAGATAAACATGATACAATCGGAATCGACTGCGTGGCAATGTGCGTCAATGACGTGGCATGTGCAGGAGGCGAACCGTTATTTTTCCTTGATTATATTGCCTGCGGCAAGAACTATCCGGAAAAAATTGCAACCATCGTAAGCGGCGTTGCAGAGGGCTGCAAACAGTCCGGCTGTGCATTAATCGGTGGAGAGACTGCAGAACATCCGGGACTGATGCCGGAGGATGAGTACGACCTTGCGGGATTTGCAGTTGGTGTTGTAGATGAAAAAGATATCATTACCGGAGCTGATTTAAAAGCTGGTGATGTATTAATCGGTATGGCATCCACAGGTGTTCATTCCAACGGATTTTCACTGGTGCGTAAAATCTTTAAGATGGATAAAGAAACACTCGAGACTTATCATGAAGAGCTTGGCACCACGCTTGGAGAGGCACTTCTTGCACCGACCAGAATTTACGTAAAGGCACTTCGTTCCATCAAAGATGCCGGTGTCCGCGTGAAAGCCTGCAGCCACATTACCGGTGGTGGATTCTATGAGAATGTTCCGCGTATGCTTCCGGAAGGAAAACATGCAGTGATTCAGAAAGACAGCTATGAGATTCCTCCAATCTTTAAGATGATGGCAAGAGAAGGAAAAGTAGAAGAGCAGATGATGTACAATACCTACAATATGGGACTTGGCATGATTCTTGCAGTTGACCCGGCAGACGTGGAGAAGACAATGGATGCAATCCGTGCAGCTGGAGATACACCGTATGTAGTTGGAGAAATCAAAGACGGTGAAAAAGGAGTAACCTTATGCTAAAGATAGCAGTTTTGGTATCCGGTGGGGGAACGAACCTTCAGGCAATTATGGATGCCATAGACAATGGGAAAATTACAAATGCCCGGATTGAAGTGGTCATCAGCAACAACCGGAACGCCTATGCCTTAGAGCGCGCAGAAAATCATGGCATCTCAGCGCTTTGCATTTCACCGAAGGATTATGAGAGCAGAGAGGCATTTAATGAGGCATTTTTGCAGAAATTAAATTCTTATGAGGTAGATTTGGTCGTGCTGGCAGGATTTTTAGTCGTGCTGCCGGAGCAGATGATTACTTCCTACCGGAACCGGATTGTAAATATTCATCCGTCGCTCATTCCGTCGTTCTGCGGAAAAGGTTTTTACGGGTTAAAGGTGCATGAGGGGGCACTTGCCCGCGGAGTGAAAGTGACGGGAGCAACCGTACATTTCGTTGACGAGGGAACCGATACCGGTCCGATTATTTTGCAGAAGGCGGTTGAAGTATTGCCGGGCGATACTCCGGAAGTATTACAGCGCCGCGTCATGGAGCAGGCGGAGTGGGTGATTTTACCGCAGGCGATTAACCTCATTGCAAACGGTAAAGTGACAGTGGAGAACGGACACGTTGTAATCGATGAGAGATAAAGTGGAGGAAGAAAAATGAATGTATTAGTGGTAGGAAGCGGCGGACGTGAGCACACAATCGTGACCTCCGTGGCAAAGAGTAGCCGTGTGGACAAAATCTACTGTGCACCGGGAAATGCCGGAATCGCAGCATTAGCAGAATGTGTCAACATCGGTGCGATGGAATTTGACAAGCTGGTAGCGTTTGCAAAGGAAAAAAAGATTGATTTTACAATCGTAGGAATGGATGACCCATTGGTGGGCGGTATTGTGGATGTTTTTGAGGCAGAGGGATTAAAAGTGTTCGGACCGCGCAAAAATGCCGCTATCTTAGAGGGCTCTAAGGCATTTTCCAAGGATTTGATGAAAAAATATCACATTCCGACGGCTGCATATGAGAATTTTACCTCTCCGGAAGCAGCACTTGCTTATCTTGAAACTGCAAAATTCCCAATCGTATTAAAAGCAGACGGGCTTGCACTTGGAAAAGGTGTATTAATCTGCAATACGCTTGAGGAAGCAAAAGCAGGCGTCAAGGAAATCATGGAGGACAAGAAGTTCGGAAGCGCCGGAAATACGATGGTAATTGAAGAGTTTATGACCGGAAGAGAAGTGTCCGTTCTGTCATTTGTAGATGGAAAGACGATTCAGATTATGTCTTCTGCGCAAGACCACAAGCGTGCAAAGGACGGCGATGAGGGCTTAAACACCGGAGGAATGGGAAATTTCTCTCCGAGCCCGTTCTATACCCCGGAAGTGGATGCATTCTGCCGCAAGTATATTTACCAGCCGACCGTAGATGCAATGGCAGCAGAGGGAAGACCGTTTACCGGTGTTATCTTCTTTGGGCTGATGCTGACCGAAGATGGACCGAAGGTGCTTGAGTACAATGCACGTTTTGGAGATCCGGAAGCACAGGTTGTTCTTCCACGCATGAAAAATGATATCATCGATGTCATGGAAGCATGCGTGGACGGAAAGCTTGACACAATTGATTTGCAGTTTGAGGACAACGCAGCCGTGTGTGTGGTATTGGCATCTGACGGTTATCCGGTGTCTTACCAGAAGGGCTTCCCGATTAAAGGACTTGAGAAGTTCGAGGGAAAAGAAGATTATTTCTGTTTCCACGCCGGCACAAAGTTCGATGAAAACGGCGTGATTGTCACAAATGGCGGACGTGTGCTTGGAATCACCGCAACCGGTGCAACCTTAAAGGAAGCACGTGCCAAGGCATATGAGGCAACCGAATGGGTTGATTTTGAAAATAAATATATGCGTCATGATATCGGCAAATCAATTGACGAAGTCAATTGATTTTGAGATTGACGAAGTCAATTGATTTTGAGATTGACGAAATCTAAAAAAGCTGATAGGATTATTCCATAATCTTTTGGATGAATCGTTTGCCCGGACATTTTGTTCCGGGCAGACTTAGATTGCGGGGAATTGATTATGAGAGAGATTTATGGAGCAGCTTTCCTGGCAACCTTTCTGGTACTTCTATTCTGCATTATAAAGACCGGAAAAAGTACAAAAAAAATCCGGTCAACGGTGCGCAGTACATTAATGGTGGCAGAGGTATCAGTACTTGCCAACAGTATCACGGTTATTTCACAGAATCTGACGGTATGCCTGATTGCATACAGCGTCTTTTTTGCCAGTATTGGCTGGCTTCTCTTTTGCGTATTGAGATTTGTAAAAGAATATACGGGAATCCACAATCACTGGAAAACGATACAGATGATTTTATGTGGAGTGCTCACCATAGACAGCATATCGCTGCTTCTTAACACCTGGTTTGGGCACGCATTTGATTGTAAAAGTCATCCGTTTGAGGATGGAGTCTATTATTATGTGGCAGGAAAAATTCCCTATGATATTCATCTGCTGATTTCTTATCTGCTTGTACTTACCATTTTTTATTATTTAATCCGGCAAATTGTTTTGACGCCGAAGATGTACCGGAGTAAATATGTACGCGTATTTGTTTCGCTGCTTATCGTTGTAGCGGGAGATGCAGTCTATGTCGTGACGGATACGATGGTAGATGTCTCAGTTTACATATTTCTGGCGGCTGGCTTTCTTGTGTATTACTATTCCATGATTTATGAGCCAAAAGAATTGGTCGAGCAGGAAATGATTCTGGCGGTGCAGGAGATGGCAGATGGTGTAATGCTATATGACATGGATGGTGAATTTATTATTGCAAATGAGACGGCACAGCACCTGCTTTTGTCTCTGGGGAAAAGGACAGTGTGTCCGCTTGCAGAAATGCTTGCTGCCTTTGATATTTCCGGAGAACCGGGGAAATGCAAAGATGTTGAAAAAAGCTGGTCAAAAGATGGAATCCATTTAAAAATCCAGTTCCGAAGTATGACGGATGAAAAAGGAAAATATTTAGGAGCGTTTCTTATTTTCCAGAACCGGACAGCGGAGGTCAACAAGCTGCAGAAAGAGCAGTATGCGGCAAGACACGATGCTTTAACGGGAATCTATAATAAGGAATATTTCAGCGAGCGGGTGGAAAAGAAGCTGAAAGAGGAGCCGAACGGCGCATATGTCATGGTCTGCTCGGATATCAAAGATTTTAAAATCATCAATGATGTATTTGGAATGAAATCCGGGGATGAACTGTTGATTCGTATTGCAGAGCGTCTGCAGGAGAAAACACATGAGGGAACGCTCTACGGAAGACTTGACAGTGACCACTTTGCCGTTATGATGAAAAAAGAGCAGTATCGCGATGAAATCTTTCTTCAGGCGGTCGATGAGGTCTTACACTTAGACAACGTGATTCGCTTCCCGGTAAAAATATATGTGGGCGTATATGAAATCAAAGAGCGGGACATCCCGGTTTCAGTTATGTGTGACCGGGCATTTATGGCGGCACGGACAATCCGCGAGGATTATAAGAGCGGTGTTGCTTTCTATGATGAGAAGCTGCGCCAGAGTGTACTCTGGGAGCAGGAGCTAACCGCAGACCTTGATGAGGCGTTGGAAAACGGAGAGATTCAGATGTTTTTACAGCCGCAGGTAGATGTGACTGGGAAAATCTTAGGCGCAGAAGCATTGGTGCGCTGGCAGCATCCAAAATACGGGATGATTCCGCCGACGGATTTTATTCCCATCTTTGAAAAGAGCGGACTGGTCACAACGTATGAAATCAATCCGGCAAACCTGAAACTGGAAATTACAGAGACGGCTGTGATGCAGAACCTTGAGAAACAGTTAGAGTTAATTGGACGTTTGCAGAAATATGGTTTTACGGTAGAAATGGACGATTTTGGAAGCGGCTATTCTTCGCTTAATATGTTAAAGGATATGCAGGTGGATGTCTTAAAAATCGACATGGCATTTCTTGTAGAAACGAAGGATGTAGAACGAAGCCGCAAAATCCTAAGAATGATTATCGCGTTATCCAAACAGCTTGGAATGAGGGTTGTCACAGAAGGTGTGGAGACAAAAGAACAGGTAGCGTTTTTGACAGAAATGGGCTGCGATATTTTTCAGGGTTATTTCTTTGCAAGACCGATGCCAGTGGCACAGTTTGAACAAAGCTGGATGGAAAAGAAAAAATGGAAATAGAGATAAAAAATGGGAATCGCGCAGTCTGCGCGGTTCCCATTTTTATCTGGTATTAAAGAGTGGTGTTATTTAAAGCCTCTGCAACCAGTGTTTTCACTTTTTCAAAAACAGAATCCAACGGCTCTTTTACAGAAAGAGTCTTGTCACGGCTTACGATTTCACAACAGTTTTCCTTCATATTTCTTGGGCTGACAATGACACGTAACGGAACACCGAGCAGGTCAGCGTCAGAGAACATGATTCCGGCGCTTACGGAACGGTCATCATAGATGACTTCGATTCCTGCGGACTGCAATTTCTCATAGAGTGCATCAGCGTATTCCTTTACCTCTGCATTGTCCGGGCGGACAGCACACAGATGTACCTGCCATGGAGCGATTGCCATCGGCCAGATTGGACCGTACTCGTCATGATGTGCCTCGCAGACAGAAGCGGCAAGACGTCCGACACCGATTCCGTAGCAGCCCATAACAGGGTTCTTGGTGGTGTTGTCGCTGTCGATGTATTCCATGTGCATTGCCTTTGTATACTTGGTGCCGAGCTGGAAGATATTTCCGACCTCGATACCACGCGAAATCGTGATGTGTGGTTTGCCACATTTCGGACAGATACCGCCCTCGATAATCTTGGCAAAATCATGATATTCGGCATCCGGAAGGTCACGTTCCATATCAATTCCGGTATAGTGATATCCCTCTTCGTTGGCGCCGCAGACAATGTTGTTGGTGCCCTTTAAGGAATTATCGTATAATACGGTAAAATCACCGTTTAAGTTCCAAGGACCGATAAATCCGGCATGGAGACCACATTCCTCGGTGATGACTGCAGGGTGAATCTCACAGCCTAAGAAATTGGTGACTTTTGTCTCGTTAATCTCTAAATCTCCACGGATAAATAAAACAACATAGCTGTCGTCAGCATTGCGCTGGTATACAACCGCCTTGCAGCTCTTCTTTGCATCGCTTCCCAGGAAATCGCAGACTTCTTCGATGGTATGCTGATTCGGAGTTGCAACTTTGGTAATTGCTTCGGATGTTTCATCCTTGGTATTGTGGATAATGCTTTCCGCAGCTTCCATGTTGGCACGGTAATCGCAGTCGCTGCAGATGGCAATGGAATCTTCACCTACAGGTGTAAGCAACATGAATTCGTGAGAGATGTTTCCACCCATCATTCCGGAATCGGAAGCGACAGAAATAACCTCCGGTACACCGGCGCGTGCAAAAATGCGTTCGTAAGCCTTATGGCATCTCATGTAGTATTCTTCCAGATCTTCCTGGGAGGTGTGGAAGGAGTAAGCATCTTTCATGGTAAATTCTCTTACGCGGATTAAACCGGCACGTGGACGTGCCTCATCGCGGAATTTTGTCTGAATCTGATAAATCATAAACGGATAGCGGCTGTAGGTCTGTCCGTATTCGCGTACAAGGTGTACGGCAGCCTCTTCATGGGTCATACCGAGTACCATCGGGCTTCCGTTGCGGTCGGTAAAACGCAGTAATTCTTTTCCGACGCTCTCATAACGTCCGGATTCATCCCAGAGGGATGCTGGAAGAGCAACCGGGAATAAAACTTCCTGACCATCGATGGCATCCATCTCCTGGCGGATAATCTCTTCAATTTTGCGGGTGATGCGGCGTAACGGCAGATAAGAAGAGTAGATACCGTTTGCGACATATTTGATATAGCCGCCTCTTACCATCAGTGCATGGCTGTCAATGACACAATCAGCCGGTCTTTCTTTGAACCGGTCGCCGACAAGTTTGTTAAGCTTCATAATAATCCTCCTAATTTATGAAATAAATTTGTTTTGCGAAAATAAAAAAACCCTAAGCTGTAAAAACAGCTTAGGGCGAACTGACAAGTCCGTGGTACCACCTAAATTCGGGTATCCATAAGGATACATCCACACTCACAGAATACAGGATAAACCGATATTCTTTCTCTGTAACGGGAGAACCCGGTGGGATATACTTGACAAAACTGTCGTTCCATCCACCGCTCAAAGACCGGTTCCGCATACATCTATAAAGGCTTGCACCGACCGCCTTCTCTCTGGAATATCCGTTATGCGTACTATTTCTTCTCAACGCGTTCCTTATAAATCGCACTTATTTTAACATCGGAGACGAAATGTGTCAAATTATTTTTAAAGAAACAATGCAATTTGGGGCAGGCTATGATAAGATAGATGAAAAATGAACAAAGTTTGCAGGGTGTGAGAAAGGCATGGTTATTTCATGAAGACAGCAATTATTTTTGATATGGATGGAACGCTCTGGGATTCGGCAGAAAACGTGGCAAAATCCTGGAATGAGGCAATCGCAAAGAGCGGTCTTTTAAAGAAAGAATTGACAACGGCGGATATACAGGGAGTGATGGGAAAAACGATGGATGTCATTGCAGACCTTTTGTTCCCGGAACTTACGAAAGAAGCGAGGATGGCATTATTGGATGCGTGCTGTCAGGAAGAAAATGATTATTTGAGACAGCATGGGGGAATTCTTTATCCGGGTGTGACAGAAACGCTTGCAGAACTGAAGAAACAGTATGGGCTTTATATTGTGAGCAACTGTCAGAAGGGGTATATTGAAGCGTTTTTAGACCATTACAGGTTATGGGAATATTTTTCTGATATTGAGTGTTATGGAAATAACCTTTTACAAAAGGGAGAAAATATCAGGCTGCTTGCCAAGCGAAATGGACTTGCCAAAGCTGTCTATGTGGGGGATATTCAGGCAGATTATGAGGCGGCAAAGCAGGCAGGCGTTGGTTTTATCCATGCCGCATACGGATTTGGCACAATTGATGACACGGTTCCGGAGCTTGGGACATTTGAAAAACTGATGGCACTGAATCAAAGTGGAACCATCGAACAGGCGATGCGTGAATTGTAAATTGGAAATGAGGTTTTATGACAAAACTGGATGAACTGTTAGCGCAGATTAACGGGGAACATGTGTATATTCAGACACACAATTTTCCGGATCCGGATGCCATTGCAAGTGCATTCGGTCTGCAGGAACTGTTGAAATACCGCGGAGTAGAGACAAAAATCTGCTATAAGGGCAAAATCGACCGATACAGCACTGACAAGCTGCGGGAGCTGATGGAGATTGAACTCTATGATTTAGACGAGTACAATCCGTTTTTAAAAGAAAGCGATGAAATCATTATGGTGGATGCCCAGAAGGGAAATTCCAACATTATTGATATGTGCGGGGATGAAATTATCTGCATTGACCATCATCCGACAAACGATTTATTCCAATATCGGTTTCAGGATATCAGACCGGAAGTTGGGGCGTGTGCAACGATTATTGCACAGTATTTTTTTGAAAATGATATCCCGATGAACCGGAGAATTGCGACGGCGCTTACGTTTGGAATCCGTATGGATACGATGAATCTTTCAAGAGGAGTCTCAAAACTGGATGTTGAGATGCTCTACCGTATGTTTGATCTCTGCGATGCGGGTGTCATCCACCGACTTCAGAACAGCAACCTTTATTTTGAAGATCTGATGGCATATTCCAAGGCAATTTCAAGCATTGAGGTATATGAGAACATCAGCTTTGCGGATGCAGGCTGTGACTGTCCGGAGGCACTCATTGCAAGTGTCTCGGATTTTATGCTGGCATTGGTTGAGGTATCATTTTCGGTAGTGTATTCACTCAAGAAGGATGGAATCAAGCTGTCTGTCCGGAGCGAGGGAATGGACATGGATGCCGGAAAGATTATTAATAAGGCACTAAGCGGCATCGGAAGCGGCGGTGGACATGCGGCAATGGCAGGAGGCTTTATTCCGTTTACCGGAGATATCCGTGAGGCTGAGCTTTTGATGGGCGGGGTAAAAGAGCGGTTCCTTGAGGTGATTACCGGGAAAACATGGATGTAGGAGCAGAATATGAAGGGGAAATTTAAGAAAAATATTAAAATTATTTTTCTTGCAGCTATCTTTGTAATTGTAATAATTGTTTTCGGACGCATCTTGACACGTGATAAGTATGAACTTATTTGGAGCGATGAATTTGAAGGAAATGAACTAGACACAAACAACTGGAATGTTGAAGTGAATGGTTATGGTGGCTGGAATGATGAATTGCAATATTATTGTGATAGTCCGGAAAACATAGTGGTAAGTGATGGAACTTTAAAAATCAGGGCATTGAAACAGGATTATCTTGGCAAAGAATATACCTCTGCAAGATTAAACACTATGGGCAAGGCAGAATTTCAATTCGGCAAAATTGAGGCAAGGATGAAACTGCCGGATTTTAAAGGTGCATGGCCTGCGTTCTGGATGCTCGGAGCAAATGGAGAGACGTGGCCTGCGTGCGGTGAAATTGATATTGTAGAAACAATAAATGATGAATCTGTTGTGTATGGAACAGCACATTGGGCGAAAGGGGATTCTTATGCCAGCAGTGGTTCAAGTACCGCAGAAGTAAATGCGCAGGTTGATATCACACAGTGGCATACGTATGGCATCGAATGGGATGAAGAAAAAATTGTCTGGTACGTGGACGATATTAAATATCATGTTGTAGATATTGCATCAGATCCCGATAAGGCATCCCTGACGCAGCCACAATATCTGTTGATTAATCTGGCGGTAGGGGGGCAGTGGCCCGGAGATGACATTGATGACAGCCAATTTCCGGCGACGATGGAAGTAGATTACGTGCGTGTATACAGGCAAAAATAGATGTTCTCTGGTCTGACAGATATGGGGTTTTTCCTTGACATTTCAGGGAGGACTTTGTATACTACAGATAATAAGAAAAGGCAATGACGAAGACAGTACGTTATAAGGGAAAGGCAAAGAGAGCCGGGAGAGGTGAGAGCCGGTGCGAGTAGCTTATAATGGAAAATCACTTCCAAGCCGCAGCCAGAAATGGCACAAAAAGTTTTTGTGTCAGAGTAGGAGCTGACGTATTTCCTACGTTACAGGGAACGGCGTATGAACGTTTTTCATTTGGAAAACGGAGTACATTGTAATTAGGTGGTATAAACGATAACAAGGCTCTCGTCCTATTTACAGGACGGAGCCTTTTGTGTTTTAGGAAATTCCTATTGCACTACCGAAGAGAGATAGCAGGAGGAAAACATGTACAACAAAGTAGAAACAAACATGAATTTCGTCGAGAGAGAAAAACAGACGGAAAAATTCTGGGAGGAGAACGATATCTTCCGCAAGTCAATGGAACAGCGCAAGCAGGGAGAAACTTACACGTTCTACGACGGACCGCCAACAGCAAATGGAAAGCCACATATCGGGCACGTACTTACACGTGTCATCAAAGATATGATTCCACGTTACCAGACGATGAAAGGAAAATATGTACCGCGTAAAGCCGGATGGGATACCCATGGTCTCCCGGTAGAGCTTGAGGTTGAAAAAATGCTCGGCTTAAACGGAAAAGAGCAGATTGAGGAGTACGGTATTGAACCTTTCATCAAAAAATGTAAGGAATCCGTATGGAAATACAAGGGAATGTGGGAAGATTTCTCCGGAACCGTTGGATTCTGGGCTGATATGGAACATCCATATGTAACCTATGATGACAATTTCATTGAGTCAGAGTGGTGGGCATTAAACCAGATTTGGAACAAGGGACTTCTCTATAAGGGATTTAAAATCGTTCCTTACTGTCCGCGTTGTGGAACTCCGCTTTCCACCGCAGAAGTATCCCAGGGATACAAAACCGTCAAAGAGCGTTCTGCAGTGGTACGTTTTAAGGTGGTTGGCGAGGATGCTTATTTCCTGGCATGGACAACAACACCGTGGACACTTCCGTCTAACGTGGCACTTTGTGTGAACCCGGATGAGACCTACTGCATGGTAAAAGCAGCAGACGGTTATACCTATTATATGGCAGAAGCGCTGCTTGACAAGGTGCTTGGCAAACTTGCAGTCAAAAATGAAGATGGAACGGTTACTCCTGCATACGAAGTGCTTAAGACCTTCAAGGGAAAAGAACTGGAATATAAGGAGTATGAACCGCTCTATGCCTGCGCCGGTGAGTCAGCAAAGAAACAGAATAAGAAAGCACATTTTGTAACCTGCGACAGTTACGTTACAATGTCAGATGGTACCGGTATCGTTCATATTGCACCGGCATTTGGTGAGGACGATGCAAAGGTAGGACGCAATTATGACCTTCCGTTTGTACAGTTTGTAAACGGAAAGGGCGAGCTGACCGAAGAAACCCCTTATGCAGGATTGTTTGTAAAGAAAGCAGACCCGGAGGTATTAAAAGACTTAGATGCACAGGGCAAACTGTTCGATGCACCGAAATTTGAGCATGAGTATCCGCATTGCTGGAGATGTGATACACCGCTTATCTACTATGCAAGAGAATCCTGGTATATCAAGGAGACAGCCGTAAAGGATGACCTTATCCGCAATAACAATACCGTCAACTGGATTCCGGAATCCATCGGAAAAGGACGTTTCGGAAACTGGCTTGAAAATATTCAGGACTGGGCAATTTCCCGTAACCGTTACTGGGGAACTCCGTTAAACATCTGGGAGTGTGAAGGATGCGGACATCAGGAGTCCATCGGAAGCCGTGAAGAGCTTGCGAAGAGAAGCGGAAATGAGAAGGCGCTTACCGTAGAACTGCACAGACCGTACATTGATGAGATTACCTTTACCTGCCCGGACTGTGGCAAGGTAATGAAGCGTGTACCGGAAGTATTAGACTGCTGGTTCGATTCCGGAGCAATGCCGTTTGCGCAGCACCATTATCCGTTTGAAAACAAAGACCTGTTTGAGCAGCAGTTCCCGGCACAGTTTATTTCCGAGGCAGTTGACCAGACACGTGGATGGTTCCACTCTCTGATGGCAGAATCCACCCTGTTATTTAACAAGGCACCGTATGAAAACGTTATCGTACTTGGTCATGTACAGGATGAAAACGGACAGAAGATGTCAAAATCCAAGGGAAATGCAGTTGACCCGTTCGAAGCATTAGAGACTTACGGAGCAGATGCTATCCGCTGGTATTTCTATATTAACAGTGCACCGTGGCTTCCGAACCGTTTCCATGGAAAAGCCGTACAGGAAGGACAGCGCAAGTTCTTAAGTACACTTTGGAACACTTACGCATTTTTCGTTCTGTATGCAAATATTGATAATTTTGACGCTACCAAATATGCGCTTGAATATGACAAACTGTCTGTTATGGATAAATGGCTGTTATCCAAGTTAAATACCGTTATCAAGGAAGTGGACGACAATCTTGGCAACTACCGTATCCCGGAGGCAGCAAGAGCACTTGACGAGTTCGTGGATGATATGAGTAACTGGTATGTCAGAAGAAGCCGTGAGCGTTTCTGGGCAAAGGGCATGGAGCAGGATAAAATCAATGCTTATATGACACTTTATACTGCACTCGTAACAATTTGTAAGTGTGCAGCACCGATGATTCCGTTCATGACAGAGGATATTTACCGCAATCTGGTATGTTCCATCGACCCGAGTGCACCGGAAAGCATCCATCTGTGTGATTTCCCGGTTGCGAATGACGCATACATTGATGAGACCCTGGAAAAGAACATGGATGAAGTACTTAAGATTGTAGTTATGGGACGCGCATGCCGCAACAGTGCAAACATCAAGAACCGTCAGCCGATTGGCACCATGTTTGTCAAGGCACCGGAAACCCTGCCGGAGTATTTTGTAGAAATCATTGAAGACGAGCTGAATGTAAAGAAGGTAGAATTTACAGAAGATGTTTCAAGCTACACCAGCTACACCTTCAAGCCACAGCTTCGCACTGTAGGACCGAAGTATGGAAAATATTTGGGACAGATTCAGAAAGCGCTTGCCGAGCTTGACGGAAATAAAGCAATGGCAGAATTAAAGGCAAACGGCGTTTTGGCATTGCCACAGGTAAATGACGAGGTAAAACTTTCCGAGGAAGACCTTTTAATTACGATGACACAGATGGAAGGTTATGTCACCGAAGGCGATAATACGGTCACAGTCGTACTGGATACCAATCTGACACCGGAACTCGTGGAAGAGGGATTCGTACGTGAAATAATCAGTAAAATCCAGACAATGCGTAAGGAAGCAGGATTTGAGGTCATGGATAAAATCCATATTTCTTATCAGGCAGATGAAAAAGTTTCCGCAGTGTTTGAAAAGCACGGAGACGAGATTAAAGCAGATGTTCTGGGAGTTGACATTTCAGCAGACGCAGTAAAAGGATACCAGAAGGAGTGGAACATTAATGGGGAAAAGGTACTTCTGGGTGTGGAAAAGGATGCGTAAATGGAGGGACGCTATGAGCCAAAAGACATTTGACAAGGAAGAATTTATCAAGGAAGTAAAAGATGCGGTAAAAAATCTGTACCGCAAAACCTTAAAGGAGGCAAGCCAGCAGGAGATTTTCCAGGCTGTCTCCTACACGGTAAAGGATACGATCATTGACGACTGGCTTGCTACTCATCACACAATTGACAGAGAAGATCCAAAGATTGTTTACTATATGTCCATGGAATTTTTGATGGGACGTGCGCTTGGAAACAATCTTATCAACCTGAAGGCATATGACGAAGTAAGGGAGGCGCTGGAAGAGATTGGCCTCAATCTTGATACCATCGAGGACCAGGAACCCGATCCGGCACTTGGAAACGGTGGTCTTGGCCGGCTTGCAGCTTGCTTTATGGAGTCACTTGCGACACTTGGATATCCGGCATATGGATGCGGAATCCGTTACCGCTACGGAATGTTCAAACAGAAAATCCAGGATGGCTATCAGGTGGAAGTGCCGGATAACTGGTTAAAAGAAAATTATCCATTTGAACTTCGCCGTCCGGAGTATTCTTATGAAGTAAAATTTGGCGGATATGTCCGCGCAGAGGCAGCAGAGGATGGTAAGACACGTTTTATCCAGGAAGGATACCAGTCCGTGATTGCCGTTCCTTATGATATGCCAATTGTTGGATATGGAAACCATATGGTAAACACCTTAATGATCTGGGATGCACAGCCGAAGGAGGAGTTCGAGCTGGATTCTTTTGACAAGGGTGATTACAAGAAAGCGGTAGAGCAGCAGAACCTCGCGAGAAACCTGGTAGAGGTGCTTTATCCAAACGACAACCATGTAGCAGGAAAAGAGCTGCGCTTAAAACAGCAGTATTTCTTCGTTTCTGCAAGTGTACAGCGTGCGCTTGCCCGCTACAAGAAGTTCCACGATGACATCCACAAGCTGCCGGAGAAGGTAACCTTCCAGTTGAATGACACACATCCTACAGTTGCAGTTGCAGAGCTGATGCGAATTTTGCTGGATGAGGAAGGACTTTCCTGGGATGAGGCATGGGAAATTACCTCAAAGACCTGTGCTTATACCAACCACACAATCATGGCAGAAGCACTGGAAAAATGGCCGATTGAAATCTTTTCCAGACTGCTCCCGCGTATCTATCAGATTGTGGAGGAGATTAACCGCCGGTTCATTTTAAGTATTCAGGCAAGTTTTCCGGGCGATAATAACAAAATTGCAAAGATGGCAATCGTATATGACGGTCAGGTAAAAATGGCAAATCTTGCAATTGCAGCAGGTTATTCCGTCAACGGTGTGGCAAGACTGCATACAGAGATTTTAAAGAACGAGCAGCTGAAAGATTTCTACGAGATGTTCCCGCAGAAATTTAACAATAAGACCAACGGAATTACACAGCGCCGCTTCCTTCTGCACGGAAATCCGCTTTTGGCATCCTGGGTTACCGAGCACATCGGAAACGACTGGATTACGAACCTTGCACACATTAAGAAGCTGGCAGTTTATGCGGATGATGAGAAGGCACAGCAGGAATTTATGAATATCAAATATCAGAATAAGCTGCGCCTGGCAAAATATATTTTAGAGCATAACGGAATCGAAGTAGACCCGCGTTCCATTTTTGATGTGCAGGTAAAACGTCTTCATGAATACAAGAGACAGCTTTTGAACATTTTGCACGTCATGTACCTTTACAACCAGCTCAAAGAGCATCCGGATATGGATTTTTATCCGAGAACTTTTATCTTCGGTGCCAAGGCTGCTGCGGGTTATAAGAATGCAAAACTTACCATCAAGCTGATTAATAATGTAGCAGAAGTCATCAACAACGACAGAAGTATTAACGGAAAGATTAAAGTCGTATTTATTGAGGACTACCGTGTATCCAATGCGGAATGGATTTTTGCGGCTGCTGATGTCAGTGAGCAGATTTCCACTGCCAGCAAGGAGGCTTCCGGTACCGGAAACATGAAATTTATGTTAAATGGTGCCCTGACACTTGGAACGATGGATGGTGCAAATGTTGAAATCGTGGAAGAAGTCGGAGAAGAGAATGCGTTTATTTTCGGTATGAGTTCCGATGAGGTTATTGCGCATGAGAGAAACAGGGATTATGATCCGATGCAGATTTTTAACAGTGATCAGGAAATCCGTACCGTTTTGATGCAGTTAATCAACGGTTTTTATTCCGGAAATGACCCTGAATTGTTCCGCGACCTTTACGATTCGCTGTTAAATACCAACTGCACCCAGTATGCAGATACTTACTTCATCTTAAAGGACTTCCGTTCCTATGCAGATGCACAGAAACGTGTCATGGAGTACTACAAGAGAGAGTCTGACTGGGCAAAGAGTGCAATCTTAAATGTAGCACATTCTGGAAAATTCTCTTCTGACCGTACGATTCAGGAGTATGTGGATGACATCTGGAAACTGGATAAGATTACCGTTCAGGTGGAAGAGGAAGCATAGAACAGGTATTTTTTCAAATACATATTTGACAATTGAATTATCTGTGGGTATAATGAATATAGAAATTTGAAACACGGTTTCATATCGTGAAACAGTGTTCGTTAATTCCTTTCCCTAATTTTTAATATACCCATTTGTGTATGGCATTTACCCATTTATGCTATGTACGAAGAAGAAGCCACTGTATCCTGCAGTGGCTTCTTTTGTGTGAAAAAAGTCTTGTAAAAATGTACAAAAAATGACCGGATATCCTTGTTGCAGTTTTCACAAAAATGCAGTTTGTTAGAGGAAACTTACTGACATCTCGAGAAAAATCATGTTAAAATGAAAACGGATGTATTGCAATGCTAAAAAGTGGAAATACTATGAAATAAAAGGAAAAGAGTTTGAAAAAACGCGTCAGGGAAAGGAGAATCGGGGAAAGATGTTTGAAATTGGAGAATATGTCGTTTATGGCAGCCAGGGGGTCTGTCGGATTGCAGATATTACGCGACCGGATATTGCAGGGATTGACGGGGAACGTCTCTATTATGTTCTGACCCCGATTGGAGATGCAAACGGCAGAATCTATGCGCCGACAGAGAGTCAGAAAACGGTGATGCGCAGAGTGATTTCGAAGGAGGAGGCGGAAGAGCTGATACGGGAGCTGCCAACAATCAAACTGCTTTTTGTGCCGAATGAGAAACAGCGCGAAGTTGTATACAAGGAGGCACTTCGGGCGTGCGATTATCACGCGTGGGTGAGTATTGCGAAGACGTTGTATGTCAGGAAGAAGGAACGGATTGCGCAGGGCAGGAAGAGCACAGCGTTGGACGAGAAATATATGCGTGCGGTGGAGCACGAACTCTACAGCGAGCTTTCCCTTGCACTTGACATTCCCAAAGAGCAGATGGAGCAATATATCCGGGACAAGCTGCAGGAAGCAGAGGTTTGTTTGTAAAAAGCAGAAAATAGATATTTTGTTAGAAAGAAAAGGGGCTGGCTTTGTTAATAAGCCAGCCCCTTTCACTCTATAGGAAATACAGCGTTACATTAAAGCATGAAAGGTGTGTTTCCCGTAATTTATACAGTTGTATTGACACCGTTTACGGCAGCGTGTTCGTCTTCTTCCATTGGAATAATCAGGCATTTCTGACCGTTGATGATATCAGAATGAATCTGACCGACTTTTTCCGGTTTGACGCGTAAAATGACGTCGTAGGTTTTGACGGCGTCGACAGAATCATCATCGTCGACAGGAAGAGAGCGTGTTTCCTCTAACTGGTGTTTTAAGTTTTCAACCTGATGGACAAGCTCAAGACGGTCCTGCCGCTTTGCGTTTGCCTCGACTAACTTCGGGTCGACTAACTGTTCTGCTGCCGGAAGCTCTTCGCTGAATACATCTTCATACTGTTTCTGGATTACGGCAACCTGTTCTTCGGAGCAGCCGCTTTCGGTGAGAACCTCCGAAATGTCAGCGGTCGTTAAGATGACAGGCTCCGGTTCCGGCTCGTCTTCGGCAACAACCGGAATCCGGTCATTGATATTGCCCTGGATGCCAAGGAACAGGGCATCGCTTTCCTCATCGTCCTCTCCGATAACATCTTTTACAATATCCTGGAATGTGAGCTTCTTTTCGGTAGCCGTCATCTTGCCGTAGCATCCCAGTCCGTTTTCCATAAATTCGGCATGCGGCGTCTTGGTGTCACGGGTATAGAACATGACGGAGTGGATATCGGTGCTGCGGTCTGTGAAAGCCGGGAATACAAAGCCGGTATCTGGTACACCGACGACCCAGTCACGGATACGCGGACCGATACGGTTTTCATCGGCGCGGTAGCCAAGTCCCGGTTTTGTGAGTGTAACCGGGCAGATGGCACACAGCAGGTATTCATATACTTCTTCGGATTCATCGAGCTTGTTATTGTCAGAGGTTTTGGTCATGACATCATACGCATCGTGGAAAACGAGGATTAGGTAATTTCCGACATATTCATAGCTGTCAATGACATGGTCGTAAAATGCCTCCATCAGCTCATCACTCTTTAAACAACTGTCGCGAAGTCCCATCAAAAACTGCTGTTTGCCGCCGGCTTCTTCTTCGGATGCAGGAAATTCCAATTCTAACAGGTTGTTCCCGATGGTGCCGGATAACACTTTTTTGGCAATCTCAAGGTACTTGTGGAACTCTTCATCTTCTAGGTTTAAAAAGGTTTCACCGAAGGTCAGCACTTTATTGCGGTCTGCGTCCACATAGCAGCCACACATTCTGGTAAAAGTACAGGCGTCTTTCTTAAAACGACGTTTAATTTCTAAAATATCTTTCTTGTTCATACTGATTTATCTCCGTTCCGGGGCGCCATAAAGCAGAGTGCTCCCTGATTCTAATGCAAAAATCGCCTGAGACTACGATTTAAAAGTATTATACTCGAAAATATGTTCTGCCGCAAGTGGTGAAATTGCACGAAACAAGTTGGAGGAAATGGATTGTAACGGAGAGAAACTTACACTATAATAGGAAATGACAACAAAATCTTGGACGAAAAGGGGGATTATCATGGGAGAAGTAATCTGGACAAAGGAGTATAAGATAGAACGTTACCGGAAGATGAACGAGACCGCAGAAAAGGGGCAGATTTTATGCGCCGGGTCTTCTTTGATGGAGATGTTTCCAATTGAAAAATTTGCAGAGGAATTAAAGCTTCCGGTTACGATTTATAATCGGGGTGTGGGCGGATTTGTAATGCGGGAACTCGACGAAAACTTAGATGTCTGCATTCTGGACTTAAAACCGTCCCGTTTATTTTTGAATATCGGAACAAACGATTTAAGCAATGCAGAGGTTACGCCGGAACTGCTTGCGGCAGAGTATGACAAGCTGTTAGAGCGGATTGAAACAGCGCTGCCTGAGACCGAAATTTATCTGATGGCGTATTATCCGGTCAATTATGAGGCGGCTGCGCCGGAGATGAAACCCTGCCTTTTGGTGCGTTCCAATGAGAAGATTCGTCTTGCAAATGAGGAGGTCCAAGCACTTGCAGAGAAACATCATGCCCGTTACATTGATGTGAATGATGCATTAAAGGATGCGGACGGAAATCTCAAGGCAGAGTATACGATTGAGGGAATGCACATTAAAGAAATTGGCTACCGTGCGATGCTTCCGGATTTTTTGAAGTATGTGACAGAAGCGCGGTGGAAGTGATGATTTAATTCAAAAAAATAGCCGTCATTACTTGCAATAATGACGGCCGTTGTTAAAACAGATTATTCCAGGAATTTTTCCATCATCACGAAATTAGTTGCTTCATAGAAGCCTAACTTTGAATAAAAATGCCTGTGTTTTCATCATTTACGCTATTTAATTCTATATCTGTATTTCATTTTGCACCTCAAATATTAAAAAATTTACTAAAATTCAGAGTTTATCATATCACATTCCAGCACCACTTGAAAATTTTTCTTCGGATAATGATTTTGCTCCGTTTCTTAACGGTTCGATTGGTTATTTTTATAATTCTTTCTGTATGCATTTGGTGTAATGCCGGGTTTTTCTTTAAACATTTTTATGAAGAAACTGGAATCACAAAAACCGGTCAATTCTGCAATTTCTGTTATGTTATACTCGGAAGATGACAAGAGTGTCGTTGCTTTTGCAAGCCGGTATTCCAGTAAATAATCAGATAAAGTCATATTCATCATTTTTTTAAAATAACGGCAACACGCATTTCTACTCATAGACATATGGATGGCTAATGAATCTAAAGAAAATTTTTCCTGATAATGCTCCTGCAAATAATGGATGAAAAGCATAATTCTTCGTGAATCGTTGATGGAAATATTCGGTGACGCACTGTCCGACAGGTGTGTTGAAAATAAAACCCACGCATTTTGAAGAATATGTTGTACTTTTAAGCGATATTTGGGGTCGGAATCCGAGTAGTTCTCGGCAATCCATTTAAAACGGTCAAATATTTCTTTTGTCCAGACATCTTTGTGCGAGAACACAAAAAGTGGCGAATGACAGTCTTCGATGGGCTGATAATATGCTTTATCATAATAGCTTCCCTTTATGCCATATAAAATTTCCGGATAAAAAATCAAGGTATAATACTTTGCGTTCTTAAATCCCTGTGCCGGACGAATCGAGTGAAGGTAATTTGGCATGATAAAGAACCCATCTCTGGCAGACACAATTTGTTCATGCTCAAGCACATTCACGCTGACAGCCCCCTCGTAAACGATAGATATTTCAATAGAGGGTTGTTTGTGCCAGTTAACAAAGCCTTTCTCATATTCTTCCAAA
This sequence comes from Roseburia sp., assembly GCA_050874345.1. Lineage (GTDB taxonomy): Bacteria > Bacillota > Clostridia > Lachnospirales > Lachnospiraceae > Roseburia. The sequence goes on along the minus strand of JBNMKM010000006.1, from coordinate 42,933 downwards.
TTGTCTTTGGAGAGAAAGAAACGAAATGTTTCGTCGTATGGAACCAGAGCATTTAGCTCGGAATCTGTTGGTATCTGAATCTTTGTCATCCGGTGTATCTCCTTATGGGTGATATAATTATATTATTTGGTGTCTGGATTATATAAATACATCGTGTGTAGTGATATAGTCATAACACATGGAAGCCAAAATTACCAGAGAGGAATAAGAATATGTTTTCAAAATTACGTGGTGATAGAAAAAATGTAATGCAGGAGAATGAGAAAAAAGAATTCTATCAAGAGCTTCTGGCTCTTGCCATACCGATAGGTTTACAAAACCTGCTAAACGCCTTAGTTGGTGCAACCGATGCACTTATGCTGGGTAGATTAACACAGGATTCCGTTGCCGCTGTTTCCCTTGCCAATCAGATTGCATTCATTATGAATCTGTTCATTGGTGCTGCTGTCGGTGGCGGCGGAGCACTCATTGTTCAATATTGGGGGAAAGGTGACAGAACAATGGTAAAAAATTTGTTCTGTATGGTTTTAAAATGGGCAGTAGGAATATCATTCGCTTTCTTTGCCCTTGCAATGTGTATTCCGGAATTGCTGATGCGAATTTATACCTCTGAAACGGCATTGATTGAAATTGGTGCTTCTTATCTTCGGGCGGTTAGTGTATCTTATTTGTTCAGTGGTATTACACAGTGCTATTACCTTAAGATGAAAGTGGAAGGCAAGGCATCCAAGAGCGTTATTATTTCGGTCGTTACACTTGTTGCCGATGTTTTCATTGATTTGTTTTTGATTTATGGTCTTGCTGGTGTGCCCAAATTAGGGGCAAACGGTTCTGCATATTCTACGGTATTTGTCGAACTGATTGGTCTTGTGTGGTGTATTGCAGAGTCTTATCGTGGAGACAGTGTGCGACCCGATTGGCAGGGCTTTAAGTGGCGGTCTTCTGCCGTTGCAAAGGACTTTGTGAAACTTGCCCTGCCCATGCTTGGCAGTTCGCTTGCCTGGGGATTAGGGTTTTCCATGCATTCACTGATTATGGGACATCTTGGCTCAGATGCTACGGCGGCAGCTTCCATTGCCTCTGTGGTACAGGAAATGGTTACCTGCGTATGTAAGGGTATTTCCGCAGGTGCAGGTATTATTATCGGTAAACTGCTCGGCAAAAATCTGTTTGATAAAGCCAAAGTTTACGGGAAAAAATTTTGTCATATCTCGATCTGGGTTGGTGGTATCCATATGATTCTGCTCTGTGTTATTGGTCCGGCGCTTGCATATTTCTTTGTGCTGACGGAAACAGCAAGACAGTATTTGATTATGATGCTGTTGTTTATGGCATTGTATGTTTTGGCTTATTCCATCAACACGGTTATCGTATGCGGCATTTTCCCTGCCGGCGGGGATGCCAGATATGATGCTATCAGCGTATTTTTTGCATCCTGGTGTTTCTCTCTGCCGCTGGCACTGCTCGGTACATTTGTATTTGATTTGCCCGTTATGGTGGTTTACATACTGATGTGTGCAGATGAGATTGTGAAATTGCCATGGATTTATCCGAGATACAAAAAATATCTGTGGCTCAATAATTTAACAAGAGAAGAAAATGAATAAGCAAACGAAAACAAACCGACAAATGCCGAGAATGAGTAAGAAACGGAAAGAAGGGCAGATATTGTTTCTAAAGAACCGATTCTGCTAAAATTTCTCCAAATTTTCTCTCAAGAAAAAAACGATATTCTGGATGTGAGGCACTGTTTTTATATTCTTCGGTTATCGTTTTTCTAAGCCATGTTTTTCGCTGGCTGTCTGCGATGAATGAGTCATATCGAAGAATTGTAATTTTGCCTTCCTGTTCGGCCTGGATTAATTCTGCATAGGCATCTGGGATAAACTCGCAGAAGTCAACCGCTGTTTGCTGTGATGTAATATGCGCATTCGGAATTTTTAAATCCAATTTCTGGTAAGGCGTAATCTGCTTGCACGAATAGATATATCCGGATACTCCTTTATAGGTGTCTTCTAATGCGTGCGGATAGTATTCTTCAAAGCGCAGTTTTCCATCTTTTTCAAATCCGTAAGAACCCCATTTGTGCCAGATTCCATCATATTCAAAATGGTTTTCCCGGCAAAACTTTTCAATGGCATTGCTCAGGTATACAAGCACATTTTCCCGTTTGTCTGAAAAATAGATAAGCGGTACATTATGGTTTGAAATTTTAGGCTCTAAGACTTTTATTCCTTTTGTTTGGGATGCGTGAAAATAATTCAAATTTTTTCTCCTGTGGTGTATGGAATTGGTTGATTTTTCAGTGAGTTCATTATACCACATTCCAGACAGATTTGTATTGGTAAATTGTTTGAAATAGTTTTATCACTGATAGACAATTCGTTGGCAAGCTGCCGTTGCGTCATTTTTGGCTTCTTTAATGGAAACAGAATTTTTTTTATGATATACTGATTGTAAATTACCTTGAAAGGGGAATTGAAATTGAACGATTTGATCCATACTAATTCTATGATGAATGAAATCAGGGAATTGTTATTAAATGCACGCCAGCGTGTGGCAGTACAAGTAAATACAGAATTATTGACTACTTATTGGAATATAGGAAAAATTATTGTTGAGCATGAACAGGAAAATAAAGACCGGGCAGATTATGGAAAGCAGACATTAAAGCAGCTTTCAAAAGAGTTGACAAAAGAATTTGGGAAAGGTTTTTCTGTTTCTAATCTTCAATTCATGAGACGCTTTTACCAGAGCTATCAAATTCAACAGACAGTGTCTGTTAAATTGTCGTGGTCGCATTATTGTGAGCTGTTGACGATTTCAGACCCGGACAAGCGCAGTTTTTATGAAAAGGAAACAATCAACTCAGGGTGGTCGATACGTGAACTAAAACGGCAGATTGCTACTTCTCTCTATGAAAGGTTATTATTGTCTGAGGGAAAAACGAATAAAGAAACGGTGCTTGCACTTGCAGAAAAAGGAATTGAAATGGCTGATCCATTGGATATTATTAAAGATCCATATGTATTTGAATTTTTAGGGGTGCCGGAAAACAGACCCATGCTTGAAAGTGACCTTGAAAAAGCATTGGTCGCACAAATAGAAAAGTTTCTGTTAGAATTGGGACGCGGTTTTATGTTTGTAGGGACGCAGCAGCGTATTACGTTGAACAATACCCACTACTATGTGGATATGGTTTTCTACAATAAAATCCTCCGGGCGTATGTGCTGATTGAATTAAAAACGACCAAACTCACGCCGGAAGCTGCTGGACAGCTTAATATGTATCTGAACTACTACGCAGCTGAAGTGAATGATGAACATGATAATCCACCAATCGGCATTATTCTTTGTACAGATAAAGACAGTGTGGCTGCTGAATATGCTCTTGGTGGTCTGTCCAACAATATTTTTGCTTCGCGCTATGTTTCTTACATTCCAAATAAAGAGCAGCTAATCGCACAGGTAGAAGCTGTTTTGGATGAATGGCATAAGACAGAAAAAGAATAAAAAAACAGGTGTCAAGAAAAAATACTTGACACCTGTTTTCTTTTATGATAACCTATCCAAGGTGATTGATGATGGAAGCAAAAGTAGAGCAGGCATATCTCTATGATTTCTATGGAGAATTGCTGAATGAACATCAGAGAAAGATATATGAGGATTTCGTTTTCAACGACCTTTCTTTAGGAGAGATTGCAGACGAAGAAGGAATCAGCAGACAGGGTGTCCATGATATGGTGAAGCGCTGCACGAAGACGCTTGAGGGCTATGAAGAAAAGTTAAAACTCATAGAAAAGTTTCAGGCGGCAAAACAGCTTGTAGCACAGATTCAGAAGCTTGCCGGAGAGTTCCACGTAAGTCACGATGAAGCAATCATGGAAGAGATTGGACAGATATCCAATCAGATTTTAGAAGAATTGTAGGCAGTGCCCATGGCGGCAGAAATGAGGTTAGGATGGCATTTGACAGCTTATCAGAAAAACTTCAGAATGTGTTTAAAAATCTGCGTAGCAAGGGGCGTCTGACGGAGGATGATGTCAAGACAGCTTTAAAGGAAGTCAAGATGGCTCTCTTAGAGGCGGATGTCAATTTCAAGGTCGTAAAGCAGTTCGTAAAGGACGTGCAGGAACGCGCGATTGGACAGGACGTTATGAACGGATTGAATCCGGGTCAGATGGTCATCAAAATCGTAAATGAGGAAATGGTCAAGCTCATGGGTTCCGAGACGACGGAGATTAAGTTAAATCCGGGCAAAGAGCTTACGATTATTATGATGGCAGGTCTTCAGGGTGCAGGTAAGACCACGACTGCGGCAAAGATTGCCGGAAAGCTCAAGCAGAAGGGTAAGAAAGTCCTTTTGGCAGCGTGTGATGTGTATCGTCCAGCAGCAATTGAGCAGTTACAGATTAACGGTGAAAAGCAGGGTGTGGAAGTTTTTTCCATGGGAGATAAGAACAAGCCTGTGGATATTGCCAAGGCGGCAATGGAGCACGCTCTGAAAAATGAATTTCATGTGCTGATTATCGATACAGCCGGACGTCTTCATATTGATGAAGACATGATGGCGGAATTGATTCAGATAAAAGAAAATGTTCCGGTGGCACAGACGATATTGGTTGTAGATGCCATGACAGGACAGGATGCAGTCAATGTAGCTTCGACATTTGAAGAGAAAATCGGCATTGACGGCGTGGTACTCACCAAGTTAGACGGTGATACCAGAGGCGGTGCGGCGCTGTCCATCAGAGCTGTAACCGGAAAACCGATTCTTTATGCGGGTATGGGAGAAAAGCTCTCTGATTTGGAGCAGTTTTATCCGGACCGTATGGCATCGAGAATCCTTGGCATGGGAGATGTGCTGACGCTGATTGAAAAAGCACAGGCGGACATCGACGAGGAGAAGGCAAAAGAGCTTGAGCAGAAGATGCGCAAGAACGAATTTGACTTCGAGATGTATTTGGAGTCCATGAGCCAGATGAAAAAAATGGGTGGACTTTCCGGAATTCTTGGAATGATGCCGGGACTTGGAAATGGCAAGAAAATGCCGGAGATTGATGAAGCGGCGGCAGAAAAGAGTATGGCGCGCACGGAGGCAATCATTTATTCCATGACACCGGAGGAGAGAAGAAATCCGGCACTGATTAACCCGAGCAGAAAGCACAGAATTGCAAAGGGAGCCGGTGTGGAGGTTGCAGAAGTCAACCGTCTGGTAAAACAGTTCGAGCAGATGAAGAAAATGATGAAGCAGATGCCCGGAATGATGAAAAAAGGTAAAAGAGGAATGTTTAAAGGACTTCCTTTTTAATATTTATCAGCAAAACCGATGAGGAGGTGAAACAAATGGCAGTAAAGATCAGATTAAGAAGAATGGGACAGAAGAAAGCTCCTTTCTATAGAATTATCGTTGCAGATTCCAGATCTCCAAGAGATGGAAAATGTATCGAGGAGATTGGAACTTATGATCCGACCAGAGATCCAAGCGAGTACCATGTTGATGCAGAGTTAGCTAAGAAATGGTTAGCAAACGGTGCACAGCCGACAGAGACTGTTAGCAGAATCTTTAAAGCAGCAGGTATCGAGAAATAGTGAGGTGGACCTATGAAAGAATTAGTAGAAGTAATTGCCAAATCACTTGTCGATTATCCGGAAGAAGTTGTTGTGACTGAAACCGAAAATGAAAAAGCAATCGTATTGGAACTGCGCGTTGCACAGTCTGATATGGGCAAGGTAATCGGCAAACAGGGTCGAATTGCAAAAGCAATCCGCGCCGTTGTAAAGGCTGCTGCCTCAAAAGAAGAAAAGAAGGTTATTGTAGAGATTATGCAGTAACGGCGAAGGCTGTCTCCTATGCGAGATAGCCTTTTTTTACTCTATGGGAAATACCGTTCGCGCGCGCAAGTGTGCGGCAGGCGCACACTTTTTAATAAAGAAGATGGAGATTATATGGAAGATTTGTTGCAGGTTGGAGTCATCACAACGGTACACGGGGTGCACGGGGAAGTGAAGGTGTATCCGACGACAGATGATCCGATGCGTTTTAAGGACCTCAAAGAGGTCATTTTAGATACCGGGAAGGAAAAACGAAATCTCGAGATTACAGGTGTAAAGTTTTTTAAGAACCTGGTGATTTTAAAATTTAAGGGATACGATAACCGGAATGATGTGGAATGTTACCGTCAGAAAAAACTGTATGTCACAAGGGAAAATGCAGTAGAACTGGCGGAGAATGAATATTTTATTGCTGATTTGATTGGACTTCGTGCGATGACGGAGGACGGAGAGACACTTGGAAAAATTACAGATGTAATTCAGACGGGCGCCAATGATGTTTATGTGATCGAAGGAGAAGGAGGGGAAGAGATTCTTCTTCCGGCAATCAGGGAATGTGTAAAGAAGGTGGAGATTGCCGAAGGAACGATGCAGGTACATCTTTTACCGGGGTTGCGTGAAATCAATCAAAAATAAGCAGACAGGAGAAAGACATGAAGTTTCATATCATGACGCTGTTTCCAGATATGGTGATGCAGGGGCTTGACACCAGCATCATCGGCAGAGCCAAAGAAAAGGGGCTTTTGTCTATTGAGGCGGTTAATATCAGGGATTATACGACGAATAAACATAAGAAAGTGGATGATTACCCTTATGGCGGCGGAGCAGGAATGTTAATGCAGGCGCAGCCGGTGTATGATGCCTGGAAAGCAATTGCGGAGCAGGTTGGGAAAAAGCCGCGGACGGTTTATCTCACGCCGCAGGGAACGACCTTTCATCAGAAAATGGCAAAAGAACTTGCATTGGAAGAGGATTTGGTTTTGCTGTGCGGGCATTATGAGGGAATCGACGAGCGTGTGTTAGAAGAAATCGTCACGGATTATGTCTCGATAGGCGATTATGTCTTAACCGGCGGAGAACTTCCGGCGATGGTTATGGTTGATGCAATTTCACGGATGGTTCCCGGGGTGCTTTCAAATGAAGAGTCAGGCGAGACGGAATCTTTTGAGGGAAAACTCTTGGAATATCCGCAGTACAGCAGGCCGGAGGTCTGGCAGGGAAAAGCCGTGCCGGAGGTTTTACTGTCCGGAAACCAGAAAAAAATCAGAGAATGGCGCAGGGAAGCTGCCATTTTGCGTACAAAAGAGCGGAGACCGGATTTATATCTTGAATATGAGGCGCTTGAGAAATGCAGAGAGAGGCTCTTAAAGCAAAAGCTTCTGCACATTGATATGACAGAGCTGATTGCAAGAGGGCAGGCGGAACTGGTGCTTGCCACAGAGGGCGGAATCTGTCTTAGGGACGCGGTCAGCGGGGTATATTTTCTTGCGGCATCGACGTCCGAAGCGGGAGAACTGCTTTTTGACGCGACGGAGGCTTACGGGAAGGAATTAGCGGCAATGGTAACGCACCAGCCATTTCTTTTGGAGATGGCAAAAAAACGTTATTCCGTTAAATCAATCATGAGCTGCCTGCAGGCAGTTTATACGCGGAAAGAAAAGCTGCCGGTTGTGGAAGTTGTCGTAGCGGATGAAGAATTTTCTATCAGACGCCTTACCCTAGAGCACCTGGACGAGGTCTATGCGCAGTACCATACCCTGGCTGACAGGGAATATTTAAAGGGACGGATAGAAAAGGGAAGAATGTATGGCGCTTTTCTCGGGGAAAAACTTGCTGGATTTGCAGGAATCCACGAGGAGGGCAGCATCGGTATGTTGGAGGTGGCAGAGCCTTACCGCGGCCGAAAAATCGGAAAAGCATTAGAGACATACATGATAAACCTTTCGCTCGAACAGGGCATGACTCCGTACGGGCAGGTCAAGGAAGGCAACGAAACATCCCTGCGGCTGCAGGAATCGTTGGGACTGTATTTTTCAAAAGAGCCGGTTTGCTGGATTGAGATTGAATAAACAAAAAAGGCTTGCCTTTCTTTAATAATAGTGATATAATATAGTGGTTGTGAGTAAATAGATGGTCCTCTGTTACGAATAGACGTATTAAGAACATCCAAATAATAGGAGGTCACAAAATGAACGCAAGTGAAATTATCAAGAACATTGAAGCAGAACAGTTAAAGGCTGAGGTACCGGAGTTTTCCGTAGGTGATACTGTAAAAGTTTACGGTAAAATCAAAGAGGGTAACCGTGAGCGTATCCAGGTATTCGAAGGTGTCGTATTAAAGAGACAGGGCGGAAGCAACCGCGAGACATTCACCGTTCGTAAGATTTCTAACGGTGTAGGTGTTGAGAAGACCTGGCCATTACATTCTCCAAACGTTGAGAAAGTAGAAATCGTACGTAAAGGTAAAGTAAGACGTGCTAAATTATTCTATTTAAGAGACCGTGTTGGTAAGAAGGCAAAGGTTAAAGAGTTAGTAAAATAATTCCAGCCAGATGTGAGAAAACGGCTGTGCAGCAATCGAGAGGTTGTCTGCACAGCCGTTTTTTATGCGCACCTCGCGGAGAGGAAGTTTATGCTTCGCATACCGCATCATGCAACCTGCTAAAGCAGGCGAAAGAGTGCGACAAGCGCACACTTTATATATCCACTCGCGGTTGCGCCGAAGGGCGGGCTGTGCTATAGTAATAGAAGGTTTGAAACCGGAAGGCAGGATGAGATAGAAAGGAATTACCGGAAGTGGCAAGACATAGGAAGAATGGGCTGAGCTTTTACCGCCAGAAGAAAACAGTGAATGTGGCGTTGATAAAAGAAATTTTAGTCTGGATGATAGAGATTGCAATTACAATTGCAATTGCATTTACGGCGGTCTATTTTGCAGGACTTAGAACGAGCGTCGTGGGACAGTCGATGAGCACAACCCTAAGCAGTGGGGATGAGGTGTTAATTAATCGTTTTATCTATAAAATGACAGACCCAAAACCCGGGGACATCATTGTATTTTTACCGAATGGAAATGAAAAATCGCATTATTATATCAAACGGGTGATTGCGGTTCCGGGAGATACTGTACGGATTCTCGATGGAGAGGTGTATGTCAACGGCGCACCATATGCGGAGCAGACGGATGTGGATGCGATAGAGGATGCGGGGCTTGCGGAAGAGGAAATCGTGCTTGGCAACGATGAGTTTTTTGTACTCGGAGACAATCGCAATAACAGTGAGGACAGCCGTTATGCGAATATCGGCAACATCAAAAAGGAATATATTATCGGAAAAGTCTGGTTCCGCGTGTCACCGTGGTCAGAGTTTGGATTTTTATAAGAAACAGAAAGGTTAGGAAAAACAATGCAATTTCAATGGTATCCAGGACATATGACGAAGGCAAAACGCCAGATGCAGGAGGATATGAAGTTAATCGACCTTGTGATTGAGCTTGTGGATGCGAGAGTTCCATCCGCCAGCAGAAATCCCGATATTGATGAGCTTGGCAAAAATAAGTTCCGGTTGATTATCATGAATAAATCGGACCTCTCGGATGAAGCAAAAAATCAGGAGTGGAGCCGTTATTTCAAAGAAAAAGGATATTTTGTGGTCTGTCTGGATTCCCGCAGCAAAAATGGAATGAAGGCAGTACAGAACACGATTATGGAAGTGTGCAGCGAAAAAATCGAACGCGACCGAAAACGCGGTATCAAAAACCGTCCAGTACGTGCAATGGTGGTTGGAATTCCGAACGTCGGAAAATCCACCTTTATCAATTCCTTTGCCGGAAAAGCCTGTGCAAAGACGGGAAATAAGCCGGGTGTCACCAAGGGAAAACAGTGGATTCGCTTAAATAAAAACGTGGAGCTTTTGGATACGCCAGGAATATTGTGGCCGAAATTTGAAGACCAGACCGTGGGGTTAAAGCTTGCGTTAATCGGTGCCATCAAAGATGAAATTTTAAATATTGATGAGCTGTCGCTTGAACTGATTCGTGTGCTGCGGGAGCAGTATCCAGGCATCCTTAAGGAGCGTTATGAGTTAGATGAGAATACTACAAAAGTAGAGATTTTAAAGCAGATTGCAGAGAAACGCAAATGTATTTCACGCGGGGAAGAGCTGGACTACAGCAAGGCGGCTGCACTTGTCATCGAGGAATTCCGCAGTGGAAAACTCGGCAAGATTACGTTGGAACTGCCATAGCAGGTATTTGCAGACACGAAAATGAGGAAGAACATGGAAGAGAAAAAAATCGGAATTATCAAAGAAGAATTAAAGGCAGCAGAGGATACGATGCTGCCTCATTTTATCGAAACCTACGAAAAGGATGAGAGACCGGGAGTACAGAAATTGGTCGAGCAGGCAAGAAAGCGGTTAGAAAAACTGTATGCAGAGCAGCAGCGCATCGAGGGCTTGAAAAAATATGAGCGCGAATACGAAACATACGGCTACATTTGTGGAATTGATGAAGTGGGAAGAGGACCGTTAGCCGGACCGGTTGTGGCGGGAGCTGTAATTTTACCAAAAGACTGTGATATTCTTTATATTAATGATTCCAAGAAGCTTTCAGCGGCAAAGAGGGAAGAACTATATACCGTGATTATGGAAAAAGCGGTGGCTGTTGGAATCGGAACCGTTTCACCGGAGCGGATTGATGAGATTAATATTTTGCAGGCAACCTATGAAGCCATGCGGCAGGCTATAAGCAAATTGGAGGTAAAACCCGATATATTGTTAAACGATGCAGTGACGATTCCCGGCGTGGATATCAGACAGGTTCCGATTATCAAAGGGGATGCGAAGAGCATTTCCATTGGTGCGGCAAGCATTGTGGCAAAGGTGACAAGAGACCGGATGATGGTAGAGTATGACAAGGTTTTTCCAGAATATGGATTTGCTTCCAACAAGGGCTACGGTTCTGCGGAGCACATACAGGCACTTAAGACTTATGGCCCGTCGCCGATTCACCGGGCATCGTTTATCAAAAATTTTGTTGAGTAAATGAGGGATTACAGTGAAAATATCGGATATGCTGGGACAGTACAGCCAGAATGTGAGAAACGGAGCAGAAGAATTGCAGAGCGCCCGTGGTATGCAAAAAATGGTATCTTCTGTGGGCGAACTTGAGGTTGGAAATATTTTCGAGGGAACCGTTAATTCCGTGCGGGGCGGAAAGGTATTGCTTGCGCTTGGAAACGGACAGATGGTTTTAGCACAGATGGATGGCAGGGTAAATATTACACCCGGTTCCTCTATGTTTTTTCAGGTCAAATCCAACGATGGTGAGACGGTGGCAATCCGCCCGTATACCGGTGCGGGAAATACCGGCAATCCGATTCTTTTAAATGCACTCACAACGGCAGGGCTTCCGGCGACGGAGCGCAATTTTGTCATGGTGGATTCCATGATGAAGGAACAGATGCCAGTAGGAAAGCAGAGCCTTTTAGAGATGGTGCGCGTCTTAAATGCCAATCCGGATGTGAAAGTTCCGACACTTGTGCAGATGACGAAGATGGGGATTCCAATCAATGCCCAGACAGCGTCACAGTTTGAAAATTATCTTACGGACAGTCACTCGATTTTTTCACAGATGGACGATGCAATCAACCAGATTACAAGCGTCTTTGAAAACGAGGAGATGACGGGGGAAGCGGCATTTGCGGTCAATGAAAAGATTCTTGACATTTTAGAGCAGGAAAATCCGAGAGCGGTTGTGATATTAGAAGAAATGCAGGGAGAGACGCTTGGGGCGGCAGCTGCGCCAGAGACAACTCCTGCGAATGGAGAGACAGCCGGCAAAGCGCAGCCAACAGGTGATGCGCAGAGCGTAGACAGCCGGATGCAGACGGGTGAGCTGCCGGAAGCCGGCAAAACCCAGGCAGTGGGCAGCCAGACAGAGACAGTTTCTTTGAATGGAGAGACAGCTGGCAAAGCACCGGCAGCGGGCAACCTGGCAGATACAACTCCTACGAATGGAGAGACAGCCGGCAAAGTGCCAGCAAGGCAGCCGGACGCGTTCGTGAAAGAGGCGGTGCAGACCCTTGCGGAAGGAAGGCAGATGCTTTCGGGCGAGCCGTTGAGCAGCCTGTTTTCCGAGGAACAGCTGGCACATCTGACCAAAATTCTGCAGAGCGTTCCGGCGCTTGCGACGGATACGCAGCTTTTTCCGGGGCTGACACTGGACGAGACGTTTGTAGATACCATGTCGCCCGAGGAGCAGAGCTTTGCAGGAACAAAGGAAACACCTCTGCCGGAAGAGGCATCAAAGGCGGTTCTGAATAAAGACATGAATGTCGGGGAGTTTTTGACGGCAGTGCGGAGTGCGCTTGAGGAGAACAGCATTTATGGATTTGCCGGGGTGAAACGTCTGTTTTCAAGCAAAGAATACCAGACAGCGTTACGCAGTGTGATGGAACAGCAGTGGCTCATCAAGCCGGAGGAACTGCGGCAGGAACACAAGGTGAGCGAGCTGTATGACCGTCTGGAAGCACAGATGAACCAGATGGAGCACTTAATCCGTGCGGCGGGAGCAGAAGCACAGAACTTTCATACGGCGGCAGCTGATGTGCAGAGTAATATTGAATTTATGAATCAGGTCAATCAGGTTTATAATTACGTGCAGATTCCACTCAAGCTTTCCGGGCAGAATGCAAGCAGTGAGCTGTATGTTTACCGCAACCGCAGGAATCAGAGTGATCAGGAAGGGGAGCTGACGGCATTTTTACATCTGGATTTGGAACATCTTGGTTCTACAGATGTCTCTGTAAAACTGCGGGATAAAAATGTGACGGCAAATTTCTATCTGGACGACGATGCTTCCTATGACCTGGTGGAAAAACATCTTCCAATTCTCGAAAAACATCTGAAAAAGAAAGGATATTCCTGCAGGGTGACGGTGTCGAAAGAGCCGGTGGAAAGCGCAAACTTTGTGGAAAACATCCGGGAAAAAGAAAACAGCGCGGCGGCAACACTGCACCGCTATTCGTTTGACGTTAAGGCATAGGGGAGGAAATGGCAATGGAGAAAGAAAAAGATTTCCGCCCGAACCTCTGGGGAAAGGCGAAAGACAGTAAAAAAGTGATAGACCCGGAAAAAACGGCGGTTGCGCTTGCATACAATCCGGGCGATGTGGCACCAAAGATTCTTGCGGCAGGAAAAGGGGAAATCGCCGAGCGCATTATTGAAGCTGCAAAAGATAATGATGTGCCGTTTTATCAGGATAATAAGTTGGCGGACACCCTTTCAAGACTCCGCATCGGAGATACGATTCCACCGGAGCTTTACGATGTGGTGGCGGAAATTCTTGTGTTTGTGGACGATATGGATAAGATGAAAGGAAAACTTCAGAAATCTGGATTGTTATAGGGGATGGAACAACGAAATGTAAACCGGCGGGCTGTGGGGGCGTCTTATGAGAAGCTTGCCGGAGACTATTTAAGGCAGCAGGGATATGAAATCCTTGCCTGCAATTTCCGGTGCCGTCAGGGGGAAATTGACATTGTTGCAAAAGATAGGGGAACACTTGTCTTTGTGGAAGTCAAATACCGAAGCAGCATGGCAAAAGGAAGCCCACTTGAGGCGGTGGACGCCAGAAAACAGCGGGTAATCAGCAAAACGGCTGCATATTACTGTTACCGGTACGGTTACGGGGAGAGTTATCCCTGCCGGTTTGATGTGGTGGCGGTATGCGGGAATGAAATTGTACTTGTAAAAAATGCATTTGAGTATCAGGGATGGTAAAAATGAATCAGAACATCAGGTGGACAGATGAGAGAGAAGTATTGCGGTTTGACGAACAGAAGATAAAAGATGCCATTGTGCCGTTACTGCGTTTCCCGATATTAGAGGAGACGGGAATCGTGGAGCACTGCTTTACGACAAGGCTTGGCGGCGTGAGCGAGGGAATCTATGCAAGTATGAATGTGAGCTTTGCGCGCAGTGACAGAGTGGAAGCTGTGCAGGAAAATTATGAGCGGATTGCGCAGTGCATGGGGGTATCGAAAGATGCTTTTGTGTGCAGTGACCAGACACATACGACAAATATAAGGATTGTAACGGAAAAAGATGCCGGATGCGGTGTAACGAGACCGAAAACTTATCAGGATGTGGATGGACTGATTACCAATGTGCCGGGATTGGTGCTCTCTACGTTCTTTGCAGACTGTGTACCGCTATATTTTGTGGACCCGGTGCACCGTGCCATCGGCATGAGCCACTCCGGCTGGCGTGGAACTGTCGGACGGATGGGAAGAGCGACCATCCTTGCAATGGGGCAGGAATACGGGACAAAACCGGAGGATTTAATCTGTGCGATCGGACCTTCTATCTGTAAGGACTGCTACGAGGTGAGTGAGGATGTGGCGGAAGCGTTTGCGGCAGAATTTAAGGGACAGGAAGAAGAGATTCTTGATGACAAGGGAAATGGAAAGTACCAGCTTGATTTGTGGAAGGCAAACGAAATTGTTCTTTTGGAAGCGGGCGTGAAAAAGAGCCATCTTGCGGTGACAAACCTTTGCACCTGCTGTAATCCGAATCTTTTGTTTTCCCACAGGGCGAGCCATGGAAAGCGCGGAAATCTGGGTGCATTTCTGAGATTGAAAGAAGAAAACGAATGAAGTACAATAAAGACAGAAAAAAGAAGGAGCAGTTAAGACAATGAAGACAGAAGCATATGTTGATTACATGGTAGAGGAAACAAAAAAGATTTTAAGCATCGACAGCCCGTCTGGTTTTACAAAGGAAGTCGCAGAATATGTGATGGAGGAATACCGCAAATTAGGCTACGAACCGCAGCAGACAGTAAAGGGCGGCGTTCTCGTGGCAATCGGCGGAAAAAATAAAAAAGATGCGCTGATGTTAGAGGCACACATTGACACACTTGGTGCGGTGGTTGCGGAAATCAAGGCGAATGGACGCTTGAGAGTCTCTCCGGTCGGCGGGATGAACCCGAACAATGCAGAAGCAGAAAACTGCCGCATTCACACACGGTTTGACGGCGTGTACGAGGGAACTTTTCAGTTAAACGACGCGTCCATCCATGTAAATGGCGATTACAATGAGAAAAAGAGAGCCTACGACGGAATGGAAGTAGTGCTTGATGAGAAGGTTAGTTCCAAAGAAGAAGTAGAAAAACTTGGCATTATGGCAGGCGATTTTGTCTGCTTTGACCCAAGAACCGTTGTGACCAAATCCGGTTACATCAAGAGCCGTTTCTTAGACGATAAACTGAGTGTCGGTATTTTACTTGGATTTGCAAAATATTTAAAAGAAGAAAACATTGAGCCGGAACGTATGATTTATCACCATATCACGGTTTACGAGGAGGTCGGACATGGCGGTGCCGCATCCATACCGGAAGGCGTGACCGAGGTGATTTCCGTGGACATGGGTTGTGTCGGCGAGGGACTGACCTGCCAGGAGACACAGGTTTCCATCTGTGCAAAAGACAGCCGTGGACCGTACAATTATGACGTTGTGACGAACCTTGTGACAGCGGCAAAGGAACATGACATTGATTATGCAGTGGATGTTTATCCTTATTATGGTTCCGATGCGGATGTGGCACTTACAGCAGGGTATGACGTGCGTCACGGACTGATTGGAGCAGGTGTATACGCTTCCCACGGCTATGAGCGCAGCCATAAGGACGGTGTGAAAAATACATTTGCCCTTCTGTGTGCATACTGTAAATAATTAAGAAAATCTTCAGAATATGTTAGGATAATCTTCCTTGTAAAAGGAAAGCCTCCCATGGTATATTGACTGTATTAGATTTTGTAGTACGGTTAGTACAGATGGGAGGTTTTTACATTTGATTCAGCTAAATTACCGGGATTCCAAACCGATTTATGAACAAATCAAATCCGGGCTTCGGAAGTTAGTGATTACCAATTCCCTTGCGCCGAATGACAAACTTCCGTCCGTCAGGGAGTTAGCTTCAAGCCTTGCAATCAATCCCAATACGATTCAGAAGGCATATCATGAGCTGGAGACAGAAGGGTATATCTACACGGTTCCGGGAAAAGGAACTTTTGTGGCGGAGCGGGAAGACATTTTTGAGACAAGACAAAACGAGCTCTTAGAGGAATTTGACGAGCTGGTGGAAGAATTATTATTTCTTTCCGTGCAGAAGAAAAAACTCTTGGAACGTGTGGAAAATCTTGCGGAGGGGGGCGAAGATAAGTGATACAGGTAAATCATCTGAAAAAATCATTTGACGGATTTTTAGCATTAAACGGAGTCGATATGCACGTAGGGAAAGGGGAAATCTACGGACTTGTCGGGCCAAACGGTGCGGGGAAGACAAGTCTTATCCGCCATATGACAGGTGTCTATCTTCCGGATGAGGGCAGTGTGACAATTGACGGAGAGCCGGTTTATGAAAATCGCAGAATCAAAGAAAAAATTGCCTATATCCCGGATGATTTGTTTTATTTCATGCAGGCGGACACACTTGCCATGAAGCGCTTCTATAAGGGAATCTATCCATCGTTTGATGAAAAACTGTTTTACCGGATGCAGGAATATTTTCCTGGAATTGACGTGAAACGAAACATAAGACGTTTGTCGAAAGGTATGCAGAAACAGGTGGCATTCTGGCTTGCAATCTGCTGTAAACCGGAGATTCTGATTCTTGATGAGCCGGTGGATGGACTTGACCCGGTGATGCGCAGACAAATCTGGAGCATGATTATGTCCGAGGTGGCAGAACATGAGATGACAGTGCTTGTGTCGTCCCATAATCTGCGCGAGTTAGAGGATGTCTGTGATCATGTGGGGATGATGCACCATGGGAAAATTCTGATTGAGCGCTCCCTTTCAGATTTACAGGGAAATATTACGAAGATTCAGGTGGCGTGCCAAAGCGGTGTGCCGAAACTTCCGGAAAATTTTGAAGTGCTTCATATGTCTAATACAGGACGTGTCTATACGCTTATTGTGAGAGGAAATCCAAACGAGGCACAAAAGGCACTTTGTATGGACAGCAGTCATCCGGTAATTGTGGATGTGCTTCCACTTACTTTAGAAGAAATTTTTATCTACGAGATGGGAGGAGCCGATTATGAAATCAAAGACATCCTGTTTTAACAGTACTATTTTCAAAAAGAATTTCTCCCAGTACTGGCTGCTTGTGGTGGTATATCTTGGTTATCTGTTTGTGGTACTGCCGATGAGGCTGTTTCTCGAGGCAAAACAGCTGGCCGTCTATTATGAAGGATATCCGCAGAACACCAGACAGTACATGGTGATGAGCAATGCACTTGACAATGCATTACAGCCGATTGTGATATTTGCATTTGCAGGTGTCATGGCGCTTGCAGTGTTCAGTTATCTGTATTCTGCACGCAGTGCCAATATGATTCATGCGCTGCCGGTCAACCGGCTCGAACTTTTTGTTACGAATTACCTTACGGGAATCGGATTTTTATTGGCGGCAGAACTGTTAGCGTTCGTGGCAGCAGTGTTTGTCTGTCTTGCAAACCAGATTTCCTGCATCCAGTATCTGTTCTGGTGGCTGTTAAATGTGATGGGGATTACGGTGTTTGCGTTTTCAATGGCTGTGTTTGTTGCGATGTTCACCGGAAATATCGTTGCGATGGCAGCATATTATGCCATTGCAAACTATCTGTATGTGGGGTGCTATTATCTGCTTCACCTTCTGGTGGCAGAAATCGGGTATGGAATTTCAGATACCTGGAATCCGAATAGCTCCTGTATCCTTTCACCGATATACTACATTAATAATAATGTGAGCCTGAAAAGAGATTATGATGCACAAAGTTATATCACAGGGATTTCATTTGAGGGATACAAACTTGTGATTTTTTATGTGATTGTGGCAGTGATACTGACCGCCGCAGCCTATCTTTTGTACCGGATGCGTAAAATTGAGACGGCAGGGGACATTATTAGTGTAAAAGCGATAAAACCGATTTTCAGATGGGGCGTTGCCATCTGTGGCGGTGTGGCACTGACCCAGGAAATGCTTCAGTTTTTACGGCAGTACATGGAAATCAATGTGTTTGTATGCATCATTGTGTTTATCATTCTGTTCGGCACCATCTGCTTTTTTGCGGCAGAGATGCTGTTACAGAAAAAATTCCGGATTTTTACAAAACGCTGTTTGTTAGAGTGCGTGGCATGCATTGGGCTGACCGTTTTTGCACTTGTGCTTGTAAAGGCTGATGTATTTGGAATCGAGAGACGGATACCGGATGCAGATAAGATTGAACGTGCTTATATTAACATGGATTATGTAGTTGTAGAGAAGGATTTGGATGAAATGCGCTCCCTGCATGAAAATCTTATTTCTCATAAGGCAGACTATGCAAACCTGTCTACAAAAAGTGATTATGTATCGACGATTGTCCTGCGTTATTATAGGAAGGACGGAACTATGTTCGAGAGAGCATATCATGTTCCGATAGATGAAACTACGTTAAGTGATGCGGGTACACCGTCCGCAATCGTGCGAAGCATTGAGAGCAGACCGGAGAATGTGAGAGACCAGATTTTTAACAGTGATGGTGAAAATGCAAACTATTATGGCGGATACATCGAGCGGATGGATGAAACGGGTGCAACCAGCAATTATTCGTTTTCAAAGGCTCAGATTGACCAGTTGATAGAGGCTGCAAACCAGGATATTGAGGAGGGAAACTTTACCCAGTACCTGTTTTATCAGCCCGGAACCGAAGTTTTTGCGGGCTATTGGAATTCTATCTGCCTGGAATTTACCGGCGGTATGAATTATATGTATGGTACGTGGTATGAGTATGAAAATTACAACCGCAGGGAACAACGCGAAATGTATGAGACCGTTGTCTCCGGAAATATGTATCTCTCTTCATTTGGACCGGAATGTCGTCATCTTGTACAGGCACTTTATGACATGGGCGCCGTGGATGATCAGTGGAAGTTAATGACGATGGAAGAGTATGAAAATCTGACAAAATAATAAAACAGTGGAACATACGATTCCTGTAAAATACGCCGCAGAAGAGTTGCCTGCGGCGTATTTTTAGTGTAAACTAGGGTTACGATGAAAGAAAAGGAAGTTTAGACAAAATGAGTCAGAGGGAACATGTTATTTTTAAAATAGAGCCGGACAGTATTGCAGAAGAGTTAGAACTTGTGCCGGGAGATGTGCTGCTTGCCATCAATGGCAAAGAGATTGAGGATGTATTTGACTATCATTATCTCATTCATGATGAGTACTTAGAGGTGCTTGTGCGCAAGCAGGACGGCGAGGAGTGGGAGCTTGAGATTGAAAAGGACTATGATGAGGATTTGGGAATCGAATTTGAAAATGGTCTGATGGATGACTATAAATCCTGTCATAATAAGTGTATTTTCTGCTTTATTGACCAGATGCCAAAGGGAATGAGAGAGACACTTTATTTTAAGGATGACGATTCGAGACTGTCCTTTTTGCAGGGAAATTATGTAACTCTTACAAATATGAAGGAAAAGGATTTAAACCGGATTATTGAGTACAAGTTAGCACCGATTAACATTTCAGTTCAGACGACAAATCCCGAACTTCGCTGTAAGATGTTAAATAACCGTTTTGCCGGAGATGCGTTAAAAAAGATAGATAAGCTCTATGAAGGGCAAATCGAGATGAACGGACAGATTGTGCTCTGCCGCGGCGTCAACGACGGCGAGGAGTTAGAGCGTTCTATCCGTGATTTGACAAAATACATTCCTTATATGGAAAGTGTTTCTGTTGTGCCGGTGGGACTTTCTAAGTACAGAGAGGGACTTTATCCGCTCGAGCCGTTTACAAGAGAGGATGCAAAAGAGGTATTAAAAACCATCCATAAATGGCAGAAGGTATGTATGGAACGCCATGGCATACATTTTATCCACGCGAGCGACGAGTGGTATCTTCTGGCGGGACAGGAACTGCCGGATGCAGATAATTATGACGGTTATATCCAGCTTGAAAACGGAGTCGGTATGCTGCGGCTGTTATTAGATGAGTTTTATGCTGCATTAGAGCAGTTAAAAGAGGATGTGGCGAACCCGGAGGGAATTCACCCAAGCCAGCTGCCGGATTTGACGGGGCACCACAAGAGAACACTCGCAACTGGACGGCTTGCAGCACCGTTTATCAGCCGGATGGCGGCATCCTGTATGGAGGCATTTCCGAATTACGAGCTTGAAGTATATGCAATCCGCAACGACTTTTTCGGGGAAATGATTACGGTTTCCGGGCTTTTGACCGGGCAGGATCTCGTGGCGCAGTTAAAGGAAAAAGACCTTGGAGAGAGACTTCTTTTACCGTGCAACCTGCTGCGCAGCGGAGAGGAAGTATTCCTCGATGACATGACACTTACCGAACTGAAAACCGCTTTACAAGTGGAAACAGATATTGTAAAATCAAGCGGTCAGGATTTATTGGATGCAATATTGTTTTAAGATAGAAGAGAGGTAATTATGAGTAAACCAGTAGTAGCAATCGTAGGACGTCCGAATGTGGGAAAATCCACATTGTTTAACGTTCTTGCGGGAGAGCGGATTTCAATTGTAAAAGATACACCGGGAGTGACCAGAGACCGCATCTATGCAGATGTGAACTGGCTGGATCATCAGTTTACCATGATAGATACAGGCGGAATCGAGCCAGACAGCAGGGATGTCATTCTTTCCCAGATGCGTGAGCAGGCAGAGATTGCCATTGCGACGGCAGATGTGATTATTTTCCTTACAGATGTAAAACAGGGACTTCAGGATTCCGATGCGAAAGTGGCAGATATGCTGCGCCGCTCCGGAAAACCGGTGGTTCTTGTGGTAAACAAGGTCGACAATTTTGACAAGTATATGGCGGATGTCTATGAATTTTATAATCTTGGAATCGGAGAGCCGTTCCCGGTTTCTGCGTCTTCCATGTTGGGACTTGGAGATATGCTCGATGAAGTGATATCTCATTTTCCAGAATATGGAAAAGAGGAAGCGGAGGATGAGAGACCGAAGGTTGCAATCATCGGAAAACCAAACGTTGGAAAATCTTCCCTGATTAATAAACTTTCCCAGGAAGACCGTGTCATCGTATCGGACATTGCGGGAACAACGAGAGATGCCATTGATACGGACATCAAATACAATGGAAAAGAATATGTTTTTATTGATACGGCAGGACTGCGCAGAAAGAATAAAATAAAAGAAGAGATTGAGCGCTACAGTATCATCCGTGCGGTAACGGCGGTAGAACGCGCTGATGTGTGCGTCATTGTCATCGATGCGACCGAGGGCGTGACAGAGCAGGATGCCAAAATTGCCGGAATTGCGCATGAACGTGGAAAAGGTATTATCATTGCGGTAAACAAATGGGATGCCATTGAAAAAGATGATAAGACAATTTATCGTCATACTGAGAAAATTCGCCAGATTTTAAGCTTTATGCCGTATGCGGAAATCCTGTTTATCTCTGCTAAATCAGGACAGCGTATCAACAAACTGTTTGAGACGATTGATGCTGTAATCGAAAACAACAGCATGCGCGTGGCAACCGGTGTCCTCAACGAGATTGTCGCAGAAGCCGTTGCAATGCAGCAGCCGCCTTCTGACAAGGGAAAACGGTTAAAAATCTATTACGTGACACAGGTAGCAGTAAAACCACCTACGTTTGTAATTTTTGTGAACGACAAAGAACTGATGCACTTTTCTTATACGCGTTATCTGGAGAACAGAATCAGAGATACTTTTGGATTTAAGGGAACCGCTCTGAAATTTATCATACGGGAGAGAAAGGAAGAACAGTCATGATTGTTGCGAGAATCATAGCACTGGTAATCGGATATGGATTTGGTTTGTTTCAGACCGGCTATATTTACGGAAAGAAACACGGTGTTGACATCCGCACGCAGGGAAGCGGCAATGCGGGAACGACAAATACCTTAAGAGTTTTGGGCTGGAAAGCAGGACTTGTGACATTTTTGGGCGATTTGTTCAAGGCAATTTTTGCGGTTCTTCTGGTAAAATTCCTGTTTCAAAACCAGTATCCGCAGGAAATAAAAATATTAGAACTCTATGCGGGCTTTGGTGCCGTGCTGGGACATAACTTCCCGTTTTATCTGAAATTCAAAGGCGGAAAGGGAATTGCCTGTACATCTGGAATGATTCTTGCGGTCTGCCCGATTGCAGCGCCGATTTGTCTGGTGTTGTTTATTGCAGCAGTTGGAATTACACGCTATGTATCGCTTGGTTCCATTCTTGTTGTGACAAGTTATCTGATACAGGTCATTGTGTTTGGACAGCTTGGCTATCTGCATCTTGAAGGGGCAGCTCTGGTGGAGTTTTATGTTGTCAGCGCCTGCTTTACAGCGATGGCACTGTGGCGTCACCGTGCGAATATCAAGAGACTTCTAAACGGAACAGAGAATAAATTCGGAACAAAAAAAGAGGAGAAGAAATAAATGGCAAAGACAGCAGTAATCGGTGCGGGAAGCTGGGGAATTGCCCTTGCAAAAGTATTGCATACCAACGGACAGGAAGTGACGGTCTGGTCGATTGTAAAAGAAGAAATTGCCATGCTGAAGGAAAAACACGAGCACACGGAAAAACTTCCGGGTGTGAAACTTCCGGAGGATATGATTTTTACAACGGATTTAGAGGAAGCAGTTACGGGGAAGGATTATCTGATTCTTGCGGTTCCGTCCGTTTTTACAAGAAGCACGGCAAAGAGTATGGCGCCGTTTGTGAAGGAAGGGCAGGTTATCGTCTGCGTGGCAAAGGGAATTGAGGAGGAGACTTTAATGACCCTTTCTGATATCGTGGAACAGGAAATTCCGGCGGCTTCTGTGGCAGTGATGTGTGGACCAAGCCATGCAGAAGAGGTTGGAATTGGACTACCGACAACTGTCGTCGCAGGCGCAAAAAAACGCAGCGTGGCAGAGGGCGTGCAGGATATTTTCATGAATGATGTTTTCCGCGTTTACACAAGTCCGGATGTACTTGGAATGGAACTTGGAGGAGCGCTCAAAAATGTCATTGCGCTTGCAGCCGGAATGGCGGACGGACTCGGCTACGGGGACAATACAAAGGCGGCATTGATTACCCGTGGAATTGCAGAAATCAGCGGACTTGCAATGAAGATGGGCGCAAAGGCGGAGACGCTTAGCGGCTTAACCGGAATCGGGGACCTCATTGTAACCTGCGCCAGCAAGCACAGCAGAAACCGCCGTGCTGGAATGCTGATGGGACAGGGATACACGATGAAGCAGGCAACCGAGGAAGTCAAGATGGTGGTAGAGGGAATCTACTCCGCAAAAGCAGCAACTGCGCTGGCAAAAAAATACGGAGTGTCCATGCCGATTATTGAGGCAGTCAATCAGGTGTTGTTCGAGGATAAGCCGGTAAAAGAGGCGGTAACGGAGTTGATGTTAAGAGACCGTAAATCCGAGCACAGCAGTCTTGTGTGGGAAGAGGACTGACCATTTTACGGTGTGAAAATAATGGAGGAACTATGAAAGTAGAAATAAAGAGACTGACAGAGACAGCCGTGCTTCCGGTACGGGGAAGTGCGCAGGCAGCAGGGTACGATTTGTGCGCAGATCTTTCGGAGGCACTTGTGATTGCGCCGGGAGAGACGGCAAAAGTTGCAACCGGACTTTCCTTTGCACTGCCGGAGGGATATTTTGGCGGAATCTATGCAAGAAGCGGTCTTGCGACAAAACGGGGCCTGCGTCCGGCAAACTGTACCGGAGTTATTGATTCCGATTACAGAGGTCCGGTTATCGTTGCATTATATAATGATTCAAAGGATGCACAGACGATTGAGCCGGGAGAGCGCATTGCACAGCTCATCGTGCAGCCGTATCTTGCGGTGACATTTGAGGAAGTGGAAACGCTTGACGAGACAGAGCGTGGAGCGGGTGGATTTGGTTCAACCGGAACCCGTTAGAGTGGAAAAAACCACAATATAGGGGACGTTATGAGAAAAAAGTTACGTTTTGGGATAATCGTAATATGTTTACTATATGGAATCCTCACAACAGGAGGGACAGACTGCCTTGCCGCAGAAAATCCCTCTTATTGTGGGGATTCGTCGTTTGTACAAGAGATTCGTAAGGAGCGGAGTAAAAAGACAAAAACAGGGCAGGGAAACGTTTACTATCTTTCCACAAAGGGGAATGATAAAGGGAACGGAAGCAGGAAAAAGCCGTTTCGCACATTTGCGAAGGCACTGAAAAAATTAAAGCCCGGTGATACGCTTTATGTGCGGGGAGGAACTTATCTGGAGCCGGTTGTAATTCCTAAGGCATGCAGCGGCAGTAAAAAAGGTTACATTACTGTTTGTAACTATCCCGGGGAGCAGCCCGTAATAAGCGGGAAAGGCAAAAAAAGTCCGGTGTTATTTGCTGTTGATGGGGCGTCCTATATACGGGTTGCGGGACTTGAACTAAAGGATGCGAAGGGACAGGATGCCTGCGGAATTTCGCTTTCACCTGGCAGCCACCATGTGATTTTATCGAACAACAGTATTCATCAGATTACGGTACAAAATCCCGGACAAAAAGACCATTGTGCAAATGGAATCCTTTTGTTTGGAGATGACAGTAAAAAGTCAATTCATGATATCCTGATTTATGGAAACCGCATTTTTGATTGTGAGACCGGATGGGCAGAGTGCATTTCTGCGACGGGAAACTGTGTGAATATCAATGTGATAGAGAATGACATTGACAAAACAGGAAATATCGGAATTGATTTTTCCGGAAACTACGGTTATTGTAGTAATCCGACAAAGGATTTTCCGAGAAATTGCCTGATTTATAAAAATAAAGTGACAAACTGTGTCTCTAAGGCGGCAACTTCGTATGGTATTTACGTGGATGGAGGACAGCATATTGTGATACAGGAAAACAGTGTCTTTAAGTGTGGCGGTGGAATTGAAATCGGAGCAGAGGAAAAGCCGCCGAAGGAGGAGTATGCGACTTCTGATATTACGGTGGCGGGAAATACATTGAAAAATAATCTGGAAAATGCGATTACCGTCGGAGGTTATACAAAAAAGCTCGGATGGGTTAAAAATGTAAAGATTACAGAGAATACCTGCAGGAATAATGGAAAGAAAAATGCAATTCTTACACTGGCGAAATGTGACGGCGTTTTGCTGCGCAACAATGTATTCTGCAATGATTCCGGCAGAGGAGCAGTCGTTTCTTCAGAATTTTCAGATGTATATACCAGAAATATTATATTTGAACGGAACCGCTATGCGAACGGCGGCGGTAAAAACGATACATGTTTTGTGTATCTTGGGAAAAAATACCGTTCCTTTGAGAAGTGGAAAAAGGTTGTCGGGAAAGAAGCCGGAACCTATTTGGAGTGATGCTTCGTCAATGTGACGGGTTTTTAAAGGAAAACCTGTCATATTGACGAAAAAAGAAACAGAGCACCGGAATGACTGTGACATTCCACAAGAAATATGTCGATTCTTTGTGGAGCTGACCTATGGTAATTTTGGTGTTTTTTTTGTATAGTAAATATAGTTAAAACGTAAACAATTCACAGGAGGTAATACACCAATGGCAAGTTTATCATTAAAGAACATTTGCAAAGTATATCCAAACGGCTTTGAAGCTGTTAAAGATTTCAACCTTGAAGTAGAAGATCAGGAGTTCATCATCTTCGTAGGACCTTCCGGATGTGGTAAATCTACTACACTTCGTATGATCGCAGGTCTTGAAGAGATTTCTTCCGGTGAGTTCAGAATCGACGGAAAAATCATGAACGATGTAGAGCCGAAGGATCGTGATATCGCAATGGTATTCCAGAACTACGCTCTGTATCCGCATATGACCGTATTCGATAACATGGCATTCGGATTAAAGTTAAGAAAAGTTCCGAAGGAAGAAATCAAGAAAAAAGTTGAAGAAGCAGCTAAGATCCTTGACCTTGAGAAATTATTAGACCGTAAACCGAAGGCTCTTTCCGGTGGACAGAGACAGCGTGTTGCCATGGGACGTGCAATCGTTCGTAATCCTAAGGTATTCCTTATGGATGAGCCGTTATCCAACCTGGATGCAAAACTTCGTGTACAGATGCGTTCTGAGATCGCAGCTTTACATAACAGATTAAAAGCTACCATCATCTACGTAACACATGACCAGACCGAGGCTATGACCTTAGGTACCAGAATCGTTGTATTAAAAGATGGTGTTATCATGCAGGTAGATTCTCCGCAGAAACTTTACAACGAGCCGAATAACCTGTTCGTTGCTGGATTCATCGGATCTCCGCAGATGAACTTCGTAGATGCAGCATGCAAGGTAGATGGCGACAAAGTATCTCTTACCTTCGATAAGACAACAATCGTTCTTCCTCCGGCAAAAGCTAAGAAATTAATCGATGGCAAATATGACGGAAAGACCGTTGTTATGGGTATCAGACCGGAAGCAATCGCTGATTCTGAAATCGAGATTGAAGCTCACAGAGACAGTGCTTTCGAGGCAGATATCACAGGATACGAGTTACTTGGTTCTGAGGTATTATTATACTTCAAGGCAGGCGGCGCTAACATGACCGCAAAAGTTGATTCCAGAACAACTGCACGTATGGGTGATCATATCACACTTGCAATTGATCCGGAGAAGATTCACGTATTCGACAAAGAGACAGAGCAGACAATTACAAACTAGTCTGGTTGAAAGAAATGACAAAGGCTGCCGCAGAAATGCGGCAGCCTTTTTTACTCTATAGTATCCGCTCGCGCGCGGAACAAAAGCTGTGCTATTGATAGAAGCTGAACGCGGAAGTGTGCGAAGTACACTTTTGTTCAATTCATAAAAAAGCGAACTTTTGTTCTGCTTTTTGCGAAACTCAATTGACAATTCCAGCCAGATTCGGTAAAATGGGTCATAGACATGAAAAGCGGGTAGAGAATCTCACGGGCGAGATTCTTTTTTACTCTATAGGAAATACCGTGTTACGTTAAAACGTGAAAGTCATGTTTCCTATAGAGCAAAAAGCCCTGTCGGGCAGAATGCGCAGCTCGCGGAGAAGAATTTATAGCTTTGCTATCCGCTCGCGCGCGAAAGTGTGCGACAGGCGTACACTTTATTCATATGGGATATATTACTGTATTGATAGAAAGGACTGGTTTCGATGATTTCAACACACAAGCTTCAGGCCGCATTGGACGAGATAAAAGAAATTTCCAGAATTGATCTGGCACTTTATACAGAGAAAGGAAAGCTGACGGCTGCAACCTTTGAACCGCAGGAGGATTTTGAACATGCGGTGCTTTCGTTTGCAGAGTCGATGGCGGAGAGCCAGATGGTCGCAGGCTGTCACTTCTTTAAAGTCATGGTGGAGGGCGAACTGGAGTATGTTCTTCTGACGAAGGCATCTGCGGAGGATGCTTATATGGTGGGCAGGCTTGCTGTCTGCCAGATTCGAAATCTCGTTTCCAGCTACATGGAGCAGTTTGACCGGAATAATTTCATGCAGAACATTTTGCTTGGAAATATGCTGGTTGTGGATATGTACAATAAAGCACAGAAACTGCATATTGAACAGGCAGAACGCGTTGTTTATGTGATTGGGTTCGAGAATAAGAAGGATGCGACAGCATTGGAACTGGTCAAGAATCTTTTTGCCAGCAAAACCAGAGATTTTGTAACGGAAATCGATGACAGCAGCATGATTCTGATTAAAGACACCAGAGATATGAAAGAGGATCAGGATTTAAAGAACCTCGCGGATATGATTGTGGACAACCTGCACACGGAAGCGATGGTACGTGTCCGCGTTGGTTACGGAAACCGGGTGAACAACCTGCCGGACATTGCCAGATCCTATCAGGAAGCAAAGATGGCACTTGAAGTTGGAAAGATTTTTTATGCGGATAAGGAGACCATCGCATATCGCTATCTTGGCATCGGCCGTCTTATTTATCAGCTTCCGATGAGTTTATGTGAAATGTTTATCCATGAAGTATTTGGAGAGGAAGTGCCAGATGTCTTTAACGAGGAAATATCCGGCACAATCCAGAAATTTTTTGAAAATAATCTGAATATCTCAGAAACAGCGAGACAGCTCTATGTGCACCGCAATACGCTGGTGTATCGTCTGGAGCGTCTGGAAAAAGCGATTGGTCTGGATATCCGGAAATTTGATGATGCCATGACCTTTAAAATTGCGATGATGGTATTGGCACATATGAATTATCAGAAAGCAGATTGAAAGGTTGGACAGATTTATGGCAAAAACATCTTATGATGAGCACAGCATATCGGTGTTAGAGGGACTTGAAGCAGTCCGCAAAAGACCGGGAATGTATATCGGAAGTGTTTCGAGAAAAGGACTCAACCATTTAGTATACGAGATCGTGGACAATGCGGTGGATGAGCATCTTGCGGGTGCCTGTGATACCATCTGGGTGACGCTTGAGGCAAACGGTTCCTGTACGGTGGAGGATAACGGACGCGGTGTTCCGGTCGGAATGCACGAAAAAGGAATTTCTGCGGCACGTCTTGTATACACGACGCTTCACGCCGGAGGAAAATTTGATGATTCCGCATATAAGACAAGCGGCGGTCTTCACGGCGTCGGTTCTTCTGTCGTAAATGCACTTTCTACTTATATGGATGTAGAAATCAGCAGGGACGGCTATATCCACCATGACCGTTATGAGCGTGGTGTTCCTACGGTGGAGCTTGAAAACGGACTGCTTCCAAAGATTGGAAAGACCAAAAAGACCGGAACCAAGGTAAATTTTCTTCCGGACCCGGAAATTTTTGAAAAGACCCGTTTTAAGGAAGACGAAATCAAGAGCCGGATGCACGAGACAGCATACTTAAACCCGGAGCTGACGATTATCTATGAGGACAGACGGGGAGACGAGGTTGAGCACATCGTCTATCACGAGGAAGAGGGAATCCGTGGTTTTGTCAAGGATTTGAACCATAACACGGAAACACTTCACGACGTTGTCTATTTCAAGGGCGAATCCGAAGGAATCACGGTGGAAGCAGCGTTTCAGTATACGAATGAATTTCATGAGAATATTATGGGATTCTGTAACAATATTTTTAATGCAGAGGGCGGAACGCATATTACAGGCTTTAAGACCGTGTTTACAACGGTAATCAATTCCTATGCGAGAGAACTTGGAATTTTAAAAGAAAAAGATGCAAACTTTACCGGAGCTGATGTGCGAAACGGAATGACGGCTGTCGTTTCAATTAAACACCCAGACCCGCGTTTTGAGGGACAGACCAAGACGAAGCTTGACAATCAGGATGCGTCACGCGCGACCGCAAAGGTGACCGGCGATGAAATCCAGCTTTTCTTTGACAAGAACCTCGATACCTTAAAGACCGTTATTTCCTGTGCGGAGAAGGCAGCAAAAATCCGTAAGACAGAAGAAAAGGCGAAGACGAACCTTTTGACGAAGCAGAAGTTTTCGTTTGATTCCAATGGAAAGTTAGCAAACTGTGAGAGCCGGGATGCCTCTATCTGTGAGATTTTTATCGTCGAGGGAGATTCCGCAGGCGGTTCTGCAAAGACGGCACGAGACCGTAATTTCCAGGCAATCCTGCCAATTCGTGGTAAGATTTTGAATGTGGAGAAGGCGAGCATCGACAAAATTCTCGCCAACGCAGAAATCAAGACGATGATTAACGCGTTTGGATGCGGTTTCTCGGAAGGATACGGAAACGATTTTGATATCACGAAGCTGCGCTACGATAAGATTATCATCATGGCAGATGCCGATGTGGACGGTGCACATATTTCCACACTGTTGCTGACCTTATTTTACCGTTTTATGCCGGAGCTGATTTATGAAGGGCATGTGTATGTTGCGATGCCGCCGCTTTATAAGGCAATTCCGTCAAAGGGGGAGGAAGAGTACCTCTATGATGATGCAGCGCTTGAGAATTACCGCAAGACCCACAAGGGAAGCTTTACCTTACAGCGCTACAAAGGTCTTGGTGAGATGGATGCGGAACAGCTTTGGGAGACAACCTTAGACCCGAGCCGCCGTCTTTTGAAACGGATTGAGATTGAGGACGGCAGAATGGCATCCGATATCACAGAGCTTTTGATGGGAAATGAAGTAGCACCCCGTAAGACCTATATTTATGAGCACGCAAAGGACGCAGAACTCGATACGATTGCGTAGAGCGTCTTTGTGCTGCGGAAGGAATGAAAAGACATGAACGAGCAGGAACAGATTATCCATACCGAATATTCGGAATTGATGCAGAAATCTTATATTGACTATGCGATGAGTGTCATTGTGTCACGAGCACTTCCAGATGTGAGGGATGGATTAAAACCGGTACAGCGAAGAACGCTGTACGATATGTATGAACTTGGAATCCGCTATGACAAGCCTTACCGTAAGTGTGCGCGTATTGTCGGGGATACGATGGGTAAATATCACCCGCATGGAGACAGTTCCATTTATGGAGCACTGGTTGTCTTGGCACAGGATTTTAAGATGGGACAGCCGCTTGTGGACGGACACGGAAACTTTGGTTCCATAGAGGGAGACGGAGCCGCTGCCATGCGTTATACGGAGGCAAGACTTCACAAGCTGACCCAGGAAGCCTATCTTGCGGACTTAGACAAGGACGTGGTAGATTTTGTACCGAACTTTGATGAGACGGAAAAGGAGCCGGAGGTGCTTCCGGTCAAGGTGCCGAACCTTCTGTTAAACGGTGCTGAGGGAATCGCCGTAGGTATGACGACAAGTATTCCGCCACACAACTTCGGAGAGGTGATGGACGGGGTCATCGCATACATGAAGAACCCGGATATCAACACCATGCAGATGATGAAATATATTCCGGGACCGGATTTTCCGACCGGAGGAATTATTGCCAATCAGGATGAGCTTGCGGCAATTTATTCTACAGGAGTAGGTAAAATTAAAATCCGTGGAAAAGTGGAGCTTGAGAAGGGAAAGAACGGAAAAGACCGTCTGGTTATCACAGAAATTCCCTACACGATGATAGGTGCGAATATCGGAAAATTCTTAAATGATGTCTACGGGCTTGTGGAGAGCAAGAAGACAAATGATATTGTAGATATCACGAACCAGTCGTCCAAAGAGGGAATCCGTATCGTACTTGAACTGCGTAAAGGCGCAGATGTCGAGAACTTAAAGAACCTCCTCTATAAGAAAACAAAATTAGAGGATACGTTTGGTGTCAATATGCTTGCGGTTGCGGACGGCAGACCGGAAACCATGGGAATCGTCCCGATGATTCGTCATCATGTGAATTTCCAGTATGAGCTTGCAACGAGAAAATATCAGACCCTGCTTGCCAAGGAACTTGATAAGAAGGAGATACAGGAAGGTCTTATCGAGGCATGTAATGTCATTGACCTGATTATTGAAATTTTAAGAGGCAGTAAGAACGTAAAGGATGCCAAGGCTTGTCTGACACAGGGTATCACAGATGGAATCCGTTTCAAATCCGAACAGTCCAAAAAGGATGCGGCAAAGCTGCGTTTTACCGAGAGACAGGCATCAGCCATTCTTGAAATGCGTCTGTACCGCCTGATTGGACTTGAAATCGAAGCACTCATGAAAGAGCATGAGGAGACCTTAAAGAACATTGCAGATTACGAGGAGATATTGGGAAGCCGCAGTGCGATGGCAAAGGTCATCATCAAGGAGTTAGAGCATTTCAAGAAGGAATATGCAAAACCGCGGAAAACAGAGATTGCAAATCTCGAGGAAGCGGTTGTGGAAGAAAAGAAATTCGAGGAGATGGATGTTGTCTTTCTGATGGACCGCTTCGGATATGCCAAAACGATTGATCTGGCGGCATATGAGCGCAACAAAGAGGCAGTGGATGCGGAACAGCGTTACGTTCTTAAGTGCAAGAACACGGACAAAATCTGTATTTTTACAAATAAAGGACAGATGCATCTGTTGAAGGTGTTGGACCTTCCGTTTGGAAAGTTCCGCGATAAGGGAACACCGATTGATAATTTAAGTAATTATAACAGTAGTGAAGAAAACTTTATCTACATTATTAACCTGGCAGCAATCTGCAACAGCAGGCTGGTGTTTGGAACAAAGAGTGCCATGTTAAAGTTAGTGGATGGTGCAGAGTTTAACGTTGCAAAGCGCACGACTGCAGCAACCAAGCTGTTAGAGGGCGATGAAGTTCTGATGGTACACGCGGTTGAAGAGAATACGACCCTTATCATGCAGTCGGAGAAAGACTTTTTCCTGCGAATCGAGACAGACACGATTCCAGAGAAGAAGAAAGGGGCGGTCGGTGTCCGCGGAATGAAACTTGGAGCCGGGGATGCACTTTCTGCCATCTATCTGTTGGACGCAGAGGACACAAAGAGCATCGAGGTAAAGGGAAAAGAAGTAAGTCTGAATCGTCTGCACGTTGGAAACCGTGACACCAAGGGGACAAAGAAATGATAGAAATGACATATGACAAAGCAAAGGCATATTGTGCACGGATTGCCGGAAAAGGAAGCGTGTTGGGGCTTGAAAGCATTGAAAATCTCATGCAGGAGCTTTCCAATGTCCAGGAAAAGCTTTCGGTGATTCATATTGCAGGAACAAACGGCAAGGGCTCGGTAGGAGCATACCTTGCCGCTGCCTTAAAGGAGGCAGGCTATGTTGTCGGACGTTACACGTCTCCGGCAGTCTTTGACCCACTTGAGGTATGGCAGGTGGACGGATGTAAGATTACACAGGAAGAATATGCAGCGCTCGTTTCACAGGTGAAGTGTGCCTGTGATGCGATGACGGAAAAAGGAATGTCGCAGCCCACCTTATTTGAGGTGGAAACCGCTGTGGCATTTCTCTTCTTTTATCAGAAAAAATGTGATTATGTGTTACTTGAGACCGGAATGGGGGGAGAACTTGATGCCACAAACATCCTGACACATCCGGTCTGTGCTGTGATTACATCTGTAAGCATGGACCACATGAAATTTTTGGGAAATACGCTTGCAGAAATTGCACGGGCAAAGGCGGGAATCATCAAGGCAGACTGCCCGGTGGTCACCGTCTGTCAGAAACCAGAGGCAATGGAAGTGATTGCAAAAGTGGCAGAGGAGAAGCACGCGCCGCTTTTTGTGGCGGACAAAGCACAGATAAGAGAGCTCGTGACATCGCCGGAGGGATGCAGCTATGACTGTCCTGGAATCGGAACAATTGCTACTTCAATGACAGGGCTTTATCAGGTGGAAAATTCACTTCTTGCAGCCGTTGTCCTAAAGGAAGTGATTCATTTTTCCACGGAAATGATAAAGACGGGAATTCAAAAAGCGAGATGGAGCGGAAGATTTGAAATCATCGCAAAAGAGCCGTTATTTATTATCGATGGGGCGCACAACGAGGATGCCGCGGAAAAATTATATGCCACACTGCAAAATTATTTTACAAACCGCAGGATAACTTATATAATAGGAGTGCTTGCGGATAAAGAATATGAGAAAATTTTAAAAATCATGCTGCCGGCGGCAGAACGTGTATACACAGTGACACCGAAGAATCCGAGGGCACTTGCGGCAGAGGCACTTGCGAAAACGGCAGAAAATATGCTTGCCGGATATCACTCAAAGGAAAAAGTACCTGTGACGGCGTGCGGCTCTGTAGAGGAAGCGGTAGAAGTTGCGGAAAAACAGGCAGGACGGGAAGGAATCGTGCTTGCGTTCGGCTCGCTGTCTTATCTGGCAGAGGTGAAACAGGCAGTGTCTGCAAACAATGAGTAGAAAAAGCAGGAAGACGCGCACAGAAAGGTGTGGGATTTATGATAGATAAAGAGAAAATAAAGCAGGGCGTAAGGCTTTTGTTAGAGGGAATCGGCGAAGACGTAAACAGAGAGGGGCTTCTCGATACGCCCGACCGCGTGGCAAGAATGTACGAGGAAATTTTTGCAGGACTTGAGCAGGATGCAAAAGAGCCGCTGTCACGGACCTTTCATGCGAAGGACAACGAGATGGTTGTGGAAAAAGATATCACATTTTATTCGACCTGTGAACATCATCTGATGCCGTTTTATGGGAAGGCGCATGTGGCATATATTCCGGACGGAAAAGTGGTGGGTTTAAGCAAGCTCGCACGCACCGTGGAGGTCTATGCGAAGCGCCCACAGTTACAGGAACAGCTTACAGCGCAGATTGCGGATGCTCTGATGGAATATCTGAATCCGAAGGGGGCAATCGTCATGATTGAGGCGGAGCATATGTGCATGACGATGCGCGGCGTCAAGAAGCCGGGCAGTAAGACGGTGACATTTACGGCAAGAGGGGAATTTGAAGGAAACGAAGCATTACAGAACCGTTTCTTTGCGCTGGTAAAGTAGAATACGAAGAGGGATGGATAGCAGGATGAGAATAGGAACAAAGGAATTTGACACCAAAAACAAAACGTATGTGATGGGAATTTTAAATGTCACGCCGGATTCTTTTTCGGATGGTGGAAAATATAACCAGATGGATGCAGCACTTCGCCATGCAGAGGAGATGATTGCGGATGGAGCGGCAATCATTGACGTGGGAGGGGAATCTACAAGACCGGGTTACACAAAAATATCCGATGAGGAGGAAATTGCCCGCACAGCGCCGGTGATTAAGGCACTGCGGGAGCGTTTTGACGTGCCGGTTTCTATCGATACCTATAAGAGTGCGGTTGCACAGGCGGCACTGGACGCAGGTGCCGATTTAATCAACGACATCTGGGGATTAAAATACGATGATAAGATGGCGTCTGTGATTGCAAAAAGCGGTGCGGCATGCTGTCTGATGCACAACCGTGCTGAGGCGGATTATGAGAACTTTCTGGATGATATGTTAAAAGACCTTGGGGAGACGGTTGCAATTGCAGAAAAAGCGGGAATTGCAGAGGACAGAATCATCTTAGACCCGGGTGTTGGATTCGGGAAAACTTACGAAAACAATCTCGAAGCAATCCATCATTTAGAGCTGCTCCATTCGTTTGGATATCCGGTACTGCTTGGGACATCAAGAAAATCAGTGATTGGACTGACCTTAGATCTTCCGGCAGCAGAGCGCGTGGAGGGAACTCTGGTCACGACGGTCATGGCGGTGGAAAAGCACTGCGCATTTGTGCGGGTACACGATGTGAAGGAGAATTACCGCGCAATCAGGATGGCGGAGGCAATTTTGAATGGACACAATTAAAATCACAAACCTGAAAGTATTTGCACATCATGGGGTATTCCCGGAGGAGACAAGAGACGGACAGGACTTTTTTGTAAATGCCTGGTTATCGTTAAACTGCCGTAAGGCAGGAATGAGTGACTGCCTGGAGGACTCCATCAACTATGGG
Organism: Roseburia sp.; assembly: GCA_050874345.1. Lineage (GTDB taxonomy): Bacteria > Bacillota > Clostridia > Lachnospirales > Lachnospiraceae > Roseburia. The sequence goes on along the minus strand of JBNMKM010000006.1, from coordinate 7,766 downwards.
GAAGTATGCGCTTTTATCACAAGATTTCTGACAGAGCACACCTATAAGCTGATTGAGGCTGCCGCAGAGCAGCTTGCAGAGGCGATGCTTCTCTCGATGAAGGGACTTTTGGGGGTAAAAATAGAATTATGTAAACCTCATGCGCCAATCGGACTGCCGTTTGAGAATGTGTCGGTAACGATAGAGCGAAGCTGGCATACGGCTTATCTTGCAGTTGGTTCTAATCTGGGCGACAAGAGAAAGACAATTGAAAACGGAATTGATTATCTGAAAAAACATCCGGCAATCCGTATCATAAAAGTTTCTGACATGATAGAGACCATTCCGTATGGCGGGGTGGAACAGGACTCGTTTTTAAACGGGGCAGTCCGTGTGGAAACGCTGCTTTCGCCGGGAGAACTTTTAGACGTGATGCACGAGGCAGAACAGCAGGAAGGCAGAACCAGAGAGATACACTGGGGACCGCGTACCCTCGATTTGGATCTGATTTTTTATGATAAGGAAATCTATGAGGATGACGCATTAATCATCCCGCATGTGGATATGGCAAACCGGGTATTCGTATTAAAGCCATTGATGCAGTTATGCCCGAATTACAGACACCCGATTCTGTTAAAGACCGTGGAGGAGCTTTACCAGGCGGCACTTTTGAGAGAATCGGCAGAAGGAAAGGAAATTTAACAATATGAAAGCAATTTTATTCGATTTGGATGGAACCATCGTCAATTCGGAGGAAGGAATTACAAAATGCGTTCAGTATGCATTGAATGCGCTTGGAATCCATGAGCCGGATTTGAAGAACTTACTGTGCTTTATCGGACCGCCACTTGGACCGGTATTCCGTGACAAATACAAAATGTCGGAGGAACAGGTACAGCAGGCAATCCGCAAGTACCGGGAGCGCTATGATGTGGATGGCATTTTTGAGTGCTGCCTGTATGACGGAATCGCAGAGTGTATCCAAAAGTTAAAGAAAAAGGGCTACGTGATTGCACTTGCCTCCTCAAAGCCGGAGATTGCGTGCAGACGGATTCTTGAGCACTTTGGACTGCTTCCTTACTTTGATGAGGTGGCAGGCTCCACGTTAGACGGCTCTATCAGCACAAAACAGCAGGTGCTTGAGGAACTCTACCGCCGTGTCAGGGCACAGGGAATGGAAAAGAAGGATATGTGCCTGATTGGAGACACGAAATTTGATGCGCTCGGCGCAAAAGAATTTGGAATCGACTGTGTCGGTGTTACCTATGGTTTTGGCACAAGAGAAGAACTGATAAATGCCGGGGCCGTGGCAGTATTCGACCGGATTGAGGAAGTGGAGGCTTATATTGAAGCAGAACTGGGGATTTAAACTCTGGCAGGTCTTATATCCTGTTGGAATTTATTATGTAGTTTCAAGCCTTTGCTATTTTGGACTTGCGCTTATCATGGGAGAAGCGACAGACACCTATATGCAAAGACAGCTGATTTGTGCAACGGTCACGATACCGTTTATCTATTCGTTTTACAGACAGGATAAGACGGCAAAAGAGACCGTATATGGAAAGCAGGAGTTTCATCCGGATAAAAAGCAGATTTTCAATATTCTGCTATCTGTGATTGCCGCTGCTGCGCTTGGCATGGCAGTCAACAATGTTCTGGCGATGACACCTCTGATGCAGCAATCAGCGGGATTTCAGAGTGCCAATGCGGCATTTTTTGGCGGAAGCATTGCATTTGAGCTGCTCGGCTCCTGCCTGATGATTCCCATTGCAGAGGAACTGCTGTTTCGCGGTGTGGTGTATGGCAGGTTGAAACTTTACATTGGCGGAAGAGCGGCACTTATCGGCTCGGCAGTCCTCTTTGGGGTCTTTCATGTGAACCTGGTACAGTTTTTGTATGCAACGCTTTTGGGATTGCTTTTAGCGGCACTGGTGGAGTGGACCGGATATCTGTATCCGGCAATTCTCGGACATATTGCAGCAAATGTGGCGGCAGTTGTGCGTGCCCATACCGATTTGTTTCGTGTCTCATCAAGTCTTAGCGTACAGGGAGTGGTAGTCACACTTGTGCTGGCACTGCTTGGAGCGGGCGCAGTCTTCTTGCTTTGGAAAAACAATTCAGACACAATTTAGAAAATATCAGAAAAACAGGGCGTAAAAAGGTTTCGTAAGAAATTTTTTTACGCCCTGTTTTTGTGTGGAATTGTATCAGAGAGGAGAAAATGAACAGAAAAATATTTCTATTATCAGAAAATATTATGCGAATGTAAAAATAAACTTATTATCAGACAATTCCAGAAAAAAACAGGTAGACAAGTGGAACAGAAAGTTGTATATTAAGAAATAACAAAGCGGAAACACAATTGTCTTTCCTGGAAAGACAAACAGTCCACAGGAGGTAGAAATGAGAGAACAGTATGAGAACAAAGAGGCGAAGCGGGATAAGCTGAATCGTTTTGCAGTAGCGCCTCAGAAGGTGGATGCGGACGGAATGTATGATCCGGCGTTTGAGCATGATAACTGCGGTATCGGTGCAGTGGTAAATATTAAGGGTATCAAGACCCACGCTACGGTTGAGAATGCACTTAAGATTGTAGAGAACTTAAAGCACAGAGCCGGAAAGGATGCAGAGGGAAAAACCGGTGACGGTGTTGGTATCTTACTTCAGATTTCCCACAAATTCTTTTCCAAGGTTGCAAAGCAGATTGGAATTGAACTTGGTGAGGAAAGAGATTACGGTGTCGGAATGTTTTTCTTTCCACAGGATGAGTTAAAGCGCAACCAGGCGAAGAAGATGTTCGAGGTTATCGTAAACAAGGAAGGCATGGAGTTCCTTGGCTGGCGTGAAGTTCCGATTGACCCGACAAAGCTTGGACAGAAGGCAGTCGATTGTATGCCGTACATCATGCAGGGATTTGTGAAGCGCCCGGCAGATGTGGAGAAGGGTCTTGATTTTGACCGCAAGCTCTATGTGGCACGCCGTGTTTTTGAACAGTCCAATGATGATACGTATGTGCCGTCTTTATCGAGCAGGACGATTGTATACAAGGGAATGTTTTTAGTAGAACAGCTTCGGTTGTTTTTTGCAGATTTGCAGGATAAGGATTATGAGTCCGCGATTGCAACGGTGCACTCCCGTTTTTCTACCAACACGAATCCGAGCTGGGAGCGTGCACATCCGAACCGTTTTATCGTGCACAACGGTGAGATTAACACCATCAAGGGAAACGCTGACAAGATGTTGGCACGTGAGGAGACCATGGAGTCCGAGCACTTAAAGGGCGAATTACAGAAGGTGCTCCCGGTCATCAATTCCGAGGGTTCCGACTCTGCAATGCTTGACAATACACTGGAATTTCTGGTGATGAGCGGAATGGATTTGCCGCTTGCGGTCATGATTATGATTCCGGAGCCATGGGCAAACAACAACATTATGTCCCAGAAGAAAAAAGATTTTTATCAGTACTATGCGACTATGATGGAGCCATGGGACGGACCGGCATCCATTCTTTTCTCCGATGGAGATATCATGGGTGCGGTCTTAGACCGAAACGGACTTCGTCCTTCCAGATATTATATTACAGATGACGATTACCTTATCTTATCTTCCGAGGTTGGTGTCTTAGAGGTTGACCCGACAAAGATTGTTGTAAAGGAACGTCTTCGTCCGGGCAAGATGCTTCTTGTCGATACCGTTGCAGGAAGAGTCATTGATGATGATGAGCTCAAAGAAAGCTATGCGAGCAAACAGCCTTATGGTGAATGGTTAGACAGAAATCTGTTAAATCTGTCAGATTTGAAGCTTCCGAACCAGCGTGTGCCGGAGTACACCAAGGAAGAGCGCCAGAAAATGCAGAAGGCATTCGGTTACACTTACGAATCCCTGCGTGACAATATCCTTCCGATGGCAAGAAACGGTGCGGAGGGCACTTCTGCGATGGGAACCGACACTCCGATTGCGGCGCTTGCAGGCGACCATCAGCCGTTATTTAATTATTTTAAACAGCGCTTTGCACAGGTAACCAACCCGCCAATCGATTCCATCCGTGAGAAAATCGTAACCTCAACGACGGTTTACATCGGTGAGGACGGAAACCTTCTCGAGGAAAAGGCTATTAACTGTCAGGTACTTAAAGTTAATAACCCGATTTTGACAAACACGGACCTGATGAAGATTAAGGCAATGAAGGTCGAGGGATTTAAGGTAGAAGTGCTTCCGATTACCTATTATAAAAACACAAGCCTCGAGAAAGCGCTTGACAGACTGTTTGTTGAGGCAGACCGTGCTTACAGGGACGGCGCGAATATCTTAATTCTTTCCGACAGAGGCGTGGATGAAAATCATGTGCCGATTCCGTCATTACTTGCGGTATCCGCATTGCAGCAGCATCTGGTACGCACCAAGAAACGTACCGCAGTGGCAATGATTCTGGAATCCGGAGAGCCGAGAGAGGTTCATCATTTTGCAACACTGCTTGGTTATGGTGCCTGCGCAATCAACCCATATCTTGCACAGGAAACCGTAAAACAGCTTGTGGACGAGCATATGCTCGACAAGGACTACTATGCGGCAGTGGCAGATTACAATGCAGCCATCTTAAACGGTATCGTAAAGATTGCGTCCAAGATGGGTATTTCCACCATCCAGTCCTATGAAGGTGCCAAGATTTTTGAGGCAATCGGAATTGATGCGGATGTGATTGACAAGTATTTCACAAACACGGTGAGCCGTATCGGCGGTATCACATTAAAGGATATTGAAAAGGATGTAAATGAGCTTCACTCGACTGCCTATGACCCGCTTGGCTTAGAGACAGACCTTACCTTAGACAGCAGAGGACGCCATAAGATGAGAAGCGGCGCAGATGCGCACCTTTACAATCCGGCAACCATCCATCTGTTACAGGAATCTACAAAGCGCGGCGATTACGAAATGTTTAAACAGTACACCGACCTTGTGGATAACGAGGAGCGGGAGATTACCCTGCGTGGATTGATGGACTTCAATTATCCGAAGAAAGGGGTTCCGATTGAGGAGGTTGAGAGCGTTGACTCCATCGTGACCCGCTTTAAGACAGGTGCGATGTCCTACGGTTCTATTTCGCAGGAAGCACATGAGACCCTTGCAATTGCGATGAACCGTCTCCACGGAAAGTCAAATACCGGAGAGGGTGGCGAAAATCCGGAGCGTATTGCAAGCAAGAACAGCCCTGTAAACCGTTGCTCTGCAATTAAACAGGTGGCTTCTGGACGATTCGGCGTGACCAGTGAGTACTTAGTCAGTGCAGAAGAAATCCAGATTAAGATGGCACAGGGAGCAAAACCGGGCGAAGGCGGCCATCTGCCAGGTAAGAAAGTATACCCGTGGATTGCAAAGACAAGACTTTCCACACCGGGAGTATCCTTAATTTCTCCACCACCGCACCATGACATCTACTCCATCGAGGATTTGGAGCAGTTGATTTATGACTTAAAGAATGCAAACCGTGCGGCAAGAATTTCCGTAAAACTGGTTTCAGAAGCAGGTGTTGGTACGGTCGCGGCAGGTGTTGCAAAGGCAGGCGCACAGGTTGTATTGATTTCCGGCTATGACGGAGGAACCGGTGCAGCACCGGCAAGCTCCATTCACAATGCAGGACTTCCGTGGGAACTTGGACTGGCAGAGACACACCAGACATTGATTATGAACGGACTGCGCAACAAGGTAAGAATCGAGACAGACGGAAAGTTAATGAGTGGACGTGACGTTGCAATCGCAGCACTGCTTGGTGCAGAGGAATACGGATTTGCGACAGCACCACTTGTAACGATGGGATGTGTGATGATGCGTGTCTGCAACCTTGATACCTGTCCGGCTGGTATTGCAACCCAGAATCCGGAGCTGCGCAAACGTTTTGCAGGAAAACCGGAGTATGTGGAAAACTTTATGCGATTCATCGCAGCAGAACTGCGGGAATACATGGCAAAATTAGGCTGCCGCACAATCGATGAGATGGTGGGACGAAGCGATTTGCTCCGCGTGAGAGCAGACCTTTCCGGCAGAGAGAATGAGATTGATTTAAGCAAGATTTTAAACAACCCGTTTGCAGGACCGAAGGAGCGCGTAACCTTTGACCCGAAGCATACCTATGATTTTGAGCTTGAGAAGACAAAGGATATTACGGTACTGTTAAAGCAGCTTGGCAGTGCACTTGAGAAGAAACAGCCGAGAAGCATCGATGTGGAAGTGACGAACACAGACCGTTCCTTTGGTACTATTTTTGGTTCCGAGATAACAAAACGCTATGGCGGAGAAGGACTTCCGGAAGATACTTTTATCGTAAAATGTAACGGTGCAGGCGGACAGAGTTTCGGTGCATTTATTCCGAAGGGACTGACCCTCGAGTTAGTTGGAGATTCCAATGATTATTTTGGAAAAGGACTTTCCGGCGGTAAGTTAGTTGTTTATGCACCGGCGGGCGTCAAATATAAAAAGGATGAGAACATTATTATCGGTAACGTGGCACTTTACGGTGCAACAAGCGGAAAAGCCTTTATCAACGGTGTGGCAGGAGAACGTTTCTGCGTCCGCAATTCCGGCGCTTCTGCAGTGGTAGAGGGCGTTGGTGACCACGGATGCGAGTACATGACCGGAGGCCGTGTGGTCATCCTTGGAAAGACTGGTAAAAACTTTGCAGCAGGTATGAGTGGCGGTATCGCTTATGTGCTGGATGAGGACAATGACCTGTATACAAGAATCAACAAGGAGATGGTATTCTCCGAAGCACTTTCCAATAAGTACGATGTCATGGAGTTAAAGGACATGATTACAGAGCACGTTTCTTTGACGAACTCTGAAAAAGGAAAAGAAATTCTGGATAATTTCAGCGTTTATCTGCCGAAATTTAAGAAAGTCATTCCTTATGATTATAACCGTATGCTCATGGCAATCGTTCAGATGGAGGAGAAAGGTCTTTCTTCCGAGCAGGCACAGATTGAAGCATTTTATGCAAATACAAGGGATTAGGAATCTCTGAGGCGACAGGTTTTTAGTTCTTCCAGGAAAGGATAATAGATATGGGAAAACCAACAGGATTTATGGATTATGACAGAGAAAACGCCAAAGCGGTAGAGCCGAAAGAGCGTATCAAAAATTTTAAAGAATTTCATATTCCGCTTTCAAAGGAAAAACAGCGGACGCAGGCTGCAAGATGTATGAACTGTGGTGTGCCGTTCTGCCAGGCGGGAATGAATATCTGCGGAATGACCTCCGGATGTCCGCTTCACAACTTGGTGCCGGAGTGGAATGACCTTGTGTATACCGGAAACTGGGAACAGGCATATAACCGTCTGAAAAAGACCAATAATTTCCCGGAGTTTACCTCAAGGGTATGTCCGGCACTCTGCGAGGCAGCATGTACCTGCGGTCACTGGGGTGACCCGGTAACCTGCAAGGCAAACGAGCACGGAATCATCGAGAATGCTTATGAACAGGGTTATGCGGCAGCAAAGCCGCCGAGAGTCCGCACCGGAAAGAAAATTGCGGTCATCGGTTCCGGCCCTTCCGGACTTGCGGCAGCAGACCAGTTGAACAAACGCGGACATTCCGTAACGGTATATGAGAGAGGAGACCGGTTAGGCGGACTTTTGATGTACGGCATCCCGAACATGAAGCTAGAGAAATGGGTCATTGACCGCAAGATTGAGGTGATGAAAGAGGAAGGAATCGACTTTGTCACAGGTGTGGATGTCGGTAAAGATTTAAAGGCTGCAAAACTTTTAAAAGAATACGACCGCGTTGTCTTAGCC
>JBNMKM010000005.1:0-134230 GCA_050874345.1 Roseburia sp. | reverse complement strand
CCTCATACCCGAAATGCTCAATCCACACTTTTGACGTCAAAAACAGTTCTTTTCTGTCAATTCCGGATTTTTCAATTGCAAGCCCCACTTCTTCCTCATTGAAATAGCTCTGCGCCGTATCAATGCTCCGATAACCTGCATCCAGTGCATCTAAGACACATCTCTCGCACTCCTCTTTCGTCACCTGATAAACACCATAGCCAAGCTGCGGCATTTTCACTCCATTGCGCAATGTAATGTATTCCATGACAATTTCCTCCTTACCATTGCTTTCTTTTTTCTTTTATGCTATAACTTTAGCAGTCGGTAGTAACTACCGGTCAAGCTTATTTTATAAAATATAAAAGTAATTTCTATGAGGGATTTTATGTATTCGATGAAAGAAGCATGCCAGTTGACCGGCATGACATATGAAAATCTGAAATTTTACTGCAACGAAGGACTTGTTCCTAATGTAAAGCGTGACAAGCGCAATTATCGTATGTTCGATGAGCATACTATCAAATGGATTCAGAGTTTAAACTGCCTAAAGGGCTGCGGCATGAGTATCGCCGAGATGAAGGAATATCTCGCCCTCTGCCTGAAAGGAGAATCCTCTATCCCGGAGCGGAAGGTGATTCTTGCTGCAAAAAAAGAAGCCCTGCTCCAATCCATTGACGAACTGCAAAAGGCAGTCGACTATATTGATTGGAAGCAAGGCTTCTATGACGATGTTCTGTCCGGGAAAACGGAATATTACAGTAATCTGCTGCCGGATTCCAGTCCAGCGATTCCCACCCGTTTCTCAGCACTCCAATAATCTCTTCACGGTCGTATAGGTCAAATCATAAACAGAACTATAAACATAATTAACATTTGCTTTTTCCATCGCTTCTTTTTGTTTCTCTGTCACCACCGTGTACGGATAAATACCGAACATAAATGGAAAGAAAGAATACACAAATGCCTCTCTTTTCTTAGCATCCATATCGGTTCTGAACTTTTCAAGCATTGCGCCAACGGTTCGCAGTGCGTTTCCATAGGACACTTTAAACTCGACCAACAGCTCCATTCTGCTGTTTTCCTCTAAATCATAGTGATTCATGGACATGATTTTCAAAAGCTGTTGATGTTCGTTCAGCGTATCTGCCAGAACTTCCGCAATTTCATCATTTGACATCGCATCATGCGCTGTAATTGCTTCCTGTAGCTTTACAACCCACTCATCATATTCTCTTTTCAAAAGTGCAAGAAAAATTTCTTCTTTTGTCTGAAAATAGTTATAGATAGAAGTTCTCGAAAAAGAAGTCTGTTTTCCAATCTCTTTTAATGTGATTTCTTTAAAACTCATTGTCTGATAGAGCTTTTCACAGGTATTGATAATTTCTTCTTTTCTGGCATTTGTGCGTTCAATAGACCCTGCTGGCATAATTCATTTCCCTTTCGTTCTGACATAATGTCATCATAACACATACTGCCTCAAAAATCAGTTCATTTTTGCACAATCACCGACTTTTTCTCCCACTTTGAAATATTCGTAAGTCGGAAACTCAAAAAGCACCGGTTTAAATACATGATAATCTATTTTTCCCTGTTCATTTAATACAGACTCATCTGCATAGGTTGCAAGAATCTTACAGATAAAATTATCAAAGTTTTCCAGTTCATAATTTCCATCCATCTCACATTCAATGGAAATTTTTGCATCGTCAATGAGCGGTGCTCCATTCTCTCCCATTGTGTAAGCAAACGCTTTGGATTTATCCTCTTTGTTTCCACTGATTACGCCCATGCGGTCAGCTTCCTTTAACCAGGTCTCATCTACGACATTGACAGAAAGCATTTTGTTCTCAAGAATTCCCTGATTGATGTAATGTGCATGCACCAATGATACCATAAGATGGCTGTGTGCTACCGTTCCTGCGTGTGCTACCAGTGTCCATGTCGGTTTTCCTTCTACCATAGCACCCACAACAATTACCGGGCATGGATATAATGCCAACTGTGCTCCAATATTTTTCTTCATGATTTTTATGTCTCCTTTTTCTTTATTTTTTCTCATCCAATAACATAACGCCCTCTGCCGGATTGTGATCAATAGCACCCACAATTCTGTGAGGTACATATGGTTCTTCCAGATATGCGATATCTGCTGGCGTTAGTTTTACATCGAATGCTTTTGCAGCGTCCTCCAGATGTGCTGCTTTTGTGGCACCGATAATCGGCGAACTGACGCCCTTCGCCCAGTGCCATGCCAATGCAATCTGCTGCATTTTTACTCCATATCGCAGCGCAAGTTCCTGTACCCGTTTTACGATTACCATATCCTGTTCTTCGGTGCGGTCGTATTTTCCCATAGCAACCCGATCCGTTTTGCTGCGCAAAGTGTCAGTATTCCACTCTGGACGAGTCAGATGCCCTGCTGCCAGAGGGCTATATGGTATCAGTGACACTCCCATCTGTCTGCAAATCGGAATCAGTTCCCTCTCATCCTCCCGGTAAAGCAGATTATAATGGTTTTCCATTGCCTCAAACTGCGCCCAGCCATGCTGTTTTGCCACAAGCTGCATATTGTAAAACTGATAACCATACATTGCAGATGCTCCAAGTGCCCGCACCTTACCTGCTTTCACCAAATCATTTAAGGCTTCCATTGTCTCTTCTATCGGCGTCTCATAATCAAAACGATGAATGATATATAAATCCAGATAATCCGTTCCAAGTCGTTTCAGAGTTCCATCTATCTCTCTGTGAATTGCTTCTGATGACAATCTTCCCGGATTAAAATACACTTTAGAAGCAATTACTACCTGATTACGTGCAATATTCTTTTTCAGTGCACGTCCTAAATACTCCTCACTGGTTCCGGCAGAATAGCCATTTGCCGTATCAAAGAAATTGATTCCCAGGGAAAGTGCATCCTTAACCACTTTCTCAGTTTCGTTTTCATCCAGCGTCCAGTCGTGCATCGTTCCGGCTTTTCCGAAGCTCATGCAGCCAACACATATCTTAGAAATCTTAATATCTGAGTTTCCCAACAATGTATATTCCATTCTGTAATTCCTCCTTTTATATTTTTTACTTTAACTAACTATTCAAACTGGTTCCTCCAAAATTTTTCTTCTCTGATACTGTGTCACTTTTATAGTTCGAATATTATCACTATTCTGACACCGTGTCAATGCATATTTTGACATTGTGTCAGGATAGAAACTATAGATGTTCCGACATACGATAAAAATACCGACCTCTAATCGTTAGATTTTAGTTCTAACTTTTTGAGACCGGTACAGTTTTCCACGAAAGTCCTTTTATACAATTTAATCTTCACTTTTGACCAACGGAATCAACAGTAACAGAAGTAAGATTCCAACAATTCCTACCACTATTCCGGACGGGATATGGTCAAATCTTAAGCATAAACTCATTCCGATTCCCAGTGTAATACATCCGACAATACTTAATGCCACGGTTTCTACCACTTTGACGGAAGGGTGAATCTTTGGTTTATGCTCCATTCTGCGCCATACAAACACAGTCAACAGAAGCATAAGGATTCCAATTACTCCGACCACGATTCCCTGCCGGAACAAGTTCCATTCTTCTACCAATGCCATACTCATTCCGATTCCCATACAGAGTGTTCCGGTTGTTCCCATAAATAATGCTGTCAAATTACTTTTTTTCATATCTTTTTACCTCTTTTCTTTATATTTGTTACCTGACATTGTGTATATTAAGGCTTGCGTATTTAACCAATACTTGATTTTTGTTTCTAAAATGTTAATTTAGGAAAAGAACCCTTGAAAAATAAGGCTTTTTTGATATGATTTTTGATTTTTACACCACTTTGACACCATTTGAGAAATTATTGGCTGTCTGATTGCCTGACTCGAATTTCTCCATCTCAGAAAATAGTGTATCTTCTGTTACATGGCAGTATAGGTTCATTGTAATATTGACACTTGAATGTCCCATGATTACCTGAACTGTTTTGGGATTCATACCACGCTCGATACATCTTGTTGCAAATGTATGACGCAGCGTGTGTGGTGTAAGTGGTTTGAAGCCATCGTGCTTCTCTGCTATCCTGTCTGAAATAAACTTCATGACAAGATCAGTGTCTGTCTGATTGATAGGAGCATTTCTTGTAGTAACAAATACTAAGTCTTCAAATCCTTCAGGTGCTTTCCTTCCATTCAGTTTCTTTATAAGTTCATCCTTCCAGATTCTTTGATTTTTTAATATCTGATACGCCCGCAAGGTCATAGGAATTTTTCGTTTTCCCTTTTCGGTCTTTGGTTCATGAAATGTATTGATTTTCTTCCCATACTTCGGATTATTTTCATCCATACATTTCACATATACCAGAGTCCTTCTTACATAAATGACCTGATTTGAGAAATCTATATCTGACCATTTCAGTCCTAATATTTCTCCAATACGCATACCAGTTTCTAAGGCAAGGCAAAATGGATTGTAATATCTGTAATGCTCTGCTGCTTCAAGAAACCATTCTGTTTCTTCCAGTGTAAGTACCCTTGGTTCTTCCACACAATGGTCCTTTGATACAATTGGATTTACCTGCATTGCTATATTCTTTGTCACAAGGTCTGCATCTATTGCCTTGTTATACATATCAATCAGAATCCTTCTTGTATCTTTTCTGGAGCAATCCGTTTTCAGTTCGTTAAATGCCTGTTGCATGATGATGAGATTAATGCTGCTCAGCTTTCGCCATCCCAGACTTGCCCTGATCCGATTGTATGAACAAGCATAATTGGCTCGGGTAGTCTCCCTGCAATTCTTCTTGCAGGTGTCCATCCACACCTCATACCATTCATCCAGAGTCATATCCGAAGAAACCACATTCAGCTTCTTCTCATCCTCATACTGCTCATTTCTCAGCTTTTGACGAACTTCACTCAACGTATTAGCATATATCGTCTGACGCTTTCCAAATCTGTTGGTAAATCTCGCCTGATATCTGCCATCCTTTCTCTGTGATATTCCCTGCCCTAATTCTTTTCCAGCTAATGATTTTCCCATGTTGTACTCCTTTCCCACAGGAAAGCACATCATCTTCTAATAAAGAATCATCTGATATTGTCATCATACCAAAAACACTGACTGCTTTCAATGTGTACACAAAAAAATTTTTTAAAATTGATAAACTTCCTACTGGAATATCTGATTTTCCAACCATTTATCCAGCAGCTTACGGTGTGCATATAGACGGTTGCCGATACGAACTGTAAAACCATTTGCAGGATCAGCTAAAAGCTCTCTGCATTTGGTTTGTCCGATGCTAAGATAGGCACACATCTCTTTTACACTTAATAATCCCTTCTCTTCCAAGGGTGTTTTTACAAATGTCTTATCCTCTTGCTGCATAGTTCCCATCTCCCTTCTGTTAAAATCTTTATTATCTACTGCTTTAGAATCCGAACAGGTGTAAGTGGTATAAATCGTTTGGCTTTCTACATATCACATGCTGTCAGTCTCACAACTGACCTTTAGTCACCCGAATTGCTTTGTGACCTGTGGGCTACTCCTGCTCGAGTCCGTTTCCCACCCTTGACGGAAGTGTCTTCGCCCGCTCCGTTTCCCGAAGAAAACATCCTCGCAGACTCTGTTGTCATGTGATAAAGCTCATTTGGTTGTCAAAGAACAATCGCCGGAATGTCCGGCATTTTATTTTGATGTTTCAGTAGAACATCTGTTTGTTTTGTGTTATACTCATCGTAGCCGCTCTGCCTTTTATCTGGCTTTAAGCGGTTCCGATTCCATGGTTTAATGATACCGGGATTGGTAGATTAAAAATATTGACAGCAACTTGACATAAAGTTGCCACTTGGGAGATTATTGTGAAAAATGCATTTTTCACACGCAAGATTTGTGCTTACGCACAAACTTGAGATGCGCTTGAAAGCAGCGCAAGAATGGAGATTTTTATGAAGAACAGACTTACCTTTGCAAATGTGATTAGCATTCTGCTTGAGAATAAAAAGAAAACATACCCACAACACAAGCTGATATGCGACCTGTTTGGCGAGTATCTTGGCAAATCAGATTACAGTGATACGATTTATGCTGAGGACAATACTATGTACTCAAGATGGTGTACCGGCACAAGACCAATACCTATGGAGATATTGCACACTTATGAAGATGATAATAACTGGGGATGTATCGAAACCTCTTTTGATGATGAGATTATTCCTAATCTTATCAACGAGTCACAGGCTCGTTCCCAGATGGAAGAACTGATAAAAGACAGTATTCAGGTTATTGGAATGTCAAAGGTGGATGAACTTATTGCGATTACTGACAATGCTGCATTTTTTACACAGGTAATCCGCTATGCCATTCTGTCTGACCATGAGCACAGCAAGGCATTTTCGCCTGACCTGTCAGAAGATTTACAGAACTGCTTCCTGCCACCTGTTTCACAGGAATTTGTAGGAAGAAAAGATGAATTAAAGCAGGCTGGAAAACTGTTACAGGACAACCATGTCCTTTTTATCAGCGGCATTGCAGGGATTGGGAAAAGCGAATTTGCCAGATTCTTCGCTGATAAGAACCGCAGGAAATACACCAATATCATTTACTGGTATTACACTGGGGATTTGAGAAAGAATGTCATTCAGATGGATTTTGCGGATGATACCGCTGATATGTCAGAAGATGAATTATTTCAAAAACATTACGATGTGCTAAAGAAGCTGCGTGATGACAGCCTGATTATTCTGGATAATTATAATGTACTGCCAAAGGATGATGCATTTTTCAAAGAATTGGAGCAGAACCGCTTTCAACTGCTTATCACCACTAGATGTACGCTGAACCGCTATCCTATGCTTGTATTAAAAGAGCTTGATAGTAATACAGAACTTACTGAGCTTTTCTATAAGCTTTGTCCATCTGCTAAAGATGAGGCTGATGCTGTTGGGGATATTATAAAGACTGTCCACAGTCACACACTCACTGTTGTGCTTTCTGCCCTCTCGCTTACTGCAAGTGGCATGGAAGCCGAAGAATTATTGCGTGAATTGCAGACCTGTGGACTTAACATATCCGATGGTGACGATATAGAACTTTACAAAGACGGAAATTATACGCAAGGACTTATGACCGAGCATTTGCGGAAACTATTGCAGCTTGGAAAATTGTCCAATTCACAATTGGACATTCTACGCAATCTTTCGCTGCTCCCTCTGTCTGGTGTATTGAAAAATGCTTTTAAAAACTGGTGCCGACTGCCAAACTTAAATGATGTCAATCACCTTGCAAAGTATGGATTTATCTATGACGATACCAAAAACCGCAAAATAAGCCTGCATCCGCTAATACAGGAAATCGTTGTCTTAGAGACTGTTCCGACAGTCTCTGCTTGTCATACAATGATTGACAGTCTGCATGTGATAAGTCTGGCTCATGGGCTGGATGTGAAGAAACCTCAGAATGTGATTGATTCTCTTATCAGTATTGCAGAGCATGTAATTGTGGATTCTCCGGAGTATTTTCTGCTATTCTTACAGGATATGTTCCCCTATCTGGAGAAATATCTTATGACAGATTATCTCCCGAAGCTGGTGGACAGGATAGAATATACGATGAACCAGATGGAACAAGATGGCAATGTCTGCGACAGAGCCTTGCTTCTTGACTATAAAGCAGAACTGCTCGTTATGAAAAAGGATTACAAGAACGCTCTCAAAAAGCGTCAGAAAGCCATCAGCATTATGGAATCAGCACCTCTTGACAGCGAAAAAGCAGACCTACGCACTGTAAGCCTGCTCTCCAACCTGTATAATAATCTGTCAAATATTTATATGCTGATGAAGAAACCTTCGGAAGCTGCAACTGCTTTGGAAAATGCACTCTCCATCCGCAGTCAGCATAACGAACTTGGACTTATGGAGTCCCACGACCTGCTGCAGCAGCTCATAAACCTTACAAATATGCTCATACTTGCCAAGGATTATGACATGGCTGCACAGGCTCTTACTCTCTATGAGAATACTGTATTGGAACATGAAGGATCACAGACCTTTGACTATGGTATCTGCCAGTTTATGAATGGTGTACTTGCTCTGTCCGAAGGAGTACCAGCAAGAGCTGAAAAATATCTGCTTTCTGCTGAAAGTATTATCTCAGATGTTATGGGGACTGATAACGAATATACGAAGTCTGTCTATAAGTATCTATATAACCTATATGCAAGGTGGCATAAGACAGAGCTGGCAACTAGCTATCGTGACAAGCTTCTATCCAGCCCCAGAAATCATCATATTCCAGTTTATATATAAATACTTTTTATTTATCTGGCATTCTTATAAATCCGTACCATATCCTCCTGTGAGAGACTCTTTGCAGACCCCGTGTGATTTCCGCAGGCTGCCATACATCTATGCGCCATCTCATCAATCTCTCCGTCAGTAGGTGCAATTCCAAGTTCTTTCATATTTGTTGGCATTCCAATCTCATGATAGAACTCCTCCATTGCACGGATACCTGCCTCAGCGATTTCTTCATCCGTTCCTTCTTCTGTCACACACATAACATTTCTGGCAAAACGGACAAACCTTGGAAGGCAATCTTTCATCACATACCTTGCCCAGCTTGACCAGATTGCTGCAAGACCGGCGCCGTGTGTGACATCAAACATTCCACCCATTTCATGTTCCAGTTTATGTGACATGAAATCACCGCCATCATTTCCGCAGCCGGTCAGATCGTTATGTGCAAGACTTCCAGCCCACATAACCTCTGCACGGGCTTCATAATTTTGTGGATCGACATGAAGAATACGGGCATTCTTCATAACCGTTCTTAAAAGTCCCTCCGCAATGGCATCTGTAATCTCCATATTTCCACCATTTGTGAAATATCGTTCCATAGTATGCATCATCATATCGACACAGCCGGACTCTGTCTGGTAATCCGGAAGTGTCATAGTGTATTCCGGATTCATGATAGCAAAAACAGGTCTTGCCAGATTGTCATCATAAGCTCTCTTGCTTCCGGTCTTTTCGTTTGTGATAACACTTCCTTTGGATGTTTCGCTTCCTGCTGCCGCAATCGTCAGGATGCTGGCTACCGGCAGACACTTCTTTGCTATTCGTGTATGTTCATACAGTTCCCATACATCTTTATCCGATTCAGCAAGACCATAAGCGATTGCTTTTGCTGTATCAATGGCACTCCCGCCACCAATTGCCAGAAGGAAATCTACATCGTTTCTTTTACCAAGCTCAATTCCCTCATAGACCTTATTCAGATGCGGATTTGGAACCACACCGCTTATCTCAGATACTAAGATATTTTCAGCCTGTAAAGATTCCTTGACCAGATCAATCAGACCTGATTTTTTTGCACTGTTTCCACCATATACAAGCATCACATGCTTTGCCCCATACTCACTCACATAACTTCCTGCCTTCTTTTCCTCACCTTTGCCAAAATAAACTTTTGTCGGTGCATAATACTCAAAATTATTTGCCATATTATTGTTCCTCCTTCTACCAGACAACCTTATGTTGTATTGTGTTGTTGCTTCTTTAATTTAATCTTTATTCGTATCATACACCTGTATTCGTAGTTTTTCTCTGATTTTTCAGAATAATTATAGTATTATCTCGCCAGATAGTTTATAATTTGTAATAACATTATAACTCACTGTTGATTTAGCACAATCTAAATGGAGGTAATTTTCATGCTGTCTTTTGAAACAGATCAAAATCAGGTAGAGCATATCGACGGAATGACCATAGAATTTCCCTATTGTATGCACAAGCGGGATCTGACTGACTTTATTGTGCCATGGCACTGGCATGAAGAACTAGAACTGGGTTACATTGAAAAAGGAACAAGCGTGATTCGGACGCTTACGCAGGAATACACTGTCCATCAGGGAGACGGATTCTTTATAAATACAAACGTTGTTGATACCAAGCAAAATGGCAATCCCGGCAAAACGGCCATAGAAATTAACCACATTTTTCATCCTATATTAATTGGCGGGCATTTCGGAAGCCTGATTACGTCAAAGTATCTGAATCCAATCCTTCAGAATCAGAATATTACTGTGTATATTATCAGACGGGGAACAAAGGAAACCGATATCATTCTTGATAATCTGGTACGCTTGAAGGATATGAATAGTAAAAAAGAGCAGGAAATTGCTATTCGCAATCTCCTATCCGAGACATGGCTTTTGCTTCTTCATGAATTGAATAAAAATTTTGTCACTCCACAGGTATCGGACACAGAAAAGCAAAATCAGATTAAAGCTATGCTGTCTTATATCCACAGAAATTATAGTGAGAAAATCACTCTGGCTGAAATTGCTGCGGAAGCATCTGTCTCTACCAGAAAAGCGAACCGGATTTTTCAGGAAGTAATCCGTCAGACACCTTTTGAATATCTGATGCATTACCGCCTGAATCAGACCCGCGAACTTTTAGCAAAGTCTGATCTATCCATTACGGAAATCAGCTATCGCTGTGGTTTTACTGACAGTACCTATATGGGAAAGCAATTTAAAAAAGCTTATGGAAAAACACCTATGGAATACCGCAGAAACACATAATAGGCAGAAACCTGTATATTATACAAATTTCTGCCTATTTGTGCTTATTTTAGTAATCAAAAACAACCTTCCTGCATTCCTCACAGATAGAAGCTTCGATTTTCGTTCTATGACTCGGTTTCAGTTCTGTAATTTTGACAAATCCGTCTGCATTCTTTGCGTTTTCAAAAACACCCGGAACTTCATTTGCAAAACTGAAAGCACCATCTTTACTACAAAACAGATATCCATTTCGCATTTCTTTTCCGCAATTAGGACACTTCATAAATACCACCTCCATTCATTCTTTTTCTTCAGCTTTTTGTTGGCTTAAACGCATAACCTCTTGTATCCTTTTTTCAAAATCAACTGATTTGACAAGTGCAATACCCTCAGTGTCATCGCCCAACACAACTAAGCTGTCACCCTCTTTAAGATTGAAAGTATCTCTTGCTGCTTTGGGAATGACAATCTGACCTTTACCTCCGATTGTGACCATACCCCAAAGATGTTTTCCGATTGGTGCTGGAGCAATCCTTGTTTGACCGACTGCATTATTTTGATGAATTAGTGCATCTATTGAAATTCCATAAAACTTAGCCAATTTATCGCACTTTTCAATATCTGGGACAGTTTCACCCTGCTCCCACTTTGCATATGATTGTCTTGAAATTCCGATTACTTCAGCTACCTGTTCCTGCGTCATTTCTCTTAGATTACGAAGCATCACTAAATTATCAGCAAGCATTTTTTCACCTCCCGCTCGTATATACATTATACCTTCACTAAAACAAGTTTTCCACCACACAAACTTGTCATACTTTTCGTTTTGATGTTAATTTTAGTTGCATCTGATGATATCCAGATCAAAGAACTTGCAGAGCGCGCCATGATTCATCGTAAGACTTTCAATCTGCACTACATCTGCATAGAAGCTCTTTACGAGGATATTCTTTCCGAACTCTCTGAATACTACTATAAAGCCATCGACAAGTGCCTTTACAATCCGACAAACTTGAAGTTATCGGATTAACATATTAATTGCATCTTCTTCAGAAACAACAAAAAATACATCTTTTCCTTTATTGCTTTCATAAATAAAATCTTTTAGAGGTTTACTTGTATACTTGGAAAAATCACCATAAATTGCAATGCGTCCTCCATAGTTAATATATTTTTGTAGTATTTCGCCAGCCAATCCTGTACTAAGTACAAAGAAATCCTCGACAATAAGTTTTTTGTCAATCACAATATTCTTAGTATCTATATCGTACTTTGCACTCATTAGTATATCAAGTGCTGACTGCACATCTGTAATGACAGGAACATCACTGGATACTTTTGCTACTATAACATTGTTTTTTACAATTTTTTCAAATTTCATTTTTCATTCTCCATTTCCTTGTTTTTAATCAGAACCGAAAGTGTTTCAAATATGTTTTGCATAAATGAAATGTCACCCCATAAAGTAATGCGCAATTTATTCTCACTCTCCAGATATTGCGTATGCATCGCTGAACGATTTTCATCATATTCTCTGCTGTTCATCAAAGGCATCAAATATTTTTCAAAATCAAATGCATCTTCCGAATCCGCTACTTGAATATCTACCACAGCTGATGCCACATCCTTTGTAGGATTGAGTAAGAGAATATCGCCAGGAATATCTGAACATTCCATAAAAGCCTTTAAATCATGTTCTTGTACCTGCCATCTTTTTCCCACTTTTGTTGCATGCAGCTTACCCTCACGGATATATCTTTGTATTGTTTTTGGATGCATTGACAGCATTTTTGCAATTATATCTACTGTGTAATACCGGTTCATTACTTATTATTCCTTTTTTATTTGATATAGGTAATTATAGGGAATGATATTGTTTTTGTCAACAAAAAAAGTCACACACTTTCATGTATGACTGTTCTTGCTATAATTTTCATAGCTTTTCTTCTTTAAATTACGTTTTGTCTTTATCCCGTATATGCATCTTCAGCAGTATTCTTGAAATTCTGTTTTTCAAGCCATTGCTTTTCTTCTTCATTTTCTGGAATGTCGATTCTTTCAATCTTAAAAATTACAGGTCTTGTTCCGTCATTGCAACAAGTAATCATCATTCTTTCATCATTCGTCCAACCATGCATGATAGAACCGCCTTGTAATGCCGTATATACATATCTACTGATAGCATCCCACGCTTCTCCACAAAATTTTCCATTCATAAGATGATAGAAATCATCTTGCTGTGGTGTCCTTTTCAAAAGGAATGTATCTCCAACCTTAAAACATGGACATGGTCCTGATTTCGGATCAGCAAGATATTTTTCTTGAAGTTCCGAAAAAACCTTTGTTTCCAGTACTGTTATTTTACATTCATGTTTCACTCTGTAATACCTCCAAATAACGATTTTTTAGTTTCAAAAACAGGAAGTTTTCAAATAATATAATTTGCTACTCCATATATCAAATGACAAATTGTAAAGATTAAAATTGGGATTAACGCCATCCCATTCTTTCTATCAATCGCATAGAACAAGAATGCTAAACAGGGCAGAATTGTCAAACCCAATATCACAATCGCATTTACTATGCCACTATAGTAAACTATCCAACTAAAAAAATATAATAAACAACAGATAACTATGATGATAATAAAAGGGGATACGCATATTTTTCTGTTTTCTCTGTTTCTAAAAATACATAAAGCAACAATCATCAATACTTTGCAATTTACTTCATGTGATTTCTAAAAAATGTATCCATAATATCTATGGTTTCTTCAGTCCATAACTCCGGACCACCATGGTCTGCGCCATCTATAAGATATAGGCTTGAACATTTGCAGAACAAGCTGGAGCGTTTTTCCACAATTCCACCAGTACAAGAAAACGAATTTAGTGACTATCTCGTACTTTTAGGGGCTATCAGTCGTGAAGAAAGCTCTTGTAAATGGCTGACTCACTGTATGGAATTATGTAAAAGCCATGCGGCTCCCTGAAAGGGATGGCTGCATGGCTTTTGTATCATGAAATAAAGCTAATTTTATCTGTCCTTTCCTACATCTCTATTAGTTTCTTTACAATTTCTCTTATTGATGTGACCTCTGAGTGCAAATAGAATATCTAGATTCTTTGCATTATCAGGCTCAACACCAATCTTTCTTTCCACCTTGCAAATAAGATTATTCGTCGCAATATCGCAGTCTGTGCAAACCGCAAAAACCTCTGCCAAACTCTCTGTTGTAATCTTATAGAAATTCTGTGCTGTTGCTCCAGCTCTAATCAGTTCATCTGCTATCATCAGTGCTTTTCTGTCCTCGTATGACCTGCTGTTTTCTTCGTTTATGGCATTCGCCATCTCGTAGAGTTCATCAAAGTTGCCATGATATCCGATATTCTTTGCATACTGCTGTAGTAGCGAGAATACCTGTGTGGTGTCACAAAGTTCGTTGCATAATAGCTGTGACTGCGTAGATACAGGTAAAGATTTAAAGTCAGAAAAATTGGCTGGCAGTTGTGGTATTGCTTGTGGTTCTTGCTGTAATTCTATCTGTGGATCTGTTTGCAGGTGTATTTGTGACTCTTCATGTGAATCTGCCTGTGGTTCTGCTGGTACTTCAGTCAGATTATTTGATGCCGGATTCTTCACTTTATTTACTTCATCGTTTGCAATATTATCCATACCGTCATTCTGCTGTAATGTCGTAGGCTTGGATTCCTGATTTGATAACTCATACCCTAATTCAATGCTTTCAGGATACTTCTCCCTCACATACTCATCATATGATGGAAGCATTCTCTCAAAGTATTCCAAATCTTTTTGCTCTTGCTTTATACTCATCTGCTCACTCATCCAAGTAAGATACTCACCTGCATATTCCTCCGATGCTGGCAGTCCTACAGCTTCATAGAACTTATCATTTGCATCCAACTGCCATCTGCTGTATGCAAGCAGCTTCCTTGTTTTCTGCTCCTTTTCCGCCTCCATGCGTCTTTTATCTGCCTCAAGTTTGCGTTTCCGCTCTTGCTCTGCCACCAGTTCTTTCCGTTCTTTTTCTTTTCGTGCTTCCTCATCAGCATGGAGCTTAGCAAGAAGTTCATCCAGCTTTTTCCTGTTTTCTGCGTCCTTCCGCTCCTTCTCCCATGGGGATTCAGGTATCGCTGGGCGAAGCATATCTATTTCATTATTCCGATTTTTTTCAGGTTCAAATTCCAGACGAAGATATGACTGATACAGTATTCCACATCCGCAAGCATAACTTCCTTCAATGACTTTTGATACTCGTATTCGCCTCTGTTCATCCGCTCGGAGTCTTTAACATATTTTGCCGGTATGACTGACCATCCATATTTTTCACATAATCGGTTGGTAATAGGCTGGATGATATTTTTCCAATCGCCTTTGGTGTACTGGTACTTATACCCATCTATCATACTTACGCTGTTGAATACGATATGACTGTGCAGATGCCCTTTGTCCACATGCACCGCAAATAATGTCTCGTAGCTGTTTCCCAGATATTCCTCTATGAACTCCTGCGTTAGCTGATACATGGTCTGCGGGTCACCTTCCCCCACAGGACACGAAAGGACGACATGATACCCCTGTCGTCCTAACTCTTTTCCAAATATCTGCTTTGTTTCACACATCTGCTCGTATGCCAGCTCTGCGTCCGGCATGACATTTACACCGCCCACCAGTATACCGCCATCCGTTTTCACCGGATTGACGATATATAATAAGGAGCGGTGCAGGGAATTTGAAAGGTTCCCGTCCTTGCTTTTGGCTATATTCCATATCTTGGTAATCGCCATGTTCATTCCTTCTTTCTGTTAAAATCCTGTCATTTGTTTCTTATATACTGCAATAGGAGCCGCTGTATCTGTTGCAACTGCTCCTTTACCTCCTGTACATCCGACTTCGAGATAAATACATTCGTATTTGCCATTCGTGCTATCTGGTTGATGTTGTTGCCGATTGCAGATAGCTCATGTATCAGCTTCTGTCTGTCATCGTGAACTGTTGTATCCACATTTCCGCCTTCCAATGCCATTGTGCGGATATATGCAGATGGTGTCATTCCTGTAGCCACTGCTTTCTCCTCTATCTGTCTTCGCTCACGCTCCGATACCCGAATGCTCATTGTCGTTCTTGGTGCC
Organism: Roseburia sp.; assembly: GCA_050874345.1. Taxonomy (GTDB): domain Bacteria; phylum Bacillota; class Clostridia; order Lachnospirales; family Lachnospiraceae; genus Roseburia. The sequence continues at coordinate 118,522 of JBNMKM010000005.1, read as the reverse complement.
TGTCTGCTCTTTGGTCTGCCCATACACATCCCTCCTCTCATGTGTTCCTTCTTATCTGTTTTGCTGTGATAGTCACTCTGTCAGTCTTCTGTAAATCCATTTCTGCTGCTTTGGAAATTCCTGTAACATGGTAGGCGAGATACGGTTTTCGTGTTACGAAAACCCATCTCGTTAGTGGCGGCTGCCCCTAATACCCTGCTTATACACACCTGCGGTGTGGGATTATATAACTGCATGAAAAAAGCAGACACATGGAATATTTCCACATATCTGCTTCTTTCATTGCGTGTATTCGATTTTATATATTTGCAGCTATATACTTTTATAGCAATCCTTATGGATTAAGCCACTACTCCATATCCATATTCGTTAGCTGCCTGATCTGGTCTCTCCTGCTATAAATAACAGCTGTTACCTGAACTCTGTTGTTTTCATCATCAACCCAATAATAAATCAGAAAATTCTTAACGACAATCTTGCGTACTCCCTCAGTCCTCCATGGTTCTTCATCAATCAAGGCATATTTTTTCGGAAAACTCGACAGCTTAGTAATCTCTGCTTTCATCTTATCAAGCAGATTATCTGCTGCATCCGGTGCCATCAGATCATTTGAAATATAATGCACTATCTCTTTCATCTGCTCTAATGCCTGCCTTGTTACCCTTACCTCATATTCATTCATGCACTATATCTCCGCCTTTAATTGATTAAAAGCCTCATCAACAGATACAGAATCGTTCTTTTTTGCCTGTGCAAGCCCAGTCTGCATCATCGTATCAAATTCAGCTTGTGTTATAGAATCTCTTGTAGCCAGCTTATCCGGAATATCAAGTGAAAACGGTACTCCATCACGCATAATTACCTGTCTGTAAGTCATATCTATGAATACAGATACAGGTATTCCAAGTCTGTCGAGAATTGCCTCTGCCTGCTCTTTTATATTCGGTTGAATTCGTGCTGTTACATTTGCAGTTTTTGTTGCCATAGTATGCACCTCCTGTTTCTTATAGTGTACCACCTTGTATTGCTTTTTACAACACAAATATTTTTAGCTGCTGCCGTCACTTTTTAATGGCAATTATGATTGCTGACATCTCTTTGTTGCGACATTTTATGGTTTTGCCGTCGCTTTTTAACGGCAGCTTTTAACCAATAATCATGCGACATTTTCCTAACATGCATTCTGAGCCGTCGGATTATAACGGCAAAAATTAAATCTGCCATCACTTTCTGTCGTCATTATCAACTAATGCCGTCGCATTCTACTGTCAATCTTTTTTCATCCAATCCAATGCGCTCTGTGCAATAACATCATCATAAAATTCATCATCCGATTCAGCGTTATCATCTCTATCTGGCTGCTGTTGTATCATAGGCATTGTACCATTGTTTGCCTGCATAGCTGCCAGCATACTTCCAACCATGTTCATTACCTCTTTGTTTGCTTCCTGTCTGGCTTCTTCTCTTGCCTCCTGCCTGATTCGTTCCTCTATAGCAGCCATTTCCTCAGTTGATATAAATTGAGGTTCTTTCTTTTCCTTCGATTCTGTAAGAGTTTCCCGTCCATAATGCTCTATATAATAAGTTGCTGCATCTATAAAGAACTGATTCTTTGACTTGAATATATCCATATCCAGTTCACTTAGAACCTTATTAATAGTAACATGCGCAGGGTTGAGCATATTTAATCTTAAAGTAAACTTAACCGTTCTATCATTCGACATAATCATCCCTCCCTGTCTTCACTGTGATTATTCTTTACAACATATAATCCAAGCATTGCCGGAAGGTTGGAAAGTACCTTTTTCTCAACCTTTTCGACTATTCTGTCAGCAAATGCATCCTCTTTTTCTCTTGTTTCAAGATAAGGATCATTCTTCTTGCTTATATGCCTTTCGTAATAATCGTTAATGGCACATATAATAAATTCATTCTGTGATTTAAAATCCCTTTCCACCTCATCAGAATGAAGTATATCCCATGCCTGTACTGCAACATCATTGTTCGTATTAAAACGGACATTCTTATTCCATATCTTGTCTTGGAATTCTCCAATGCTTCAATTTCCTTTATATCTGCTTCGAAGTTACGTTGTAATCTGGTAAGTTCCACCTTATTTGCAATCTTTCGGTTTCTTTTTAATTTCAGAATCAGCTTCTCATTTCTGGTTTGCGGTGCAAAATGCTCATCCTGCTTCCAGCCGAAGTTCTCATAACAATCCAGATAAAAGGATGCCTGAGCCGACGAAATGCTTACTTCCTTATATTCATACATGGCAAACTCGTGTTCATTCATTCTTCTACCTCCTGCACCATTTGCTTTGGCAATTTTACCGTAAATTCGGTTCCCTCACCCGGTTTGCTTGCCACCGTAATCTGTGCATCCGACAGTTCTACGATACGCTTAACCAAAGCCAGTCCCAAGCCATTTCCCATGGTCGCACGGCTCTTATCTCCCTGATAAAACTTCTCAAAAATATGCCGTCTTACCTCATCTGTCATTCCGCATCCACTGTCTTTTACTGAAACCGTAACATACGCATCATCACTCGTCTGTGATAAAATAATCGTCCCACCATCCGGCGTAAACTTTACTGCATTGGACAGCAGATTGTTCCAGACCAGCTCCATCAGTCCCCGATCTGCCCAAATCCACGCCCGCTCCTCCATGTCAACTTCAAATGTAATATTCTTCTGTTCCCAGCTGTCCTCAAACATTACCGCACACTCACACAGCTGTGCACACACGTCATAGTTTTCTGCATCCGGACGGATTGTCTGCTTCTCCAGCTTATTCAGCTTTAACATATTTTGTATCAGACCAGACAGACGCTTACCGGAATCCAAAATACTGCTCACATACTCCTCCTGCGTTTCATTCAGATTTCCTTCTTTCTGCAAAAGCTGCGCGTGATTGTATATAACCGATAATGGAGTTTTAAACTCATGCGATACATTTGAAAAGAAATCCGTCTTTAACGTTTCGATGCTTCCAAGTTCTTCCACCATCTTGTTAAAATCAAGAATCATGGCATCCATATAATCCATATGATCCGCCGTATGAACCGTTGGAACATACACAGAGAAATCTCCCGCAGCAACTTTCTCTGCTGCTTCTGCCAGATTATGAAGCGGCTCCTCATACGTTCTTTTTATTTCTCTTCTTGTAAAAAGCGTGATTCCCGCAGCAACAAAAAGCCAATACAGGATTGTCAGAAGTGTCTGCCAAATATCCGGCCAGTCCAATACGTTCATTCCAACAATCATTCCGGTATGTAATCCCGACATAAGTAATAAAACAAGCAGATACACAAGAAAAATGTAAGGTGGAAATAATTCATTTTTTATCACATCATCTGCATTTTTTCCCATTCTCATAAAAGTACCGCCTTGTAACCAAGTCCTCGAACCGTCTTAATCTCGAACCCATCACATGCAGAGAATTTGTCTCTTAATTTTGTGATATACACATCCACTGCCCGAAGACTGGTGTCCGACTCAACGCCCCAGAATTCATCCATAAGCTGCGCACGGGTAAAAGTCTTCTTTGGATAGGAAAGGAGCTTATAGATAATGTTGAATTCTCTCGTTGCGATTGCAATCTCTTCGCCATCAATTTCCGCCGTCATACCATCTGCATCCAGCTCCAGATTTCCAACCGTAAGCTTTCGCTCCGTCTCAATATTGGCCCGTCGCAGGAGTGCACGCACGCGCATCTCAAGTTCTGCCAACTCAATTGGCTTTACCATATAATCATCGATTCCAAGCTGAAACCCCTTCTGTTTGGATGGAAGATCATCCTTTGCCGACATAAAAAGGATTGGAATACGCTTATTGACCTCACGGATTGTATGCGCAAATTCAAATCCATCCACCTCTGGCATCATGATATCCGATCCTGTCATCTTTACGCATCAAACTCTATCGAACCTTTGTCAATGTTTTGTTTCTGAATTGTTTCAGTTTTGTTAATTTAAAAAAATGTATAAAAATGCTCCCGTCCAAAGACAGGAGCACTCTTTTCTCTTGATTTATTTTGCACCTTTCTGCTTTCTGTTACGGATTACACTTCTTGTTGTAAAGAATAGTGTAACAAGAATTCCAATTGCTGCGACAACATCAAGTCCGTACAGTGCTTTCTTCCATAACGGAACAACGGTAACAACCTTACTGTCTGCTGCAAGTCCGTTCATCGCATTACTTCCTGCGACCGCATAAACCACGTTCTTGGCTGCTCTCTGCATATCATTTACAACTTCGTTTGTCATTTCAGAATCTGAAAGTTTCCAAAGAGTTGCATCGGTATTCAGCCACAAATCGGTTCCGGCTGCAAGTCCTTCACGCAAATCCTCGTATGCAAATACTTCATAAGAAGCCTGATCGGTGACAGCCATACCCTGAAATCCCCATTCATTGCGGAGTGTTGCTGTCATAAGTCCGTAATGACCACCTGTCCAGCGGGAGCCGATACGGTTCATACTTACCATGACACCATGCGCATCTCCTTCGCGTACTGCCGTCTCGAATGCTGCCAGATATACCTGACGAACAGACTGCTCATTTGCAAAGATTGCACATCCCATACGGTTTGTTTCCTGATCATTTAATGCAAAATGCTTCACGGTTACGACCGCACCCTTAGACTGTGCTCCGGCAGTTGTTGTTGCTGCCATCTTTCCTGAGAGGAAAGAATCCTCGGAATAATACTCAAAGTTACGTCCACTGTATGGAGAGCGGTGAATGTTACAAGCCGGTGCATACCATACCTGCACACCAAGTGCAAGGGAATCCTCACCGATACATTTACCAAATTCTTCTGAGAGATTATCGTTCCATGTAGAAGCCAGTACAACCTCCGGCGGGTAAGAAGTTCCACTCTCTCCACCGACAAGTGTTCCGGAAATTCCGGCAGGCCCGTCCTTGTCAACTGTTTCCGGAAGCTGGATGGACTTCACATTTTTTGTTGCGTATCCACCGATACGAACCAGCTCATCTACCTCATCCTGAGACATCTGCTGAACCAGTGTCATCCAAAGCTCATCATCATAATCAAGTCCGATTAAGGAAGCCGTACTTAACTTTCCATTCGCCTCATCTACTGCTCCTGTGACCGGTTCTTCAGAATTTGTGCTTTCATCGGTATGAAGTTCCAAATCTGCCAAAAGTTCTTCCGGCGCTTCCCATGTACCACCGTTATATGTCTGTGGCCATGTACCTGTCCAGTCACTTCTGCTCAGATACTGGTAATCTGCATCGTATTTTCTGATATCGACATCTTCAAACTGGTTTGTAATCTCGTTACCGGTTGCCTGTGATACTGCATAAGTCTTGGCATCCAGCTCTTTAACTGTTACTTTTGAAACCTGGTCGGCATTGCCTGCCTGATCCATTCCCTGCTCCTCGTTATAACCCTTGGCTGCAAGAATGTTATTAACTGCTTCATGCGCATTGTTTGCTGCTGTAAAATAATAATCTCCGGCATCCACAATGTATGTTCCATATCCGTTTGCATCGTAGACTTTCATCTGCTCCTTCGGAACCGTTACCGTAACGGTTGCACTTGCGCCTGCATCAAGCAAATCGGTCTTCGCATATCCGACAAGCGAAACGGATGCCTTCTCAATTCCCTGCTCCTTGTCGTACTCCGTATAAGGAGACTGCATATATACCTGAACAATGTCCTTACCTGCAACATTTCCGGTATTCTTTACATTAATTGAAACTTCGTAATTATCTCCTTTGTCCTCTACCTTATAATCGCTCCACTCGAAGTTCGTATAAGAGAGTCCATATCCGAACGGATACTGTACGGATGTTGTATAATCGTAGTTTGCCACATCTTCATTACCTAAGACAACATCCTCATATCTTGTCTCATAGTAATTGTACCCAACGTAGATACCCTCACCGTATACCATATAGGAATATCCGAAATCTACGGAACTATTGGTGAACATAAAGCTTCCAAAATTTGCCATACTCGGCGCACTGAAGGAATCATACGCATAAGTATCCACTAATGCTCCGGAAGGGTTTACCTCACCGGTCAAAGCCTGACCTACGGCATAAGCACCGGTTTCTCCGATTGCACCAATCCAGATTGCCGCATCAACATCATACTCATCCAGAAAACCTAATTCCATTGCATTCTGTGTGTTGAGTAACACGATAACACGGTCAAAGTTATCACATGCCATCTGAAGCATATCACGCTCGTTTTTATCAATCTGCAGGTAAGTGGTACCATTCTCTAAGACTTCTGTCGACAAATCAGAACTCTCTCCACCGGAACGGCCAAGTACCACAATCGCTGCATCATTATAATCTGCAAAACTGTCTTTTACTTCCTGCGTGTATTCATCCACCGGAACTTCATTTACGGAAAAAGCTCCCTGTCCATATACATCCGGTGTTGTCTTACGATAAGAAGAACCTGCTCCCTTATCATAGAAATCCCAAAGGGTAGGATTTAAGTCAAATCCTGCTTCCTCTAATCCTGTTTTAAGATTTACTGCCTTAGAAGTATCCACCGAACCGGCTCCGCTTCCGCCGTAGATTGGATCAACCGCATCCTGGCCAAACACACTGATTTTGCTTCCGCTGCTAAGTGGAAGTGCATTGTTCTCATTCTTGAGAAGAACAAGTCCCTCTGCCTCAATATCCTGACCAACCTGTCTTAAATGCTCGGTGCGCTCCTCCTCGGAACTGTAATCACTTGTGTAATAATCCACTGTCCCACCGTCTGCTGAGACAATCTTCTGATTGGACTGATTAAAATGTACGGAAATTAAGTTCTGATACTTTAACGCATAGAAATTTCCGATTACCAGGCCAACCGCAATTACTACGCATAACACATAAGCGACAATTGCTTTGATGTCTAATCTCTTACCATTGTTTTTCATAGGTAATCCTCCTCTTTTTTACTTTTCTTCCGATTCTTCTTTGAATATCACCTTGAATATCGGGAAAAATACCCAGAACGATATTGCACAATTGATAATCATTGTCACAATATCAGCTACTGTAATTCCTGCACTTCCCATCACATTTTGGAAAAAGCGATAAATCGGATCTTTGTACAATCCCTGCAACGCTGCCGCCCCGATGGAAATAATCACATAGGCAATCACATACCAGAATGCCGCTTTCGCAACGGAACTGTTGGACTTAAAGGTTACTTTTCTCTGTAGGAAAAAGTTGATGACCTGTGCAATCAGCATTGTAATTTCCACTGCAAGAAAATATGCCAGTCCGCCACCGCCACCATTTGCGATTGCTCCAGCCGCATAATCAAATACATAGTACGGCTTTCCACCGACTGAGCCACAATGCAGCACCTGAAATCCGGTATCCACAAGGCTTGTCATGCCAAAGAAATATTTGAGCACAGGCATCATAATCATCTGTAACACCGTGACACCGTTACTTACAACGAAAAACACCAGAAATTGTGCAATTGTCTCATGTTTCCCGGCAAACCGTCTCCAGCCCGAGGCAATCGGATTTGTCGTCTGATTGTTCATACTCTTTTTCATTCTCCCTCCTGATAGATTTGATCCGTGCCGGACCTTGTAACCTTATATTATCACAAAGGATTTTCCAAAATCCCATTTCGCATAACCTGCACTTTTTCTGCACAAACTGCAACCATATTATGCACACTATACAATTTTTCAACGTTGGATTATACACATTGCACAAAAAAGGTGCATGACATCATCTCATGCACCTTTTCCCTGACATTTTATTTCTCAGATGGCACCTTCATTGGAATCAAAATTTTTAGTTCAAACCAGTTTCCATTCGTATCAATGCTGACTGCACCCTCATATTTGTTTACCGTATAACGAATACTTTTCAGCCCATACCCGTGGTATTCCTTGTCTTTCTTAGTTGTAACAAGTTTTCCTTCCTGATACTGAAGTGCCTCCTCGTAATAGTTCTCGAAGCGAAGAATCAAAAAATTCTTCTGCTTTGATACCGTCACATGAATCAGGCGCTTCTCCTTGTCCGCAATCTTTAGTTCACACTCGATTGCATTGTCAAGCGCATTGCCGAAAATACTACAAATGTCCATTGCATCCATAAAGTCAAGAAGCGTTCCGTCCGCCACACAGGTAAACGTAATTCCGTGCTTTGCACAGTAAAGACTCTTCGTTGTCAGCACCGTATCCAACACCTTGTTTCCCGTCTTATTCTGTGCCTCGTACTGCCGGATTTCCTCTTCCATCCGATTTAAAAATTCCTCCCGCTTTGCCGGATCACTCTCACTCCGGAGAAAAGCAATCTGATGCTTTAAATCATGATACTTATAATTGATAAGTTCAATGCTCTCTCTCGACTGCTTGTACTGCACATACTGATTCTGCAACACACTTTGGACCGCTTCGAGTTCCTTTCGCACACGCAGCTCACAACACTGAATCAGATGTGCATACAGAATTGCGATTCCTCCCAAATCCACAAGCGTACGAATATTTCCTATCTCAAAAGAATACCTTCCGGAAAAAGGTGTATTGACAGTCAAATAACTCATATTACTGACCGCAAACACCGCCACTGCAATCAATAGTCCTGAGAAATACTCTTTTTTGCTGATATCCATCTTCGCATCTTTTGGCAAATGCACATGAATCAGTCGAAGCAGAATGAGTGCAATCGCGCCATAGATTACAATAAGTAAAAGTGCTTTGAACCAGATTGCCAGAAGCTGCCCTTTCCAGAAGAAACATACAATCTGCCACTCCACGGAAGCCATAAACTCCGCCACCACAAAAGCAATCATGCCAAAGTACGCAGCATCGGTTATACTGATGTCGCAGCACCCATAGATAAATAATATCATCAGCATAACCGCCACAATCATACACGGAATCCACAAATAGATGATAAGACCGCCCGTTGCAACTAAAAACACACTTTGCAGCACAAGTGAAACCGCCATCATCCCCACTGTCTTAGAACGGTCAAACCGTTTCTTAAGCGGAATGATAAAAAGCAGACACGCCAGCCACTCTGCGATTGCTGTGTAGATTCTCGGTATATCCGGCATCAGATTATCAATCATTTTATCACCTCTCCCCAGTATGCTGTCAGTGCTTCCATAAATTCCTTCTTGCGTGCACGGCTGAGTACAAGCTGCTCTCCGCGGACAACCGCACATCCGTCCTGCACACTGTCCACATGCTGCAGATTAATCAGATATCCTTTATTTCCACGGCAAAAACTCATTCCCTCTAACTTCTCTTCCATCTCCTTCATCGTCCCTGCCGTCTCATAGTTTCCAAGGATTGTATGAAGAATGAGGATATGTCCCTGACTTTCAATATAAAAAATATTCGCCAGATTGATGCGCACCATGCCGCCCTTGATATTAACCATAATCATCTTACTCTCACGCTTTTTCATGCGGGAAAGCGCACGGTTTAACCTCTGGGAAAAAGCGAAATACGACACCGGCTTTAAGACATAATCGAGTGCATCCACCGCATATCCACGGATTGCATACTGCGTCATATTTGTGATGAAAATGATTACGACTTCCGTATCTATCTTGCGGATTTCTTCCGCAGCCGACATGCCATCCATGAATTTCATCTCCACATCCATGAGGATAATATCGTACTGGGACTTGTAATTGTGAACAATCTCATCTCCGTCCGCGCAATAGGTAATATCAAAGACTTCTCCATTCTCTTTTTCATATTGATGCAGATATTCCTTTAGCTGCTCGGCGTACATCGCCTCATCTTCCACAATCGCTATCTTAATCATCGTTGTTCCTCTCCTCGTCGATATCTGCCCTAAATTATAGGTGAATTTCGATAGAAACGCAACAAGACCCGGTCTGAAAAAACCTTTCAGATCAGGTCTGTCTATTATTCCCGCCGTACTGCCGCGCGAATCAGATGCGCCGTTCCTTTGATGCGATGCCCGTTTGCCATCTCAGTCAAAGCGCGCGCCATTTCCATGGTCACAAATCCGCCCGTCATCTTGGCGTAGCCGCGAATCGGCATATTGTAATTAAAAAGCACATTCAGATTCGGTTTTCCTTTCCAGTCACTGATTTTTAACATCAGATGCAAAACTCCATAAAACAGCTTTCCAAGAATTCCTTTTCCGTAGTAGAGCTGGCATACTGCATCATTGATATCAATCTCGCCACTCCAGCTTCCATCCGGAACCGGACGACCGTATAATTTTTCAAAGGCTTCGTCTCCTACCTCCTTCACTTTGCCGCTGAAATATTCCGGCATTTCCTCTTTCTTATAAGGTCCCTCCGCTACCGTTCCCGCCACCTGCATCGGCGCCTCAAGCTGCATCGTTTCCGCATCCGTTCCAATCATAATCTGATACTCGCCAGATTCAATCTCCCATGTGTCAGTTCTTGTATCATAGAAACGGAACGTCTTATCATCAAACGGAATTGTGACTTCTTTCTCCTCACCCGGTTCAAGAACCACACGCTTAAAGCCTTTTAATTCACGCACCGGACGAAATACCGTATTGGATTTCTTTCCAACATAAAGCTGTGCCACTTCCGCCCCTGTCACATTTCCTGTGTTTTTCATCAAAAACGTTGCCCCTTCTTCGCTAATCCTTAGATTCTCATAGCTGAAGGTTGTATAACTGAGTCCGTATCCGAAAGGATAGCGAACCTTTTTGTCAATTGTAGTATAATAACGATATCCAACATAAAGTCCTTCCCGGTACTCGCTGCTGCGCTCCTTGCCCGGATAATAATGATAACATGGCGTATCTTCATAATGAATCGGATACGTTTCGTTAAGTCTTCCGGATGGATTGACTTTCCCGGTCAGAACATTGACCATCGCCGAAGCCCCTGCCTGTCCGCCAAGATAACCATGCACAATTCCTTTGACGTACTGATGCCATGGCATCTCGATTGCTGATCCGGCAGACAACACAACAACGATATTCTCATTCACTGTAGAAAGTTCGTCAATCAGCATTCCCTGCGCATCCGGTAACATCATATGCTTGCGGTCCAGGCCTTCTGATTCACTTATTTCATCGAGTCCGCCAAAAAAAAGTACAACATCCGCTTCTTTTGCAGCCTCCTTTGCCTTGCGCAAAAGCTTCTGTCTGACCGGACGATTCCGCACATATCCCTGCTCATAAGAAAGTACCGTAATACCACTCATCTCAATCACATCCAAAATAGCCTCCGGCTCTTTTGTCGGATTCACAAGAGATGAACCGGCTCCCTGATATCTCGGTTTTCTGGCAAAATCTCCAATGACCACCACCTTCGTTCCCAGCTTCAACGGAAGAATCTGATCCTGATTTTTTAAGAGGACAATGCTCTCCTCCGCAGCCTTACGCGCAAGATTATGATGTGCCTCCACATCAAATGTCGTTTCTGCCGCCTCCTCGGTCGCTTCATGCGTTGCAAAAATCAGTGTCAGCAATTCATCTAAACGCTGGTCAAGAACTTCTTCTTTTAATGTTCCTTCCCGCACTGCACGAACAATATCGCGCATACCGGATTTGCCGGTTCCCGGCATCTCTAAGTGGCTGCCATTCTGCACGCCAAGTGCATGATCGTTGCTGCCGCCCCAATCCGAAATCACACAACCGTCAAAGCCCCATTCATCCACAAGAATTTCCTGTAGAAGATGTGCATTCTCGTTTGCATAGACACCATTCACTTCATTGTACGCAGACATGATTGCTTTCGCCCTGCCCTCTTTGACCGCTATTTCAAATCCGGTCGTATAGATTTCCCGAAACGTTCTCTCATCCACTACTGAATCATTCGCCATACGACGAAGTTCCTGACTGTTTGCCGCAAAATGCTTTGGGCATGCTGCAATTCCCTTACTCTGAATCCCCCGCACATACGCTGCCGCCATCTTACCGGCATGATACGGATCCTCGGAGAAATACTCAAAGTTACGTCCACATAGCGGACTTCTCTTAATGTTAAGTCCCGGCCCCAGGACAACATTAACGTCCATTGTGACCGCTTCTTCCGCAAGCGCTGCACCGATTTCTTCTCCAAGCTCTTCGTCCCAGCTGTTCGCTACTGATGCAGCGGTTGGGAAACAAGTTGCCGGAAGCGATGCATTCAGTCCCAGATGATCTCCCGCTCCAGCCTGTCGGCGTAATCCGTGCGGTCCATCGGACATTGTCATAGACGGAATCCCATACTTTTCAAAATCAACTGTCTGCCATGTATTTTTTCCGGACATCATCAGCGCTTTCTCTTCAAGAGTCATTCTGCTGATGATTGATTCGTATTTCAAACCCATAATCAAAACCTGCCTTTTTCTTATGGTCACATTGTAGCACAGGAATATCAAATACCATCACTTTCTGCATAAATGGTTTCTTTTTTTGCATGAACTGTATATTTCAAAACCGACGCTATGTACCTTTTTCAAAATCACAGGCTGTAACTTCCCGCCTCTAACATTTCACTTCTGCCATCCTGCAAAACGACTTCGGCTTTGACATTCGATGGAATCTCGACTTCATAAATCACCTTATCTCCATCATATTTCCAGCCACATCCGATTCTGCCATATGGCGAATGATAAGCTGCCTTCGCAAAGCCGAGAGCTTTATCCGGATGAGGTTTTATCGTAATCTTATTATTCCCTACCCTGATTCCACATACACTGTCTAAAATCCATCCACATATGGCTCCATATGAATAATGATTGAGAGAGGCTTTGACCTCGCCCTTTTCGTTAATTCCATCCCATGTTTCCCAGATAGTGGTAGCTCCCTTTTTCACCTCATAAAGCCAGCTCGGTCTAGTATCCTGCAGCAACAGCTTATATGCAGTGTCCTCATATCCATAATCGCACAGCACTCTTGTCAGATTAGGGGTAGATAAAAATCCGGTGTTTAAATGATAGTCACATTTTTTCACCAGTTCATTCAAATCGGCGGCTGCCTGCTTTGCTTCCTCCCCATCTAAGAGTTCAAATGTAAGTGCCCTCACATAGTCAGCCTGTCTGTCTGAGTGTATCTTTCCATCCTCAGTTGCAATAAAGCGCCATGCCTTCTTTGCCAGCTCTGCTGTTTTACTGTAATGAGCAGCATCCTCTTCGTTTCCAAGAATCGCTGCTATCTCTGCCATCATCTGTCCTGAGTGTGCAAAAAATGCTGTAGCAACCTTTCCCTGCGGGGTACGCATAGCAGAAGTACTTTCCACATCAGGCTCACACCATTCACCATAGTCGACTCCTGTTTCTATCGTGTATCTGCGATACGGGTTTCGCTTCAATCTCTTTACTGGATTCATTGGCGACTTCTTAGCACGCGTTTCTAGAAATGCATACCACTTCTTCATCATCTCATAATTTTCGGATAAAATCCTTGCATCACCATACCGCTTGTACATCTCATATGGAACAATGATACACGCATCCCCCCAGCCTACCGAACCGGCAAGAATCCCAGAGAAAAAAGACGGCTTGTTATTCCTCGGTGCAATATTTGCAATTTTTCCATCCTCAAACTGGGATGCCCTGCACTCTGCAAGCCATTTCCGCATTACCGGGTAAGCATCCATAAGGTAGAGTCCTGTATGGGCAAACACACCCATATCTCCAGTCCAGGCGGCACGCTCTCTTGTCGGACAATCGGTAGGGACATCACAGAAATTCGATTTCTGGCTCCAAATACTGTTTTGCACAAGCTTGTTTACATCTGCATTTCCACACTCAAACGTTGTCAGCTGTTCCATCCTTGAATACACTGCAATTGCTGTAAATGAAGCATCTGATATGCCAATCGTAGTTTCAACCTTTGCATATCGGAATCCCCATATCGAAAACTTCGTCTTATAGTGATTTTCTCCCTCTGCACATGTATACACAACCTGCTGCTTCGTGCCACCTTCCTTGTGGCGTTTTCTGTCCTGAAAGTTTTCCTGCGTAAAATTGCCATTTTCATCTAACGTTTCCCCATGTGTCAGGACAATGGTATCTCCCTCATGTGCATTCAGTGTAAACTCCACATAGCCCGCAAGATTTTGCCCAAAATCTATCACGGTCTCCCCATTTGGTGTCGTTATCAGTTTTCCATTAAAATGCTCCATCTCACATACAGGAACACAATCAGAGCATATCAGATTGTCAAGGGAAAAATCCACTGTCTTCACCTCATGGTACTCTGACACCTCAGATAATCTTGCGTCAACAATCTCACCCTGCTGCATGTCATTTTCACGTATCGCACCATTTTGTGAAGCCTCCCATTTTTCATCCGAAACACATACCGCCTCACCATCTATCTCAAGCTGAAACAGCAGTGCGATATCCTCTCCGTAGAGATTCCTGTCTCCGTCTACTCCGGAGACACTTCGATACCAGCCATCACCGAGAATTACTTCTACTTCATTTTTGCCCTCGCATAAAAGTCCTGACACATCATAAGTCTGGTACGCAAGCCTCTTGTCGTAATTGTAACTGCCTGGTGCAAGCACAAAATCGCCAGCTCTTTTTCCATTCAGCCAGACTTCATATAAACCATGCGCCGTTACATACAATCTTGCCTTTTGATTCCGGCTTTTTGCATCACATTGAAAGGTTGTTCTCAGATAACTGGCTGGTTTGTGTGCTCCCGGGTCACATTGAAGCTCCGGATTTATCCATTTTGCCTTCCAGTCAGTCTTATCTAACAGCCCCATCTCAAAAAAAGCGTTTTCACTCCACGCACCCGCCTCATCATTTTCATCCCACAGACGTATTTTCCACGATATCCGCTGTCTGCTCTTTCCTTCAAAAGGACAGACTGCATGCATACTGTCAGACTCTACCCGGCTGCTGTCCCAAATCACACCACTTTCATCCATGGCTACAATTTCATACGCAGTCTGCCTCCTGCCATCTGCGCAGTTCCACGACAGATAGGGATTCTTTCTATCAATTCCGATTGGATTTATCATATGTTCTGTTTTTAAATTAATTGCCTGCATAATTTTTCCCCGGTATCTTTAAACTGTTCCAACGTGTTCATTCATAAATTTTGCAGATGCCTCAAACGATTTTATCGGCGAGTTATCAATCCAGTTTTTGTGACTTTCCAGCACAATTGCTTCCACGCCAACCGACAACGCCTGCCGGCATAAGGCTTCCAGATTCATATTTCCATACCCAAGCTCACAGCTGTCAGACTTAAGAATTGGTGTCATCATAGGCTTTGTAAGTTTTGTACCTCTGTCATTGATGTGATACAGCTTCAGTCTGTCACCCAGCATCTTCATGACATCCAGTGCGCACACCCCCGCCTCTGTCGGCCAGTAGGAGTCAAACTCAAACCCTACATACTCCGGATCTGTATTTGAAATAATATATTCATACGCATTCTGTCTGCCATCCACCTTCTGAAATTCATAATTATGATTGTGATATAGGAGATTAATCCCCTCTGCTTTCAGTTTTTTTCCGGCTTCATTAAGTCTGTTACACAAATCTGTAACCTGTGTTTTATCACGATAATCAAAGCGGTACATTCCTGTGATGACAATATTTGTAGTATTATATTTTTCTGCTTCTTTCACGGTTTCCGTAAGTTCTCTCTCGATACCACCTAAGTCCTTATGCAGGCTGACAACAGAAAGCCCTGCTTCCTTCACCAGCTTTGCCCAGTCAAGCTTTCCACCATTGCCTGTCGGCATGCCCGCAGCCTTTGTGAGCATCCGCACCATAAATGGGGTAGGATGAACCATAAAACTGTTTAGCTCTATTCCGTTATATCCGGCATTTACCATTGCCTGTAATGTCTCTCTTGCCTTTGCTTCACTGCCTGTCACTGTTCCAAGCATAATCTGTTGTACTGCTTTGATTGCCATGAATTTTCTCCCTGTCTTTCTTATCTTACAAACTTTCTACCAACTGAAGTCTTCCTTCCGTAATTCCATTTTCATTAAATACATCCACTCTCACATAGTAGGATTCTCCGTCAACAAGAGCTCCTATTCTTTTTTTCGTGTCGTATGTGAGATAGCTGTGATACAGCTTATCCGGTTTCAGTCCCCAGAGAATGTTGTATCCCATAGTCCCATCTGCAGCGTCTTTCTCCTGTGATTTCATCACAACCTCCATGTCTGTTCCAGAGGTTCTTTCCACTTCGTATGAGACCTGCTCCGGCAGGTCACCCCCGCCTTTGCCAAACACTCTGAGTCCGCTGATACATGGCTTTTGACCGTAAGGCACTTTCATATCAGACAGCCTTATATAACGAACCTCTATGCCATTCTCATATACCAAAAAGTCATGGCTCAAATCCGTATCTGCTTTTGTCTTATCTTCTAATACAAAGAAATGTTCTCCATCCACAGAGCCTTCTAACAGGTACTGGGTTACAATCTCTGCTTCCTCGATATATCTCGCCTGCGTTGTTCCCCTAATCTGCCCTGGAACCGGAATATGGATTTCATCATCCGCAAAATTAATCTGGATAGCCCTCACATCTATAGCTTTTCCCAAATCCATCATCAGCCATTCTTTTCTGTCGGATGATGCTGCCTGCCACCAGTTTTGCACATTTTCATTCGCTGCAAGCTGTGGTGCATGCCCCTCCGTACATGATGATGCCGTCATTTCCTTCTTATATGATAACAGCATCCAGTCTGGATTTGCCCATATATCCTGTTCTTTCTCGTCAGACACACCGGTCGGCCAGTCTCCATACCTCTGATTACAGCACAGTTCCCCTTCCTCATCATATGCAGCCTTCCAGATACCGACTCTTCTCTCAAAATCATGGTTTACGCTGATTCGCATTGATGCAGTGTGCCACAGGTTCCCATGATAATCCTCCATTGTAGAGCCGTGACCTGCCCCTGGCATAAATCCGCCTGGGTGATAGGAATACGGATTATTTTTTGCAGGCGTAAATGGTCCTAACGGCTTGTCTGAGATGTACACTCCATCTCCATAGGTATTGTACTGTGTACCCGCAAAAGCATACTGCAAATAATATCTGCCCTCATGCTTATCCATCCAGGCACCCTCAATATAAGGCTTGTCTGTAAACATTCCCCGAATCATAGGGATATACATGGCTGGAATCTGCTCTACGGGCGTTCCCTGCGACTTCATGAAGTTGTCAAAGCAGGCGTCCACCTCTTCCTTAGAGCGCGGCAGCTTGCTGTTATCATCACCGATTCGCTCATATCCGTATTTATAAGGGTTGGCGTATATCAGTTCTTTTCTCTCTCCCTTTGGATTCATGGTCTGTGGATCAAGCTCCACTCCCCAGACAGGAGTTTCATTGGAACACCCCCAGTAAAAATAAACTTTTCCATCATCATCCACGAACAGATTTGGGTCCCAGAAATCAAAGGTTCCCTCTATCTTCTCATATGGTCCGTTTAAGATATCCTTTGTGCGATACCTGTCACATTTTTCTCCTTTTTTGGAAGCACAGAAGTAAACATGCTCTCCCATCACGCGCACATCCGGCGCATAATCATACAATGGAAGCTCTGACGGCAACTTATGATTTTCCCATTTTACCAGATCATCCGAAACCCACACGCCAAGCGTCATGGATGCAAATATATAATATCTGCCCTTAAAAGTTATCATGGATGGGTCAGCTGCTTCGCGGCAGATAGCGATTCTGTTTTTTCTCTGGTCCGCATTAAACTGATATCTGTAATTTATATTGACCGGATTGCAATAATACTTCATATCGTTCCTCCCCAATTATAGTTGTCCAAGAAAATAAAGACTGTTTTTCGGCATGCGTTTCATGACAGTTCTGTCTACTGCTATCAGTCCAAACTTCATTGAAAAGCCCTTCTGCCATTCAAAATTATCCATTAACGACCAATGGCAGTATCCTATCACCGGTATCTTATCTGCAATACATGCAGCCACACCCTTTGTTGCCTCATCAATAAATGCAACCCTTCTGCTATCATCCTCTGTTGCGATACCATTTTCTGTAACCATAATTGGCATCTCCTTTTTGCCGGCTTTTGCAAATTCGTCATGCACTCTCCGGATGACGTGCTCCAGTGCCTGTGGGTAAAATTCATAGTCCATCTGGGTCGTCTCAGCTCCCTTCGGTACAGGACATATTCCGTCCGGTCCGATAAGGCTTCTGGTATAATTTTGCAGTCCGAAAAAATCATCCTCCTTTATATATGGAAGGTAATGTGTAAATTCCTCCTCCCACTCATGCCTTGCCACCTCATCTCCGCCATTCACAACCTGGATATCGTGAAGAGACAGCGACAATCCTATCAAAAGTTTTGGATTCACCTTTTTCATTGCCGCTTTTGCCGCCTGATGTGCACGCATCACAAGGATATCTCCCTCCGGGGTTCTTGCACTGACAAAATTTTGTGGTTTACTTGTCCCGAATACTTTTTTATTCTCAAATCTCTGCCAGAACATGTTTTTCAGCATTTTGTTGAAATTCATGCCAACCTGAGCGGTGCCTTCCATGTTCTTATCTTTTTTACTCTTTTTTCCTTCCTTGCGCTTCGCTATCATCTGACGTTTGTAGCGTTCTGCGATTGCAGCTACCTGAAGTCCCATATTTGCTTCATTGATTGTGATGACATAATGCATGAGGTCTCCAAGCTTTTCTGCTACGTATGCACAGTATCTTGCAAAATACTTTACGGTTGCCTCGCTTTCCCATCCACCTTTTTGTATCAGCCATACAGGAGATGTAAAATGCATCATGGTGACAACCGGCTCTATTCCATTGTCTCTGCAGCATTTGAGCACCTTTCTGTAATGTTCTGTTTCTGCCTCGTCAAATTTTCCTTCTTCCGGCTCTATACGCGCCCACTCTATCGAAAAACGATACGTGTTAAGCCCCGCCTCCACCATCAGGCGGATATCCTCCTCATAGCGGTTATAGTGATCCACTGCATTTAATGATGGCTCATTAAAGTTTGTATGCTTCAAATGCTCCATCGCCCAATAGTCGCTGTGTATATTGTTGCCTTCTACCTGGTGCGCCGCCGTTGACGCACCAATCATAAATTTATCTGGAAATCTGCTCATTTTATCTGACCTCATTTCACTTACTTCTTCCGGATTCTTCCAAGTGCCGCTGCAAGCATTTTCGCCTGCTCTCCCTCAGCATCGATTCCACCCTGTGCCAAAAGCTTCTTAAGCGGCTGTCTGGCAATCATAGCCATCATTGCTTTTGGTATTTTTACATTCTTACCCATACCACCAGCCACTGAGCCCTGCATCTGCTTCATCATCTGCGCAAGAAGTGCCGCACCCTCTTCTGTTGCCTGAATTTCTGCCATTGTACTGTTTAATGAGAGATACTCTCCCTCTTCACTTACCGGTTCTTCCTTCGGCTCTTCAAACCAGTTGTGAACCTTTGTGGCATCCATAAAATAGGAAGGATTTGGTTCGCTGACCTTTTGGATTGTCATTTCGTCACTTAGTGCTTCATTATCCGTGCAAACTGCTTTTATAACATGCTCTCCCTCAATCGGAACCTCAAATTTAAAAATATGCTCGCCTTCCTGCTCTCCAAAAAGTTTTCCATCTACATAAAGAGCAATTTTTTTCTGGTTCGAGTACACTTTCACCTCGGTGACCGGCTCTATGCGGTCTGCATATCTCCTGCCACAAAGATGGACAAATGGTTCGTCGCTCCACCATGCCTTATAGATATAAAAAGCATCCTTTTTCTCTTTCCTGTCAAAGGTAACAAGCCCCTTGTGATTTTTACCAGGGTCGCCCGCCTCATCACGTCCCGCTGCCGCAAACTCAAACATATTCCATACATAGGTGCCCCACAGATATGGTCTTTTGGAAATCATCTCAAGCATATGTTCATGATATACTGCCATATAGCTTTCTGTATAATCACCTTTCTGTGGCTTTGGTGACTGCAATGTAATAACGGAATCAGCGCCATACTCTGTCAGTCCGATAACGGTGTCGGGATGCTCCTTGTGGAACTGGTCAAAAAATGTATCATTGTCTTCCATCTCCCCCACATACCAGCCATAGTAGAGATTGTAGCCTCTGATATCCGGAAGGCTCACAAGCGGGCTGTCTGTCTCAAGCATAAACAGATTTGCCATTGCTGATACCCGGCTCTTATCCATTCTGTGAATCAAATCGTTTAAGATTCTATGATTTTCCAATAAATCCTCTGTCACACCCTGTAACGATATCTCATTCGAGATTGCCCAGCAAATAATTGAAGTATGATTGTAGTTTTGAACAATCAGCTCCTTCATCTGGGAAATTGTATTTTCTCTTCCACCTTCCATATGTACTGTGATATATGGTATCTCAGCCCATGCCACAATTCCCTTCTCATCACACAAATCATAAAAATACTGGTCATGCTGATAATGCGCAAGCCGGATGGAGTTTGCCCCCACTGACAGTATCAGCCCCATGTCTTCCTCATGCATCTCTTTTGTGAGTGCATTTCCAACACCAAGCCTGTCCTGATGGCGGGAGACTCCTCTGAGCGGATAGCTCTCTCCATTTAAGAAAAATCCCTTTTCCGGGTCAAAGGAATAGCTTCGGCATCCAAATTTTGTTGTCACTTCATCTATTACTTCGCCGTTTTTCTTAAGGTCTGCTGTCGCTGTGTATAAAAATGGGTCCTTTAATCCATTCCACAGATGCGGATGATCAATCATAACCTTTCCTGTAAAATGTCTGACTCTGCAAAGTGCGCTCTCCTCATACAGTGTCTGGGTGTCCTCTTGCGGAATATGAAGTGTCACACTCTGCGAACCCAAATCCCCATTTACTACGACACGGATCTCATCTGCATCACCAACTACATATGCATCAAACTGAACTTCCGCACTGCCATCCTCCTTTATCTCCGGTGTCACATAAAAGCCTTTTCCACCATAATAATCAAGGTCAAAATGGCTTTCCGGCACCGTGATAAGCTTCACATCCCTGTATAAGCCACCATAAAATGTAAAGTCCGCTTTCTGTGGGTATACATGGTCATTTGGTGAATTGTCCACCTTAATTTGAAGCTCGTTTTCATCCAAAAGCTCCTCTGTCAGATTTACACGGTAGGTAGAATAGCCCCCGTCATGTGATGCAAGTAATTTTCCGTTCAGACTTACCTTTGATGATGAATTTGCTCCGTTTATTTCAAGATATAACTGCTCTCCACTTTTAAGTTCCGGTTTTGCAAATTTCTTTGTGTAAGTACATTCCCCCCTGTAATAATCGGATGCACTCTGTCCATCCACTGCATTCCAGGTATGCGGAAGAGTCACTTTTTCAGTGACTCCTTCCTTTTCAAATATATAATTATCATGAAACAAGATTGTTTTTCTCATATTTTACACGTACTCCTTTATTGTTTCTTCTTTCATCTCTTTTTTCTTTGTCTCAATTCTCTTCTGTACTTCAACCATCTCTTCCTTTGTGAGCTTACAATTCTTCATGGCTATAAGAGTCACAATCCATCCAATTAACGGCAATCCAAAATATATTGCCATCGTCACCACGAAAATAGGCGTTGTAAGCGGCTCATTTGGCTGAGGCATGCTGTTTGTATATCCAATAATTGCAACCGCACCGGTCGCAATTAATGCTGACAGGGAAGAAATCAGCTTGTCTATTAAGCTGTAAGTTCCTGTGATAACAGCAGGTACATATCTGCCGCTTCTGTCAAGCTCATAGTCTACGATATCTGCCATAAATGACACATCCGCTGTGGTAACACACATTTTTGCTCCATTTAATACAAGCGTGAGCACTACATATGCTATCATTGTAAATCCAAATGTGGAAATTGTATTTGGATCGATTACAATAAAGAAAACAAGCGATATCGCTGCAACGACCATACAGATTTTTGTCCATGTCACAATTGCATTTTTACTGCCATATTTTCCGGCATATTTAGCTCCAAAGCCTGCAAATACAATCGATGGAAGCATACTTATTACAGAGAGCATTGTGGCAAGACTCATATCACCAATAATGATACCAAAGAGCATTGTTGTGATGACTGCCTGTGATGCTGTCTGCTGTGCAATTTTGTCAGATGCCTGCGCTGCGATATATGCCTGTAACGGTTTATTTCCTTTTAATACCTCAAGCATATCCTTCACCTTAAGCGGCTCCTGTTTCTTGATTCCAAGATAGTACTCCGGCTTGTCATATTCTGAGATACCAATGCAGACAAGCACGGTACCAACTGCTGCTACAATCATACAGATGCGAACTGCTGCTGATAAGAAATCCTGATTGTAGGTACCACCATATTTTTTAAGAAGCCACATGTTAAGCACAACTGTCATAACCATCGGCACCAGATAGTTAAAGGCTGTCTGCCATACTCCAATTGTAGGACGCTGTTTCGGGTCATTTGTCATGATTGCCGGTAATGTCTGCGCTGTTATGTTTGTAATTGTGTATCCAATTACGTAGATAACATAAAGCAATGTAAATACAATAATTCCATGTCCCTTTGATGAAAATACATCAAACATTGCAAGGAGTGCAATTGCTTCAATCATAAAGCCTGCTATCAGAAGCACCCTGAGTCTTCCGAATTTTGTGTTTACCTTATCATAGATAAGTGCTAATACCGGATCTGTTACTCCATCAAAAATACGTGTGCATGTCAGAATAATTCCAATAATTGCTGTTGAAATACCATATCCCACACTGGCACTGTAGCTTGCCATTCCAATTAATGAATATACCGACATTCCCACCATTGCATTACAGGAATACAGAATAATCTGCCATAGCTTTGCGCGACGATACTGCACACCGTCAATTTCACTTTGCGTTAATTTCTTTTCTTTCCCCATAAAAACCTCCATCTATCTTTGCATTAAAGATGTTTTGTTATCTGTATTTACAATAGCATATGGTTTATGATATAGTTAGAACATATTTGATTAAACTAGCATTATTTTGATATATTTATAAAATCGCGGCGCACTTCCTGCACCAATATCAGATAGGGGATATCGAATGAACGAAAAAATTTTCATGGGATTTATCACAAACATCCTAAGCATCCAGATTTGCAGTATCTCAGGAGATAATACCTCTCTTACTTCCTTTGAACAGCAAAATTGTTTTGAGAAAACACTTCAGCCGATGTACACAGCAGAATATCTGCGTTATCTGCTGGAAAATGCCAAAAAAGAAGTTTTCTATGAGATTACAGATTATCTGGATACAAATCTGCTTCTGTTTTGCTTTGACAATCACTATTACCTGCTGGGACCCTATGTAAAAAATACTTTTTCCTCACAGGAAATGCAGGAACTATTGGCATCCCACAAGCTCCCTGCAAGCATTTTACTATCACTAAAGCTATACTACAACCAGTTCCCCCAGCTTAGTTATTCTATGATTCACGGTACGGTACTTGCCGCTATGCGTACGTTTCTCCCAAATACTCCTGAATATTCTTATCGAAAGCTGACAGGGTTCCATGAGGAAATCAAGACCGATAAGCTGATTTGGGAATCCAATAATACCTATTATCAGATAATGGACCGATACGAAACAGAAAATTATTTTCTCAGAAAAATATCAGATGGGGATGTCGCCGGAGTCCGTATGGCTTTTGAGAGTATTGCAAGCAACTATTATGCCAACACCTCCCAATCACAGCGTTCCTTGTATTCTACTGACTGGAACGGTTTTGCCATACTGAGAACCCTTGCCAGAAAAGCAGCTGAGTCTGGCGGCTGTCCTGTGGTAAAAATAGATGAAATCACACGGGAGATCATCCAGCAATTTGCTTCTGCAAGAACCAGTTCGGAACTGGATAAGATTCAAAAAGAGATGCTGATACGATTGACCCAGGCTGTCCAGGATACAAAGCATATGGCACAATACTCTCCTGTTATCCGGGATGTCTTAAACTATATCTCGATTAACTATACACAGGATATTTCCCTGCATGAATTATCGGACCGAAACCATGTAAGCGAAGAGCACCTGTCCCGTCTGTTTAAAAAAGAACTGGGTGTTCCACTGACTACATATATAAGGGATTTACGCACCAAAAAAGCCGCCGAGCTCTTAAAAACTTCTAAGCTTTCCATTGCGGAAATTGCAATGTACGTGGGGTATCCTGACAGTAATTACTTCGTGAAAGTATTTAAAAAGCGATATGGGATGACTCCATCCACATATCGCTCATACTAGCTGTTATTTTTCATATAAAAATTCTTCCGGCAGTGTCACATGGAAGTCTTTTGCAAGATGACGGAAATCATCCGGTGTGATAGTCTGCAGCTTATCCGGTCTCATGGAAAGCATTTTTACCAGAATCTCTGCGGACTTTTCTGCGGTATGCATCAGCCCGAAAGTCAGGTCAAAATCTTCCCCGGCTGCAAACATGCCATGATGTGCCCAGATTGCAAGGTCATATTTTTTCATCAGTTCACTGGTTGCAA
Organism: Roseburia sp.; assembly: GCA_050874345.1. Classification (GTDB taxonomy): domain Bacteria; phylum Bacillota; class Clostridia; order Lachnospirales; family Lachnospiraceae; genus Roseburia. The sequence continues at coordinate 94,132 of JBNMKM010000005.1, read as the reverse complement.
CAGCGATTTCCCTGCCGCCCGGCACCATCCACGGAACCACGCCAATGCCTGCCGGAAATACGACCGGACATTCGGTTGCCATTTCCCAGAGTTCTCTCGTAAATACTTTATCTTCCAATGGCAGCACAAATGTCAACGCAATGATGTTTGTAGTGTGTGCATGGTATACGACACGGTAGTTCGGGTTCTGTAATTTCTTGACCTCCAGATTCATCAGATGGCTTGGAAGCTCCGAGGTCGGTCTTCCACCGTTGACCAGTCCCCATACGATGCGGTAATTTTCCCCTTTGTCATCCAGCTCAATCATGCAGATGGAATCTTCCGGTTTAATTATGACATTGCGGAAATATTTGCCGCTTCCGGTCACAAGAAAATATTCACCCACCAGATTTGGAACAGATGTTCCAATCGGCTGCCACTCCTTTGCCGCAAAGTTTTCTTTTACGGATTCTACTTCCTCTGGCTTAACACGATAAGAAAGGTTTCCACCGTTTCTCTCATGCCAGCCCTGCTCCCAGCCGTCGTTTGCCATACGGATAAATCCCTGTACAAATTCTGCATCTAAAAATTTCATGTTCGTCTTCCTCTCTTCTCTAAATTATGCTCTCTTTACTAACACTTCGCGCTCATATTTTTCAATCTCATCATAAAAATGAAGGTCATCACACACGCCTTCCCTGCGGCAGTACTCTTCCCATACTTCTCCAATCGGGAGCATTTTCACAGCCTCATTCATCACCATAAGTTTTCCCATCTGGTTTGTATCCTGAAGTTCCTTTAACATCTCATTCGGTGTGCATAACGCCATCAGAAGTGCTTTCTGCCAGCTGCGGAAACCGGTCGCAAGTGCTGATACCCGGTTAATGCTTGCATCAAAATAATCTAACGCCATGTAAACACGATTTAATGCATGATCTCTTACGATTTCTTTTGCCATTTCTTTCGTCTCGTCATCTAAAATCAGCACATGGTCGGAATCCCAGCGCACGCCTCTTGTAATGTGAAGTGCAAATTCCGGATAAAAACAGAGCATTGCCGGAATCTTATCGGATACATACTCTAACGGATGATAATGTCCGTTGTCCATCAGCGGCATACATCCATCGTGCATTGCCGCAAAGCTTAACGTAAACTCCGCAGAACCCGCCGTATACGACTCCACACCGATTCCGAACACTTTGGATTCCACACACGGTTTTACAAGATTTTTATCATATGGCTCTGAGAGAATCTGCTCAAGCGAATCCTTATAGCGGAGACGCGGTCCCATACGGTCTGCCGGAACATCCTTAAATCCATCGCCGGTCCAGATGTTCATCACACATGGCATTCCGGTCTCTTTTGCAAAATATTCCGAAATACGGATACATGCCTTTCCATGGTTAATCCAGAACTTTCTTGTCTCCTCGTCCGGGCTTGATAAGGTCTGTCCGTTCTTTACTTTTTCATGAGAAAAAAATGTCGGGTTAAAATCAATTCCCATATGATGTTTCTTTGCAAATTCTACCCATTTTGCAAAATGCTTTGGCTCTAAGGCATCGCGGTCTGCAAATTCTCCCGGCTCAAAAATGGCATAGGACGCATGGATATTTAACTTTGCTGTTCCCGGCATCAGCCGCATCGCTTCTTCCATATCTGCCATGAGCTGTTCCGGTGTCTTCGCACGTCCCATATAATTTCCGGTCGTCTGGATTCCTCCGGTCAGACCTCCATCATTGTCAAACCCCATCACATCATCAAGCTGCCAGCAGTGCAGGGATACCGGAACCTTTTTCAATGTCTCAATTGCAAGGTCTGTATCTACCCCGAGTGCTGCGTATTTTTCTTTTGCTGCTTCGTAACCTGTCATATGAATCTCCTTTCCTGTTCTATTGCTGCTTACTTCTAAACATCTTCATTTCAAACGACTCTGCGATACATGCCCTCGCCGCCTTTAAGTCTTTTAACTCTCCCGCTGCAATCATCTGTGCCGCAAGGTTTCCGACTGCCGTTGCCTCAGTCGGTCCCGCACAGACATCCTTTCCTGTATCCTTTGCCGTAAGTTCATTTAAGTACTGCGCGTTCGCTCCTCCGCCAACAATCTGTATCTTCGGATAAGTGATACCTGTCAGCGTCTCAATCTCCTTCACAGTTTTTGCATAACACTCCGCGAGACTGTGATAGATGACTGCTGCCAGTTCTCCGATTGTCTGTGGAATCTGCTGCCCAGATTCCTCACAGGCTTTTTTTACTTCCTCCGTCATGTTCTCCGGTGCGAGGAATCTCGCATCATTGACATCCACCAAAGATGCAATCTTTTCTTTTGACGCAAGTGCACAGATTTCTTCAAACCCCAAATCCGGTGCGCTCTCCTTTTTCACTGACTGAATCATCCACAGCCCCATGATATTTTTCAGATAGCGGAATCTGTAATCATAACCGCCCTCATTGGTCATGTTATGGAGCATACTGCTTTTGCTGCAATCAGCCTCTTTCAGCTCCGTTCCCATCAATGACCATGTACCGGAACTGATATAGAGTGCATGGTCTTCCTGCGTCGGAACTGCCGCCACTGCAGACGCGGTGTCATGTGTTGGCGGAAGAACCACTTTACAGTCAAATCCCACTTCTTTTTGAATCTCACCGGATAAACCGCCGACTTCATATCCCGGCTTTTGGATTGCCTGAAAGATTTCTTTCGGATAACCGAGTTTTTCCATCAGTTCCATGTCCCAGTCTTTTGTAACCGGATTTGCCAGCTGTGTGGTCGTTGCATTGGTATACTCCTGTACTTTTTTGCCAGTCAGCAGAAAATGAAAATAATCCGGTATCATCAGCATACATTTTGTCCGCTCAAGCTGTCCCGGCTGCTGCTCTTTGACCGCCATCAGCTGATAGATTGTATTGAATATCTGTTTTTGTATTCCGGTGCGCAGATATAGCTCCTCCTCAGAAATGATATCATATACCTTGCTGTCCATTCCTTCCGTCCGTCTGTCCCGGTATGCCACCGCATCCCCGATGCGCCTGTCATTTTCATCCAGCAGGACAAAATCGACCGCCCAGGTATCAATGCCCATGCTGTATGGAATTTTCCCTGCCAGCGCACATTTTTTCATTCCGGTTAAGATTTCCTGAAATAACTTATCCACATTCCATACTTTATGGCCATTTTTTTCCACCATCCCATTTGGGAAACGGTAGATTTCTTCCAGCACCATTTTGCCATTCTCCATATGGGAAAGCATATGCCGTCCGCTCGATGCCCCGATATCCACCGCCAGATAATAGTTTGTCCCCATCTCCTGCTCCTTTCGTTCTCTTTGTTCTGAACTTAGGATAACAAAAATAAGGACCGTTTTTTAGGCTCTCATTCGGCTAAAAAACTGTCCTTATTTTCCATTTATCAATAATTCTGATGACAAATCCGATATTTCCGCGGTGTCATTCCGTACCGCTCTTTAAACTGCCGGAAAAAATAGCTTTGATTCTCATAACCGACATCAAGCGCAATCTCCTCGACGGAAAGATCTGTCTCGGCAAGAAGATGTGCGGCTGTCTCAAACCGCTTATGCTGCAACAGCTCCTGAAACGTACATCCGGTCTTTTGTTTGATGAGTTTGCTTAATACTGTCATGGACTGATGGGTATCGGCAGCGATTTTGGTGAGATTCGCATTTTTGCAGTCACTGTTAATGTACCCAAGTACCGCCTGCACCACTGTTTCTTTATAATCCATCGAAGAATTATGGCTTAAGTTCTCGAGGTGATTTAACAGATACAAAAATACAAGCCCCATGGAATACTGGTTGATTGCATCCTCATTCGCATGTTCGTGCAGCATGGAGACAATCATATTTTCCATAAGATTTTCCACCTGTGGGTCTTCCTGCAGCCGGAACAGCAGATAATGGGAAACGGGATTTTTCTGGCGGAACGCACCGACAATAAATTCGGCTAGAACATTTTTCTCATGCAACATCGAAAGTGGAATTTCAAAAAACTCTGGCAGCGCAATAAAATTAATCCCGATATCCTCATATTCCGCCCGCCGGATTGCATGATGTACCTGCTGGTTTAACATCAGCACATCTCCCTTGTGAAGGGTCAGCTCTTTTCCCTCAATGATATGTGTGATATTTCCCTGCACTACATACATGATTTCCACATAATTGTGCCTGTGCTCCGGGAAATCCACAAAACGGCTGTGCGGGCGCACCGTGACGAGCCGTCCTCTTTTTAACAGCAGTTCCCTGTCAATCTCACTGATAGACTCCTTTGCATACAACTGTTTTTCAATATTTCCCTGCCCTGACTGATACTTTTTTTCCTCTTCTGATATGACCATCAGTTCCTGCAAAAGCTGTTCTCTCATGCGTTTTATTTCCCCATCCTCTAAGTATATCCTGATTCCACCATGTCTTTTGTAACATAGACATTATTCTTTCATATATCAGGATTCTTTGCAATACAATGCCCCAAAATTGTCTTGACTTTTCCAATCACATACCGTATCATTCAATACAGTTCAAATAAATACTATTCAAAGAGGTGTCACTATGAGTCCATCTACATTCGTAGCATTTTTTCATGACGCTCTAAACGCTTACAATAAAATGTGCGAACCCATTCTTCATGAGTTTGACATTCCACAGGTATCTTTTGATATTTTAATGTTTCTGAAAAATAATCCGGAATTGTGCACTGCCCAGCAAATAAGTGAATTCCGAAACATAAAAAAGAACCTGGTTTCTGTTCATGTTGATAAGTTAGTAACCGCCGGTTATCTGCAAAGAGGAACGGTTGCCGGAGACAGACGAAAAGTTTTACTCTCCTGCACCAAAAAAGCCCAGCCAATTCTTGAAGCCGGGCTTAAAATGCAACAGGATTTCAATCAGAAACTCACACAGAACATACCGGAAGATTCCATGAACATCTACAAAGAAATCATCGAATCTATGGCATTGAATGCACGCCAGATGCGAAATGAATAACACAAAACACCCAAAGGAGGCTATCATCCATGCAGGATAACAAAAATTTCTTAGGCACAGAGCCTATTGGAAAACTTCTTCTCAAGCTGTCTATCCCGACCGTAATCGCTCAGCTCATCAACATGCTTTATAATATTGTAGACCGAATCTATATCGGTCACATCCCCGGTGACGGCAGTCTGGCTCTTACCGGAGTCGGAGTCTGTATGCCAATCATCATGATTGTCTCTGCCTTTGCGACACTCATCAGCTCCGGCGGTGCACCAAGAGCATCTATCTCCATGGGAAAACAGGACAATGAATCCGCAGAAAAAATACTTGGCAACTGTTTCCTTCTCCAGATTATTATTTCTTTTATTCTGACTGCTGTTTTACTAATCTGGAGCAAAGATTTACTGCTGGCTTTTGGTGCCAGCGAAAATACCATCCGTTATGCAGCCGATTATATGCGTATCTACGCTTTCGGGACACTGTTTGTGCAGTTGACCCTTGGTATGAATGCTTTTATTACTGCACAGGGATTCACAACCATTTCCATGGTTTCCGTTCTTATCGGCGCTATTTGCAATATTACTTTAGATCCCATATTCATCTTTGCTTTTCATATGGGTGTAAAAGGTGCAGCCCTGGCAACCGTCATCTCACAGGCGGTTTCCACAGTCTGGGTAGTCCTTTTTCTTTGCGGGAAAAAAACACAGCTTCATCTTCGGAAAAAATATATGCGTCTGGAATCTAAGGTTATTATTCCCTGCGTTACACTTGGACTTGCCACTTTCATTATGCAGGCAAGTGAAAGTGTTATAACCGTCTGCTTCAATTCCTCCCTGCTTCGTTACGGTGGCGATATCGCAGTCGGAGCCATGACTATTTTAACAAGTGTCATGCAGTTTGCCATGCTGCCCCTCCAGGGAATCGGTCAGGGAGCACAGCCTATCTCCAGCTATAATTACGGTGCTAAAAATGCAGACCGGGTAAAGAAAACCTTCCGTTTACTTCTGATTACATGTTTAGTATATTCCGTATCACTCTGGGCGGCTGTACAGCTTGTTCCACGCGTATTCGTAAGCATTTTTACTTCTGATGCGAGTCTTGTTACATTTACTGCACCGATGTTAAAAATCTATCTGGGCGGTCTGTTCCTGTTCGGTATCCAGATTGCGTGCCAGATGACCTTTACTTCCCTTGGCAAAGCAATAAACTCCATTGTTGTTGCAGTTGTCCGTAAATTCGTGTTGCTGCTTCCGCTTATCTATATTATGCCTCACGTTGTATCCAATCCAACCGTAGGCGTATACATGGCAGAACCAATCGCGGATATTCTTGCGGTAACCTTTACCTCTGTTTTATTTGCAGTTCAGTTTAAAAAAGCACTTGCAGAAATCCGGAATTAAATAATCGAAATCTCGCTCCTCTTTGTGATCTAACCACCATCTTATCGTGGTCATGGCACAGGCGGCAAAAAATTTTGAATTTTAGAAAAAATACAAAAAAGCACTTTAACCTATGGTATGGCTAAAGTGCTTTTTGATGGTTTTAATCAACCCTGCCTGCAATGGTCATTCATAAATTCAATCATTCGGTCCTGTGTAATTTTTGCATAATCAGAACCTAAATCTTCATATCCGTGTGATAATGTAGCCACTGTTTTCGGATAATAAATCAGTTTGGATTCTACTCCCAGTTCCAGTAGTCTTGCATTCATGGCAAATGCCTGATCAAAGAAACTTCCACTGTTTCCATCCGAAATCAGAGATGGCGGATAATTTTCGCTTACATTATCAATTACATTTGAAAGTCGTGAAGCCTCTTTATCATAAACCAACTCATTCGTGTTCAGATAAACACGCCCTGCCCAATAAAACATATAGTCAATGGCAATATTATGTGTCACACCATACTGTGAATTATCGAGTAACGCACTGATAAATACCACACCTTTAATATCCTCTGGATTTAATGCAGGTGTAATCCCCATTTCATCTGCATACTTTGGATTTGTCTGGAGATTTGCCATAACACCAGCCAGATTTCCACCGGCAGAACCACCGGACAGAAATACTGCATCCATATTTAAGTTCAGGTCATCGGCATTATCCTTAAGATATTTCAGACCACTATTAAGCTGGATAATCGCATCCGGGAAAATATGCTCTGTCATCAGGCAATAATTAAACTGTACCACATTATAACCCTCATTCAATGCCCTATATGCCAGTGAATCCCTATAATCAACTTCTCCGGCATTTGGATCACCGCTGCTTTTATCCCCGTTTGCATAGCCTCCGCCATGAATAAATAACAATGTCGGTGGATTGTCTGACTTAGGTACAGCCGTATAATAAACATCTAAAAATCCATTTGGGTAAACCGTATCATACTGAATATTGGCAACCAGATGTGCGCCATTCTCCAGTATATCCTCATAAGCTACCGCTGTTGTTTCATTTCCATAAGCATTTATAACCGACTTAAAAGCTGAAAAAGAGGCTTTCGGGAAAAATGTAATTGCCATTATAACACTAGAAAGTAGTATAACAACGACAGAACATACTATTTCCAGAACTGTTTTCATAATCTTATCTGATTTGTTTTTCCATAGAGCTACAATGCTTAATACAATACCAACTATTACAGTTAGCACTCCTAAACCTGTATATACAATCCAATGGTCTGAAAAGATGCCAATCAAATGAAGTGCTGCAACAATTCTGATAAGAGATAACTGCCAGAGAGGAATTTCTACATTTTTCTTTTTTACAATCAATAATATAATAACCCCTGCAAGCAGAATGATTCCTGCCATTATCCGACTTTCATTAATCAAAAACTGCTCCATGCTTCCCAGTAAAATACTGATTATTCCTATCAACCACAGTGCCATACTTGTTCCTCCTTCTAAAATATGATATCATTGTAAACGCAACATATGTTGCATTTACATTCTAATTGCACGATTTTGATAAATCAAGACAGGCGATTCTAAAATAGACATATCATGGGAAGGTGTTGCGTTATGCGTACAAACAAGTTTTCAAAAAAATGTTTCTTTCAAGCACTCTTAGAACTATATCATCAGAAACCTTATTCCGAAATTCAGATATCTGAAATATGCAAAACTGCCGGATATAACCGCAGTACATTTTACCGGATTTATCCCTCCAAAGAAGCGCTCCTTCTCGATGGCTTCAGGGAAGAATATGTTATGGACTATTACAATACGATTCCCGCATTTGATGAAGAAAACCGTGAAACGTATCTTCGTAATGTGGAACTTCTGTTTTCATTTATTCGTGAAAATCATGATTTTTTTCTGATGATGCGGGATGCCCATATGGTAAATGAAATGTATCTTCTATTTCGTGAAGCATTTCCATATGACAGCAAAAAAGATGAATTATCTCTCTATACAAGAAATTTTCTTGCTGCGGGATATCTGTCTGCCATCTATGAATGGTTAGATAATGATATGAAGCAGAGTAATCGTTATATGGCAGAACTAATTGTAAATATTATCAGTAACTTATCTCTTATTTAAGCTTATACATTGATTAACATCATAAAATAATACGCAAAAAATCAATCGTATTTTTTGACGATTGATTTTTTGACCGCTTTTGATTATATTTCTCAGTAGATTTCTTCTTATAATTCTATCAAATGTGGTTTTACATCCGGGTCATGATTTGCCAGTGACTCTACACAGTCAGGATTCAGACTTTGTTCACGAATCCATGCCAACGATTTTTTCTGCTGTTCTTTATCATCCGCAATCCCTGATGTAATTTGTTCCTCCCATGATTTTTTCGCATAACCGCCGTCCGAGAAGAGCAATACATACTTTCCATCTTCATTTGTAATTTTAAGCGCACACAAGCCTTCACTATGACCGGGAATATTTACCATTACCAGACTTCCATCGCCAAACACATCATACGATTTCTGCACAGGACCATCTGTTCCATTCCAGTCAAAGCCTTCCAGTTTTGTTCCATTCCACCAATCTTTATTGTATCGTATTTTATTCATCAGACTGCCATTTTCAGCAAATCGGATTTCATCATTTGACACAAGTATTCTTTTTGCCTCCGACACCAGTTTCAATCCATTTACATGGTCACAATCCAGATGCGAAAGCAGAATCAGATTCAAATCTGACGGCTGTATCCCCAGCACGGCAAGCTGTTCATCAATTGCCTCACCCATTGGAAGAACTCCCTGATTTGTCTTATAAAGAGCGAATCCTCCCAGTGATTTTATCTGTGCTGCTTTGTCATATTCTCCATTCGGACTCATATCCCTGTGCCAGCCGCAGTCAAATAGGATTTTACCGTGACTGCACTCAATCAGATAAGCCGACACTGGCAGCCACAGTCTGTCAGATTTTTTTCCAAATACACCGCTTGCTTTAATCGGATTGCAATGCTCGCCGCCAAAAGGTAGTTCCGGAGCAACACAAACCATTCCTGTATGAAATACATGAATTTTTATTTCTGCCATTACAAAATCCTCCTATTTCAAAAATTCTGAAATCATCGAACCGTCATGATATCCTTTCTGTGACTATTATATCTATGAGTACTCATGATGAAAACGACACATTTTGCAAAAGTGTTCGGATTTATTTGAAAGATAAAATAAAGTACGCCCCTATAGAACAAAAAAGACTACGGAATTTCCGCAGCCTTTACAAAATTTGCCCCGTTGCTAAAAGCATTTTTACACTTACATCTGTAAGTTTTTGAATATCTACTTCATCCGGGTGCTCCATCCAATAGGTATAGGCACCGATAATTGCTGATGCAATCACCTCAAGAATCAATCCATAATTTGCCATTGTTTCCCTGCCCGGAAACCGTAATGCGAGATGATACTTGATAGCATCTTTCCACTTCGCAATATACGAAAAATTCGGCTGCGTAATGAGAAATGCATAATTCTCATCCCAGTGCAGCTTGATATAATCTAACGTCCTGGAAAAGAAAACCGTCATATCTGCTTTATCCGGACTGCTATCTACGCTTTGCTTTGCAATTTCAAGAATACCGCTAATCAGCTCATCCTCTATCTCACCTTTTAACTCAGCCAGATTATTGTAATAGCTATAAAAGGTTGTCCGGGCAACAGGTGTCTGTATACACAATTCCTTTACAGAAATCTGATGAAAAGAACTCTTGCGATAAAGCGTAAAAAAAGCTGTATGAATTGCCTGTTTTGTATCATTCATGATATTCCCGCCTCATTTGCACCATAAAATATATGTATATGATATCAACTACAAAGCATAACATTCCTGTGATAAAAATATAAATCTGGATTCCACCTGCTTCTACGCATCCCCAGATTGTTGGTGTCAGTGTTCCGATACATTTACACACTGCTCCCAACAGCGAAAATCCTTTTGCGTTTCCACGCTGAAATAATGCGGTTAAAAACATTACCGACATTGCCACATTTTGTGCGAATGCCGAATATATGGAAGCCTCCGTTGCTGTATCACAGTACAGATAAAACGCAAGCTGCATTCCCACGCATACAATCAATGCCAGTACTGTAAACTGCACAAAATACTTTCTTGCCCGCTCCGGCAAATATTGCTTCCCATACCGGAACCAGCAAGCCAATATAAATACATCGCACAATGCCCACGCCAGGTCCGCAATGTTTTGTACCATCATAAATTCTTTAGAAATAAAGAATCCGTCAATAGAATACAAAAATTCCCACACAATATTTAAGCCCAATGCAAACAATGGCATTCCACATGCTTTATCTTTTATTCCATTTCTTATCAGTTCGATATAGACAATCGTCCAGCAAATTCCACTGATTCCTACTAATAGTAAACCTGTTGTATTCATAGTCCTGTTTTTTCTCCATCCTTGTATTTATTAAAATAATTTTCTTCCCCTGCCCTCAACTACTATCATACCCTTTTGACTCCTGTCTTTCAATAACTGTGTTGTCTTTAACTTTCTCATAGTTTTTAAAAAAGGACGGATTGCCCTGGAAGTTTGGATATGTTATCATTGCGTAAAGTAATAACTTCAGGCAAAATAAAAAGGAGACGCTATCTCATGAAATGTAAACTTACCCCCAGATTATCCTCCGGTGACTGGAAGGACTTTTGCAGCCGTTTTCATTTTCCTCCGGCTGATTTGCCAGGCATCCAGGCGATTTATACTGCACTTCTCCCACTGATGGAATCTTATGCGTATTACTCCCTGGAGCAGGATTTAGATGCGGTTTCTCTCTCTCACTATGCCTATGGATTTGTAACGCTTGGAAATGGGATTGATGAACTGTCAGAATTATATCTGAATCATGAGCAGATTGGGGAAGCTTACATTGTAGATTGCATCAGCCTTGTGCTCTTGTCAAAAGCCTATGAAGAATTTGCACAGGTGGTCGAAAATCAAAGTAATTTGTATCCTGTAGAATTATCTTTTCTGGGAGATACCTATTCCCTTGAGCTTCTTCCACAAATCTATGCGTGCCTCACACCAGATGCCATCCATCTTACCGAAGGTCAAATGCTAACGCCCCTTAAAACAGCAGCTCTTATCCTGCATCTGGATACAAAACCACACGCGAATCTCAAACAATTATGTGATAGCTGCGCATCCTGCAAGAATTTTTCCTGCCCTTCCAGAAAATCTCCGTTTCAGGACTTGCCACTCACTTATGGTGCCATGCAGATATTTCATATAAAATAATAACCAATATTACTGATAAAACATCTGCTACCGGCTGTGCCCAGAGAAGTCCATCCATCCCGACTACCGCCTGAAGAATAAAAATAGCAGGTATATAAATCAGTCCCTGACGGCTTATGTTAATAATGAATGCTGCTGTGGCTGCTCCCATTGCCTGTAAGGCATTTGACAACACATAAAACATACCAAACAAAAAGCTGGTCGTAAGTAAAATTCTTGAAAATTTCACCCCATACGAAAGTGCTTCCGGCTCTGATAAAAATGTACTTACAATCTGACGGTCAAATACATAGCAAATGACGGTCATAAATGTGCTGAGTCCTAATCCAAAAATCACTGAAAAACGCAGCGATTCTTTGTATCTTTTCCAGTTTTTAGCCCCTACGCAATAACCAAGCAAAGGCTGGATTCCCTGCCCAAAACCGATACAGATCATCCCCGTAATCATCGTAACTTTCATCGCAACGCCAATTCCGGCAACTGCCATATCACCGTATTTCGCCATCTGTCCATTTAATATAATATTGGATACACTCATCAGGACATCCCCAAGTGCTGCCGGTATGCCGATTGACAGCACACCTTTTAAAATATTGTCTTTTACCGAAAAATCTTTCAGACGAATACTCAGCATGGAATTTCCAAATTTGAAATATCCAATATAATAAGCTGCGCTGATAAAATTGCTGACTGCTGTGGCAATCGCCGCCCCTGCCACATTCCATCCCAGACCTAATATCAAAATCGGGTCAAGGATTACGTTTATCAGATTACCACCAAGCTGACCAATCATTGCCATTCCTGCTTTTCCTTCGGAACGGATAATATTGGCATAACAATTTGATATCAATACGAAAGGTCCGGCAACTGTAACAATCGATAAATACTCCCTGGCATAACCGATTGTATTCTCACTTGCTCCAAGCAATTTCAGAATCGGATCCATAAAAACAAAAATGATAATGACCATTACGATCCCTACTGCAACGCAACTCCACATACAAAATGCGCATACCTTCTTTGCATATTCTCTGCGTCCTTCGCCCATCGCGCGGGATATTACACTGGTTCCACCGATTCCAAATACCGTTCCAAGCGCCATAAAAAGAAGAAAAGCGGGTGTAACAAGGGATACTGCTGCAACCATCAAGGCATCCTTTGTCTGTCCAATAAAAAAGGTATCTGCCAGATTATAAATCAATACCATAAGCATGGCGACCATTGCCGGAATTGTATTTTTCATAACTGCCTGTCCAATTGGTGCACTCTCAAATACTTCTAACGAATCATTCTTTTTTTCTTTCATTTGTGTACCTCCATCTTATTTTTAATAGCTTGCTATTGAAACAGTGAAAATCAAGTACGCCAAAGCGTACTATGACTTAATTCTATTTCATAGATTCCCGTATTTTTATAAGCAGTCTCAAAAACTCCGTCCTTTCTTCCTCTGTCAGACCACTAAGAAGTAATTCTTCCGCTGCTTTCATGTGCTTGTATCCTTCTTTGCATTTCTCTGCACCTTCTTGTGTAAGATGTGCTTTCCGGATTCTCTTGTCATCCGAATCATCCAGAATTTCAACCAGCTTTTTCTGCTCCAGACGTCCAAGGATTCCCACCATGGTAGGCTGCGATACACCAAAGCTTTTTTCAAGCTCTTTAAATGTTGCTGTTTTTTCTTCTTTCTGATCTAATAGTACAAGAACTCCCGATTGTGCGATGGTAAGGTCCTGCCCCCGGAGATCATTATTTGCATTTTTTTCCATGAAATCATTAATCTGTTTTAACAATGCCCCGCAGGTATAATCATTCAACATTTTGATACCCCCTTACTTTCCAGCAATCCTATCTTCTGGCAAAATAATAGCATACTATTATTTGTAATGTCAATAGTGTGCTATTATTTATATGCATATTTTCCTTTTCCTGCTCTTTAGAATTACGTATTATATCCTCTGTTTTCCAAAGCAGAAATTCACCTGCCTGACAATCGCGCTATCAATCCAGCCTTTCCCTGCCATATCACGCAGAATACCACACGCTTTTTCATGCGACATTCCCGGTTTGTAGGGGCGGCTTTCCGTCAATGCCTGGTAAATATCCACACACGCCATCATACGCTCCTGCGTGTTTAATTCAGCCACCGTTTTGCCAAAGGGATATCCCGTACCGTCAAGACGTTCATGGTGAAACGCTGCCCAGTCACGAATCTCTTCAAAATCATCAATCCCTGACAAAATATAATAAGTATACGCCGCATGATGCTTCATCGTCCCAAATTCTTCCTCTGTCAGTCTTCCCGGCTTTTCTAAAATTTCATTTTCAATTGCTACCTTTCCAATGTCGTGCAATGCCCCTGCAAGATACATTTTTTGAACCGTCTCTTCCCCAAATCCCATATAGCGTGCCAATTTTTCCGCATCCTCTGCTACACCCATGGAGTGCGTACTGGTAAACGGCGATTTGTAGTCTACAATATGGGCAAAGAAATTTGCCAGTTCCTTAATTTGTGAAAAATCAAGTTCCTGCTTTATCCGTGGAATCTTATCCCACAGCCTGGACTCAAACGTTTCATCTTCAAGCGCTAAAAACGAAGTTTCCGAAAAAGCTTCCAAAAATGCTTCCACACAGTCCTGATCAAACAGCGTTCCATTTGATTTTTGGATGAACTGCCTTGCCGTATTCCATGGATCTGCCACAAACTTCTTATTTCGGCAGGCTGCATCTAGGATATCACACAGATGGATGATTCGTGAAAAAAGAGGAATCTCTTGCCACGTTTTTCCATAAGGACCACTGCCATTGGCATTTTCGTGGTGATACAAAATCACATTGGAAACATCCGTATGGAAGGGAAGTTTCCGAATATTTTTTTCACCAAAAGAACAGTGCGCTTCCAGCCTGGGTGTTTCCTTCGCAGCAGTAAAATGTGAAATATCATTCTGAAGCTCTTCCTGTATATACTGCGTTAATGCATTATCGTGTAATAGCGAACATACCGCTAAATCCTGCAGACCTTCGCCCTGTATGCCCATCTGCTCCGCAATGCAGACGCTCATATAGGCGACACGCTTTGAATGATTATTTGTCACATGAACCAGTTCGCTTTCCACACAGTCCAATGCATAGGAACATGCCGCAAACAGCCCTAAAACATCCAGATTCATATTTTTCTCCCTCCAATCATAGCGACCTATGGTCAGTGTTTCGGCCGATTTTCCGCCGTCCAGTTTTTCGGATTGGTGTCATCCGGTGCCAGTCCGGCGAGAATGGCTTCATAGTGTGCCACCTTCTCATCCATATATTTCGCAGTGGCTTTGGCTTCCTCCACCCTCTTATAAGCCTCCGTCCGCTGTTTTAAAATGATTGCGTAGCGTGCCCGCAGATTTTCCTCCGATTCCTCCAGCAAGCACAGGCGGCAGTACTCCTGAATGTCCTCAATGGATGCGCCGCAGCCTTTCAGACATTTGATACCCTGCATCCAGTTGACGGATTCTTCGTTGAACACCCTGCGGTTACCGCCGTCACGCTCACAGGGCAGCAGTCCTTTATCTGTATAAAAACGCAGTGTATGTTCCGTTACCTCAAACATCTCCGCCATCTGTCTGATTGTATAGTACATGGCTGTCCTCCAATCTCCCTTAAACTCTCATTGAAAATCGTCAAACACGAATTTAGTCGGTGAATCAAGAATTTAGTATTACATTTTACCCATCCCCCTAAAATTTTTCTTGACTTCGTGTAACTCGAACTTGTTAGAATCATATTAACACGAATCATCGGATGATTCAATTTATGATTTTACGGAGGACTCATTATGGAATATCTGACATTAAATAACGGCATCCAAATGCCGCTTATCGGCTTTGGCACATTCATGCTTGGCGGAGAAGCCTGCAAAAATGCAGTTACAGTGGCAATTGAAAATGGTTATCGAATGATTGACACGGCAGAAGCCTATGGCAATGAAAAAGAAGTAGGCGAAGGCATCAAACAGAGCGGTATTGACCGCAAGGAGCTGTTTCTTGTCACCAAGGTGAATTTTAAATCGTATGAGCATACCGAACGGAGCGTCTTACAGTCGTTAGAAAATCTGCAAACCGACTACATTGATTTATTGCTTTTACACTGGCCATTTGCAAACTATTATGCGGCATGGCGCAGTCTGGAAAAGCTGTATGCGGATGGTAAAATCCGCGCTGTCGGTGTTTCCAACTTTGAACCGGATCAGCTGCTTGACCTGATTGCCTACAACAAAATCATTCCGGCAGTCAATCAGATTGAAACCAATCTCTACTGCCAGCGCAGCACCGAGCGCAGTTGGATGGACAAAAAGCAGGTTGCACACATGGCTTACGCACCGCTCGGTCAGGGCAATCGTAATGAAATGTATCGGGAGCCTGTCGTTCTCTCTCTTGCCGGGAAATACGGCAAAACTCCGGCACAGATTCTGCTCCGCTTCCTGACACAAAAAGGCATTGCCGTCATTCCACGAAGCACGCAGCCGGAACATATCCGCGAAAATTTTGCCCTGTTTGATTTTGCACTGACCGATGAAGAAATGGCAAAACTTTCTGTGTTAGATAAAAAAGAGCCTCTCATCGGCAAGCCGGAAATGCCGGAGCTGGTTGAATTTTCGCTGACATGGTAGTTTACAAAAAAGATTTCTGAAATACTTTGGCAGCATTGTATTCTGTAGTGACATTCTTGGACAAATTGCCAAACAACACCATATGTCTGTTGCTCAGATTATAAAAGATGGGAGTTCAAATCTCCCATCTTTCCTGTTAATTCTTATCTATTTTAGACACTCCATTATCATCTGTTCACACCTGTCATATCCCAACTGTGAACTGTTCAAAGACAACGTATGATTGCCCGCCATTCCCCACTTCTGTTCCGTATAAAAATTGTAATTGGTTCTGCGTCTTTTATCTATATCGTTTATCATTTTCACAGCATCCGCTTCTGTAACATGATACAGCTTGCAGATACGTTTCACTTTTTCCGGCATATCTCCATGGATAAAAACATTCAGCACATCGTCCCTGTCTTTTAAAATAAAATCCGCATTTCTTCCGATAATCACACAGCTTTCTTTTTCTGCAATATCTAAAATCACTTTTCTCTGCGCTTCATACACCATATCTTCCACGGATTTTCCTGTACTGTCACGACCTGAAAAAACATATGCGAACAATCCTTTCTTTGGCGACAATTCCGCATTTTCTTTAATATATTCCGGTGAAAATCCTGACTGTTCTGCAATCTGTGCGATGATATCCCTGTCATAGTATTTTATTCCAAGTGACTTTGCCACTTCCTCACCGATAAAACGTCCGCCGCTTCCAAACTCTCTGCTGATTGTAATGATTCTCTTTGCCATAACTGCTTCCTCCTCAACTTAAATTTTCCACTTTGTTCTTTCGGATTCTCTTTAAAAATACATATCCCACCAGACATGCGATAAGCTCTGTTACCGGAAATGCCCACCAGATTAAGGAAACTCCCATCTGACCATTTCTGACAAAAATGGAAAAAATTCCTGCCAGCGGTAATATAATTACAAGCTGTCTGAGCAGCGAAATCACAAGCGACTCTATACCACCGTCTAATGCCTGATAAATTCCCTGATATGCTACATTGACTCCTGCAAAAATAAAACTGATGGAGATAATCCGCATTGCTCCAATGAAATACTCTCTGGACTGTCCTGCATTAAATAAAGCTGCAAAAGCGCCCGGGAAACTCTCTGTAATCGCCACACCAACGACCATAAGTACAACCGTATAAATCAGACCATATCTGATTCCGTCCTGAATCCTCTTTTTGCTGTGCATTCCATAAGCAAACGCAATAATCGGTGTGATTGCATCTCTCAGTCCAAAGGCAAGGAATAATACAAACTGCTGCACCTTATAGAACAGTCCGTATGCAGTCTGGGCGGATGGACTGAATTTTAAAATCAGGTTCATCGCATAAACCATGATAGACATCAGCGCCTGCGCGATAATTGCCGGAAGTCCGACTGCATAGATTTCCTTCATAATTCTGGCATCCGGTTTCATGTATTTCACACCATGCTCAAACTCTTTATTTAATTTCACATGGAAAATGAATAATAATACCGCTGATGCCACCTGCCCGATTACCGTTGCATACGCAGCACCCTCCACGCCCATTTCAGGAACCGGTCCAATCCCATAAATCATAATCGGGTCAAGAACAATATTTATGACTGCACCCATAACCTGACCAATGGTAGAATAAAGGGAACGCCCTGTTGCCTGTAACAGCTTTTCAAACAGTGAAAAAAAGATAATTCCAAACGAAATCACGCAGCATATTCTTAAGTAACCTGTTCCCATCGAAATAACTTCCGGGTCAACTGTCTGCGATGAAATATATGCTTTTACTCCAAAAATTCCGAACAGCAGACATACTACATAAATAATCATTCCGAGAAATAAACTGTTTCCTGCTACCCTTGCAGCCTTTTTCGTATTTCCCTGTCCGAGTGTCCTCGCTAAAAGCGCGTTTGTTCCCACACCTGTTCCGATTCCAACTGCTACCATAAGCATCTGAACCGGAAACACCAGTGTCAGTGCATTCAGTGCCGCTTCACTTCCCGCCTTCATGTTTCCAACAAAGGCACTGTCCACAATGTTGTAGACCGCCTGTAATGCCATCGATAAAATCATCGGGATTCCCATCTGAACCATGAGCTTATTCACCGGCATTTCCTTCATCTTGTTACCTTTTTCCATAAACCTCTCTTTTTCCTCCTTGTTTTTCCTTTTTTTCTGCACAAAAAAAGTGTGCACCTATCTCATAAGCTGGACTTACGCTGATAAGCTACACACTTTTTTAATGGCATATAAAATAAAATGCGCACCTGTCGCACACTTTTGCGCGCGAGCGGTATGCGAAGCATTAACTTCTCCTCCGCGAGCTGCGCATCTTTGCAAGCTTGCTTGCTTTTGTCTTATAGGAATTTCCTATAAGACAAAAACGAGCAGCAAAACTGGATTTACGCTAGTTTGCTACTCGTTTGTTAAGTATTATATTTCTCTTTTAAAAAAAAGTCAAACAAAAATCTTTTTCTCTCTTACACTGCAAATCCGGAAAATGACAGCTCCGCTCCATCTGCAACCCTGCTGCAGATATTGACCGCTCTTCCCATCACCCCGGAGAATTCGTCATCCTTCGTAATCACTTTCATATACGTGTGATCTCCATTGATTTCAACGCTCTCCACGTCCTCAATCTCTCTCATCTCACGTTCCACTTCTGCCACCTGTGCTTCTGTCAGCTTTTTTGACAAATGATAATATCTTCCCATCATGACCTCCATTTCCAGACGTTTTTATCGTCCGCTCTGTATCGCTTTGGTTAGTCTTGTCTAATCGTCTATATTATACCCCTACCTGACAGAAATGGCACACCTGTAAATGAGACTATTTATCATTAATCAATTTTTTTCATTATTGAGCATCCCTTCTCAAAATGAACTGTCCAACCAATTCATTTAAAGATTCCGCCTGTGCAGAAAGCTCTTCGCTGGTCGCAGAAGATTCCTGTGCCGCTGCAGAATTGGACTGCACTACCTCTGAAATCTGGTTGACGCCTGCCTCCGCCTGCTCCATCGCTTTTGCCTGCTCTGCCGACTGTTCACTTAAGATTCTCGATTCCTCTGCAATCTCATTGATACCTCCAACGACTTCCTCTAATGCTGCAGATGCATTTTCTGCCGCCTTATTTCCCTCGGCAATCTCCTGCAGAGAACCTTCAATTAACTGACGGGTATCAACCGCCGATTTTGCACTCTGTTCTGCCAGTTTTCCAATCTGTTCCGCAACAACAGCAAATCCTTTTCCTGCTTCTCCTGCGCGGGCAGCTTCAATTGCCGCATTCAAAGACAACAGGTTGGTCTGGCTTGCAATATCTTCAATCTCCGAAATAATATTTTCAATCTTTGCAGAAGTTTCATTGATACGTCCCATAGCTTCCATCAGGGATGTCATCTGCTCACGGCTGTTATCCGCCTGTTTTGCATACCTGTTTGCTTTCTGATGGGATGCTTCCAGCTTTTCTGCTGTCGCATTGACATTTTCCGTGATATTTGCAATCGTCGCCGTCAGTTCTTCCACAGAACCTGCCTGATCGGTTGCACCTTCTGCCAGTGCCTGTGCAGATTCTGCCAGATTCTCCGAGCCTGCCGAAACCTGTTTTGACGCATCCTCAACATGCTGTAAGGTACTGTTCATCTGACGGTTCATTTTTCTCATGGCGTCCTTTAACGCCACAAATTTTCCAACATATTTATCTTCGATTTTCGTTCCGATGGCATAATTGCCGTCTGCCATCTCTCCAAGCAATTCTCCTGCATCCGTAATGATAAGGTTCAGATTCTGTGCCATCTGCTCTGCTTCCACTACCATCTCTTTAATCTCATCATCTGCCTCGCTCTCCGGGAACGGACTGTCGAAATCCCCCTGTGCAAATGTCTTCAGACGATCTGCCAGAGCAATCAGCGGTCTTTCTATATCAACAGCCATCGCGTTTCCGATGCGGATGGAAATAACAATGGAAACAACAATCACTGCCATGATTACAATCATAAGCATCAAATCCATTCTGTGCAGACTGGCTTTCGATGCATCTCCCTTTTGCACGTTCAGATCCATAAGTGTCACCAGATCCTGATAGATTTTGTCATACTGCGGTGAAAGTTCATCCGTGTCAATTTCCTGTGCTTTCAGATAACCGTCATCTGAAGACGATGTTGCAAGTTCTAAAACCTTTGCATCAATCTCCCAGTAGCCGTCTAAATCCGCAACCAGCGTATTGTAGGCATCTTTTGCCTGCGAAAATACCATGGAACTCTCTATCTCTTTGAGATAAGTCTCAAAAGCTTCTTTTTTCTGATCATGCAGTTGTGTCTGCGCCTCGATCATATCTTCCTCATCATAGCCTACCACTGCACGCAGGGCACTTCTCGTCTCCGAAAACGCCGTCATTGCCTTCCCGATATCTCCCTGGGAAAAACCATAATTTTCCATCGCATACTCATAACGGCTGGATGCAACCAGCATTGCAATGATTCCGAGTACCGCCGCAATCGTTGCAATCCCTGTTACCATTTTAAATCCAGTGTTTAACCGCTTTTTGATTTTCATCTCTTTGAACTTTTGCATAACTATTCACCCTCCTTATTCTCTTTACTGCCCTGCAATCTTAGCCGCCAGCTCCTCTAAATACTCCCAGCGCTCCATCTTTTCTTCCAGCGCTGCTTCTGTCTTTTCCTTTTCTTCCATCAGTTCCCGCAGCTTTGCCGCATTCGTGGCGTTTGCAGTCATCTCGTTATCCAGATCTTCCACCTTCTGCTCGAGGGCTGCGATATCATCCTCTATCGTCTCATACTCCCGCTGCTCCTTGTAGCTGAATTTGAGCTTTTTCCCGCTCGTCCAGGTCGCCTTGGAATCCGGCGCAGTATTGATCTGCGTGCCAGTCTCTGCCGCCGCAGCACTCTGGCTCATTCCGGGCATCTGTCTGCCCTCTTCTTCGAGGCGATTCCTGTAATCGGTATAACCGCCCTCATACTGACGGATTTCTCCATCCCCCTCAAATGCAAAAATTCTGCGCACAACGCGGTCAAGAAAGTATCGGTCATGGGAAACGGCTATCACGATTCCGTCATAGCTGTCTAAATAATCCTCTAAAATCGTAAGCGTCTTTATGTCGAGGTCATTTGTCGGCTCGTCCAAAATCAATACATTCGGTGCCTCCATCAGCACACGCAGTAGATTTAGTCTGCGCTTCTCTCCGCCTGACAATTTTCCAATCGGGCTGTACTGCTGGGAGGATGGAAATAAAAAGCGCTCTAACATCATCGTCGCAGAGACAAGTCCTTCCGTTGTCCGTACATATTCTGCCGTATTACGAATATAGTCTATCACTTTCTCCTCCGGGTCCATATAGGCAATTCCGGCATCCTTTGAGTTCTCGATTTCCTGTGTATAATAGCCGATTTTAATCGTCTGCCCAATGGTTATCGTTCCGGCATCCGGCGCTACTCTTCCATCAATCATCTTCATGAGTGTCGTCTTGCCGCTTCCGTTTGGTCCGATAAAACCGATTCTATCCGTCTTTAAGAAAATATACGAAAAATCACGGATTAGCACGCGCTCTCCATAGCTTTTAAAGATGTGCTCTAACTCTACCGTCGTTCTTCCCATCCGGGTGCTGACCGAACCGATTTCCACCTGTCCATCCTGCAGTGGTGCCGTTTCGCCCTGCATTTCTTCAAAGCGTTTGATACGCCCTTTTTGCTTGGTACTTCTCGCACGCGCACCGCGCTTCATCCACTCGATTTCTTTACGTAAGATACTCTGTCTCTTGCGCTCACTTGCCTCGGCACTCTCTTCTCTTGCCGCCTTCCGCTCTAAGTATCCGGAATAGTTCGTGTCATAACTGTAAATCGCACCCTTGTCAACCTCCACAATACGGTTACACACTGCATCTAAAAAATAGCGGTCATGGGTTACCATCACAAGCGCACCGCGCCATTTTTTAAGGAAATCTTCCAACCAGTCTGACATGGCAGAATCCAGATGGTTTGTCGGCTCATCCAAAATCAGTACATCACACGGTACAACAACTGCCGCCACAAGTGCAAGACGCTTTCTTTGTCCTCCGGAAAGTTCCCCGACTTTCTGTGTAAAATCAGTAATTCCAAGCTTTGTTAAAAGTGACTTTGCATCACTTTCCACCGTCCAGGGATCTGAAACGTCCGCACCGGAAAGCACGGCTTCAAGTATCGTCATATTTCCGTCAAACACCGGATTCTGCGGCAGATACCGTACAACAATATGATTGGCGCGCACAACGCTTCCCTCATCCGGCTCCTCGATTCCCGCAATTATTTTTAGCAGGGTTGATTTTCCTGTGCCGTTGATACCGATAACACCTACTTTTTCCCCATCCTGCAATGAAAACGATGCACCATCAAATAGCTTTCTTTCGGTATAAACCTTTGTCAGATTCTCTATATTAATCAGATTCATGTTATTTCCTCTTTCACTCTATTCTCTGATTCATTATACATCAAATGAAAAAGGAAATCGATATCTGTTTTATACGATAAAAAAAGCTGCCAAATGATACTATCAATATCATCGGCAGCTCTTCTCTTACACGTTCATTTTCACGATATACCGGTCTCTCTTATTTAACCACAACTTTTATTTTTTGTGCACATCCATTTGGTGCATATACATATACAGAACAGGAACCTTTTCCTTTCGCTGTAATCTTACCCTTTTCAGATACCACTGCTACTTTACTGTCTGATGTAGCATATCGGAATTCCGGTGTATGATTAATGAGCGTACGCTTCTTATCCTTCTTAACAGTCGAAGCCTTTATGGTAGCTTTTTTCCCTTTTGTCAATACATAAGAAGTCTTGTTCAGTTTAATACTTTTTGCATCCGTTACGGATTCATTCTTCTTTCCTGCTGCATGTATCGTGATAGATTTTGCAACGGTTACTTTCTTACCATTAACCCTCTTATATGCAAGAACATGGCATTTCAGATTCTTTTTCTGATCGATTTGTTTATCTTTTAATTTGCTGACTGTAACAGATAAATTATTTGCTCCCTTTACGGACTTTACAACCTTTTCCCTGTCTTTTCCGCAGTATGCCATATACACATCATAGCCGTCAGCATTTTTAACTTTTCCCCAGGTTACCTTGATCTTCTTTCCTGCTTCTACATTAAATTTCAAATTTAATGCTGCATCATTTGCCTCTGTCCTTTTTACTTTTTCCGTATTCTTTTTATCTGCTGCCTCAGCTTCTTTTTTTCTTGTTTCACTTACATATTTGCAGACGGTACAGGTATACCTTTCTGTACCTGCTGTTCCATAAACATGAGCTGCTTCATCCTTTTTTTCTGTGATGTGTTCACACGTGGCAGCATGCCAATGGGAAGTATCATTGCTGCTCCACTCATCCTTGAATGTGTGCTTGTGTTCTACCCACTTTGCATAAAGAGTCGTGTCGGCAGTAAGTGCCTGTCCCGGCTGCGCAATCGTCGTAAAATCTGCATCTGTATACCAGCCGACAAACTCATATCCATCTTTCGTCGTAGCTGGCAGCGGATCCGGCAGGTTCGTCTGCTTTTCCTCTGCTATCTGACTGCCACCGTTTGTATTATAGGTAATCTTGTATTTATTCTTTTTACCTGCTGTCTCAGCTTCTTTTTTTCTTGTTTCACTTACATATTTGCAGACGGTACAGGTATACTTTTCTGTACCTGCTGTTCCATAAACATGAGCTGCTTCATCCTTTTTTTCTGTGGTGTGTTCACACGTGGCAGCATGCCAATGGGACGTATCATTGCTGCTCCACTCATTCTTGAATGTGTGCCTGTGTTCTACCCATTTTGCATAAAGAGTCGTGTCGGCAGTAAGTGCCTGTCCCGGCCGCGCAATCGTCGTAAAATCTGCATCTGTATACCAGCCGACAAAATCATATCCATCTTTCGTCGCAGCTGGCAGCGGATCTGGCAGGTTCGTCTGCTTTCCCTCTGCTATCTGACTGCCACCGTTTGTATTATAGGTAATCTTGTATTTAATGTTAGCATTTTCTACGATCGTATATGGCGTATTTTTTAACAATGGGCCGGAGCTGTCAAGATTAAAATACCAGTTAAACTCGCTATACCCCACCTTACCCGGATGATCCTTATGGGCTTCCGTAGCCACCACCTCAGAGCGTTTCATGTCTCCAGTACCGTAATCCGTGCCCGTCGTAATCCATATCATATTGCACTTTTTACAAACCACAATCTGTCTGTCTACCGTTAACTGAACCCCCCTGTAAACCACATCTCCAGCTTTCAATTCGGCAGGATCAATCGTTCCGGTTGTATATTGTGCTGCATGTACCTGTGTCGTTCCCATTGCAGCAAGCATCAAAAATGCCATCATCATTGATACAACTACATTTATGTACCTGCTTCTGTGTAATTTATTCATCCTTTGCATCTCCCTTTTTGATAATTTTCTACCAGATAATCCCGTTTTTTAAATCCGAGCATACGTGCAAGCACACTGGTTGGAAAAATGTGAAGTTCTCTGTTTAATTTTGTCACCGAATCATTATAAATCAGCCGACTGGTCTGCACCATTTTTTCATAACACTCTACTGCGTCCATATATTTGATGTATTCATTTTCGGCAACCAAACCCGGATATTCTTCTAAAACCGTCTGTGTCCGGAAAAGCACCTCGTTTATCACACTTTCCTGGCGCAAAACCTCCTCCGGGGTAGATGTTTCCATAATGATACACCGTTTTTCATTTACTGTCTCTGTAAGTGTCTGTGCCTCGTATCCTGCATATTTTTTTGTAAACTCAAGTAAAGAAAGTAACGCATCAAACCGTGACGAAAGCTGCACTCCAATCTGATTCATTGAATAGTTAATATTTTCGTCCATGATTGCTAATTTTTTCTGTACAGAAACAATCCATATTGCAAATAAAATCACAAGCAAACAAACAATTACAGAGATTTCCATTCAAAAACTCCTTTACTGTGCAAAATATACTGCATTGTATCCGGAAGTATCGGTCAATGCTACCATTGTCAGTCCATCAAAATCAACAAACACACATGCGTATACCAGATCTGTTCCGTTATTATCAAATGTTAAACGTACCCCTTCATCCTCATAATCATACTCACAGACACCATCTAACGTGCCACCTCCCTGTACCATCTGTACAGTGGAACCATCATCGCTAAACACAATGTCTAATGTTCCGCCATACTGCTCTAATGCAGCATCAAAGTCGTCCTGTGTCATTTGTACACCGCCAAGGTTACCTCCACAGAAGCTCCAGGTTGTTCCTGCTAAGTCCGGCATCTCTAAAATCGGCACATCAAGCAGACAGAATAAGTCTTCGGTAGACTCTGCTTCCGCATCTTCGCTTTGTGCATCTGATACGTCTGTGTCTGTGTCTGCGTCGGTATCCGCTGTATCTGTCTCCACATCAGTGTCGGTATCTGCTGCATCTGCCTCTGCGTTTGTCACTGTGCTGTCAGCAGGCTCCTCGGTATCTCCGCAGGCGGTAAAAGAGAACGCCATCATTGAGCTCAACATCATTGCTAAAAATTTTTTCTTCATAATATCTCTCTCCTTTGTCACTTTTTCTTTCAGGTTCTCCCTGTTGACATTAATGTACCGTATTTTGTGCCACAGGGGAGCGACCTGTTCTGAATCGACTATAATGTGCGCTCAATCGACATTTTTACGCTTCGTATGTAGTTCAATTGTTTCTTTTTAAAGTGCAGCAAAAAGCTGCACCCTATAAAGAAACACGCAAAATAAATTCATTCTCTTTTACCAGAAAGCTGTACATACCGCCATACCGCTCAACAATTGCACAGATACTGCGTACGCCGATTCCATGTCCTGGCCGGTCGGTAACCGGAACACCATTTTCAAATACTACTTCTTTTTTGCATGGATTCGTGATCTGAAAAAAGAATCTTTCGTTCTTCTCATACGCTAAAATATCTATCGTTCCCTTCTGCTCCTGTGCAGTACACGCATGGAGTGCATTTTCTAACGCATTTGATAAAAGCACACACAAATCCGTCTCTGAAACCGGAAGAATATGCGGTACCACCGCTTTTATATTCATTGCGACACCCGCACTTTCCGCCCTTCCTGCAAAGGAGGAAAAAATAAGATTGATTGTCTCATTCTCACAATATTTTTTTACCCTGCTTGCCTCAATCTGTGCACACACTTCATGAATGTAGTCTTCTGCCTGCTCAACTTTTCCATTCTCGATACAGGTTAACAGATGCTGCATATGATGTCTTAAATCATGCCGATAGGTACTGGCATCTTTCTGCGACTCCCTTAAAGCCTCAATCTCGCGGACCGCCTGGGAAATCTGGAGGTTCAGACAGCTCTGCGTCTGCTCGAGTTCATTTTTCTTCCGCTCCTCCTCCGAAGTACGAAGCACAAATACCAGATAAGCAATACAACAGACGAACGGCATAAATTCCACTGCCGCCGGTATGCCCTTCGAAAGCAAATCCGTATAAACTCTCGTCAGGTAATCAAACCCGTAGCCAAGCGCCGGAATTAACCCGAACTGAAGCTGTATTGACACGGGATAACCTGATATTGCCCGCACCGAAGGTGCTACAAAGCGCAGTAAAAGAAATAGTAACGGCAGTGTAGCAATCAGCTCCACCACATTTTGCACCGTTTCACTGTTCACAGACACAGCCATTACAAAAAGTGCCACCCACCTGCGAAGCTGACAGCAGAGGTATGCGGTCAGTACGGAAATCACCGTCCACAGACGTTTTTTTGTTAAAATCCAAAGGGCAATGCACATCGGGATATGTGTAATCACAGGATAAAGATAACGGATTGTCTCTGCCCCGACCGACAGATACATCACGCCCTGTATGGCAAGCAGCACAAAAATACTTCCAACAAGAAATACCCGTTTTTCTTTCGTCCAGTGTATATCACAGAAGGCCCCGGATAAAACCATACCGAATATCCCGACTGCTGCACCGTTTATTACATAAAGAAGATTCATGATAAAAATACCTGCTTTCTGCTAAATGCATACTCAAGATATTTATTCTTTATTTCCGAGCATTTTCCGTGAGGGATTGGTATTTCCGCAAGACTTATCATTTTAATTGCGCGGTAGGAGATATTCTGTATGTACTCCATATTCACCAGAAATGACCTGTGAGGTCGTAAAAAATTGCCATAAGGCTCTAACTGCAAAGATAAATCGTCCAGGCTGCCAACGCTCTCAAATACTTTTCCATTTCCAAGGTGGAAAAAGAGTGTCCGCCCTATCACTTCACAATATTCCAACTTTTCAAGGTCAATTCTTGTAATTCCTTCTTTACTCCGCAAAATCAGACTGTTTTCCTGTGTCTTTGTGCACTCTGCAAGCACGGAATCCATCAACCGGAAAAAACTTTCCTCCAGGATTGGCTTTAACTGATAAAAATATGCTCCGACCGTGTAAGACTGCACTGCAAATTCCGGAGAGGAGGTAAGAAAAATAATTTTCATATTATTATCATACTGTCTGATTTCTTTTGCGACCTCAATTCCATTTTCCCCCGGCATTAAAACGTCCAAAAATAAAATATCAAAAGAAAGCCCCTTCTCAACCGCAGCCAGTAACTCCAGCGGACTCTGAAATACCGTACTGGTAAGGTCTTTGTCCCGTTCTGTTTTATATTTGTCCAATAAGATACCAAATTCTTTTAATATCTCTAAATCATCATCACAAAATGCTATTTTTATCATAAACTTTTCCTTTGTACATTCCAGGCTTTACTGACTGCTGAGCGTCAAAAGAATTTTTCCACCGATTCCGCACTGAAATTACGGATGTAGCGCAGACATTCCGTCTCCGGCATCGGCTTTCCATAATAATATCCCTGTATACAATCCACCCCAAGCGCATCCATTGCATCGCTCTGCTCTTTTGTCTCGATTCCTTCTGCAATAATTCTTCTCCCAAGCATCTGAATCGTCCGGATTTCATTTTCCAGCACAATTTTTGCAGTATCGCTCTTGAAATAGTCCCATACCATTTCCTTGTCAATCTTGACTTCCGCAAACGGGAAGCGGATGAGATAGCTGCAATTGGAGTTTCCACTTCCGTAATCGTCCATGGCGAATTCGATTCCATGTTTGCCGAGATTCTCCATATGTTTTAACATCAGCTCCGGCATCTGAACAGCAATTCCCTCTGTCAGCTCAAGCACAATCATCGAGTACGGAATGTGATATTTTTCCATAATCGGAAGCACCGTCTCCTCGAGATTCAGACGGAAACACTGCGCTACGGATACATTTACCTGAATGGAAGTAATTCCAAGCGATTCGTTTGATAAAACATGCTTTGCAAGGAACCTGCAGCTCTCCTCTAGCACCTGCTCTCCAAGCATCAGAATACTTCCGTTCTTCTCCGCAAGTTCAATAAATTCATCCGGTGGGATATAGCCGAGCTCATCGTCATGAAGCCTTGCAAGCGCCTCTAACGAAACAATCCGCTTGTCCTTTAACGAATAAATTGGCTGATAAAACACTTCTATCTTGTGTTCCTGTAAGGCGCGCTCGAGTGCTGTCTCCACTTTTTCCCTGCGCCTGTAATCCTCGATGGTCTGCTCCGCCGCATCCATCACTGTCAGATGCTTTGCCTTGCGCGCCTGTTCGAGCATATAATCCTGCATCTCGGAATAATCCTCCATGCTTTCAAAATCTCTCGGATATTGTTGCACTACAATTGCCGCATTTACAACAAGCGGACTTTCTGCACGGTTCCACTCACCCGCAAACCGCGTTTTAATTTTTTCAACAATCTGATTTTTCTCTTCCTCGCTTAAAGTCAGAATACAGAATGATTCCTGCGTGTTGCGGAATACATTCCCACGTTTTTGAAGCGGATCTAAAAATGCCGCAATTTCCTCAAGCACCTGGTTTGCCATTTCAATGCCAAGCATACGCTCAATCCGGTGCAGTCTCTGGATACTGATAGTGACAATCCAGACCGGCATTTTGCGGTCAATGTAGCCCTTAAGCTGCACGCGGAATGCCTGTTCATTTCCCACACGGGTGACGGGGTCTAGCATCTCGCCCGGATTTTGCAGACATAAATACATAATCAGGATAATCATCGTATTTCCTACACCTGTAAGTAAAATCCCCCGCATATGGAACTGGATATAAATCGCATAAACCGCAATGATACAGTAAATTACTAACAGCCACTTCGTGCGCCTGTCCATCCGCTTCCAGCTCTGCAAAAATGCGACCATGCTTAAAATAAAGCAGTAAATGATGTAGTAATACCCCAAATCAGCACCATATCCCTGATAATAAACATTGTCCTTAAAATAATAGAAAAATCCGGTTACGGGCGTTGTAAGAAGTGCAATCTCAAACAACACAAACGGGAAAAAAGCCGCCGCCCGCTGCCACCTGTGTTCTCCGTTTTCCATCCCACAGAGTGCTCTGATATAGCGGTACACAAAATAAGAACTCAGTCCCTCAAGTGCAAAAAAAGCAAACGCAAACAACTCATTCCAGAATTGTGGAACAAGCTCTGCATTTGCCAGCCCTGCACATGATATAATGTTAAATGTGGATTCCGCTATACACGTTAAAAGCAACGCCAGAAAGCATCGAACTTTCCGGGTTGCAAACTGACGTGTAAAAAGGAAATGCAGCAGCACCGCCCCCATCACGGTCAATGCTGCAATCTCAAAATCGTAATTATACTGCACCTGTTTCCTCCTCCTGTGCCGCCTTCGCTTCTAAAATCGCTTCATTTAACTGGAGCATTTTGGCGTCCAGCATGGATACGATTTCGGAACATTCTCTTAGGTCTCTGCTGATATACTGTGGTGCGTTTCCCTCAAATTTGTAATAAATCTTGTGCTCTAAACTCGCCCAGAAATCCATCGCCATCGTACGAATCTGAATCTCCACCTTCGTGTCGATGGTCCGGTCAGAAAGAAAAATCGGTACCGTCACAAGCATATGATAACTTTTATAGCCGCTCTCTTTTGGGTGACGAATATAGTCTTTCACTGAGATTACGGTCAGGTCATTCTGTCTGCCTATCATCTCCGCAAGTTTGTAAATATCGGACGTAAAAGAACAGACAATCCGGATTCCTGCAATGTCATTGACATAATTGACCATGTTTTCCAGCGAGGAATCGTAACCGCCGCGCTTTAATTTTTTTACAATACTCTCCGGTGTTTTAATTCTGGATTTTATGTATTCGATTGGATTGTACTGGTGCACATGCTGAAATTCATCGTTTAAAATCTCAACCTTGGTGCCCACTTCCCTCAGTGCTGATCTGTATAAAAATATTATGGTGTTCCAATCATCCACCCCATCACTCAATGTGAATGGTTTTTCCATGTAATCCCTCCAAATACATTTTTACTCACTTTCATTCATTATACCACACTTTTCTATTCTATGCCCGATTCTAGAAAAAATTTGTTAAATTTTTACTAATTTGAAATCTCCTATAAATCCAGTTTCATATCACCGTCTTTGATGATGCCCGCTTTGCGAAACAGCGCTGTAAAAAGCCATGCAAGCACACCCGGAAGCACGAAGGACACCAGAATTAACCCCATCCAGTCTCCTGCTGTAATGGCTGCCTTGCTGCCTGCCTCAATCTGTGAAATCCAGCCTGTATACACTCCAATCTGTCCGACAAGTCCGCAGGTTCCCATACCGGAAGAAATTGCTGCACCGTTCATTTCCAGATGAAATACGCAGGTTGCAAGCGGTCCTGTCACTGCGGAAGCAAGAATCGCCGGAAGCCAGATGACCGGTTTTTTTACAATATTTCCCATCTGAAGCATCGAAGTTCCAATTCCCTGTGAAACAAGTCCGCCCCACTTGTTGTCGCGGAAGCTTGCCACCGCAAATCCGACCATCTGCGCACAGCAGCCGGCAAGTGCTGCACCTCCTGCAAGTCCCGTAAGCCCAAGCGCCGCACAGATTGCTGCACTGCTGATGGGAAGTGTGAGTGCAATTCCAACCAATACTGATACGATAATTCCCATGAAAAACGGCTGTAACTCCGTTGCCCACATGATGGCATTTCCAACAACACTTGCGGCTTTTCCAATTGCCGGCGCCCACCATACAGACAGTCCGACACCCACAAAGATTGTGACAAACGGAGTTACGATAATATCTATTTTTGTTTCTTTGGAAACAAGTTTTCCAAACTCTGCCGCAAAAATCGTCACAACAAGAACTGCAAGCGGGCCACCCGCTCCTCCGAGTTCATTTGCCGCTGCCCCTACTGCTGCCAGTGAAAACAGGACAAGTGGAGATGCCTGCAGTGCAAACCCGATTGCAACTGCCATCGCAGGTCCCACCGCTGCCTTCGCATAAGTTCCCACTGTCACCAGAAGTTCGATTCCAAACTGGGTTCCAATCGTGGAAACAATGGTTCCGATTAAAAGTGATGCAAACAATCCCTGCGCCATTGCGCCAAGTGCATCGATAAAATAGCGTTTGACCGAAAGTTCAATATTCTTTTTCTTTAAAAATGCCAGAAACTTTTCCATAACTGCCGCTCCTTTTTCTGTTACTCCTCAATGACCTGCATTTCCAGGAAATCAAATTCAATCTGCTCCACAAAACTGTCCTGCCTGAACCTTGTCTTTGCGTGGCGCTTAAACTCCTGCACATTGGCATCTAACCAGATGGGTTTTCCAAGGTCAAAGGCATAACACGCCTCCTCAAGCGCCTGAAAAATCTTGTGGGTTCTTGTCTCCGCCGAATCATCCTCCACCGTGAGGTCCCGCAGCAGATGGTTGTCTTTTATTATTTTAAACCAGATTCGCATATCGGGTCGTCCTTTCTCTAATCCTGTCTCTGTCTGTGCACTTCGTATACCAGAAGGGATGCCGCAATCGCCGCATTTAAAGACTCCACCTTCCCCTCCATTGGAATCCGCACATACGCATCCGCAAGGTCAGCAAGCTCATCCGAAAGCCCGTTTCCTTCGTTTCCGATTAAAAAGCCGCACGCCTTTTTGTAATCCATCTTATCATAAGATGCTTTTCCTCTCAGATGTGCCGCAAACAGTGTCACACCCGCTTCCCGAAGCGTCTGAACCGTCTCAGGCAGATTCTCGCTCACATAAAACGGCACGCGGTAAATGCTTCCCATCGTCGAGCGGATAGTCTTTGGATTGAACAAATCCACGGTGTTGCGGTTCATAACTACGCCGGTAATTCCGGCACCCTCTCCGGTTCGGAGCATTGTGCCAAGGTTGCCTGGGTCCTGGATGCTCTCAAGCACCAGCAGATTCGTTTTCTCTCCTGCAAGCAAATCCGAAAGTTCATAGTGCGGCATCTTAACTAACGACAAAATGCCCTGCGGTGTCTGGGTATCAGAGATGCTCTTAAACACGGTATCTGCGACCACCTCATAATCAACGCCTGAAAGGTCGGTCTCTTCTGCCACCTGCTCCGTCACATATACTTTTTTTAGCCATTCTTTTGGCACTTCGCCAAACATTTTTCTGCCTTCAACGATAAATGTCTCCTGCTCATTCCGCGCCTTTGCCTTCTTTTGCAGGAGCGCAATATTTTTCATCTGCTGATTGCCTGTACTTGTAATCATCTGCTCTTCCTATTCCTAATATATAATGAGAATCCTGTAATACGTGCGCGCTTGTCGCACACGTCTGCGCCCTGTAAAGTAATAAAGCTGACGCACCAACGATTCTGGTGCGTCAGCCTTCCATTGTTCGTTCTGTTTTTTACATGGAAAGATTTCTGCTGATTTCGTACTGATATTCCGGAATTGTCTTTACCATTGCCAATGCTTCATCAATATCAAAATCAACGAAATCGCCGTGACGATAACCTACGACACGGTTTGACTTGCCCTCGCAGAGCAAATCCACTGCCATAGCTCCCATTGTAGAAGCGTAGACACGGTCTTTACATGTCGGGCTTCCACCACGCTGCATATGACCCAGAATCGTCGCACGGGTCTCAACACCGGTTGCTGCCTCGATTCGTTTTGCCATACTTGCAGAGTGACCAATTCCCTCTGCATTGATGATAATATGATGCTGTTTGCCACGTTTACGGTTCTCGATGATGTGGTTTACAATCTTCTGCTCATCAAAATCATATTTTTCCGGCAGAAGAATATCTTCTGCACCATTTGCGATTCCGCACCATAATGCGATATATCCGGCACCACGTCCCATAACCTCAATGATGCTGCAGCGCTCATGTGAGGTAGAGGTATCACGTACCTTGTCGATTGCTTCCATTGCTGTATTTACTGCGGTATCAAATCCAATTGTGTACTCGGTGCATGCAATATCAAGGTCGATGGTTCCCGGAAGACCGATGGTATTGATTCCAAGTGCTGCAAGCTTCTGTGCTCCCTTAAAGGAACCGTCTCCACCGATTACGATGATACCGTCAATACCATGTTTTTTACAGATTTCAGCACCCTTCTGCTGTCCTTCCGGAGTTGTAAACTCCATGCAGCGTGCGGTCTGTAATACTGTACCACCGCGCTGGATGATATCGGAAACATCCTTTGCTTCCATGTCAATGATCTCCTCCTGAAGAAGACCTGCATAACCACGTTTGATTCCTTTTACTTTCTTTCCCTTTGCAATTGCCTCACGTACTACCGCACGGATTGCTGCGTTCATTCCCGGTGCATCTCCACCGCTTGTGAGTACACCAATGGTGTTAATTTCTTTTGCCATTTTATCAGTTCCCTCCTAAAATAAAAAATATACCCTTTTCTCTAATCTCTACCATTTTAAACTCTTTAGTCCCGCTTTTCAATGCCCTTTTCTACAACTTTTACATTATTTTCGCCCAAAAAGTTAGTTAAATTGTTCACAATCTCTTTTTCAATGTGAATATTCCAGTGTTCCATCCGTATGCTTATACGGAAATAACCCCTGTATCCAGCGTTTTTCTTCATTTTTCCATAAATTACTGATAAATAGCGACCGCTTGTAAATTTCCAAATCCTCTGTTGTGAAATCAGTAAATGCTATTCCGTGTAACAGTGGCTCTAAATCGACATAAGCATGTTTATAAGAAACATCTATTAAAATCACATCACACGGAAATTTGATGCGCTCCATATACTCATGGATAAAATCGACAATTTTGCGCATCAGCTCCCATTCAGGGGAATACACTGCAATATCTATGTCGCTTTCGCCATCCTTATACTGTTCCGTAATAAAACTGCCGAACACATAGACATTATAATTTTCAAATCCGAACTGCCCCCCAATTGCATCCTGCAGCTCTCCTAAAAATTTTCGGCGTTCTTCCCAATTTTGAAATTGCATTTTTCTCTCCATTCTTACGTGCGAAAAATTTTATTCTTCACACTATCTGCCCTTTCTAATCACCGTATTGCCAATACCAAGTTCTACTACAATTTTATCCAACACGCCAATGAGTTCCATGATACAGTCTTCGTATGTGACAAGTGCAGATTTAAGCTCTTCATTCAGAAACTCATAATTGTAATATTCATGCACCAGGTCATTTCTCCGAATTAAAAATTCAATCCATTTTCCACAGTCAGCTGAATACTGAAATCCATAGGATGTAAAAAATCTGATTACACTGCGCAGGCTTTCCGTATGTATATTGCTGCCCTTCTCACAGTTAATATAAATTACGGAAACAACATCTACAAATGCCTGCACATACTCATTGATACAAAATTTAGAACTGTCAAGCGACATCTGATAATCTGCACTGTTTTCATCCAGCTTTCTCATTTTATCAATTGCATATAAGATACGTTCCGCATCCCTTCTCATACTGTCCAACGCAATATTGACTGTCAGTTTGTCCGTCTTTTTGCTTTTCTGCTGTAACGCTTCTGTCTGGTCTAATCCTGCTTTCGCCATATTTCACCGACCCCTCCTGCATTCCCATACTCAATTTTTTTGTTTCATCTCAATGCCCTTTTCTACAACTTTTACATTATTTTCGCCCAAAAAGTTAGTTAAATTGTTCACAATCTCTTTTTCAATGTGAATATCGTAGTTCTGGGACAGCTTTTTGACGGCTTTGGGGTTTGCGCAGTAGATAACAACCTCGTCCTTTCCGTCGGAATCCCGGAGCATTCCGTAGAGTTCCTGCTCCTTTTGGGCAAACGCTTCCTTGGTGTCAAATTTGAGCCACAGCTCCCGTTTTACATCGTCAAATGCCGTAATTTTCTCACAGATGAGCTTGCCGTTTTTGTCCTCCTCCACATTTGCCCTGCCGGAAATAAATACCTTTGCATCCTCCGTCATAAGCTGCTGATACTTCTCATAATCCCGCGGGAAAACGATAACTTCCACGGTTCCGAACAAATCCTCCACCGTGAGAAATGCCATCGTTTTGTTGGTCTTCGTGTACTTGATGGTCTTGTCGGTAATCATGCCGCCGACTGTCACCTGTTCATTATCGTGCACTCTTACTTCATTTGTCTCCTCGTCTAACAGGAAATCCGATGTGAATGCCGTGATATTTTTCCGCCAAGTTTCCTCATAGTCCTCAAGCGGATGCCCGCTCAGATAAATGCCCATGACTTCTTTTTCAAAGCCGAGTTTCGTCTCCTTTTCGTACTCTTCCACATCCGGATACTGAACCTTGTACGCTTCTCTGTCCTCTTCCGCTGCAAAATCAAATAATGTCATCTGACCACTGATGGTCTTTTTCTTTTCCTGGTTCGTCTCATCCATCAGGGCAGCATACGTAAACATCATCTGTTTGCGGTTTCCATCGAGACTGTCACACGCACCCGCCTTGATAAAGTTCTCAACGGAACGTTTATTGACTTCCCTGCCGCTCACACGCTCGATAAAGTTCTGAAGTGTCGGATAGGGGCCATTTGCCTTCCGCTCCTCCACGATGGCATCCACGACCGGACGCCCTACGCTTCGGATGGCATAAAGCCCGTAACGGATTCCTTCCTTTGTGGCTGTGAACTTTCCTTCGCCCTCATTGATATCCGGAAGCAGGATTTTGATTCCCATCTGACGGCAGGTGTATACATACTCCGCAACCTTTCGCGTATTGTCAAGCACAGAAGTCATAAGTGCCGCCATAAATTCCTTCGGATAATAATATTTGAGGTACGCCGTCTGGTACGCCACCACCGCATAGGCAGCCGCATGGGATTTGTTGAACGCGTACTTTGCAAAATCCACCATGGAATCGTAAATCTTATTCGCAGATGCCTCGCTGATTCCGTTATTGATACAGCCCCTGATTCCCTGCTCTTCATTTCCATAAACAAAATTCTGGCGTTCCGCATCAATGACGTACTGTTTTTTCTTACTCATGGCACGTCGGATATTGTCCGCCTGCCCCATCGTGTAGCCGGCAAGGTTCTGCACAATCTGCATTACCTGCTCCTGATAAACGATACAGCCATAAGTCGGTTCCAGAATCGGAATTAATTCTTTACATTCATAGGTGATATTGTCCGGCTCATTTTTTCCCTTGATATACTTCGGGATGAAATCCATCGGACCCGGACGGTACAGGGAAATCCCCGCAATCACATCCTCAAGATTCCGCGGCTTTAACTCCTTCATGAAGTTTTTCATTCCGGCACTTTCTAACTGGAACACGCCCTCGGTTTTTCCGGTTCCAAGGGACTCTAACACCTTTTTATCATCATAATTGATGGTGTCTACGTTAATCTCAGTTCCATAATTTTCTTTTACCAGCTTTACCGCATCGTCAATTACCGTCAACGTACGCAGTCCGAGGAAGTCCATTTTTAAAAGTCCAAGCTCCTCGATGGTCGTCATCACAAACTGCGTGGTAATCGTTCCGTCGGAACCGCGGGACAACGGCACATACTCGTCCATCGCCTTTCTTGAAATCACAACGCCCGCCGCGTGCATCGATGTATGCCGCGGAAGTCCCTCTAAGCGCTTTGCCATGTCAATCAAACTGTGTACCTGCGGGTCAGATTCATACATATTCCGCAGCTCCTGATTCATGATAAGTGCCTTGTCAATCGTGATATTTAATTCATTTGGAATATTTTTTGCAATCGTATCGCAGAAATTGTACGGCAAATCCATGACTCGTCCGACATCACGGATCACTCCTCTTGCCGCCATCGTTCCAAACGTTACAATCTGGCACACGCAGTCCTTACCGTATTTTTGCACCACATAATCGATAACCTCACTTCTGCGCTCATAACAGAAGTCAATATCAATATCCGGCATGGTCACACGCTCCGGATTTAAGAAACGCTCAAACAGAAGGTTATAGCGGATGGGGTCGATATTTGTAATTCCCGTCGTGTAGGAAACGAGACTTCCCGCCGCACTTCCTCGTCCCGGGCCAACCGGAATCCCATGCGTCCTTGCAAAATTGATAAAATCCCATACAATCAGAAAATAATCCACATATCCCATCTTCTGGATGACGGACAGCTCATAGTCAAGCTTTGGCAGCAATTCCTCATGCCTGTCCGGGTAACGTCTGATGAGTCCCTCATGACAAAGTTTATTCAGATAGGTCCAGGAATCATAGCCCTCCGGCACGTCAAACCGCGGTAACTTTGTGACACCGAACTCGATTTCCACGTGACAGCGGTCCGCAATCTTCTGCGTATTGTCAAGCGCTTCCTTTGCATAAGGAAACAGTGCGCGCATCTCCTCTTCCGACTTCACATAATACTGTCCGCCCTCATAGCGCATCCGGTTCTCATCCGTTAACTTCTTTCCGGTCTGAAGACAAAGTAAAATATCATGCGCTTCCGCATCCTCCGCTCTCGTATAGTGCACATCGTTTGTTGCCACTAACTCGATTCCGGTCTCCTGGCTCATCCGAAGAAGCTGTGCATTGACGGTTTTCTGGTCCGGAATTCCGTGGTCCTGTAATTCCAGAAAAAAATTGCCCTCGCCAAAGCATTTCTGATACTTATACGCAACCTCTTTTGCTTCCTCATAAAGACCGCGCACCAAATAGCGCTGTACCTCTCCCGCAAGGCAGGCGCTTAGTGCAATAATTCCCTCATGGAACTGATTTAAAACTTCCATATCTACACGAGGTTTGTAGTAGTATCCTTCCGTAAAACCGCGCGATACAATTTTAATCAGGTTGCTGTAACCGGTATTATTTTCCGCAAGAAGTACCAGATGATAATAACGGTCATCCCCGTGGGATAATTCTCTGTCGAACCGGGAATTTGGTGCCACATATACCTCGCATCCCAAGATTGGCTTGATGCCTGCCGCATTTGCCGCCTTGTAAAAATCAATGACGCCGTACATCGCGCCGTGGTCGGTAATTGCAGCGCTGTTCATGCCAAGCTCCTTGACCCGCGCCACATATTCTTTTATTTTGTTTGAGCCGTCCAGGAGACTGTACTCCGTATGGACGTGCAGATGTGTAAATGCCATGTTATTTTTTCTCTCTTTTTATTGCTGTTTTCATTGCTCAGGTCTTACCATTATATAATTTTTCATGCAATCGCGCAATGGAAACGAATCATTCGTCTTCCTCTTCATCCTCATCCAGACAGTCCAGCTGCCGTCTAATTTCTTCGTCCCAGTTTTCCTCATCCCAATTTAAAAAGGTGCCGCAGCGGAAACAATAGTGTTCCTGCCTGCTGTAATGATGCAGCTGCTTACATGCCGGGCATCTTCCACTCAGTTCACTGCCCACTAATCTCAAACGCATCATCTTCGGTGCCTTACCGCGCTCCTCTGCAAGTTTTGCTGCCATACGCTTTCCCCAGTAATAATCCGCAAGAAATGTTTCGATACATTCCTCGCAGCTTTGGTCTGCATTTTCTCCCTCCTGCGTATCATCTTCCAGAAAACAGTGTTCCTCCCACAACTCGAAGATAGCGCATACGCTGCTTCCTTCCAGCGCACTTTGACCAAAATACATTGATTCTAACAGTCTTGCGACCGGATATCTGCTGGTATGAACAATCCCGCGCGCTTCTTTTAACGCGCGATCCCTGTTCTTTTTGATTCTGTTCCATTCATCATTCGTCCCGCGCGCCTGACGCCTGATTTGTTCTTTATTCCTTTTTTCTCTGAGTTCTAAGGTGCGGATTTTTCTTCTCAAAATTACCAGATTATCTGTCTCTCTTAAAAACTTCTGCTTTTCTTCCTGCGTCATAAGCGAGAGATTTTGTTCTGCCAGCTTCTCCTGCACCTCATCTACGGCACGCTGCGAAGCACTCTTCACTTTCAGGATATCTTCCTCTGTCAGATATGCCGCTTCTGCTATCGTATCACAGCCACATCTTTTTAACACGCCATACGTACGGACAGACAATCCCAGCTCATCAATTTTCCTTTTACAGAACTCTTCAAATTCCTTATCCGGAATTTCAAAATAATTCATACCGCTTCCTCTTATCTTAAACATTTCTGCTCTCTGCGTCCCGGATTTCTCCCGCCGCCTGAAGCATTTTTAATTTTTCCGTGACATATGCTGCGCCTTCCTCGATGTCCGCATCCGCAATGTCTGCTGCCTGATAACAGTCTTCCACAATCATCTCCCGCAGGCGTGCGGACATATTTAACGCAATTGCCCGGCGTGAATTCTTCCCCATTCCAAGCAGGGCAGCCACCAGATATGTGTTGTCAACCTCCCGCAGCAGTCTCTGGATTTCCCTGTCATCCATATAGGAAAGTTCCTTCTCTAACCAGTCCAGCTCCTTCCGGTTCTTGGTGCCTTTGCTTCTTGAAAAATCTGTCTCAAAATAGATTCGCGCTGATTTGTCCCTGTTCTGCTGCTCTTGTGCCTCATAGTCACTGCAGAGCTGCATGCACTTTTCCCGCAGTTTTGCCGGGAGCATACTGCTTAAGAGCCTTTTTATATCGTAAGGATTTGCACCTTCCTGCATGAGAAGTGCGCCCCGGATTGCGATGTATGCCGCTGTCGCCGCATACCCCTGTATTCCACTGACCCAGTAATGATTCGACAGCAGTTCTGCGACAAACATAGGACTGTTTCCATCCACGATTACCTGCGCAGCTTCAAAAAGAATCGCCTCTGCTTCATTCTCCTGGTCTAACTCTGCTGTTTTTTCTTCTATTGCAAGCAAGCCATACGTGCGTGCAGTTTTTGCAATGCTTATCACATCATAGAGGATGTGTCCCAACAATTCGATGTCTGTTTCCGCAGGGCTTTGCTGCTTTTGCTTTTCTATTGCATCATGGCGCATCTCATTCAGATAACCGTTCCAGATATCTGCGCCAGCTTCACTGTCATATGCCATTTCCCCATCTCTCCCTTTTTGTCCTGTAAAAATTTTACCATTTTCATGATTATTCCGCAATGTCTGTGCCATTTTTTGCCGTATTGTCTATTTACAAATTTCCGGAAAATGTTAAAATTTGTCTCGGATAAATATTGACTGACAAACATTGTACACATAAAATGA
The DNA here is from genome assembly GCA_050874345.1 of Roseburia sp. Taxonomy (GTDB): domain Bacteria; phylum Bacillota; class Clostridia; order Lachnospirales; family Lachnospiraceae; genus Roseburia. Next base: position 53,407 of record JBNMKM010000005.1, on the reverse strand, counting down.
GGTTTTATATGAAAACAGGACTTGTTGTGGAAGGCGGCGGCATGAAATGTGCCTACAGCGCCGGGATTTTAGATAAATTTTTAGATGACTCTATTACATTTGACTACTGCATCGGCGTCTCTGCCGGAGCTGCCAATACCTTATCGTATCTCGCCGGACAGCGGGGACGAAATCTCCGGTTTTATACCGAGCACTTAGATGACCCGCGCTATTTGAGCGTGCGCAGTCTCCTTCACACTGGAAATTTATTTGGCTTACAGTACATCTACGGAACACTGACCAATTCAGATGGTGCCGACCCAATCGACTATGATGCCATCATGAAAAATCCGGCAGAATTTTACATGCCTGCAACCGATGCCAAAACCGGACTAGCACACTATTTTTCCAAATACGATATCGTAAGAGACGACTACCGCACCATCATGGCAACGTGCGCACTCCCCGCCTTCTGCCGTCCGGTCAATGTAAACGGCCACCTCTACTATGACGGCGGTGTTGCCGACTCCATTCCGGTGCACCATGCCTTAGAGCACGGCTGCGATAAGGTTGTGGTCATTTTGTCAAACCCGCGTGATTTTGTAAAACAGCCGGAAGCGCACCGCCCTGTCTATAAGCGGATGCTCCATAAATACCCGAAAACCATTGAGGGAATTGACAACCGCCACCTTAACTATCAGGCGTCCATTGACCTTGCAAATAAACTTGAAAAAGAAGGAAGCGCTTTTATTTTCGCGCCAAGCCGTCATATGCCGCTTAGCACATTTTCGAAAGATGCCGCTTTAGAACAGAATCTTTATGATCTTGGAGTTTCAGATTATGAAACCCGTGCAGAAGAATTGACGCATTTTTTGAACGTTTAATAAAAGGATTTTTACCATTATGACCAAAGATTTCACTACCGGAAAAATCATGCCGATTTTAATTCGTTTTACGATTCCTCTCGTGCTTGGCAACCTGTTCCAGCTCACCTACAATGCCGCAGACAGCATTATTGTCGGACACTTTGTGGGAAAGGAGGCACTTGCCGCCGTCGGCATCTGTAATCCGATTTCCACGCTCATGATTCTGTTTTTAAACGGACTTTGTATGGGTGCAAGCATTTTAATGGGAATGCAGTACGGAGCCAAAGATTATGACACGCTGCACCGCCAGATTAGTACCACCATGCTTTCCGGCGTTATTTTTTCGCTGATTTTATCCGCAGCATGTATCCTGTTTGCAAGACCAATTCTGATTTTGATGCAGGCAGATGCAAGCATTTTATCGCTGACAACAGAGTACTTACGGATTATCTTTTTAGGGCTGGTCTTCACCTTTCTTTACAACTTTTTTTCAAGTACCCTGCGCGCACTCGGCGACAGTAATACCCCGCTTTATTTTCTGATGATCAGTGCCGTTTTAAATATTTTAGGGGATTTGTTTTTTGTCGTTGTATTAAAGGCTGGCAGCAACGGCTGTGCAGTATCTACCGTGCTAAGCGAAGCCCTGTGCTGTGTTTTCTGTGTCCTCTATATTCAGAAAAAAGTGCCTCTGTTGCGGCTCGGAAAAAAATGGCTGGTATTTGACCGCTCCCTCTTAATGCGCACGATTGCCTATGGCTGGACATCAGCGTTACAGCAGGCAACCGTCCAGCTTGGAAAACTCGGAATCCAGGCGATTGTCAACACCATGGGCGTTTCTGTTGCAGCCGCCTTTGCAATCGTAAACAGAATCGATGATTTTGCCTACACACCAGAACAGAATATTGCGCACGCCATGACTGCGTTAATGGCACAGAATAAAGGTGCCGGAAAAAAAGACCGCATGCGGGAGGGATTCCGCTGCGGTATGATTCTTGAAATTATTTATGGGCTGATTATGTTTGCGCTCTGCTTTTTATTTGCAAGAGAATTTATGCTCTGCTTCATCAAAGACGAGGAAGTCATCGGACACGGTGTCATTTACCTGCATCTGATTTCCCTGATGTATATACTCCCCGCCATCACAAACGGTATTCAGGGATACTTCCGCGGCATCGGCGACTTAAAAATTACGCTCATCAGCGGTTTTGTAAATATGGGCGTCCGCGTGCTTGCCGCCGCACCACTCGTACTTAAAATGCATCTTGGTATCGAGGCACTGCCGTACTCCTACCTTGCCGGCTGGATTGCCATGCTGATTGTGGAACTGCCGCTTCTGCTGCATAATATCTGCAGCAAAAACGCATGATGTTTCTGTCATTCTCTGGCAGAGAATACTTTTGTCGTTCTTTTTATTCCTCAAGAATACATAATGCTGCATCGTACTGCTCCTCTAAGTATTCCCACAGGCTACTGTCACTGCTTTTCTCTCCTGCCAGATAAATCTTTGAAATCCGGTCTATTGCATACTCTGCCTGCAGTTCCCGTGCTGCGTCTACACAGAACTGGTAAAGTGGGAGCATACACTCTTTGTACATCTCTCTTGTCATGGTTTCACTGACTTCCAGCCACAGATTTTGAAATACGATGACCGTCTCTTCACCCCGTGACAGCCGCCTCTTCACAGACTCTAAACTTTTGTAAAATTCTGCAAACGCCCCGTTGTTCTTTTCATCCGCTTCCTCAATTCCCAAACGGTCCAACCCGATAAGCGCTTTCATTTTCCCAATCAGTCGTTCGTCTGCCCCTGCCATGTGTTCTTCCAGCTCAATCCGGCATCTGTCTGACCGGCTGACAAGTTTTCCTTCTGTCTTTTCTACAAAACAGATTTCAAGGTCAGCCTGATTCAGACAAAAAACAAGTGCGCTCTCTCCCTCCTGCAGACAGTACGCTTCTGTCTCGTCAAAGGCTTCTGCAACAACCCTTGCATTTTTTCTTTTCCCCAAAAGCAATTCCTTTCCTGTCAGATAAACATCCGTTTATTGACCGTAATAACCGTATCTTTACATAATTTTTTAAGCTCCGCCGCACTCTTTTCATCCGGCAGATAGATGTAGGAAATCTCTGCAAATGACACGTTTTCTTCTGTCACACAGCAGGCGGCACTCCTGCCCTTTTCACCAGCCGGCGCTTCCATCGCCGCCCAGTCAATTCGGGAAAAGCCCTCCCCGTAATGATACATTTGCGTTTTCCCGCCCTGCGACTGCCCTAACACAATCTGATACCCATGTGCCAACGCATACTCTCTTGTGACACACAGATAGGCATAAACCGTATCCGGGTTTTCCCGCTGCACTTTTACTGCCTCCGGTGCATATGCATGAAAATAAAATTCCACAAAATTTTTCCCATCAATTGACAGCTCCGGGTTTAGTCCGTCTTTTAATATCTGCTCGATATCCTGCACTCTGACCAAATGATAAAGCAGTTTTTTATCACGGATATTTCTTGTGCCAACCCTGGATGATTGAAACGCCTGCTTTGCTGCCTCTTCGGTCAGATAAGAGCGGTAAATGGCATTGGCATATCCCTTTACCTGTTCCAGACACTCGCCCCAGCTCTTATAAATGCCAGGTTTTCTTCCGTTTACCACCACATACCATTTATGCGGTTTTACCGTATCTGCCTCTGCGAAACTGGCAGTCTGCTCGCCTTCTTCTAAGATTGTAGTAAGATTTTCTCCCTGGATATAGGATTTATCCATAAGCACCGATACAATGCCATCCATCGTCGGCTTTCCCTTCTGAATCAGTGCAATGGCACGCTGCATCTGCTCCTCCAAAATCCGGTTTGCTTCTTCTAATACCTCGGCACCCTTTGAAGAATTTATCACACGGTCAGGATTAAGAGACAGCAGCCCCATGCTTCCCATTCCAAAATAACAAATCATCTTTATCGCCAGACTTGTCGCTTTCTCCAAATCGCTGCCTGCACCTGTATTGACCCCACGCTCACCATAGTACACCACTTCCGCTGCACGCCCCGCAAGGCACCGGCAGATGGAGTTTAAAAATTCTTCTTTTGTTGTGCTGTGCTCATCCTCTCCGTCTCCATAGGACACATATCCGCCAAAATTTCCTCTGGAAACGATTGTGATAAACTTCGGTTCTTTGCCTGTCTTAAACCCTACATAGGCATGTCCCGCTTCGTGGCGTGCCACATTCAGCCGGTATTCCTCATCATTCTCACGCTTTTCGCCATAAAGCTGTGTTTCAAGCGTATCCGTCAGTAAATCATCACAGATTTCCATCTGCATATCGATTGAAATATTGGTCATGTTGGAAATCGCACGCTTTAAGAATGCCAGGCTCTTTCCACCGGTATGCTCTGCAACATAGTCAACCGCAATTTCCGATATCTTATCCGCATAATTCTTTTTCTCAAGTAAAAGCTGTAAATATTTTTTCCGCTCCGCACGGCTTGGCAGTCCTACATAGACCGGGTTGTCAAATCTTCTGACTAATGCCGGATCAATTACAACCTCATACGGGTCTCCACTGCTGCGCGTCACATTATAGTTTGTCGCGGCTATCACAAACACCGGCTTAAACGGATCCTTGTCGTTAAATCCTTCCATCTCCGTCAACAGGGTATTTACCAGCATTTCAAGTCCCGTATCACGCCCGTTCCTCTCCTTGGCAATCACATCAATTTCATCAATAAAAAGGATTGCAGGCGCATTGGCATATGCGATTTTAAATAAATCTTTGATTTCCTGCACCGGATTTGCGGCATTGCGGATGCCTGCCCCTGTGGTATTTAAAAACAGCGCATCACATTCCCCGGCAAATGCTTTTGCAAGACTCGTCTTTCCGGTTCCCGGAGGTCCGTAGAGGAGGATACCGCGCGGCACCTCCGCTCCCTCAAGCACATATTTATCAATATGATGCATATAATTGATAAAATGCTTCATGTCGCGTTTTGCCTGTTCCGCCCCGATAATATCCTCAAAACCCATTTTCGGTCTTTCAAAATCAAACACCTTGGAGCTTTTTGCTTTTTTGCGGAGCTCGGCATCATCTTTCCCAACTTCCCGCAGACTTAAGTTATAAAATTCCACAACTCCTGTATTTTCTCTCATAAAATAGCGCGTCTTATAATCAACACACTGTCCTTTTTCCGAGAGCCGTTTCAGATTATTCTGAACATAAATCTGCTTTACGATTGTTTCCAGATTGGCAGCACATTCCCGTCCATTTTTGCCCTCTTCAAAAAGTCCACGCACTCCGGCTTTTTGTATGTCTTCTTTATCCTGTGCATGATAATCTTTCTGTTTTACGACGTAGACCGGAATCTGCGGCGCTTTCTCACGCAGTAAATCCAAACAGTTTCTGCCTAAAGAATCTACGCCTAACGCATTCGATGCCTCCGTCTGTCCGGGTACCATCCGGCAGGTCAGATCAATCACTGCAAACATGATTTTATTTTCACGGATCAGCTCGACTGCCTCATGCTCACTTTCCGCAAAAAATACCTGGATTCCCGGATGTTTAAACCGCATCTTCGGACTGTCTGAGATTACCAGAATATTGCTGCTCTTCTCACATACAAATAACGGATAAATGTCCTTATTTTCCTTCTTAAATTCAATCTCAACAGACACCGTATCCACGGCAAGCTTTCCCTGCTTTTCCACTGCATCCTTCACAAATGAAACCATGCAGTTTTTCAACACCTCTGCACCACGGCTTGATGCAACGCGCGCATCCACATGACCGCCCATCTGAAAAAGAAACAGTTCCGGAAGAAGCGAATCATATCTGACCTGCACCTGATAATTTTCCGTAAGCTCCTTTGCCACACCATCCATCTTATTTCTGACAATGTCACACAGATAATACTGTTTCAGGTGATTGAACACGATGATATTTCCGGATGCAAAACGCGAGCACAATTCATTGGGGAATTCGTTATCATTCCGCAATGCATCTAACACTTCGCCTTCCGACAACGCCGACAAATCGGCATCCTCATTATCCTGGTACAGATTTGTGCCGCAATTTGTAGTAAATATAATAATGACATTCTCAAAGCTTACATGTTTTGCATAAAACTTGTCAAAAAGGCGGGCTCCCTCTAAAATCTGAAGGAACAGCATCTTTGCATTTTTGTGTGCTTTTTCAATTTCATCCACCAGAATGATTGATTTCGGATTATCCATGACAAACGTCGTCAAAACGCCAGGTGCAGCGTCTCTATAGGTACTCTCAAATCCAACCAGACCATCGCTGTCATGCTCCGTTGCATAGATGCTCATATCCAGAATCTTAAGCGGCATCCCAAGTGTCTCTGCACTAAGCTGCGCAAGATATGTTTTTCCAACTCCAGGAGGGCCTGCAAATAAATAAGAGGCTGCCGGTTTCCCCTTTCTTCCCGCGGATGCCAATTTTGCATTGATATACCCCTGCACAAATTTCTGCACCGCCGCATCCTGGCCAATCACCTTTTGGGTCAAAACATCATACAGCCTGCTCGATGCCCCTGCAATATCCTCAACCTTTTCCTTTTCCAGTTTCACCGGCTTCTTTTCCAGCGCAAACTCCTGGTTATTCTGAAAATAAATATTATTAAGCCCCAATAAGTTATAGTCCGCTTTGTTATTGAGAATTTCCCGGAGCCAATTGTATGCGATGGTTTCCGGTGGAAATCCCGAGCGTCCTTTCCATTTTTCCAGACAGTTTTTTGCTTTCTTATAATCCTCAACCGCACAGGCATCACTTTCAAAATAATCGACGTACTGCGGAATCATGAATTTCAGTTTTTTGGTATCTGTAGTTTTATCTTTAAAAAGCTGACTTATTTTTCCCTGAAAATAAGAAATCCTGCCAAATGCTTCCTCCTCAAGTTCTAATTCCCTGCAGATATCATTTACAGACATCAGACTGACGCAGGCATAACCGTAAATCAGGTGAAACACTGTCATCTTTTGTTTTCGAATGCTTTCCGCATATTTCATAATTAAGTCAAGCACTGTTTTTTTCTTCTCCATCTCATCCCCGCCTGTCTGCCCTTGTCTTATCTCGTCCGTTCCAAAAATTTCTTCCGCCTCATCGGAAAGATTCCCGCCTGTCCTGTCGTTCTCCAGGGGAATCGTATCTTTCACAATCGGCTTTTGGAATTCGGCTTCGTGCACCATGCTTTCTAACTGCTGCTCATCATACAAGCTTGAGATATCGCAATCCGCCAGTGCCTGTGTTAGGCTCAAAAAAACTTCTATCGTGCTCTGTTCCTTAATCCATTCCGTATCGGAATATAAATCAAGTGCCCGGAACAGTTTTATTGTGTTTATTCCCTGTGCACTTTCCTGATACAGGCACGCATCCGTCACACCATAGTCTGTTTCAAAACGCATCCTCCGCCTGTGTTTTCCATTTGACACCGGCATTCTGCCGTTGCTGTCTGCCCGGTCCATGAAAATATCGTCATTGAGGTCATACACAATATCCACGGTTTTGATTTCTTTTTCCCCGCAGAATTCAAGAACCAGCATCTCCACCGCTTTTTCCATCGCTTTTACGCTGGTTAATTCTCTTTCCGGCTGATATTTTATTTTATGGATGCTCACGTCACCCTTGTAAAAAATGCACGCTGCATAGGTATGACGCTCCTTCTCTGTGATTGTCCGCTTCACTGCATATGCCACAAAAGCCAGTGCCTCTGCATTCGTATGTAATCCATCCGCAGCCTCTCTCAGCTTTGGAGGGATTGTATCATTCCCTGCCATTTAAAATCTCCTGCAAACTTTTTATTTGTAAACATCTGTTACTTTGACTTGAATGTGGTTTTCGTGTACTTTTTCAACACTTCCTCTGCATCTGCGCCAGCATCTGCAAGTGCTTTTTTCTGCTTTTCAAGTCCGAGATTCTGTTCCGGAATCGTAAAACTGCCTCTGATGCCATAATCTTTTTTAATCTTTTCTGCGAGCCATTCCATATAAATCTGACTGAAATAGGAACTGATTACGGATGCACAGGATACTGCCATGTTTACAGCATCGGCTTTTGTTCTCAGGAAAATCTTCTTTTCATCGATGGTATCTAATGCCTGATAAAAGGCGATCCGCACCGATTTATGTGTTTCAATAAAATCATCCACCACAACGTAATCCGGTGTGCCCTCCTTAATCAACGCATTTAATAATTCTGCATGTAACTCTGCCAGCAGATAATTTTTATTTTTATCGCTGTTTTCTATCCTAAATTTGTCGTATTCATCATTTGGAAGAATCGTGCTTTTAAATCTGACAAATGCACCTTCCCCGGATGTGACCCGTGTCTCTCCACGTTCGATCAGCTCTCTTACCTGCTGTGGGGAAAGTCCTGATAATCGTTCACCTGCGTTTCGGATATCGCCTTCTCCCATCTGCTTGGAATCATTTACATTCATGCCAATCAGCTCATCCATCTGTTCCGGTTTCACTTCCACTGCCGTCACAATGCTTCTCTTAAAGCGTTCTCCGGTCCCGACTTCATCACTTCCTATAATGGTATGCTTAAAATTAAGTTCTGCACAGGTTGGTGTCGTTTTATCATTCACGATAATATTTTCATTATCGTTCTGCAAATCCCACTTACGAAAAACAGGTCCCGGATTTCCTTCTCCCATACAACGAACCTTCTGATTCGTATATATGATAACCTGCTGCTTTTTCCGGTTCACCATCTTCTGTACTGCATAAACAGAGGATGCCGGGCATTTTGCATTCTCCCATCCCTCTTTCGTGCAGTACGCTTTCACTTCTTCCTCCGTACCGTCTGCTCTTGGTGTGAATTTGTAATCTGTAATCTTCGACTGTAACATCATCTATTCTCCTTTGGGTTTCGTTTCATCTTCCATACATATTTTTCATTATACTCCTCCCTATGTGAATTTGCCATTAAAAATAAAGTGTGCGTCTGACGCACGCTTTCGCGTGCGAGCGGTGCTGCATAGCAGCTATTTGCCTCTCCGCGAGCTGCGCATTCTGCCCGAATGGCTTTTTAATTCATAGGATGCTGTTTCCTATGAATTAAAAAAACTCAGGCCGCAATGAGCCTGAGTTTTTTCAATTATTTCACTTATTTTACGCGTGCGGTCAGATGGTCTCCTTCCACATCAATGAGAATCGTATCTCCCTCTCTCACTTCATCCGCAAGAATCAATTTTGCAGACAAAGTCTCCACGTGCTTCTGCAAAAACCGCTTGAGCGGTCTTGCGCCGTATATCGGATCATAGCCGTTTTCCACAATAAAGTGGCTTGCCGCATCGCTTAACTCCACCGTAATCTCACGGTCTGCCAGACGCTTGTTCAAATCCGTCATCAGAAGGTTGATAATGTTTCCAATGTTGTCCTTTGTCAGCGGCTTAAACATGATGATTTCATCCAGACGGTTTAAAAACTCCGGCCGGAAGTGTCCGCGCAGTTCGTCCATCACAGCTTTTTCACAGTCTGCATTAATGTTACCGTCCGCATCGATTCCCTCGAGCAGATGTGCAGAACCAAGGTTTGAAGTCATAATGATAATGGTATTCTTAAAATCAACGGTACGTCCCTGGGAATCCGTGATACGTCCGTCATCGAGTACCTGTAACAGGACATTAAATACATCCGGGTGCGCTTTCTCCACCTCATCAAATAAAACTACAGAATACGGTTTTCTGCGCACTGCCTCTGTCAACTGACCGCCCTCATCGTATCCGACATATCCTGGAGGCGCTCCGATTAATCTTGACACGGAATATTTCTCCATGTACTCACTCATATCAAGACGCACCATGTTGGACTCATCGTCAAACAGGCTTGCCGCTAACGCTTTCGCTAACTCCGTTTTACCGACGCCGGTAGGTCCTAAGAACAGGAACGAACCAATCGGCTTGGTCGGGTCTTTGATTCCGGCTTTGGAACGGATAATTGCTTCCGTCACCTTCGTGACACCCTCGTCCTGACCAATGACACGTTTATGCAGCTCCTCATCGAGATGTAAGGTCTTATTGCGCTCGCTCTCCGTCAGTTTTGCAACCGGGATGCCTGTCCAGCGGGAAATAATCCGTGCGATTTCCTCCTCGCTGACATTTTCATGCACCAGGGAAAGGTCGCGTTTTTTCACCTCATCCTCTTCGATTTCAAGCTGTTTTTCAAGCTGCGGCAGTTTGCCATACTGCAATTCTGCTGCTTTTTCCAAATCATAATTCTGCTGTGCAGTCTTGATATCGTTTTTGACCGACTCAATTTCCTCACGCAGCTTCTGTACCTTCTCAACGGATTTTTTCTCGTTCTCCCACTGTGCCTTTCTGGTGTTAAATTCATCCCGCAGCTCTGCAAGCTCTTTCTGCAAATCTGCAAGACGCTCCTGGCTCAGGCGGTCTGTCTCTTTCTTTAACGCCGTCTCCTCAATCTCAAGCTGCATCACACGACGATTTAACTCGTCAAGTTCCGTCGGCATGGAATCAAGCTCAGTCTTAATCAGCGCACACGCCTCATCCACAAGGTCGATTGCCTTATCAGGAAGGAAGCGGTCTGAAATATAACGGTTTGAGAGCACCGCAGCGGAAACAAGTGCGCTGTCTGTAATCTTGACACCGTGGAACACCTCATAGCGCTCCTTTAAGCCACGCAGAATGGAAATCGTATCCTCCACCGTTGGCTCATCCACCATAACCGGCTGGAAACGCCGCTCCAATGCTGCATCCTTTTCAATGTATTCTCTATATTCGTCAAGCGTTGTTGCGCCGATGCAGTGCAGCTCGCCACGGGCAAGCATTGGCTTTAACAGCTGTCCCGCATCCATCGCTCCGTCTGTTTTTCCTGCTCCTACAATCGTATGAAGTTCATCGATAAACAGAATAATCTGTCCGTCTGAATTTTTGATATCGTCAAGAACGGCTTTTAAACGTTCCTCAAACTCACCACGGTACTTTGCACCGGCAACCAGTGCACCCATATCAAGTGCAAATAATTTCTTATCTTTTAATCCCTCCGGCACATCACCCTTTACAATTCGCTGGGCGAGTCCTTCTACAACTGCCGTTTTACCAACACCCGGTTCACCAATTAAAACCGGATTGTTTTTCGTTTTTCTTGAAAGAATCCGCACAACATTACGGATTTCATCGTCACGTCCGATCACCGGATCAAGCTTCTGCTCCTTCGCACGCTCTACCATATCGTAGCCGTATTTTTCAAGCGTATCGTAGGTTGCTTCCGGATTGTCGCTCGTCACACGCTGATTTCCGCGCACGGTGGAAAGTGCCTGTAAGAAGCGCTCTCTGGTGATTCCGTACTCTTTAAAGATTTCCTTCATCGCCTTATTCGGATATTTTAACAGGCATAAAAACAGATGCTCTACGGAAACATATTCGTCACCCATCTGCTTTGCCTCATCCTCTGCGTGAATCAGCACTTTGTTTAAATCTGCGCCCACGTAAACCTGTCCGCCAGACACTTTGACTCTCGCTTCAAGATGGCGCTTTGCATTATCCACGAAATGCTCTTTTTGTATCTCCATCTTTTCAATCAGTTTTAAAATCAGCCCGTCTTCCTGCTGCAGCAATGCCACAAGAAGATGTTCCTGCTCTATTTCCTGATTTCCATATTCATAGGCAAGTTTTTCACAGTCATTGATTGCTTCTACCGATTTCTGTGTAAATTTCTGAATGTTCATAGCATAACCTCCTTTTTGCTCTCTGTATGATGCAGGGATTTTTCTGTTTTACTAACACCAATTATTGGGTGAAACACAAGTTCCCGGGAAACCTTCCCGGGAACTTGTACTCTGTCACTTATCCTTCAATCGAAATGTATCGTTTCTCCGGAACTGCTTTCTTCTCTTCCTTCGGAACATCCAAAAGCAGGATACCGTTTTCATACTTTGCATGAATCTTATCCTCGGTGATACTCTCACCTACATAGAAGGTACGGCTCATGCTGCCTGCGTAACGCTCCCTTCTGATGTATTTGTCCTTCTTGTCCTTCTCGTCTTTATCAAGTCCCTTGGCTGCGCTGATGGTCAGATAACCATCTTTCAGCTCAAGCTGAATTTCATCTTTCTTAAAGCCCGGCAGGTCAATGGCAACTTCGTATCCATTCTCTGTCTCTTTGACATCGGTCTTCATCATGTTCTTTGCGTGTTTTCCATACAGCTCTTTGTCAATATCCGGGAATGAAAAATTCATCCAGTCATCAAATAAGTTTTCTCCAAAAATGCTAGGTAGTAACATAAGTCATTCCTCCTTTTATAAGACATTCATGTCTACCTTAAACTTTAAAAAGCTGTTGTCATCCTGGCGCCCTGTGCGCCTTTGGATGGAACCCGGGAGCTTATTTCTTTTTCCCTCCCTCGTTCTGATTATGTTATAGCACCGATTGTTAGCACTGTCAATAGGTGAGTGCTAATTTTTTGTGAAAAATTTGTGAAGTGTTGATTTTACAGGGTTTGCAGGGGTAAATTTTTCTTTTTGGGTACGAAAAAAGCAGTCAATTATAAATCAAAGACTGCTTTAAAACGTATCTTTTATTGCTTTGTGTGAAGGTTTAACTGTTTGTCAATATCCCGTCCGGCATACATTACTCTAAGAATTGTTACCACCTTTTTATCGCTATTTGGAATATAAAGTACCACGTAATTATCTACAGATAATACACGTAATCCACGACTTTTCCACGGTTCTTTTTCATATTTTCGATAACGCTCCGGCATAATATCCAGACTTAATATCTGCTCTTCCAGACGGTCAAGCTGTCCTCTTGCGTTTTCCTGCGATTGTAATTCAAACGCAATGTATTCAAAAATTCCTCTCAAATCCCTGTCAGCCTGTTCGGATACTTCTCTTCATATATCATAAACTATAATCCTTGCGAATGTCAGCAAAGGCTTTCTTCGCATTTTTGGTCCGTCCAGCCTGCATATCCGTATATCCTTTCTCCACTTCTTCATTGAACTCTGCTTCTGATAATGCGCTGATGTCAACAGGTCTTGCAGATGGTATTTTTACTTCAAACGGAAGTCCTCTCTGTAAGATAATCTGTTTATAAAACATATTGATAGCACTAGAAGCAGGGATACCAAGCGTAGACAGGATACTTTCTGCTTTTTCTTTAACATCTGGTTCAATCCTTGCATATAAATTTGCTGATTTTGTAGACATATAAGACATCTCCTTTCGTGAGTAGTATTTCCATCTACCTTTATTATATGCAAATGTACGCACAATAGCAATACAATTTTACATCCCAATCACCTTATTGAATATGTGGATATAGATTATAAAATGATACTTAACTAAAAAATCCCAAAACAAAGGCAGTAACTATCATTACGACAGGCATATAGCGCATACAATGCGGTTCCTCGAAATCCCTTATTGAACTGGATTTCATGATTACCCGCTTGTGTATCAATCGAAAACAAAAATAGCCTATCAGTGTTCCGGCAACGTTTGTAATAAGGTCGTCGATATCCGTTGCTCTATATAAGGTAAATAACTGAACAATTTCAATCGTAAAAGATAGTCCACAGCCAATTAAAAATATATTTTTTACACGCTGATAGCTCTTACTTATAAGGGGACACAAAAAGCCCAATGGAAGAAAGAGAAAAATGTTCAAAAGAAAACCCAGACTAAATCCGTCATGAAACGGAATCAGATTGATATTGGGATGGAAGAACGCCTCTCCTAACCCTGACAGTCTTATATATTCACTGAGCGTAGGAATCCCTACAATATTTGCCAGCATGACACATAAGTAGTAATAAAATACCAATACTAAAATCGATATTCTGATTTTGGGTATTGTCCTATTTTTTTTGAAAATTATAATCAGCATTGCACAGATTACGATTATTCCAAGTAAAAAAACTGGATTCACAAAAAGCAAGTCTTTCACAGCTTCAAACAGACCAAGCTGAACAGATACGTCTGACTGGTTACTAGAAACAGAATTCAATTGGATAGCCTCCTTTTAACCTCATAATATTTTCTAAAATTACTTTATCATATAAAGATTAAAAATCGGCTGTTATAAATCGTAATATTCTTTTAATTTAAATTAAAGATTCTATCAGTTCAATCTGAGCAACGCAATGAAAAAGGAACGCTAATTATCGGCATTTATCCTGCATTTTTTCGACATATTCCTGTTCCAGTTCTTCCGCCAGGTACTCATCACTCATGCAATGCATATCGGATACACCATCACGCATGAGCGGATAAACCTCGGAATGATAGAAAAAGTCCAATGCCGCATCCAGTGAAATCCCCTGCTGTTTTGCAAAGCACTCAATGACACGGCTATATTTTTTTGAAGCAAAATCGGGTTCGCTGTCATAGTGTTTCACTCCCTTCAAAATGCAGCAGAGACAGTGCTTTCTCTGTGCGGAAACAAATCTGCAGATTCGGCTTTTCATAACGCAGGCGTTTGAATTTGCTGCACCACTTTGCTGCCTGCTCATACAACGGCGTGACATAGAAGCCACGCCCAAAGTCTACATTGGAGCGGGAATGAACCAAGTCTGGCTTTGCAATCTCTATAAAAGAACCATGATAGAGAATCATACTTCCACCCCTCTTTCTTTCATCACATCGCCTCAAAATCCTGCTTTCCAAGAATAACGCCAACACCGACAATCAAAGTTCATGACTTCCTTTCCATCGTAACATAACAGCAAGGTAGAAGAAAGCCCCCATTTATATCCATGGAACGTTTTAATGCTACAGATACCTTCCGGTGACGCTCGCTTCATTTTCCCGAATCTGCTCCGGTGTCCCTGCGGCGACAATCCTTCCGCCAGCCGCTCCGCCGCCCGGTCCCATGTCGATGATATAATCCGCATTCCGCATCACATCGAGGTCATGTTCGATGACCAGTACCGTTGCGCCATTTTCTACAAGTGTCTGAAATACTAAAAGCAGTGTTCTCACATCCAATGGATGAAGTCCAATCGTAGGCTCATCAAAAATGAACACGGAATCGGACTGCCCTTTTCCCATCTCGCTTGCAAGCTTTAAGCGTTGTGCCTCCCCGCCGGAAAGGCTTGGCGTCTCCTCGCCAAGGGTCAGATAGGAAAGCCCTAACTGTTTTAACGTTAAAAGTCTCTGCTGTACGGTTTTTAACCCGGCGCAGGCGTCTAATGCCGTATTGACATCCATCTCCATAAGCTCTGGCAGCGACCATCTCTTTCCATCTTTGCTCTGATAATGAATCTGCCCTGCCTCCTTGCTGTATCTCGAACCGCCGCACTCCGGGCATGGCACGTCCACATCTGGTAAAAACTGCACATCCAGGCTGATTTCTCCGGTTCCGTCGCATACCGGACACCGCAGTTTTCCGGTATTGTAAGAAAAATCGCCGACCTTATAGCCAAGCTCTTTCGCTTCCTTTGTCCTTGCAAATGTCTTGCGCAGCTCATCGTGCACATTTGCATAAGTTGCAACGGTGGAACGGACATTGATGCCGATTGGGGTTGCATCGATTAGCTTCACATGGGAAATTCCCTCCGCCTCTACGGAAATGACATGCTCCGGCAGCGTCTTTCCCTCAATCGCCGCCTCCAATCCCGGAACCAGGCTCTCTAATATGAGCGTGGTTTTTCCGGAACCGGACACGCCGGTGACGACGGTCAGCCTGCCCTTTGGAATGTCGACCTCAAGCGGCTTTACCGTGTGAATCTGCCCGGTAGACAGATGAATCCTTCCGAGCGCAAACATCTCGTCTGCTGACGCACGCGGTCTGATTCCGGTATCCGCCTTCCCGGACAAAAATGCACCTATCATGGAAGCGGGATTTTCCTCTATCTGCGGCACCGTTCCCTCCGCAATCACATACCCGCCGTTTGCGCCCGCCTGCGGTCCCATCTCGATAATCCAGTCTGCTTCCGAGAGAATCTGCGTATCATGGTCGACTAGAATCACAGAATTTCCATCGGAAACCAAATCGTGCATGACATCGTTTAACCCGACAATATTGGACGGATGAAGTCCGATTGACGGCTCATCCAGCACATATAAGACACCAGTCGTTCTATTTCTCACTGCCCTTGCAAGCTGCATCCGCTGACGCTCTCCGGTCGAAAGCGTGGATGCGGCGCGGTCTAAGGTCAGATAGGATAGCCCCAAATCCAAAAGCCGTGCAGCAGTCGTCTGAAACGACTCACAGATGCTCTCCGCCATCGGACGCATCTCTTCCGGCAGGGAATCCGGCACGCCTTTCACCCAGTCGACCAGCTCCAGAAGCGTCATCCGGCAGGCCTCATCAAGTCCGATTCCACGGAGCTTTGGCGCTCTTGCCGCCTCGGACAACCTGCTTCCGCTGCACTCCGGGCAGACCTCTTCTTTTAAAAATTTTTCCACGCGCTTCATGCCCTTTTCGTCCTTGACCTTCGAGAGCGCATTTTCCACGGTGTAGACTGCATTAAAATAGGTAAAATCCATCTCGCCAGCGGCTCCGCTCGTCTTGTTCTGATAAATCATGTGCTTCTTTACCGCCGGACCGTCAAATACAATCTCCCGCTCTTTTTCGGTCAGCTCCCGAAACGGCACATCCGTGCGCACGCCAAGGTCGCGTGCGATATCCTTCATTAACGACCACATTAAAGTCTGCCACGGGCGCACCGCCCCCTCGTCTATACTGAGCGATTCATCTGGAACAAGGGATGCGTGGTCGACCGAGCGCACCAGCCCGGTTCCGCTGCATTTCGGGCACGCGCCCTGGCTGTTAAATGCCAGTTCTTCCGCACTTGGCGCATGAACCCTTGCCCCGCACTCCGGGCAGATGATTTCCTGCTCTGCTGCAACTGCAAGTGTAGGTTTTACATAGTGCCCATTGGGGCAACGATGGCTTGCAAGCCTTGAAAACATCAGCCGCAAACTGTTTAAAAGCTCTGTTCCAGTTCCAAACGTGCTGCGGATTCCCGGCACTGCCGGGCGCTGGTGAAGTGCAAGCGCCGCCGGTACATAACGCACCTCATCCACCTGTGCCTTCGCCGCTCCTGTCATCCGTCTCCTCGTATAGGTAGACAGCGATTCAAGATACCGCCTTGAACCTTCCGCATATAAAACGCCAAGCGCAAGGGATGATTTGCCGGAGCCGGAGACTCCCGCAATCCCCACGATCTGATTTAACGGCACATCCACATCTATATTTTTTAAATTATGTACTCTCGCACCTTTTACTTTGATTTTATCCGGTGCATTGTTTTCTCTGTTCACGATACTTCCTCCCGGTGTCTCTTTCATATCACAAGTTCACGTTCCCTATTATAGCAAATTTTTCCCTGCAATGGTATAATTACGCCAGCATATCGCCCAAAGGTCGAAAAAGGAGTACGCTTATGAATTTCAATACAACCGCCTATCTCTCAAATTATCTTTATACATTATTAGAGCGCTGCAAAAATCTGACTGGACTTTCAGACTTTGCAACTGCCTCGCCCGAAACCGTGGAAGACTCTGTGAAACAACATTTTCCTGCGGTTACCCATGCGGATTACGAGCGTTTTTTCCAGGACGGAAACCGTCTCCACTATGAAAAGCTGTACTTTAAACGCCGGGAGTTTTTCACCTGTTTTAGCCTGCTTCTGCTGTTAAAAGAGGATTTTACCGCTCTTGGCATCGACGTATCGTCCTGCGTGGATGCCACCTGTTTTGTGATAGAAGAGCTTCTCGCAGAGCCGACCTGGGTGCTCCCTGCGCACGGAAGCCCTGCACACTACGATGGAACAGCCAAAAGCATTGACCTGTTTGCCGCAGAGACCGCCGGAAGCATCGGTGAGGTTTTAGGGCGCTTAAGTTTTCGCACACCCCGGATAAACGCATGCATCAGCCGCTTTCTTGCGCGCTGTGAAGCCGATATTTTTTCTGTATTTGAGGCATCGTGCCCCTGCGACTGGTGGGAAACGGGCACGATGAACTGGAATCCGGTCTGCATGGGAAATATCGGAATCTGTGCTTATTACCTCCACGAGCTTACACCGGAAAGTATGACGGATGCGCGCTATGAAGCAGTGCGCAAACGGGTTCTTGCTTCCTTACATCTTTATATCAAAGAAATGGAGCGCACCGGCGTCTGCTCGGAGGGCGTTTTGTACTATCAGTACGGAATGGAATATTTTCTCGCCGCCTACGAATGTCTCGCAGAAAACACAGAGGAAGCGGACACCTTTTCTTTTCCCAAAAGCGCCCGCTTTCTCTCTGCCATGTCACTTGGGCATGACCACTATGTAAATTTTTCGGACTGCACGCCGGATACGAAACTACACTTAGGGCTTGTCGCCTTTTTATTCCACCTGTATCCGGGGCTTCCCGTTCCGACGGACTGCTCCCGCTTCGAGCTGCTTGGCGGGGACGAGTGTCACCGGTTTTCGGAAGCTTTGCGCAATTATTTATGGGTAAAAAATTACAGCTCTGCGCTTTCTGCCTCCCCAAAGGCACCTTCCTTTTTTAAGTCCGATACCGCCGAATGGGCGGTAAAACACTGGGACAACGGCTGCTGCCTTTACGTCAAGGGCGGCAATAACGCGGAGGACCACAATCACAATGATGTCGGCTCCTTCGGCTATCTTGCCTATGGAACGCCGGTCTTTTTAGACCTTGGCTCCGGCGAATATACCGCAGATTATTTCGGTGCGAACCGCTATGATATTTTGTGCTGCTCTTCCGAAGGGCACAATGTTCCATTGCCAGACGGACGCCGACAGTCCACCGGAAAGGAATATCGTGCTTCACATTTTTACGCTGATGAAAAAATGGTTTCCATCGAGTACGGGCAGGCATACGGCTACACAGACGGCAGTCGGCTTCGCCGTGAAATTGCGTTTGAAGGAAACGGGATTTTAGAAAGCGGTGGCTTTTTGCTCACCGACACCTTCCACTCACCGGAAGCTTCTTCCAGCCTGACAGAAAACTTTGTATTTCCGGTTGCACCTGAAATAAAAGGAAATAAACTAAAACTACTTTTAACTTTTGATGAGAAACAGCATCCTTTTACCGTGACCGTTACACTCCCGGAGGATGCCGTCCTCACGGTCACACCCAAGATTCATGTGGCGCATGATGGAAGGAAAGAGACTGTTTTTATTGTGCGCGCCGTGCTGACGCAGACCGTTTCCCGGCAGGAACTTGTTTTTCCCACAAAAATCTCTGTAACAGAATAATTTTCCACAAATTTGCACAGAGTAGTGTTCAGACAACCTTTATAAGTTATCAATCATTATGACGGGAGAACTCGATATGGGCAACAACATGGAACTCGATTACGAAATGTTCTGCTACCAGTGTGAGCAGACGGCAAACGGAAAAGGCTGCACGAAGCTCGGTGTCTGCGGAAAGACACCGGAAATTGCTGCCTTGCAGGACCTTTTGATTTTTCAGATAAAAGGCATCAGTTTTTACGGGAAACCATTAATAGAACAGGGTGCGCATATGGACAAAAGCGTGGTCAGCTTTATTGAAAATGTTCTTTTTACAACGCTCACCAATGTCAACTTTGATGCAGCCGCACACGTGGAACTGTTGAAGCGTTCCCAGCAAATCAAGGACGAGCTTCGCGGCATGGCAGGCGACCTCCCAGATGTTCCGGCACACGCCGCTTATCACCTACCGGAGACCAAAAGCGAGATGCTGCACGATGCCCCGCTTGCGGGAATCATGTATGACAAATCCTTAGACCCGGATGTCCGCTCCCTGCGCCAGACCATCCTCTACGGTTTAAAGGGAATCAGCGCCTACGGGCATCAGGCAAGAGAACTTGGATATTACAGCGATGAGGTGGATGATTTTTATATCTTAGCACTCGAAGCGCTCACAGACGACAAACTGACCGCGGAGGAACTGATTCGGATGATGATGCGCACCGGCGAGATGGCGATTGAAGTCATGAAAAAACTCGATGAGGCAAACACCACCATCTACCAGAATCCTGCCCCGCATAACGTCAATGTGCACATCAAAAAGGGCCCTTTTATCATCGTCTCCGGGCACGACCTAAAGGATTTGGAAATGCTTTTAGAGCAGACCGAGGGCACCGGCATCAACATCTATACGCACGGCGAAATGCTTCCCTGCCACGGCTATCCGGGCTTAAAAAAGTACCCGCACCTGGTCGGAAACTTCGGCGGCGCCTGGCAGGACCAGCAGAAACAGTTTGACAACCTGCCCGGTTGTATCCTGATGACGACAAACTGTCTGATGCGCCCGCGTGATTCCTACAAAGACCGTATCTACAGCACCAACGTGGTCGGCTGGGACGGCGTCAAGCACATCGGCAAAAAAGAAAACGGGGAAAAGGATTTCAGTCCCATTATCAAACATGCTTTGGAGCTTGGCGGTTTTCCGGAGGATGAAGAAGCGCATGATATTTTAGTCGGCTTCGGGCATCACGCCGCCTTAAGCTATGCAGAACAGATTGTGACAGCTGTAAAAAATAAACAGCTTCGCCACTTCTTCCTGATTGGCGGCTGTGATGGTGCAAGACCGGGCAGAAATTATTACACGGAATTCGCCAAGATGGTGCCAAAAGACTGCATCATTTTAACGCTTGCCTGCGGCAAATACCGCTTTAACAAGTTGGAATTCGGGGAAGTTGCCGGTCTTCCAAGGCTCCTAGACGTTGGCCAGTGCAACGATGTCTATTCTGCCATCCGCATTGCAACCGCTTTGGCAGATGCCTTTGAAACGGACGTCAACGGTCTCCCGCTCTCCCTCATCGTCTCCTGGTACGAGCAGAAAGCCGTTGCCGACCTTCTCGCACTTTTAAGCCTTGGCATCCGGAATATCTACCTCGGTCCTACCCTCCCGGCATTTTTAAGTCCGAATGTCCTGCAATATTTAACCGATACCTTCCATCTGCGCCTTATCAGCAACGCGGAGGATGATATTAAAACCTGCCTGAGACAGGCGGTTTAGGGTAACGCCTTCAATCGTTGGATTTTTTCTCCAACTTTTGAGGGCTTTTTTCTTCCCCCATCGTCTTTTTCACATATTCCGTATAAATCCTCTGATAGAGTCCCTCCTGCGCCATCAGCTCTGCATGTCTGCCGTGTTCCGATATCGTGCCGTTCTCAAGCACATAGATGTCTTCTGCAAACTGCGAAATGATGTTCATTTTATGAGAAATAATAATGCCCTTCATTCCAGCCGTATAGTCCTGCAATACCTTCAGGCATTTTTTCTCAGAAATGGCATCGAGGCTTGTAAACGGCTCGTCCAGAATAAAATAGTTTCCGTATTCTGGAAGAAGGAATCGTGCAATCGCAATTTTATTTTTCTCACCGCCGGAAACCTTACAACCTCTCTGTCCGAAATTTCTTCCGTTCAAATCCTGTAATTCCAAATCCGACAACAGTCGTTTATATTTTTCTTCCATATAATAATGTCTTGCCGTTTCTATCCTGGCAGCCCACTCTGCAAACCACTCTGTATCCTCCGGCAATTGTTCCACAATACGCACCAGAACAACACTGTCACGCACCTGTGCATCATCCAGTAAAAAGAGCTCCTGCACAAGCTCCCTCTGCGCTTCTTCCAGCCGCAGCTCGTCGTCATGGTTCCATGCCTTTAACGTATCGCAGAGCTTTAAAATGAGCTTTTTATAGCTGTTTTCCTCTTTTGCATATGCCTCACGCTTAAGTCCCGTTTTCCCGAGTGTAATATTAAACTCCAGATTTCCGTCAAACATTTCCAGCTCCTGCGGTGCATAGCGTACAGCCGTCTGAATCAGATACCGGCTGATATCCGACGTCCGTTTCCCGCCATAACAGCACTCTCCGTCCGTTGGAAGCAGCTCACCGAGCAGCATTTTAATAATTGTGGATTTTCCTTCCCCGGAAAGACCGACAATTCCGATTTTTGCATTGACATCAACCGACAAGCCGCTTAATGCCTTTTGTTCTGAGGCATTTTCATAGGCAAATGAACAGTTTTTTAACGCAAGTTCTTCGTGCTTTGGAATTTCTAAGCGCAGCTCTGGGCGGAGACTGTCCTTTATCTTGTCGTGAAACATCGTAAAGCGGTGTCTGTTGGAATCATACTGTTTTAACAGCGTAATCGGAGCAAAAATTGTTGAAAAATAAGAAAGCATCGCAATAAAAGACGCAATCTCCAGTTTTCCGTCATTCATCTGCCAGACAGAAACGATGAAAAACACGGAAAGCGCCAGTATCCGGATTCCGCCGAGTGCAGACGCAGACGCCGTATTAATCGTATTTGCCTGCTTCATCAGCCGGTCCCTCTCATCAAACGTCTGATAAATGGATTTCATGTACCGCCCTATATCTGCAAATCCCATCACACTCAGCCGGTTTTCAATACACTCAAGCACACGCGGGTTTGCCTCATAAACCTTTTCCCTTGCTGCCTGAAATTTCTTAATAAAGGCTTTATCGCTGACAATATGCAGCACAATCATCACGACATAAGTGACCGCAACAATTCCGACAAACGCCATCGACCACTGCGCGGTGATAAACAAAATGATAATTGTAGATACACATTGGAAAAACAGGTTGACAATATTGGTTTCCAGCAGATTGGCAATGTGCTCCGAATCCCCAAACACACTTACCATGTAAGCCCCAGGGCCCTTTGCCTCAATGATTTTGTTCTTATTCTTTAATGCAGATTCAATCAGTTCCTCCTGAAGTGCTCTCTGAAGTGTCCGTTCCAGATGGCTCAATAGAACTGACTCTGCAATGACAGCGAGAACTCCCGCCAGTCCGCACAAAAAATAAATGCAGATATAAGAAATCTCCAACTGTGAACTGGTCATCAGTTCAATCATTTTTTTCTGCAAAATCGGGATGAGGACCATAGAACAGTTATTTACAAAGGATGTCAGAAAATTTAAAAGAAAATATAATTTTTCCTTCCGGTTAAATCTTTTCCATGCGAACTTATAAAATTTTATCATTTTATCGTCCTTTCTTTGGGTGGGGCATAATATCATTCACTGTTACAGGCTATCATTTTTTTCTGTTACTTTAAAGGGATGTTTCACGTCTGCTTTTCTGACCCGAAACATCCCTTTACATTTGTGACTTTTTATGCTAGATATCTTTTTATCACCTTTGCATTTCTCTCAATATAAAACATCTCGCTGATGCAAAGCGCATACTCAAAATATTTCCGATATTGCCACTTCATATATTTATTTTTCTCTTTTGCCATCTCATCGTAAATCCATCCAATCTCAAACAGGAACTCATATAATTTACTTGCATCACCGGAATTGAAGCAATATTTAATTCCTTCCGTGGCAATTTTGAGTGCCTCCTCATAGCAGAAAACATCTGTAAGTAAATTTTTTCTCAATACCATGAGGAGTGCTGCTTCCTGCTTTCTGTCTTCCAGCAGAACCATACTTTGCTCAAGCTGTTTCCACAATCCATCCGCTATTGCCATAGCTTTCTCCGGCTTGCCCATCCTTCTGTTTAAAACAGCAGAATAATATACTAACATCATTTCCTTCCTGGTAAAAAAATGATTCTCCCTGCTCTGACATTCACCTGGAATGGTCAATGAAATTACATTTACTAATCTTTCATGATACTGCTCTGCTGTGATTTCTCTGTCCATAAACAGTGCGATATCCGTCATTCCTTCTAAAAGCTGCCGATTCTGTATATATTCAGCTTTATCCCCAAGCAATTTTTTCAACTGGTTTAACAGTTGCAGCTCATCCCCCTTCACTGCTCTTTTACTTACCATCTTTATCTTATCTACAAGTGCGATATCCGCATAATTTTCCGTAATGATATCCGCATTATAACTGCCAAATGGTATCTCTAATTCCTCACAAAGTAAATCAAGTGTCCCCCCTTTCGCATCCCGCATCCCATTTTCCAATGCACGATATGTCTTCTCACTACAGCAATTCTTTGCAACATCCTTTACGGTCTTATTCTTCTCTGACCGGTACTTTTGCAATACCTCATTTAAAAGATAAACTTCATATGTCGGTTTTGTCTGCCAAAAAGTATTTTCTATCTGATATTCTTTTTTTATTGCCTGAAGCGTAACTAGCATGGATGTAAAGTTTTCCGGCGGCTGCTGATTGATTTTCTGGTACTCTGACAGAATCCCCTCTAGCAATCTGTCCATTCCCTCTATTTTAAAATTTCTTCTTTTCAGTTCAATTGCTTTTTTATATAGTAAAATTTTTTCATTGATATCTGATGTATCCATATATTTTCCAAAAACATACACTGCTCTCCCATATATTTCCACCATTTCTTCGCCCTCGAACCGCATTTCTATGTAGCGCAGTAAAAATTGTATGGACGCATATTCTTCCATCCATTTTTCCGGATAAAGAACTAATTTCTTCTCCATAAAAAGAAGCATATAGTTAATTTCTTCCATACTAAGACAATCTTTCATTGTCAATCCATCTGAATAGTTTAATACCGTATAGGAAATCGCAAGCTGCATTTTTTTCAGGTCATTTTCTAAATATCCCTGCCAAAAAGTGCAGAACTGCAAGTGTAATTTTTCATCAATGTATTTTCCAACCGTTCCCTCATAAATCACCTGCTTTACGTTCTTCCCCTGAACTATCTGCGCAGCAACATCACGTCTCCATAACTGATATTCGTACTCCGGTTTCGACATCATAATCATAAAATGTCTTAACGACTTTCCTGCCCGTTCAAAAAGGATTTGCAGCATATAACTTCCCGGATAGCTCTCATCATTTTCAAATCGGGACAGTTCCTTAGAAGACAGCAATCCCATACTGACATCTTCCTTTGAAAAACCAGCCATCTCACGAATCCCTTTATAAATTTTTCCAATCTTTAGTTTCTCATTCTGCTGATACATTTTTCCCCACCGCTTTATCATTCATATAGTCAGTTATATCATAAAGGCAGGGCACTTGCAATTAAGGGCAATTAAGTGAAGAACAGCCCCTATCCGGTCTGGATAAGGGCTGCCCTCGTCACTCCTGTTTTTTCTCTGCGCGTTTTTCTTCTTTTTTCTGCCTTCTCTTCTGCTTCCATTTCTTCAATGGTTTGCAGATAAGAAGATAAATCAGTGCCGCAAGGATTGCATACGGTATCAGATGAATCACCGCAAATAACGCAACCTCAAGGAATTTTAAAAATCCTGCCCATGTACTTACAAACGTCTTTTTCAAACGGGTGAGGAATGTATTTTTCATCGTGCTGTCGTCCTGTCTGTACTCCATCACCTCGGTGAGGTTAATGTTGACATAGGAATAGGCAACATCCGTATCCATTCCCCGCAGGTAGGTTTTTAATTTGTTGAGCTGATATGTAACCTCGGTCAGTCTGTCCTGCACGGTAATCATGTCCTCAATGCTGTCACACTCTTCTAACATGGCAAGCAGATTCTTCTCCTGCACCTCAAGTGCTTCAATCTGAACCGAGGTGTCATAATACTCCTGGCTGATATTGTCGACACTCGTTGATTTGGAAATCACCTTGCCCACGCCGTCTAACTCATTTAAAAAGTTCTGATAATCTGCGGACGGCACACGAATCTCAATGTAATCGCGCAGCGTTCCGCTCGTCTTGCAGTAGTCCTCATAATACCAGTCATAGCTGTCATCCGATTCGTTCTCACTCTGGATAATCGCATGGTAGCGGTCTATGATATCCCGGATTCCCTGTAAACTTGCCGCATAATCCGTCGTTTCAATGCTCATATCGCAGTGGTAAACCAGCTTTTCTTCGAGTGTTGCAAAGTCTGTGTCCGTATCGTTCCCCCCGTTACCACTCTCTGCAATCGCTTCCTCCGCCATCTCGTAACTGTCACCCGATGCGATTCCGGCTGTATCCGCCGAATCTGAAACGCCTTCATCATATACGGCGCCTTCATTGTAATCTGCCCTGTAATTGGATGCCGAACTCATCGACTTTCCGGATGAACCACACCCTGTCGCCATTGTGACAAGCATCACTGCCGCCAATATTCCACATAATTTCTTTTTCATACTCACCATTCTCCTTTCACCCCTATAGACGCTCTTTCTTCCACGGGGTTGCAGCATGAAAAAAATTTTTCAGAGCATGGCAGACAATTCCCGCGAAATCGTATTCCCCCAGAAAATTCCTTTTTCCGTCAGATAGTAGTACTCCTCCTTCTGGCTCCAAGTGGAACACGCAGAGTTTTCACTCTGCGTGCTTTCTTTCTCCGAACTGTCTCCCCAAAAACTTCCCCGGTTTTATTTTACATGAAACGCATCTCTTCCCGGATATACCGCTGCTGCGCCAAGTTCTTCCTCAATGCGCAGTAACTGGTTGTATTTTGCAACACGCTCCGTTCTGCTTGGTGCTCCGGTCTTAATCTGACAGGTGTTTAATGCCACTGCAAGATCTGCAATTGTGGTATCCTCCGTCTCGCCGGAACGATGCGAAGAAATTGCCGTATAGCCTGCATGATGTGCCATCTTGATTGCCTCAAGGGTCTCTGATACGGAACCAATCTGGTTTAATTTAATCAGGATTGAATTTCCGCAGCCCAACTTAATTCCCTTGGAAAGCCGCTCGGTATTTGTCACGAACAAATCATCACCGACAAGCTGCACCTTATCTCCAAGCTCTGCGGTCAATGCCTGCCAGCCTTCCCAGTCTTCCTCGTCAAGTGCATCCTCAATGGAAATAATCGGGTACTTGTCTACAAGCTTTTTCCAGTGCTCAATCAGCTCTCTTGAAGTGAACTTCGTTCCCGCTTTCGGCAGTATGTACTCACCCTTTGCGGCGCCCTTCCATTCAGAGGAAGCTGCATCCATCGCAATCATAAAGTCTTTTCCCGGCTCATATCCTGCATTTTTAATCGCTTCCAAAATATACTCGATTGCTTCCTCATCCGATGCGAGATCCGGCGCAAAGCCTCCTTCATCTCCCACAGATGTTGCAAGTCCTTTGCTCTTTAACAATGCTGCAAGTGCATGGAATACTTCCGCGCACCATCTTAAACATTCCTTAAAGCTCGGTGCTCCCACCGGCATAATCATAAATTCCTGTACGTCCACCGTATTGGCAGCATGGGCACCGCCATTTAAAATATTCATCATCGGAACCGGAAGACGGTTTCCGGAGATTCCACCAAGGAAACGATACAACGGAATGTTTAATGACAGTGCTGCTGCTCTTGCCGATGCAATCGATACTGCCAGAATCGCATTGGCGCCCAGATTAGACTTGTCTTTTGTCCCATCTGCCTGTTTCATTGCCGCATCCACCGCGTAAATATCAGTCGCGTCCATTCCCTTTAACACATCGCTGATTGTGGTATTGATATTGTTCACAGCCCTGGTGACACCTTTTCCAAGATATCTTGTTTTATCCTGGTCACGCAATTCCAACGCCTCAAACTCTCCGGTTGAGGCTCCGCTCGGTGCCATTCCTCTTCCAACAGTTCCATCTGCCAGATAAACTTCTGCTTCGACCGTAGGATTTCCCCTGGAGTCTAAAATTTCCCTGCCTGTTACTTTCACGATTCTGCTATCGCTCATGTCCTGCAATCCTCTCTTTCCCTGATTCGGGCAGCCTCCCGGAAGGAGTCCATCCCTTCCGAAGAGGAGTCCTAATATGATTTACACACAAGTTAGTCATAACTAACTATCTGTATTATATCAAATTCTTTTTTGATTGCAAGCATTTTTTTCACACTATTTTACTGCAGCCACAGACACCTTACATTTCTTGCCATTTCCTTTGCAGTACCACCCCCAGAGATTCCGGTAATCCTTCTTGTCAAATGTAATCTTATAGGCTGCGTCACTCTTTAAGGATAAATCGTCTGCATAGACGGTCACATTCTTACTCTTGGTGCAAAGTCCCGTGATGTAAAAGCCCTGGGCAACCACTGCCTTTTTGTTGTACTTTGCAACTTTTGTGCCCTTTCCGGTGTCGCTCCAGATGTAGCTCTGGTAACTCTGGTTTTTGATGGTAACCTTATAATACTTCCCGCTCTTTTTTACCGTCTGCACCTTTTTCTCTTTTCCATCTGTGCCATTTTTATACAGCTCCACATTTTTGCTGCCCTTTCGCACGGTATAAGATTCCATTCCCCAGAGTTTGCCGACTTCCTTTCCCTTTGTCGTTTTAATGTCCAGATACAGGGAAAGGCATACCTCATCGCCTTTCTTCTTAAACAGGGATGCCGGAAGATATAAGGTCTGGGTTGATTTCATGCCCTTTTGTACCTTTATATCCTTTTTGTAAGCGGCACTTAACATGTAAGTGTTCGTTGACCACGCTTCATCCGAAACCGGTCCCTTCGCATGCGTCTCGCCGTTAAACGTAACCTTCATGGAAAGTGCCTTGTTCGATTTAGATGCGCTCGCCGCATTTGCCGCTTGCGCATCTGCCGCCTGGAATGAGACAAGTAATCCAACTAAAAATGTAAATACCAGAAATCTCGCCGTCCATGCTTTTAAGTTTCTGTTTCGCTTTTTTGTTTCATCTGTTTTCATAAACCTTCCCTCCCGTTTTTACTTTATGGCTGAGACGGAAACCTTCCATCCTTTTCCATTTCCTTTGCAATACCAGCCCCAGATATCTCTGTAATCCTTTTTATCAAAAGTCACCTTCTGGGTTGTATTTCCATTCAATGTCAGATTATCAACGTACAGATTTACATTCTTGCTCTTTGCACAGAGTCCTGTAATGTTCACACACTGTGCCATATAATATTTACTCTTGCCTGCAAGGCTGCTGACCTTTACCTGCTTGCCCTTGGAATTCCACATCTTTGACTGATAGGTCATGTTCTTAATCGTCACCGCATAATATTTGCCGGATTTCTTGTACGTTGCCAGCTTTCCGATTTTCTCTTCCTTCTGTTTGGTCTCATTCCACTTTGCAAGTTCAATCTTCTTACCATTCTTGCGCAGCATTACGGTATACTGTCCATTGATATCGCCCTGCCACTCACCTTTTTTCGTTTCATACAACGATACAAATGTGCTGATATGCACACAGTCTCCATCCTTCTTTAAGGCTGCGGTTGGAATATAGACGGTCATGGAACTCTTCATTCCGTTTTTTAGTTTATCTGCTTTTTTATACTGCGTATTAATCACATAAGAGTTTGCGTTCCAGTTGTCTGTCGAATCGCTCTTTTTCCCATTAAACGTAACCTTCATGGAAAGTGCCTTGTTGGATGAACTCTTTGCATCTGCCGCCTGCACATCTGCCGCCTGAAATGAGGTGAGAAGTCCTACCAGAAATGTAAATACTAGAAATTTTGCTGCCCATGCAGTCCATCTTTTGTTCCTGTCTGCCTTTGTTTTCATAAACATACCCTCCCGTTTTTTCTTTTATTTTAACATTCCTGCTCTAAGAAAAGGTATGCACACTGCACACATCCGTGTTATTTTTCACCCGATAGTACCAGCTCTACGTCCCGTACTCAACCGTAAACGCCGGTTCCCCGTACTGCTCCACCAGTTCCTCCATCTGCGCTTTGTTCTTTGTACTGATGACAACATACGAAAGATTTTTCATGGCAAAAAGCGGGGACAAATCCGTGATATTGCAGCCTTCCAGATTAAGATACGTAATGTCCTCCCGTTCTGCAAGCGCCGAGATATCCGTAATCTGCGACCAGTACAGATAAAGCCTTTCCAGACGCTCCATCCCGGCAATGCAGGACGCATCCGTAATGTCATGCTCGCCGCCGACTTTTAACTCTTCAATTGTCTTCCCCTCTAAATATTTCCAGGCATCCGAAGCACCTCCGATATCAAGAAACGAAAGACCGTCAATTCCTTCAAACACGGAAGCATCAAACTGGTTTCCCGTATCCCTGAAATCAATACTCATAAGTGCCGGGCAGCTTGAAATGGCAGAGATATCCCGCAGCGGATTGCTGTTAAATCCAATGTGGGTAAGGTGCTCTTTTCCTGCAAGCGGTGAGAGGTCCTCGATATCGTTAAACCAGAATTCCACCTTTCTTAAGTTAGAGAGCCCCTTTAGCGGAGAAATGTC
This sequence comes from Roseburia sp., assembly GCA_050874345.1. Lineage (GTDB taxonomy): Bacteria > Bacillota > Clostridia > Lachnospirales > Lachnospiraceae > Roseburia. Next base: position 23,580 of record JBNMKM010000005.1, on the reverse strand, counting down.
TGAAATGTGTGCTCCGCCAATCTGGACATATTCGAGGTTTTTCATCTGCTTTAAATCTTCTACCGAAGTAATCTCGCCCCGGATGCTTCCGGCAAGTCCCCATTGCTCAAATGCCTGATAAAAATCATCCATCGAGCTACAGACCTCATCCCCCATGATATAAAGCTCCGTCACCTCAAGCAAATCCTCTTTTGAAATCGGTCCACGCTCCTTATCAAGCATCACTCGCACTGCCTCTTCAATCAATGGTTCCTCAAAAGAAACGCCCTGTTCCTGCCTTCCGGACAGAACCCCTGCGGCAAGAAACACGAGAACTGTTGCGGCGGCTGCCACTGCTGCCACAACTGCGCCTTTTAAGAAACCTTTTTTCCTTCCCTCGGGCGCCTTAATCCGCCCTAATTTTTTTGCAAGCTCCTTCGCGCTTCCAAAGCGCCGGTCCGGTGCAAACTGCGTACAGCGGCAAAGTATTTTTTCAAGTTTTGTGTGCGGCTTTTTTATCGGCTCCGCCTTCCCTGTCAAAAGCCAGGTTAAAAGGATTCCGAGTGCATAAATATCTGTCGTGATGCCTGTCTGCCCAAAACCGTACTGCTCCGGCGCCGCATATTGCCTGGTTGCGCAGTATACGGTGTCTTCCAGTTTCTTATTATTGTAGTTTCTTGCAATTCCAAAATCGATCAGACAGACCGAACCATCCGCCCGCACAATCACATTCTGCGGCTTGATATCGCGGTGGATAATCGGTGTCTCCTGTCCGTGAAGACAGCTTAGAATCTTACAAAGAGCGATTCCAATCCGCGCGATTTCTGTTTCATCCGGAATATGTTCCCTGACATAGTCCGTCAGCGGCAAGCCCTCTATGTATTCCCGCACGAAAAACTCCCAGTCATCTCCTGTTTCGTATGCCAAAAAACGTGGAATCCCCTCACACTCCAGATTTTTCAACTGCGCAAACACCTGCTCCGATGACGTTTCCCTTCTGCCCTCAAAATATTTGATGACAACCTTTTCGCCTGTCTTTGCCACCGCAAGCAGTGTCTCTTCCCCGTCCTTCTCACTTAAGCACTCAAGCAAATCGTAGTGCGCCGTAAGCTCCTTCGGATACTGTTCCGCAAAACTGCGCTCAAATTCTACCAGAAAACGTTCTGTAAAAGTTTCGTTTCTTTCTTCCATCTGCTATTCTCCCAGAATCGGTAAATCCAGTGAAAATAAAAGCTCCTGCATTTCAAGCACGGTAAGCCCCTTATTTTTTCCATAAATAATCGCAGCGTCCCGCTTGATTTTGGGATACAGCGTGTTCTTCCCCGCAGCACGCAAAAGCTCCTGCGTCTCCTCAAACGGCAGTTCCATCCCAAAGGAAAGTAAAAGTACCTTATCCCGCGACGGCTTTCTTCTTCCCGAAAATAACTGGTGCCCGTATGTTCTGTCTATCTGGGAATTTTTGATGACCTGCTCCGGTACCTTTCCAAGACTCGTGCACAACTCCCTCAGATACTCACAAAACTCCTGCTCCTTAAACTGTTCCTCGTTGCGTTTCACATACTGCTCGAAAGAGCCATCCTCTTTCAGCTCCACAAGCAGTGCACTGGTATGTTTTCGATTCATTTCTTCCCCTCCGTCAAAATGAGTGCCACACCGGCTCCGATACAGCCACCGATTACTTTTGTCGCAAGTAACGGAACGACAAGCTCCGGCTCCACTCCAAATGCGAATCCCATATGTGCCGCCAGTGCAGAAGCCCCACAGACTGCAAACGCTGCATTCACAACCTTTCCTCTTTCATCCATCTCACGCATCATGGCAATCGCCGGAACGATACTTACAATCCCCATCAAAAGTCCCGCGATACTTGCCCCGTTCATACCGGTTTTGTCTCCCACCCAGCCAAGTGGCTTTTTTAACGCCCTCTGCAACAGCTCTGCCGCCGGAAGGCTTCCAAGCATCACAATTCCGATAGATGACACGACCTTCATCGCATCAGAAAGCGGTGTCATGCCGGGGAGCATCTCCCACCCGGTCATATAGGAGACGGCGCCGCAAATAAGTCCTACGGTTGTCAGTATCTTAATCAGTCCGGCAAACACAGAAAAGCCTTTTACTGTCTGCTCTCTGAATTTCCATAAGCCTGCCATAAGAAGCACCGCCAGAATCAGTACCGGAAGACTCTCTTTTATCACCGTAAGCACATCCAACGAACAGAAAAGTCCTCCGCAGAAAAGCGCAACCGGCATCGTTCCCATGCCGATTAACACTCCTTCCGCAAACAGCTTTTTTTCTTCTTCCTCTAACATTCCCATCCCGACCGGAACCGTAAAGGAAATCGTACAGCCAAACGTCGCTGCGACCATAATTCCCGCATATCTGCCGACCGCCGGCACATCGGAAAGCTCCATCGCAAGCTGGTAGCCGCCCATATCGATGGCAAGAATCCCGCCGAGCATCCCGGCATCAAGTCCAAGGGCATGGTAAAGAGGCACGGCTGCCACCTGTAAGCCCTTCGATAAAAGCGGAACCAGACAGATAATTCCCGCCATTGAGAGTGCCGTCGGTCCCAACAGTAAAAATCCTTCCTCGAATTTTTTGCCAAGTCCCGTGCGGTTTCCAAATATCCGATCCACACCGCCGATGACTGCTGCCACCGCCATTATCCACATGATTGCCTGATTCATCGTGTACTCCCCCTGTGTCTTCTGCCTCGATTGTAACACAGCGCCCCGGGAAACACAATGGACTGCCTATTCTACATTTTTGAGTGCCTCACTCTTTGGAATCCGTTTTACGCCACGCATCTGCAATACGAGAACAACCGCATAGGAGGCAACTGCAAGCGCAATCATCTTCACATAGGTATCCGGTGTCACAAAATACGGGAAATAGCCCGGATAACTTGAGAAAACGATGCTGCAAAGACTCTTCATAATCCCATTGCAGACCGGAATGGTCAGAAGGATTGATAGCATTACAACCATCGTAGTCGGTGTCACATACAGCCCGACCACTTCACGCTCTGTATACCCCAGGATTTTTGTCATGGAAATCGAAACCATATTTTTTTCAATAATAATCTTGCTGAGCAGATAGATAAGCAGTACCGACATAATTACACCGAATGCCAGAAACATGTTCATCGCTTCCCCCATTGAAAGCTTTAGCTGTCTTGACGTCTTCGTGAGGTCGTCCTCAGTAATAACCGTTGCTACAAAATGCTCGTCAATATCGTCTAACTTCTCATTGGAAAAATAGCCGTTAAAATAACCCTCATCCTTGTCAAACACGTCCCGGAACTCGTCGATATCCAAAAATACCGCAATGGAGGACGGATAATGGTAAACACCGCCGATGGTAAAATCATAGGTTTTATCGCTATACTCCTCCTTTAAGGTAATCGTATCCCCTTCCCCAAGTCCGTATTTATCCGCATAGGCATTGGAAATACAAACCTTTCCTTTTTCCATTTTCGCATGAATATAACGGCTGTCCTTTTCAATTCCATAAATCATCACTTCTTCGCTGTTAAACTTTGTTCCCTGCGTCATCAGCGTTCCGGCACAGTATTTCTCCGCATCCGAATTATTTGTCTCTACCGGCTTTTTGAGCACATACTGATTTTCACAAATCATGTTGTCGATGATGTCCTTTGAAAACTGGTCTAAAAGCGGCGTAAACATCAATCCGAACAGCAGGATAAAATTTGCAAAAAAGATTCCGATGACAACCATGATGTAATTAGGAATATTCTGGAAAATCACCCGCAGGCGGAACCGGTGGAAAATGCCAATTTTTGTGTTCAGACGAAATGCCTTTTTCTTCTGTCTGCGCTTTAAATCACGCCGGATAAATTTTAACGGAGAAAGTCGCATCTGTACCGACAGCATTACAAAATTAATGACCACCATCAGCAGAACTGGAACTACTGTTGTCTTTACAAAAGCATCCGCATTCCACAACGTCACGTAAGTCGGCAGACTGTAGCTGTTATAATACATCCCCGCAAAGAAATCTTTTAACGTTGTGTAGCCAAGAATATTTCCCACAATCGCTGCCACCGCAAGCACAACGGTCGGAAGTATCAGATAATGACGCACCAGCTCCCCCCTGCTGTAGCCTGAAGCGCGCAGTGTGCCGATGACAGCCGCCTCCTTTGCAATCGTGGAATTTGTGGTGATTGCAATGACAAATGCCATAATCACAATGACAATATACAAAAATACAGTCATCATCGCATTATCGCTCACGATATCATCGCCAGTAAAATGAATTGCCTGGTTCGTATACTGCGGAATATAATTGGTCAGAATGGCATTTGCACTGATGACCTTCATAAAGTCTTCCGCCATTTTCTTTGCCTTTGCGTCGTCCGCCGGCTTTTTGGCATAAATCCAGGAATAGCTGTAGTGAAGATGGGCATCGCCCAATGCATCAAAGCCCTCCGGCGTCACAACCGCCACACCAAACTTCTGTGCATCAAACATCAGATCCGCAGTGCTTGAAAAAAGTGCGCTGTAGTCCGACAATGCCACCAGCCCTGTCACTTCAAACTTTTTGCCGCCAATTGTCAGCGTATCTCCCACAGACAGCTTGTTATTGTCTGCATACATACGGTCAATCGCAATTTCGTCATCATTTTGTGGAAATGCTCCCTCCATCAGACACTCTAAATTGACCTGTGTTCTCTTTTTAAAAATCCGAAGTGTACTGTCAACTTCTTTTGTCTCCTCTTCCACATAAAAGTCCGGATAAATCGTGACGTCCTCTTTTTCAAGCGTCTCAAGTAACGTATCATCCGCCTCTGCTGCCAGTTCAAAGTTTCCGTCCTCAATGTTATATTTTTCAAAGCTCTCGTCATATGCGGCTGCCATGCTGCTGCTTGCCACCAAAAACCCTGACACCAGTGCAATCATACCGCCTAAGAATAAAAAGATGACCAGATATTTTCCGAACTCGCTTTTTAACTCTCTGGGCAGACGTTTTATCAATGGATTTCTCATACTGTCACTCCTCCCCTCTTTTTACCATTCAAGTTCTGCCGCAGGAATCTTTGTCTCGTTGACATAATTTTTGCGAATCTGTCCGTCACGCAGCTTTACCACACGGTCTGCCATATTCTTGATGGCATCGTTGTGGGTGACCATAATCACTGTATTTCCGTACTTGTGGTTGATGTCCTCAATCAGTTTTAAGATTTCTCTGGAAGTATGATAGTCGAGTGCCCCGGTCGGCTCATCACAGAGCAGAATATCCGGATTTTTCACAATTGCGCGCCCGATAGCCGTCCGCTGCTGCTGTCCGCCGGAAAGCTGGTTTGGGAGCTTGTGACGGTGCTCATATAAACCGAGCGTCTTTAACACCTCATCCGTATCAAGCGGTCTGTCGCTTAAGTATGCACCCACTTCCACATTTTCTTTGATGTTCAGATTTGGAATCAGATTATACATCTGGAACACATATCCCAAGTGTTTTCTGCGGTAAAGAGTTAGCTGCTTCTCACTCATATTCGCGGTCTTCTCTCCCGCAATGGAAATATATCCGCTGTCTGCCTCGTCAATTCCTCCGATGATATTTAACAGGGTAGATTTTCCGGAGCCCGAAGGTCCCAGTAATACGCAGATTTCACCTTTTTCAATTTCAATATTGACGCCATTTAATACTTCCATCCGGCTCTCGCCCTCGCCATAATGTTTTTTGATATCCTTAATTTCGATAAACATAAGTTTCCTTCTTTCTCCTCTTATTGTTAGTCTAGACTAACTTAACCGCAGTATAGCGCACAAACTTTCAATTGTAAAGGATTTTTTCTCACATTGACATTATCACATTGCCGTGCTAAAGTTATGATAATGATTGAGGAAGGGGATTACATCCATATGAGTGAAAAAAAGATACCTTATAAAATTTACTTAGAAGAGAGCGAGATGCCGACCCAATGGTACAATGTCCGTGCCGATATGAAAAATAAACCGGCTCCGCTTTTAAATCCGGTGACACATGAACCGATGACCGCAGAAGAATTAGAGCATGTCTTCTGTAAGGAACTTGTTGCACAGGAATTAGACAACGACAACCGCTATATTGACATTCCGGAAGAAATTCTCTCTTTCTATAAAATGTACCGCCCGGCTCCTTTGGTACGCGCTTACTGTCTGGAAAAGAAATTACAGACACCTGCCAAAATCTATTACAAATTCGAAGGCAACAACACCAGCGGAAGCCACAAATTAAACTCCGCCATCGCCCAGGCTTACTACGCAAAGAAGCAGGGACTGCGCGGCGTTACAACTGAGACCGGTGCCGGTCAGTGGGGAACCGCCCTTTCCATGGCTTGCTCCTATTTCGACCTTGACTGTAAGGTTTTCATGGTAAAATGTTCTTATGAACAGAAGCCGTTCCGCAGAGAGGTGATGCGTACCTATGGCGCCAGCGTAACACCTTCTCCATCCGAGACCACAAACGTTGGACGTAAGATTTTAGAGGCACATCCGGGCACCACCGGCAGCCTTGGATGCGCTATCTCAGAGGCAGTAGAAGTTGCCACTTCTACCGAGGGTTACCGTTACGTACTCGGAAGCGTTTTAAACCAGGTATTGCTGCACCAGTCCATCATCGGTGTGGAATCCAAGATTGCAATGGATAAATACGGCATCAAGCCGGATATCATCATCGGCTGCGCAGGCGGCGGTTCCAACCTCGGTGGTCTGATTTCCCCATTCATGGGTGAAAAGCTGCGCGGCGAAGCAGATTACCACTTCATCGCTGTAGAGCCTGCATCCTGTCCGAGTCTGACCCGTGGAAAATATGCGTATGATTTCTGCGATACCGGTATGGTCTGCCCGCTTGCTAAAATGTATACCTTAGGAAGCGGCTTTATCCCTTCTCCAAACCACGCAGGCGGTCTCCGCTACCACGGCATGAGTTCTATCGTTTCCCAGCTCTACGATGATGGACTGATGGAGGCACGTTCCGTAGAACAGACCTCCGTTTTTGCAGCCGCAGAACAGTTCGCCAGAGTAGAAGGTATTCTTCCGGCACCGGAAAGCAGCCACGCCATCCGTGTTGCCATCGATGAGGCATTAAAGTGCAAGGAGACAGGCGAAGAAAAGACCATTCTCTTTGGTCTGACCGGAACGGGATACTTCGATATGGTTGCTTATGAGAAATTCCACAACCATGAAATGGTCGATTACATTCCTACCGATGCTGACTTACAGGTTGGATTTGACGGACTTCCAAAGTTCTGATTATAGTTGTAATCAGAACTTCAATTTCAAAATATGTGCACCGTAGGGTGCACACAAAAAGGATGCAGGAAAAACCTGCATCCTTTTCATATTCTGTCATTCTTTTATTTATATTCCTTGCTCATTGAAAAGCCCCTGCCGCGCACTTCGCTGACACGGCTGATAATCATAAAGCTCTCCGGATCAATGGAATGGATTAGCTTCTCCACCTGTGGAAGCTCTCTGTTTGAGACAATACTTAAAATCACCTGCGTATCCTGCTGTAAATAACCGCTCTCTCCATAAAGCAGTGTCACACCGCGGTCGACTTCCGAAAGAATCGCCTTGCGGATTTCTTCGGCATGTTCGCTTACCACTTTGACCTCGGTACGGGTCGTTCCCATTAACATCAGCTTATCAAGTACCACCGAATAGATGAGGATGAGCAGGACTCCGTATAAAATTCCCTCGAGCGGGTTATAAATTGCCTGTGTGAGAAGAATACACACATCAAATACATACATGCTCACTGACACTGGAATTTTAAAATAACGGTTTAACACCAACGGCGGGATATCCATACCACCGGTAGATGCCCCGTTTCGAATCACGATGCCGAGTCCGACACCGATGCCAAGTCCCGCAAAAATTGTATTTAACAGCATATCCTCGGTCAAAACGACATTTCCAAATAAACGGTCAAATAATTCAAGTGCCAGTGGGTAGGTAACAGAACTTACAATTGTAGAAAACGCAAATTTCTTTCCTAACAATACAAGTCCCACTAACAACATCAGAATATTAAACACAAATACAAATGCTGATATCGACACTCCGTTAAAATAGTGGCTTATCACCAGTGCAATTCCGGTGGTTCCTCCTGTCATCAGGTCATTCGGTAAAATAAACAGTTTCACTGCCAGTGCGTAGGTTGCGTTTCCCAACACCACCAACAGCAGGTTATAAATCATTTTCAGGTATTTCTTGTTCTCTGTCTTCATGTTACTATGCTTCTTGGTCTACCTTGATTCCTTTCAGGTCAGCTTCAAGCACCTTCATGCTGCTCTTAATATCATCAAGGCTCTGTTTGATATCCTTTCCGCCGCCGGAAGTCGTAATTTTCGTCAGGTCTATCATATCTTCCATCTCCATATCCGGCGCTTCATTCCGTTTCTGCACGGATTTCGCCTCCTCGATGGCTTCCTTTGTCCTCAAAACCAACGCTTCCTGCACTGCTCGTTTCTCTTCTGCAGCATCTAGCTGCTCTTCTTTTTCTTTCTTCTCCTCGGAAGCGTCCTTTGCCTTCTCTTCGTTCTCTTCCTGCTTCTTATCAATATTATCTACGGCGTCCTCAATCAGCATACCCTTGATATCATCATTTGCCGCATCTAAAATGGAATCTGCCTCTTTCTCTGCATCAACCATCGGATGCGTTTTCAAACGCTCTAAGCGAATCTGCTTCACATCGCTGACATCGTCCCGCATCTGCTTATTCGCATCTTCGATATCCTTCCGGAACTTATTCGCCTGGTCAACCAAATCCGGCCGCTCCTCCTCGGATTCCTCAATCATTCTCATGATATCCTTCAGCTGTTCATTCGCCTCATCACGTGCCTTGGACATTTCCGCATAATGATCCTTTCTCGCCTGGATAGTATCATCCACCGAGCGGTCATTTGCAAATGCATCCTTGACAACCTTGTACGCTTTCTCCTGCGCCTGTTTTTTTCTTGCTTCAACCGGGTCCTGAAGCGGTTTTAAATTTCCGCCAAAAATCGTATTTCCGGCACTCCGCTTTTCCTTATTATTCAAAAAAATTCCATTCTGATTTACCTGGTACCCACTGGTGCTTCCGCTGTTTGCATTAATTGTAACTGACATACTCATTTCCCCCTTTAAAGTGTTATCGTCAGTCTCTTGCAAAACATTAACCCAAAAGAAGCATCTCCTTTGCTTTGGCAAGATTCATTTCCATTAAGATGTAATCAGCCACCGGCTCACTTTTCAGTTCCGGTGAAATATTGGAATGAATGTAAAATGTAGATAAACCGACCTTCTTTGCACCGCCGATGTCACATCGCATATCATTTCCAATCATAATGGACTCCTCCGGATTTAATCCATGCTTTTGCATCAGCAGTTCAAAAAATTTTGGCTCCGGTTTTTTCACCCCATACTCCGACGAAATAAAAATATCATCAAAATATGGTGTCAGTCCTAAAAGTCTTAATTCATATTCCGTGAAAATTCCCTGTGCATTTGACAGGAGATATACTTTCCCGCCGGCATCGCGAAGCCCTTTTAGCAGCTCCTTCGCACCGTCATAACACTTTACATATTCCATGGATAAAATACGGAAAAACTGTCCGGTGTGAACCGCTAACTCCCGGTCTGCCGTCACGCCTTTTTTGGCATAAAGTGCTTCAAACACTTCCTCAATCCGGATTTCCGGAAATGCCTCGTGCGTATCTGCTTCTTTTCCCACAACCAGCGCACGAAACTCTGTTTTTAGCTCCTCCGGTGTGTAAGCAGCACCATAAAAGCCATACAGAAACGTCATTTTCTCCCAGAGAAGTGCAGAATCCTCCTCCGTATGGATATCCACAAGGGTACCGTATAAATCAAAGATATAATTTTTGTATTTCATGGTTCCTCCGTACTTTTACGCCTGTTTTGTGAGAAGTGTCAGTTCTTTTGTCTTCTCTTCAATTCCGGTCAGATGTGCAACATTTTTACCCTCTGCCTCAAGCGTTTCGTTTGCATGTGCAGAAACCTCTTCAGAAATTGCAGAAATTGTCTCAATTGAATCCACAATTACTTCATTTGCAGCCTTTAATTCTTCTACGCTTGAAGTGAGTTCATTGACATCACGCTGGATTGCAGACATATCATCCGCAATGCGGTTAAAACTCTCAACCGTATTTCCGGTGGCTTCCTTCTCATGATTGATTCCCTCAATCATGCTGCGGATTGCAGTCACAACCTCTCCAATCGCGCTGCCAATGTCATTAATCAGGTTTGTGATATGCGCCGTTGCATCCTTTGTCTGCGTTGCAAGCCCTGAAATTTCCGTTGCAACCACAGCGAATCCCCGTCCGGCATCTCCGGCACGCGCTGCTTCAATGCTGGCATTTAAAGCAAGCAGGCTCGTCTGGGACGTGACTCCGCCAATCAGTTCCACAATGGAGTGCATCTGTGTAATATAAGTATCAAGTGTTTCCAGTTTTTGTGCCATATCCGCACCTACCGTAACGGATGTGTCAACCTCTGCCGCAAGATTTCCGATATCATTTTTTCCCTGCGTCAATACCTGCATTGCCTGCTGCATGCTGTTTTGAATGGAACCGACTGCCGTGTCAACACTACTCACCTTCTGCTTGATAGCTTCCGTCTGCTCAAGCTGCTGCTGTACAGCGTTTGCTGTCTCTGTTGCACCGCTTGTCACTCCCTGCATGGCAGTCCTTGTCGTCTCGGATGCTTCCGATAAAAGTGCTACTTTTCTGTGAATCTCTTCAATTCCGGTCTGCATTTTTTCAGAGGTCTCGGAGACATTTGTAAGAAGTGTTTCTGTCTTCGTCTGTGCATCCTGAATCACTGCAATCTGTGCATCCTTATTGCGTCCGGATGTCTGTGAAGAATAGACAGAATAGATACCGGTGAGAATCACCACCAAAAGCTGAATCATTCCGGTATCGGCATCAATAAATCCAAATTTTCCAGTCAATCCGCCTCCGATAACGGTGATAAAGTTGATAATCAGGATTCCAATTGTAATCTTGATGGAATATGCTGCATCATTGTAAATAGAAATAACGATAATCATCGGAATTACAAATGCGTAATTTGCCGGATGATTGGTGGTGAACATCATATATGTATAGGCACAGGCAAATCCAATTGCAACAAGGTGCTTAATCATTGACGTCTCATGGTCTTTTTTCCAGAAACCAAGTTCCATCAGCGGAGGAATCATCGAAAGTGCTGCTCCCAAAAGACAGACACCCAATGCCATCCCGCTGTTTGTGAATCCCTGCATCAGGAACAAACATCCAAGTAACATTCCCTCTACCATATGACAAATCATTGCCGTTTTGTTATTGCGCTCCGTCTCACTGATTCCATTTTTGTTCATACGCACTTCACCTCATTTTCATCCGTTAAAAAACTCCTCTTTTAATCTATCATTTTTTTTCTTTAGATTCAAGTATTTCTCATGATTCAAGCTCCTGCCGCATCCGAAGCAGCAGTTTTTTCTCAGCACGGCTGACCTGCACCTGTGTCATATGAAGTACAACAGCCGCCTCGCTTTGCGTTCTGCCCTCAAAATAGCGCAGCGTGATAAGCTTCTGCTCTGTCTCCGAGAGATGCTCCATCACCTGTTCAATCAGCATCTGGTTTAACACAGCTTCCTTTTCCGGCTCCTCCCTGTAATCGGCGCCGACTTTTCCACCAAGTTTATTAATCAGACACAGTTCTTCCCCCTCTTTTCCTGCAACCGGTTGATAAATCGACTCCACCTCCCGGTTTGCCTCGAGTGCAAGGACGATGTCCTCTGCCGAAAGCTCCGTCGCCGCCGCCACCTCCATCAGTGTCGGCTCCCGCCCAAGCTCTCCCGAAAGCCACTCGCGCGCACGACTCACCTTGTAGCCGTTTTCCTTTAAACTGCGGCTGATTTTTACCATTCCGTCATCCCTTAAAAAACGCCTGATTTCTCCGGTAATCATTGGTACTGCATATGTAGAAAACGCAACCTGCAAAGAAAGGTCAAATTTATCGATTGCTTTCATCAATCCGATACAGCCAATCTGAAACAGTTCCTCCCTGTCATGTCCTCGGTTCTCAAAGCGCCTTGCCACTAAGTGCACCAGTCCCAGATTTTCAGACACCAGCCTGTCCCTTGCGCTTTTATCCCCTTCGTGTGCCTGCCTGATTAATTCAGCAAAACGGTCCATTCTGTCATCCTTCCTGCACACCTATTTTCTTGCTCATCACCACCCTTGTCCCCTCGCCCGGCTTCGAGAACACCTCCACGCTGTCCATGAATGCCTCCATAAACGCAAATCCCATTCCGGATCGTTCAAGCTCCGGTCTTGTCGTAAAAAAAGGCTCTCTGGCTTTTGCGATATCCAAAATTCCCTTTCCTTTGTCCTCCACCGTAATCTCAATGTTATTTCCACACATCCGGCAGGACACATACACCTTATCCTCCGGTGATTCATAGGCATGAATGATTGCGTTTGTCACCGCCTCCGACACTGCGGTTTTGATATCGGATATCTCGCTTAAGGTCGGATTCTTTTCCGCGATAAACGCAGCCACCGCCAGCCTTGCAAATCCCTCATTCACAGAACGCGCGTCAAAGCTTAAATTCATTTCATTTCTGTTGTGACTGTCCGTATAACTATTCTGCATATCTGTCTCCATTCTCTTTCTATATTGTTCTGATAATCTTGTGAAGTCCTGATATCGTAAAGATTTTCTGAACTCTCTCGTTCAGATTCTGTGCCACAACTTCGCCGCCGAAATATCCCATGTTCCGGCACCTGCCGATAATGACTCCGATTCCTGAACTGTCCATAAATTCCGTCTGTGAAAAGTCAAAGACCAGCCGTCTGATGTGATAATTTTCAATCAGAAGGTCCGTCTGCGCCCGCAGCTTTCCTGCCTCGTGATGGTCGAGTTCCCGCGGCATGAATACGAGCAGATTTCCATCCCTGATTTCATACTGATTGTCCATATGCCTCTCCTTTCTTTGTTTTTAAGGAACAAAAAAGACGCCAAACTTCTTTCGTTTGACGTCTTTCGTGCTTTTTATTGCTGTTGTTCTTCCTGCTGTACTTCCGGCTGCTGCTCCTGCTGCTGTTCTTCCTGTGTCTGCTGTACGGTTGCTGTCTGGGAAAGCACATTCTGTGAGGTTGCCGCCCGCTCCGTTCCCGGATAAAGTGTGACAAACCGCTCATATAACGGTCTTGCCGTCTCGGTATCCCCCTTCTTCTGGTATGCCTGTGCCAGATAAAACAGTGCATTTCCATTGTCGTAGCTTTCGTCTGCATCCACAACCTTCTGCAAATCTGTGGTTGCGGTCTCGTAATCTGCCTGCGTATATGCTGTATAGCCGCTCTGATAAAGAGTCTGCATGGATTCTTCATCTACGCCTGTAGTAATTGTTTCATAAATCGCCCTGGCATCCGTGCTCAAATCATCCACAGTAATTTTCTCAAGTGCTGTCTTTGCTTTGTCTGTCTGCTTGCCAACATAGGCGGTATATGCGTCTAAAAGTGCATCGTAGCTCTTTAACTTGTCTTCTGCCGCTGCCCCGTCTGTTTTGGCATCCTCAATCTGTGCCTGCAAATCCTCTATCTGGGTTTCTAACGATGCTATCGTCTGATTCTTCGAAGAAATATTGCTGTTTGCCTCAAGCACTTTTGCATTTGCCTGATTCTGTATCTGCTGTCTGACTCCCGGCACCACCAAAAACCAGGTAATTGCCACGCCGATAGCGACTCCGATGACCAGATTCAAAATCGTTCCAAAAACCGATGTTTCCTTTAAATACCGCGGCTGTATAATCGTCTCATTTCCGCTCTGAAACGATATCTGTTCTTCTTTTTTTGCTTTCTTGCTGCCCGTGTTGTCCCGTAACGCCAGATTCACTTCTTTCATGTAGCGCATGGTCACAGTGTTGTTTGTGTCAATCTTGCTGGCGTTGCGCAGAGATTTTTTTGCCAGCTCATATTTGCCTTCCTGAATATAAAGCAGTGCTAAAAGCTGATGTCCGCTGACTAACTTCGGATTTAAGGAAAGCACCTTCTTTAACTGTATAATCGCAAGGTCTCTGCTGTTTTGTCTGCAATATAAAAGCGCCTGATTATATTTCTTAATCGTCTGGTTAATCGTGTCTAACCGTCCCTGGTTGCTCTGAATCTCATCAAGATAATGACTTGCAATATTGTCATCCGGCTTATAATTTTTGCTGATGACCCACTCTGTCAGCGCCTCCACAATCTCGCCCATCTCAAAATAGACCAGTCCAAGCAGATTTCTCGCATCCGTATTCATTTTATTGAACCGCAGGCTTACCGTCAGGCTTTCCACTGCTCCGGAAAGATTGCGCACCTCCGCCTTTGCCAGACCATCGTTATACCACTGGTTTGATGCCCTGATAATCTTCTCATATATCGTCTTAGCGCTCATTCCGCTTCATCTCCTGCATCATTTCCTGTAAAATATCCGTCATGTCTGTCAGTTCATGATTATAAATTGCCTGCTCTGCCTCTTCGACCTCTAAGCTTGGCTTAAAATTTTTCAATTCTTCTTCAAAATTTATCATCCTAAAACATCCCTTTGCTCATATCTATAAAAAAACACCACTATATTATTTACTTTTTCCATTATAATATAGTGGCGCTAATAATCAAGTAATTTTGTATGAAGTTTTTTTACAAAATCTGCTACTATCCGCCAAAGCTATTCGCTTTCCCGATAGCAGGGTCTTGTCGCAATTTTGTCCGGCAGCTTATAAAATTCCACACCGCCTGCTACGTTGCGCAACGGAAATTTCATTTCGCCCATGTTAATGCACACGCCCGGGTAAATTGCCTTCCAGACTGCTACAACCGCGCCTCTCGCACGCTCTGTAAATCCACGAAGCTTCTGAAGTTCTGCCTCATAGTTTGCCACAAGTGCCGTATCCTTGATGCGCACACGAAGCAATGCCATTCTTCTTGGGTCCTGGTCAAACTTCATGCCACGCTCTTTTTCAAGTGTTGCGAACTGATTGAGCCCGTCTTCCACTTTCTTGAGATTTTCCTTACAGCCTGCAATCTGCTTCTCTAAAGTTGCAATCTGTCCGTAGATATCCTTGCCGGCACCTACCACAATCTCGGTTTTCTTCTCCGCATTGTTTCCGATAACGGAAGCCTCTATTCCCTGCAATGCTCTCGTCGTACCACCGATGATGCATCCTTTCGGTCCATGCACGCGAATCTTTCCCTCGCAGTTCACGTCACACTCCATCAGGACATCAAGCTCCATGTCCCCGGCACATTCGATTTTGGTAAATTCAAAAAACTTTGCCGTAATATTGCCCTTTGTCCGGATAAGCGCCTTATTTCCGCCCATCATGCCGCTTCGTAAAATGACATCTTTTCCTGCTTCAATCGTACAGGATTCCACAACTCCGTCTACTGTAACCGTTCCGCTCGCCTTGATGACAAGTCCTGCTTCCACACCACCGTGAATGACAACATCTCCATGGAAATCGATATTGCCCCCGGTCAGTTCTGCATTGCCAAACAGCTCATGCACCGGAAGGATCACAATCCTGCCGTTCTGCATCTCGATTTTGCCGTCCATCGTTGCAGTATAGGTCAGGTTGTCATTCATTCGTTCAAAACCTTTTCCCTTGATAGGAGACTGTTCCTTGCCGCGCTTGGCAAGCTGTGTCTTACCCTTGACCGTGGTTCCGTCTTCTCCGGCAACCGCCGGGTGGTAAATGGCAATTACCTGCCCCTTTACCACGGACTCGATGGAATGTACTGTCCAGTAATCCACAGATCCATCCGGCAGTTCCTTCGGTCTTTTATCAAAATTGGTGTCAAAATTATAATCGTAGTATCCATCTATTCCATCTTTTGACGGTGTTCCCTGGGCAACGGTAATCTCTCTGTCGTAAAGCTTCTGATCAATCATCTGCTTTAGTACATCCTGATTGATTCCATAAACAATCCCCTTGCCTGCAAGCGCTTCCTGCAGCATGGCAACGGTATAGGTTTCTCCCTCCCCCGGAGTGGCAAGTTCGATGTATGCTTCCATCTCGTCATGTGAAATTCGGACCAACGGCATTACTTTCGTAGTTTCCGGCATCTGGCTGCTCCCCCAATTCCATTCTACTAGCATTCCTCAATAACTTCTACCTTTATCATACTAGCACATCGTCACTTTTTCAAGCATTACCTTTTATAAATTGGAAAGACGTTCGAGTACCTGTGCCATCATCTGCTCATAACCGGCAAGTTTGTCCTTTTCTTCCTGTACCTTAGCCTCCGGTGCCTTGCTTAAGAACTTCTCGTTGGACAACATTCCCTTAGAACGGGCAAGCTCTTTCTCAAGACGCTCTTTTTCTTTTAACAGACGCTCTTTTTCTTTTTCAAAGTCTACTAAGTCTTCAAGTGGCAGATAAACGGTTGCTCCCGGAATTACGACAGATACCGCATCCTCTCCGATGCCTGCCTTGTCAGCCTGTACGTCAACCTCGCTTGCGAATGCAAGATTACGGTAGCTCTCCTCGTTGCGGACAAACGTCTCGCGGATAGCCGCATCGTCTGATACGATAAATACCTTTGATTTTCTGGAAGGTGGAACATCCATCTCTGTGCGGACATTACGGATTCCCTTTACCAGATCCTTGCAGTGCTCAAGCATCTCTTCCTCTGCCTTGAAATTCCACTCCTCTTTGTATACCGGCCAGTCAGAAAGCATAATGGTCTCCTCTTCCGGATGCAGGGTGCAGAAAATTTCTTCTGTAATAAATGGCATAAACGGATGCAGCAGCTTTAACGCCTGCGTTAAAACAGTCTTTAAGGTCCAGAATGCCGCATTTGCAGATGACGGATTCTTTTCCTTATTATAAGTGCGCACTTTGGTAATCTCGATATACCAGTCGCAGAATTCATCCCAGATAAAATCGTATACCTTCTGTACGGCGATACCCATTTCGTAACGGTCCATGTTCTCAGTCACATCTTTTGCAAGTGTGTTGACCTTCGATAAAATCCACTTGTCTGCCGGTGTCAGCTCGTCTAAGGATGGCTCTGTAATCTTAGCATCCTCAAGGTTCATCATGATAAAACGGGATGCGTTCCATACCTTGTTTGCAAAGTTTCTGGATGCCTCTACACGCTCCCAGTAAAAACGCATATCATTTCCCGGTGCATTTCCGGTAATTAAGGTCAGACGAAGTGCATCTGCGCCGTATTTGTCGATAACTTCAAGCGGGTCGATTCCGTTTCCAAGGGACTTGCTCATCTTGCGTCCCTGGGAATCTCTTACCAGTCCGTGGAACAATACGGTGTGGAACGGTGCTTTTCCCATCTGCTCGTAACCGGAGAAAATCATTCGGATAACCCAGAAAAAGATAATATCATATCCGGTTACCAGGACGTCCGTCGGGAAGAAATAATCCAGATCTTCTGTTTTTTCTGGCCAGCCGAGTGTAGAGAACGGCCAGAGTGCAGATGAAAACCAGGTATCCAAGGTATCCGGGTCCTGCTCCATATGGTTGCATCCGCATTTTGGACATTTTGCCGGAGTTTCTTTTGCTACTACCATCTCACCACAGTCCGGGCAGTAGTATGCCGGAATCCGGTGTCCCCACCAGAGCTGTCTTGAGATACACCAGTCACGGATATTGTCGGTCCAGTTAAAATAGGTCTTCTCCATACGCTTTGGAAGAAGCTCAATCTCTCCGTTTTTCACTGCCTCTACCGCCGGCTTAATGAGTTCATCCATCTTTACAAACCACTGCTGTTTTACCATCGGCTCTACGGTTGTTCCGCAGCGGTCATGGGTTCCGACATTGTGAGAGTGCGGCTCTACCTTTACGAGAAGTCCCTGCTCCTTCAAATCGTCTACGAGCTGTTTTCTACATTCGTAGCGGTCCATTCCCTCATATTTGCCTGCATAATGGTTCATTGTTGCGTCATCGTTGATAACGGTAATCTCCTCAAGATTATGACGCTTTCCAACCTCAAAATCGTTCGGGTCATGTGCCGGTGTAATCTTTACGCATCCGGTTCCAAATTCTTTATCTACATACGCATCGGCAATGACCGGAATCTCGCGATCGGTCATCGGAAGTTTTAACATTTTTCCTACGATATCCTTGTAGCGCTCATCGTCCGGGTTGACTGCCACTGCGGTATCACCAAACAATGTCTCCGGTCTGGTCGTTGCGATTTCTACAAATCTTCCTTCCTCGCCAACTACCGGATAATTGATATGCCAGAAGAATCCGTCCTGCTCCTCATGCTCTACTTCTGCATCAGAAATGGAGGTCTTACATACCGGACACCAGTTTACGATACGGGAGCCTTTGTAAATGAGTCCTTTGTCATGCAGCTTGCAGAAAACATCCAAAACGGCGTCAGAGCAGCCCTTGTCCATGGTAAAACGCTCTCTCTGCCAGTCTGCGGAAGAGCCCATCTTCTTTAACTGCTTGATGATACGTCCGCCGTACTCGTCCTTCCACTCGTAGCACTTCTCAAGGAATCCCTCTCTTCCAAGGTCATGCTTGTCAATTCCCTGTTTCTTTAAATTCTCAATAACCTTTACCTCGGTTGCGATGGACGCATGGTCGGTTCCCGGCTGCCACAGTGCATTGTAACCCTGCATTCTCTTGTAACGGATTAAGATATCCTGCATGGTGTTGTCGAGTGCGTGTCCCATGTGAAGCTGTCCGGTAATATTTGGAGGTGGCATTACAATTGTAAACGGTTTCTTGCTGCGGTCTACTTCCGCATGAAAATATCCATTTTCCTCCCACTTGTGATACAGTCTCTCCTCAATCCCTTTCGGGTCATAGGTTTTCTCTAATTCTTTGCTCATAATTGCTCCTTTCTTTAATAAAGTGTGCACAAAAACGCCCCTTACATTTCAATTGAAATGTAAAGGGCGTATAATCGCGGTACCACCTTTGTTTATCGTCCGTGCACAGACGACTTCTCAAGTTCTGCCTCCAGCCTTTTGCTGTGACAGTTCATCCGGTAACGTGGATGATGCGGGGCTGCTTATGCAAATTCTTAAGAATTTTGCTTTCTTGGCAGTCCGGTTCAAAAGCTACGTTCCACAATGCTCTCCTGAAAAGACCTCTCAGCCGGTGAGTCTTTTTCTCTGACAGGCAGCTTTTTCATGTACTCCTCTTTCTCATTACCTTTTGCTTATGACTGTTTTTATCATACGTGCGGCAGTTCATTTTGTCAAGAATGATTTCTGTTTTAATTCAGACTTTTGACAAGTGCATGGTAGACGAACGTCTTTAATTCCTCCGTCTTTGGCACTGCAGCAGCTTCCTTTTCCTGCTGTAAAAGCGACGCGGTAAACATCATCATCTGTGATGCAAATGCCATTCTGCACAAAAACTCATTTTTTTCTGCCAGAATTTCTTCCTGCCGTCCCTGCTCCATAATCCGGTCAATCAGGCGTTCCATGCGGTGGCAGTCAAAGTTCTCCTGCATCCTGCGGTACTCATTCTTAAGCTGCTCCGATATTTCATAGGAGCCGGTTCCAATCCGCACAAGCATACAGAATACACGGTTGTCATCAAAATTCTGCTCCAGATAATCGAGAATGGCACGAATTTTATCCGAAAAAGGAATTTCTTCCTCTGCAATACTTTCGAGATCATTTACTTTTTTTTCGATGTGGAACAAAAGCGCACGCGTTATCAATTCTTCCTTGGATGAAAAATATTCGTATGCCGTTCCTTTGCCGATTCCTGCACGGTCTGTGATGTCAGACACCTTGAGGGTATTGATATCTGCCCCTTCCTTTAGCATCTGCGGCACTGCCTGATAAATCAACAGCACCTTCTCTGGAATCTCTGCTGTCTGTTTTCTTTTTTCCATCTTGATAACCATGCCTTTCTCATAACCTGCAAACTTTGGGCCGCAGGCACAAATTTGCGTGTGAAAAATTTATTTTTCACACTTCTTCCTCCACCATGCTCTTGTTCCGGTTGAACGCATCGTAAATACACGGTACTACAATTAGCGTTAAAAGTGTTCCGTAAATCAGTCCGCCGACCGTAACGATTGCCATCGGCTGCATCATCTCCGAGCCGCTTCCAATTCCAAGTGCCATCGTAGACATTGCGAGAATTGTTGTAAGTGCTGTCATTAAAATCGGGCGAAGTCTCGTCTTTCCTGCCAGAATAATGGCCTCTTTTTTCTCCATGCCCTCTCTGCGAAGCTGGTTGATGTAATCTACAAGCACGATTCCGTTATTTACGATGATACCTGCTAACATGACAAAACCAATCATTGCCACAACACTGACTTCATTCTTCGTAAAGTATAATGCGAACAGTCCTCCGGTAAATGCCAGCGGTATCGTAAACATAATGATAAACGGCGACAAAAACGACTGGAACTGTGCCACCATAATCAGGTAAATGAGAATAACCGCCAATAAGAGCATCAGGTAAAGCTGGCTCATCGCCTCGTTAATCGTTTCGTCCTCACCGGTCATCTGAATGGAATAGCCATCCGGCAGTGAAATCTCATTCAGCTTCTTCTGCAATTCATTGCTGACTAACGTGACATTATGATCCTCGTCAACGCCCGCCGACACACTCATGTAGCGGTTCTGTGCCGCTCTGCCGATGGAATTCATGGAAAGTCCTTCCTTAAATTCCACAATATCCGATAACGGTACCTCGGTCTCCTCGCCTGCTCTGTCCGTGTAGGTAAATGTCAGATTCCGGATATCCGAAAGTGTCACATCCGCCTGCTCTTCGCTCTGCACATAGACGTCGTAGGAATTTACATCCCCGGAGACTGTGGTAGCACTCTGTGCAGACGCCATCTTTGCCGCTACAAGCTGGAATACCTGTGCCGTTGTCATGCCATACTCCGCCGCTTTTTCTTTATCGACGACAAGTGTAAATGACGGTGTGGAATCGTCAAGACCGTTTTCCACATCGGTAATGCCGTCTGTATTTTCTGCAAGTTCTGTCACCTGTCTGGTCAGATCCTGTAATGTTTCAAAATCATTTCCGCGAATCTGTACGGTAATGCCGCTTCCCATAAAAGACGACATCTCGGAAGCTGAGGTATCTGCCGTCACTTCGCAGTCCATATCCTTCGTCAGTTCCTCTACCTGGTCTATAATCTGTTTCATGGACACCTTTGCATCCTCGTCTAACAGCAGATACATGGTCACGCTGTCCGAAGAGCCTCCCGACATTGACATAAGGCTGCTGCCGCTTCCCGCCATCGCACCGACGGTTTCTACGCCCTCGATGCCGGATACTTTATCCGAAATTTCATCCGCAAGTTCCGTAAGTTCGTCAAATTTGAGTGTTTCATCTTCTTTTGCTGAAACGGTAAGCGTAATCTGGTCTGTCTCCATGTCCATATCCATGAACGTAAATCCTCTGGAGAATGCCGCGATCACGCTTGTCGCAAGAAGCGCAATAACTGCCACAAACACCAGCCATTTGACTTTTAACAGGCGCTCTAAGATTTTGCCGTACACATTCTGGATTTTTGCGAAAAATTCATGTTTGATTTCTTTCGTGTTCTTAAAAAGTCCTGCTGCCATCATCGGCACAAATGTCATTGCCACCACAAGGCTCGCAGTCAAAGTAAATGCAATCGTAAGCGCAATGTCCACAAAGAGCTGTCTTGTGATTCCCTCTGTAAAGATAATCGGTGCAAATACGCAGATGGTTGTCAGTGTGGATGCAATAATCGCTCCCGTCACGCGGCTTGTTCCCTCTACTGCCGCTTTTTTCACGGAATACCCTTCATTTCGTAAACGATAAATATTCTCAATTACTACAATTGAGTTGTCCACCAACATTCCGATTCCAAGCGCAAGACCGGAAAGGGAAATAATGTTAAGTGAAATATTTGAAAAATACATTAAAACAATTGCAAATATCGTACTGAGTGGAATGGAACATGCAATTACAACTGTCGCTTTGATATCCTTTAAAAAGACGAGCAGTATCAGGATGGCAAGCGCTGCTCCCATAATCATATTTTCCAGAACAGACTGCACGATAATGTCAATGTAGATTCCCTGGTTCATCAAAACGGAAAGGTGCAGATTTGCATTTTCGCTTTCCAGAGTTTTGAATTTTTTCAGTGCGCGGTCGGTCACTTCTCCGGTAGAATATCCGGTCTGTTTTTCAATGGAAAGCATGACTGCCGGATTGCCGTTGACCTTCGCATAGGATTCTCCACTATTGTCGATAAGTTCCACATCCGCCACATCCGAAAGCCGTATGGCATCAATCCCGTCAAGTCCCATGTCAAGAAGTACCAGATTCTTTAAGTCGTCTAAGGACGTGACCTTTTCTCCGACACGAATCATGTACTGGGTATCGCCCTCCTGTACATAACCCGCCGGCATCGCAAAATTCTGTGCAGTCAAAATATTTTTTAACATATCAGCCGTCAGAATCGTATTCAAATCTGCAGAAGAAAGAGCACTCTCTTTGGAAGCGTCAAGCTGCTGCTGTCCAAGGCTCACCTGATTCTCTGCATCTGCAAGTTTTGCTGCCGCCTCGCTCATCTGTAAAATACCGTCAATCTGCGAACGGTTTAATGTTCCGTAGGCATCGTCTAAGGTTGTCTTTCCCTCACTGATTTGTCCCTGTGCAACGCCGATTTCCGCAATCGCCGTTTTTGCCTCTGCCTGTTTCTCCGTCAGTGTGGAAATGATCTTCGGAAGGTCCTCAAGTGATACGACTTCCAAATCAAACTGTTTTAAAATATCATTATAGTCTTTTGCTCCGTCGAGCAGCTTTTCAAGCTGGCTCTTTAAATTTTCAAGCTGCTTCTGGTACGCTGCAATCTGCTCACTGTAAGCGGAAAGTGCTTCCTCATACTGCTTCTGCAGTTGTTCATACATTGTCGAAATGCTGGCACTGATGTCACTCTCCGTGCTCTCGGTACTATCTCCCGGTAATGTAATATCCGGCAGCGTAATCTCTCCCATCGAATCCCGCAGTTCCTCTAACTGCTTCTCGGCTTCCGCCGCATACTCTTCCATCTGTTTCTGTACCGATGCAATCTGCTTTTGAAGTGATGTCCCGTCCTCATAGACCTTCTGCAAAACAGGAATCACCTCTCCTAACGCCTTATCCGCCGTCTGAAGCAGTGTAAGATTCTGATTTAAGTCAGATTCCGTGACAAATGCCCCGATTTTGCCGTTGACAAGTTCGTTTTGCGCCGTTCCAATCTGATTCTCAAGCTCCGTCTGACCATTGCTCAACTGGTCCTTACCGTTTTGGATTTCTGCGGAGGCATTGTCTAACTCCTCCTGCGCATCTGCAAACTGTTCCTCAATTTTGGCAAGAATCTGCTCGTTTAGCGCATCTATCTTGTCCTGGTTCATCGTCACCTGGATACTCTCCTCCACGGCTCCTGTCGTGGACACGGAAGCGATTCCCTCAACACTTTCGAGTGCCGGTGCAAGTTCGTTTTCTACATACGTAGATATCTCTGTCTGGCTCATTCCTTCCACATCCGCAGAAACAACCATCACCGGAAGCATATCCGGGTCAAGCTGCATGATCATCGGCGTTCCCGCCGTATCCGGAAAGTTTCCTTTTAACTGGTCAAGTTTCTGCTGCATCTCGATG